>CAVWAQ010000003.1:0-101397 GCA_963753065.1 Candidatus Bathyarchaeota archaeon | reverse complement strand
GATCGGCAGCAGCCCACGGCGGCGTCATTCCAAGTGTGATTGCCAAACTGACAGTATTGGTCGTGTCAACTAGCCCGTGCCTCGCTGCGTCGCTGACGTATTCATCGAAGAGGGTAAAGTCGTAACTGCCCTTAGACCGCTCTATCCAAGCCCATGCGCCGATCTCAGGATGCGCCAACGTACCAAACGTGAGCTTGGGATAATCGCTGATGTTGACCGTAGTCATAGAGAAGAACGACGGCGGGAATGCTCCTGAGTCGGTAGCAAAGACGAATGGGGCTATTATTGGAAGGCCAAGGCTTGCTACATTGATCGCGGAGAGAATCATAAGAACGATCGCTAGAACTACTCGTGACTTCTTGGACTTGAGATGAGAGAACGTTACCAATTATCTCAGAGCTCAAACAGTTGCAAGAGCACCTAAATATCTATTTGCGAGTTTTGAATCTCTGCTTGTCTTCAATGACAAAATGATTGGTGCGGGTGTCCGAACTTGAACCGTCGTCCGTCATCGTTTGAGCAGTTTTGTGTGTGTGCGCACCAAGAGACCCACACACATTTGATCCTGCTTAGACGTAGCCTCGAGACTGGTAGCGGTTCCTCTCATGAAGCGAGCGGGTAGCCTAGCGAAGATGAATGATTCATAGCAAACTCCTAAAAGGGCTGCGTGATCCCTCTCGATTCTGAGGGTATAGGAGAGTTGGGAAGAATTCTAGTGCTGGCGATTACATTAATCGTCCTCGCAGTCACCGCTCTGGCAGTCCCTTCCATACGGGCTTCAGATGCTCATGAGATCAAGCATGTTGTCATAGTCATGCAGGAGAACAGGTCGTTCGATTCCTACTTCGGGACATACCCGGGGGCGGATGGTATTCCGATGCAGAATGGAGTGCCAACCGTCTGTGTACCGAATCCAATAACGAATACATGCGAGAAACCATATCATGACATCGATGATCTGAATCACGGGGGCCCCCATGGCGCCCCCAACTCAGTCGCAGACGTTGATGGAGGTAAGATGGATGGATTCATCCAGCAACGCATCCTCGAAATCAATTGCACGAAGAATCCACTGGCCGCTGAGTGCCTAGGCAAAGTCACCCCAGATGTGATGGGATACCATGACCAGAACGAGATACCAAACTACTGGTCGTATGCCAAGGATTTTGTGCTTCAAGATCACATGTTCGAACCGGTTGCATCTTGGAGTGTCCCATCACATTTGTATCTTGTCTCAGCCTGGTCTGCAATATGCAGCAACCTGCAAGACCCCATGAGTTGCAAGAGCGAACTCAACCAGTTCGATCCGGACAAGGGTAACTCAACCGCCCCAGACTATGCATGGACAGACTTGACATATCTGCTCTCCAAAGCGCATGTTAGCTGGGCATACTACGTAGATGGTGGCGCACAGCAAGATCGCGATGACTGTGATGATGGTGATTGCGCGGTCGTTACGAATCCAAATGCGGTTCCAGAGATCTGGAATCCTCTGCCCGACTTTCAAACAGTCCACCAGGACCATCAACTGAAGAACGTTCAGAACCTCTCCACCTTCTTCTCAGCTGTCAAGAATGGAAGCTTGCCAGCTGTCTCATGGATCGTCCCGAATGGAGCGGATAGCGAACATCCACCCGCTCTTGTCAGTCGAGGTCAAGCATACGTAACGAATCTTGTGAATGCGATAATGCAGAGCCCCGAATGGAGTAGTACGGCGATTTTCCTAAGCTGGGATGACTGGGGCGGATTCTATGATCATGTCGTACCTCCAAAGGCTGATGAGAACGGATATGGCATGCGTGTGCCAAGCATTGTGATTAGCCCCTTACGCCAAGCAAGGATACATTGACCCCCAAAACCTAAGCTTCGACGCCTACCTGAAATTCATTGAAGACATCTTCCTGAACGGGCAACGACTAGACCCCAAGAACGATGGAAGACCAGATTCCAGGCCTGACGTGCGAGAGAACTCCCCGATTCTGGGAGACTTGATGCGGGACTTCGACTTCTCACAGCCGCCGCGCGCACCTCTAGTTTTGCCACCGCACCCTACTACGTCCAGTTCCACAACAATGGCACTCGCAAGTACCACAACGGTGACCAGTGCAACTCTGCCCTTTGGAATTCCTGGTTTTCCCGTCGAATCCCTTGTCTTAGGTCTACTGATCGGGTTTCTGGCAGTCACATTGCTCCGCAAAAGGGAAACGAAGAAAGCACTGAAGTCTTCTTAACAACTTCACGAACTGGCAAGGAAGCCCGTCGTCGTCTATCGTTCGTTATTGGATGTGTGTGTCATTAATGGTGCTGCGAGCGAAGCGAGCATGGTTGTTTTTTGTGTGTGTGCGCACCAAGGCACCCACACACAGAGTGGTGAACACGACGATTCGCGACGACTCTGCGGGCGTAGTAATTTGAACCCTCATGGGAGATGAGTGATTCTTTGTGTGTGTGCACACCAGTAGAACACACACAAAAAGCTCTAGCTTCCAGGTTTTCGGCCGGTGACGATTCGGACGGGCGGAAACATTCCGTAATGCGGTCCGACTGTCTGAATGTCATCGACACGCATGCTAGCAAGACAACCAACGTATTCCGTCGTGTTACGGATATCGCTTATCGCGATACGACCACCTGGTTTTAGCACCCGAAGAATCTCGCGCAAAGCTGCTTCTCTGTCTTCTCGACTGTGCAAGTTGTGAATTGCAATGTTCGAAACTACTATGTCAAAATGGTTGCTTCTAAACGGGATCTCTCGCATGTCGCTAGAAAGGATCTCGATGCGATCAGCAACGCCTTCCGCCTCAGCATTCGCTCGTGTGACATCAGGATCATTACCAGACTGATCCTCTTTCTTCCATATGTCGATGCCCACTGCCTCCCCAGCGAAGAGGCGCCTGGCTGCAGAGTTCAGCAGCAGTCCGCGTCCGCAACCGACATCCAATAGAGTCTCGTTTCCCTCTATGGGAACGAGGTCGAGTATCTTCTCTCTTTCGCGATACTTACCAATCTTGCTGCTCCAAACCATGTAGCCCGCTGCGATGGAAGAAGTGAGAAAGGAAATCAGCAGAACGGAGCCAATGAAGTCCCCAATCGTTGTGCCAATAAGCCCTGCCAGAACGAAGAGCGCAGCTATGAGGCAGACGAAGGCTGCGATTATCAGGTTCCGAATGAAGAGTGGGGCGTCTATGCCGTAGTCGCCCTTTCCCAGTCCTTCTTCTGTCATCGCTCGTCTCTCCTCTTTCTACCGCGCCATCAGCTGGTCTAATCCGACATTAGCTTCATCATCGTCATTACAGGCAATTGATTCGGTTCTTACAACCAGGCTCCAGGTCGTCCTCATTCTGATCTAAGCTTTATCATCAATTGTTATTGGATTGGATTTGTATGTGCGGATCTCTTGGTGCGAGAGTCGTAAATTCAACCGTCGTCCGTCGTCGTTCATGTAGGTGTGTGTGGGTATGCTGGTGCGGGCGTCCAGATTTGAACCTAGCAATTGCCTGAATTTCTAGAATCTCTACACGGTGTGCTACACGGAGAATTCTTACGGTTACACATTCATGGTAAGCGATGAGCCACCGCTTCACCGCGTTACCAAGAACTCTCAAACGGGACCCCTCTTCTCCCTGAAACGGGCCCTTTGGAGGATATGATCGAGAGCCACCTCTTTCATGGAAACGGCACCTAGGGTCCCACACCCTGCAGCGTATGGATGCGCTGATCAAGAGCTTTGAATTACAGATCTTCCGCGTCGGCATAGCCAGGCCTAGACACGCAGGAGAATGCATGTGTAAGACGCAGTGTCTTACACACAGAATTTTGACGCACATGCTCCCCGACTAGCGAGCGTAGGGGAGGCTACCAAACTGCCCGGTCTCACAAATGCCGCATCTTGACGGTCAAGTTAGAGTTGGAGGATTTCTCTGGCTAGGATCAGTCTTTGTATTTCGCTGGTGCCTTCGACGATTTCGAGGACTTTCGCGTCGCGGTAGTAGCGTTCGAGCGGATAGTCCTTCGTAGGCCCGTATCTGCCTGTAACCTGACTTGCAGATCTATGACTCCGGCGATGTTGAGGATTCTGCTATGTTCACTTTTTTCGCTAATTGGTGAATGGCTCTTAAGGCAGGAGTGAATAAATTGCGTAGGTTCACTAATAAGTGAAACCCTTAAAAGCTTCCAGTGAAAATATTCATTCAGCATGAATCATGATGCACGCTCAAGTCGAAGAGGCCCTCAAGAAAGCCCTCAGCAAACAGTATCCACATGCAAGCTTGGAGAGATCGATCAAGACGACCTCAGGCCCCATTGTTGACATCGTCCTGACGCTCCCTGAGGCGAGAGTCGCCTTCGAAGTAAGAACGAGCAACTTCTACGATGGTCTAGGGAGAATTATCCTCTGGGCGAAAGAATTCGACGGCGCTTACTTGGTTATCCCAATGCAGATGCTTCCTTCACGCGAAGCACTTGCTCGAATGCCAACTGAAGTTGGGCTGATCAGCTACCGAATTCTGGACAAGATCGCCAGTTTTGAGGTTGTACGGCAAAGCGCCGGTCATAGACTACTGGAACCTCTTTCCAGAGCGGAGGTGGAGCCAGCGCCCCAGGTCTCAGGGCTTGTAAGGACTTCTCTCGTATCTCCAAAGGCACTGAGAGTGGTAAGATATCTGATTCAGCACAAATCTACAACTCAAACCCGAATCGCGAACGATACGCGGGTATCTGCAGGAATGGTGAACAAGGTTGTTTCTGCCCTCACGCAACGTGAACTGGTGTCATACAGAGGAAAGGAGCTGATTGTGTTTGATGTCTGGAAGCTCCTGAACGAGATCTCATGGAATAGGCCGCTCAAGAGCCTGAAGAAGGGAGAAATCCACGTGCCAAATGTGAAGTCGACCCAAGAACTCGAAGCGAGACTCGTGCAGCTCTGCAAATCCGCTGACATAAGATACGCCCTGACGCTTTTCTCTGGCGCAAGCAGATACATTGGATATGGAATGAAGTATGACTCAGTTCAGGCATATGTGGAACGAGAAAGCACCCTCTTCGAGAAGTTGGGACGACATATCCCCGAGACCCGAGAGGAGAAAGTCCTAGAGGTCTATGAGATAGACACATGGGACATAATCGAAGAGGCGGAAACCATCGATGGTGTGGTTGTGTGTTCTCCAGCTCAACTCATCATGGATCTTGTCTCCTACGGCCACGTCGGTCGCGATTGGGCCGTGAGACTGTACGAGGAAACCATGTCCGTATCTGCCAAGGAAGACCGGTGAGGCGCTGATGTCACAAGCGGACATTGTTCGCAGAGAATCTCTTGCAGAGCTGAGAAAGCTTGGCGCATGGTTTCGCTCCAAACACGGTCTAACTATTGTGCTTCTTGGAGGATGGGCAGTCTACTCCTACAATCCTTATGCTGGCTCTTTCGACATCGATTGTCTTGGTCCGGACGACCCGTTTACTCGCTACCTTAACATCTACATGAATGAAAACGGGTATGCGCTTGAGCCAGAATCCCCTTTTGGTGCCGCATCAGAATGCTGGAGAAAGCCTGTATTTGTCAAGGAGACCGAGATCGATTCCATATACATTGATGCCTGCGATTTTGAGTTCAGGAACTTCTTCAAAGAAGACCCGACAAAAGAAATCCCTTACCATCTCTGTACTAAGGAAGAGCTCCTGCAACTCCGCCCGATCAGTGGCGAGTACTTCTACGTTCCGGTAAAAGAACTACTGTTCTTGTACAAGACGAAAGCCGCACGAGACCGAGAGTATCTTGTCACCAATACCGGCATGCCTCCGGAGGGTCTTGAGCGTCTGAAAGGAAAAAGGGATAAAGACTACTCAGACCTTGTCGCCTTGCTCGACCCAAGGACCGGAGGAGCAATGAATGGCTTCGTCGTGGGCGATCTGATCCGAGAACATGATATTTCCTTTGTTGTCGACACGATATCCAATATTCCCAGTCATCCGGCGACGAGAGAGTACTGTCTAACAAGGTCCACTAATGAATCAGAAATCCGTGGGTGGATTGACAAGATAACCCGGGACTCTGGGTTTTGAGTAATCCCTAGAGTTGGAGGATTTCTCTGGCTAGGATGAGTCTCTGTATTTCGCTGGTGCCTTCGACGATCTCGAGGATCTTTGCGTCGCGGTAGTAGCGTTCGAGCGGATAGTCCTTCGTGGGACCGTATCCGCCGAGGATCTGGATTGCGCGTCGTGTGGTTTCAACGGCGACTTCGCTCGCGAACACCTTCGCCATGGACGCTTCCTTGACGAAGTCTTGTTGCTGATCCCTAAGGTACGCGGCATGGTATGTGAGGAGTCGTGCCGAGTGAATCTGACGTAACATGTCCCCAAGCATCCACTGAATCGCTTGAAACTTCCCAATCAGTTGACCGAACGCCTTCCGCTGCTTAGCGTAGTTGGCTGCGATGTCGAATGCGGCTTGGGCGAGTCCGACACCGCCGGCGGCGACGCCTATCCTGGACTCGTTAAGTGTCATCATCGCAATCAGGAAGCCTTCACCTTCTTTGCCTAGTACGTTCTCTTTCGGGACTCGGCAATTCTCGAAGACTAGCTCGGCTGTGCCGGTTCCCCTCAACCCCATGACTTCAATCTTCGATCCAACCCTGAACGGCGATCTTCTCTTATCGACTAGGAAGGTGGTGACTTCTTCGCCGTCTTTTCCTGGAGTCTTTGCGAAGACAACGAGGAGATCGGCGACCTCGCCTTGCGTGATGAAAGTCTTCGTCCCATTCAGCACATACTCGTCGCCTTCTCTCACAGCCTTCGTCTCTATAGCGGCTGCGTCAGAACCTGCAACGGGCTCGGTGAGACAGAAGGCACCGATTCGTTTGCCGGTCGCCATGTCGTGTAGGTACGCCTTTTTCTGTTGCTCGCTTCCGAATTTGGTGATTGGTGCGGCTGTGACGGCGGCTTGGATGCCAATAATTCCTGAGGCGGACATGGAGACCTTCGCGATCTCCTCAGCAGCGATTGCGGAGGATAGGAGGTCTAGGCCGGTTCCTCCGTACTCTGTCGGCGTGAACATGCCGAAGAGTCCCTGTTTCGCCATCTTCTGGAAGAGATCCATCGGATACTTGTTCTCGCGGTCGATTCGGTCCGCGATCGGGGCGATCTCCTTCTCAGCGAACTCCTTCGCCATCCGACGTATCGACTCAGCCTCGGGTCTGAATTTGATTTCCCATGACTCGAGCATGTAGGACCAGTGGAGCGCGCTAGAGTCCTTAACACCTTTGGCAACTCACGCACTACCGAGACGGTCACGTGCGTGACGAAGACTGGAACAGAAAAAGGTGGGAAAGGTGGAAGGGACTCGCTCTATTCAGATCTGACTCGTTGTCAGGGTCGTGTTTGTGCTTGGGGCTGTCACTGTTATGGTCGAGTTGGCGACCGTACTAGTTACAGTCTCTGTGAGGGTTACTGTTGAATTCGTTGGGGGCTCTGTTGTGGTCTGCGTTACGGTTTCAGTCATTGTTTGATTGCTGGGTTCTGTGACGGTGGCGGTGCTTGTCTGCGTGACAGTCAAAGTCTGGTTCTGGAATTGTGTTACAGTCTCTGTGACCGTGTTGCTCTGGGTTACTGTTACTGTGTTGTTTCCGTAGCGGTGATCGCGGTCATGGTCGTAGTCGCTCTTAGTCATGCTAGTGGTCGTGGTTGGCATCGTGACGATCGCTTGGCCTTTGAGGGAGAGGAAGTACAGTGAGGAGAGTTTGCTTTCTTTGGCGTCGAAGGTTACATTGTCGCCTTGATTGCTGCCGTGCAGTGTGAGTTCCAGCTTCTTGCTTGCGTCGCTTGTCTTGGCGTTGATCTCGATCGTGCCTTTCTTATTGACTTCTCCGTTACCGCTCGTTATGGTGTAGTTTGCTATTCCGATTTGTAGGCTGCCGGCAAGGTCGTCTAGTTCGAGTCCTCCGTTGCCCTTGGCTGCGACTGAACCGTACAGTGTCAGCGCCGCGCTGGAGAAGGTGCTGCTGGCTTTGCCTTTCTGGTTCTGGTATGCTTTGCCGTCCGCTTTGATAGACACGACGGCGGATCCGTTCTGCGATTTCTCAAGCGACATTGTTGGGTAGAGTGCTAGGACTGATGCTGTCAAGAGCACAAGAGCAAGTCCGTATTTTCGTTTCTGTGTCGTCATGGCTTCCACTTTTCTGATGTTTAGTTGGCATGGATGTTGGGTATATTAGCGTTCCGCACATGAAACATCCATGTACCATGATGGGCGAAACCCATCGGCCACCTCATTCAGGCATGCAGTCACTTTCAGGAACAACTATGATCAACACAAGCCTTCGAAGGCGCGCCAACGTCAGAAAACGTAGGGTGGAAGCCACCTTGACAAGGGTGGGAGCCACCCAAGAGAGGGTGGCAGCCACCCTGTAGCAGCCCAAACTGATCATGCCTAATATGGGCTGCCAGGCACACGGTCGTTCTCGGGAGCCGACAACGCCAATGACGCCCTCAATGCGAGATGCCGATGCTGTCACATCAAAGGCTGAGGCACTCATCCGTGAGGGCGAACTAGAGAAAGCATGCGGCATCCTCGACCCGCTGGCATTTGGACGCACAAAGTTTCCTATCCTAGATCGAGTGGGGATGAGGCTCGGACAGACTGACCTGGGAAATGCCACTTTCCTGAAGGCGCTCGATCGAATGATCTCTCGCGGGTCAGTAGGGTACTACGTCATCGTGGGTTCGGCACTCGCACAACGACTTCGGGTCGAACATGGCAACCTGCCTAGAGAAGACGGCCGAGTACATCGTGATCGGAGAGAACTGGGCGAAGTGCGATTCCATCGCCGAACGAGTGTGGGGCCAAGCTCTCGTCTGCAACTTTCCTCGAGCCTACAAGTACCTGGTCAGGATGGGGGATCATGATAATCGGTGGATTCGCCGCGCAGTTGGCGTGGCGGTTCACTATTTCGCAAAGAGGAGACCCACCGCAACGGCGGAACTGAGGAAGCTTCTCGTCTTGCTCGCTCCCAGGCTTGGCGAACGAGAGTATGACGCGATCAAAGGCATCGGTTGGGGATTGAAGACCATCGGAAAGTATCAGCCAAAACTCCTAACGAAGTTTCTGGAGAATCACGTGAAGCGGGCGCATCCGACGAAGCTGATGCTCAAGAAAGCCACAACGTACCTTCCAGCTCGCACAAAGCGACAACTGGCGAGCCAGTCTTTGACAAGCATCCAGAATCGTGCCGTAACCTACGTTCCATACGAGCCCAAGCATATCCTCAATGTTCACAAGCATGTCGATGGCGGCTGGTTCTGGACAAAGTACGGCGCTCACCCGTACATCGGGTGTCAGGAAGGATGCGTCTACTGCTACTGGCGTGATGAGAATTACAACATGCTGGCTCGTGATCCAGCCACACGTCACCTCTCCGACCCGTTCTCCCAGTACATCAAAGTCAAGACGAACGCGCCCGAGCTGTTGCGGAAGGAACTCTCACGGGCTCAGAAGGACGTGATCATGGTCGGCGACTATCAGCCCGCTGAGGGAAAGTACGGCCTCTCCCGTGAGATGCTCAAGGTTTGCACGGAGCTGGGCTTCCCAACTATGGTCTTGGAGAAGTCTCCGCTCGTCTTGAAGGATCTCGACGTGCTCTCGGAGATCAATGAGCGCACTTGGGCGTGCGTGATGTTCAGCATAGTACGCGCCCACTCGGGAGGATATGGCGAGATCTTCGAGCCCTGCGCTCCGACGATCGAGGGGCGATTCCAAGCCATGCGAAAGATCGCGGACGCGGGAATACTGACTGGGATTGCGTTCATGCCTATCCTGCCCTACATTTGTGATGATGACTCAAACCTTGAGGCGGTCGTGAGAAGAACCGCGGAGTACGGCGGGAAATTCGTGTTGGCCGCTGGGCTCACGATGAGCGGCGCACAGGCGACCTACTTCACTGAGGCACTGAAGAAACATGATCCCGAACTTGTCGAGAAGTACACGAAGCTCTACGGAGGCGCGTACAGTCCCATTGACGCGAAGTACTCTGGCAGAATCGGACTAAAGGTCAGAGAGCTCTGCGCGAAGTACGGAATCAGCGACAGAATGCCACGGTACATTCCAGATGACCCGTTGGCTACGAATAAGCGCATTGCGGAAGAGATCTTCACCAAATGCTACCTACTGGAGCTGGAGTCCGCGCCGTCCTTCAAAGTCTGGGCGTACAGACGAGCAGGATGGACCGTTGACGAACTCGACCAAGACATCCTAGCGATCTACAAGAAACACGGACTGAATGGGCTGAAGGCGCTTCCGAACGTGGGCCCGAGCATAGCCGCCTTCATTGCAGAGAAACTCAACAGGACTTGAAGCGCTCACCTTGAACCTTCCAAGACCGGTTCAAATCGTGTCTTCCCCGTGAGTACGAGCCCTTCATCTTGGCGTCCTCAGTCATCCTGCTCGTGCGCCACTAGGCACATGGTTCTCGGGCACTGCGAGTACGGGTTTGATTCCGTCCGCGTATCCGATGTCGAACAGCATGCCTTCTGAGACTTGGCCCATCATGCTTTTCGGTTCGAGATTAACAACGAACAACGCCTGTTTGCCTTCGATCTCTTTTGGATTCTCACGCTCTTGCTTCATTCCGACCAGTATGCTTCTCTTGTGATCGCCGAAATCAACGGTTAGCTTCACCAGTTTCTCGGATCCTTCCACGTCTTCCACAAGCTCGATTGTTCCGACACGGATGTCGATCTTTTCGAGTACGTCAGCGGAAATTATGGGTTTTATTGGCGCCGCCTTGAATGCCGTCATGGTCATGACAACAGTCCTCGCGTTGATCTGTGATCTTCACCACGATAAATCGACCGGTCGGCTTTCAAGCCTCTCGTCAAGCACGTAGCGAGGCGCGTAGTTCACGCTTATACGGCGCATTCACCTATCCTACGTAGGAACGGTTCATGCCTCGCAAGTTGCCGAAATCGTACATCTCGAAGCTGAATGAAGAGCAAGTACGCGTCTCAACTATGAAGAAGAAGACCGAGGAGAGACAGCAGAGTCGAGCTGAGCAAGGTCTCTCAAGCGTAACCATGCTGAGGTCCTTCGAGGGCAACTGCACCGCATGCGGTCAGCGGACATTGTTCGCTGTTGACAGCCTGGGTTACTGCAAGTGCAACAAGTGCGGTTCCCAAGCAAACTTCAGGCTTGGCGTGGCCTAAGAACACTAGCGGCCGACTTCTCTGACGAACAGGCGCAGGAATTCCTGCAGTCGCTTAGTTGGAACCATTGCTCCAGCAGCAATCTTGTGTCCGCCGCCTTCGCCGCCAAGTCTGCGAGAGAGCGTAGACAACAGCCTCCCAAGATGCCGGTCGCATTCATCGGTGCTTCGAACAGATATCCGAGTATGTGCCGGTGTTCGTGTTGTGTGGTAGACGAGGCTCGCAATGACATTTGGAACACCCAACAGCAGCTCAGCTGTGGTTCCGAGCGATAGGCGGCCTCCACTAGCGATCGCTATCCGCCTTCTCACTTCCGCCCGGCGAAACAGCTGCCGCTGAATCCTCAACATGCTCGCGGCTTGTTCATTGGCGAGACGACGAACTGGAACGATTTGGTGAGGCAATTTGAGCGTTGCCAGTTCCCGAACAGTTGTCTCTCTCAATGCGGTTGTGCATGCCTTAGAGGAGAGGGCGAGCGCAAGCAGGTGGCCTTCGTAAGCGTCGAGGTTCCAGCTCGTCTTCAACATGACTTCGCGGGTAAGGCGACCAGACACGGGTGGATCGGTCACAGCTCCGTACGCGGCCAAATTGACCGCACCCTCAGGAAGTTGACTCCTGAACACATCCCATGCCAGCACACTCGTACAATTGTCCAGCGAATGACGAACGATCACTCCTGCTTTCCGAAGTGCTCTCTTCGACTCGGCGGAGAGCAGATGATGATCCAAGTACAGTACATGTCGAGCAATCTCTGGGAGACCACTGATCAGTTCCATCTTCTCACTGAGGCCAAGATCACCCAAAACGAGCCAGTCTAGACCGTGCGGCGCCTCTGCCAGAACTCGCTCGAGATCCTCATAACCGGTCAAACCGAAAGTACAGTGTGTGGCACAGCGGACAAGGGCGGCGCTGGAAAGTCCGTCAGGATCGTCCTTGTGAGATATACAATGGACTTTCGAGCCGGAAGGAATACGAACGCGTAGTCTCTGTGTTGCAGAGGTCGTCATCGAGGAAGATCCATCCCTAAGAGCGCCCTAGCTTCTTCGAACTTTCCGAAACGTTTCCTCGTCCTCATAAGGGCTCTCATTCGGAATCCTTTGCGACTCCGGCAACCGTTTGATTTACCTATGGCGAGCCTGACATCGCACCCGAGTCCAAGGTCGGCGAGCGGACATTGATACAATGCGAGTCACTGACTAAGAGGTTTGGAGAATTCACAGCTGTCGACCATGTCACCTTCGAAGTCGGTAACGGAGAAGTCTTCGGCCTTCTAGGCCCGAACGGCGCTGGCAAAACAACCACGATGCGACTACTCAGCACTCTACTGAAACCAACTAGCGGAACAGCCACAGTTGCAGGCCATGATCTGTTGCGGGAGCCCCAGAAGGTACGTGCCTCCATCGGTGTCTTGCCCGAGGACACGGGACTCTACGACCGCCTCACACCAAGAGAACACCTGCTCTACTATGGAAGACTGCACAGAATGCGTGAAGACGTGCTCAAGAAGCGAGGCGACGAACTGCTCGATATCATGGAATTGAAGGATAGAGCGAACACGAAGGTTGGGGATTTCTCGAAAGGCATGAAACAGAAAGTCGCGCTCCTTCGAGCGTTTATTCATGATCCGCCGGTTCTGCTGCTCGACGAGCCCACAGCAGGATTGGACGTGATGAGCGCCCGCTCCATACAAGGCTTCGTCGAGCGATTCCGAAAAGAAGGAAAAGCCATCATGATTTCAACACATAACATGACGGAAGCCCAGAAACTCTGCGACAGAGTAGCGATCATCGATCACGCAAAAATCGTCGCGGCCGGAACAGTTGCGGAACTTCAGAAGAGGACATCCCAGAAAGATCTGGAGAGCATCTTCGTACAGTTGGTGACTGAGTGAGGGACGAGCAATGAACTTGGGAAGAATCATCACAATAGCCGCGAAAGAGCTCAAGGACGCACTAAGGGACCGGCGCACAATCCTCGCGATGATAGTGATTCCCATCATAGTCTTGCCCGTGCTGATGTTCATGCCAGCGTTCCTAGCGAGTCCAGAAAGAAATCCAGTAAGAATAGCAGTAATTCAGAGTGACAACACATCCGACGATTTCCTAGCGAACCTCGCCTCAGATCAGATACACATAGTCAGAATCGGGCACGAGGAGAACATGACGAAGCTGATCCAGAACGGGGACTACGAGCTCGGGATGGTGCTTCCGCAGAATTTCTCTCGAATACTCGAGGGACCAGCGCAGCGAGCAACGATAACGGTCTTTGTCGATCAGAGCAGCACACGAGGCACAATCGCACTGGCCCTTGTGCAGGACGCGATCACGAAATACGCCGACAAGATCGTCTCGGATAGATTGGCGAAGACTGGGTTGCCTCCGGAGGCTTTGACGCCGATAGAGACTGACCTCCACAGCGTCACAGTGTCTGGGACTGGAGCCGTGTTCCTCGCAATTCTACTGCCGTTGTTTCTCGGAATCTACGCCGTGACGGGAGCAATGTATTTCGTCATGGATACGACGGCGGGAGAGAAGGAACGCAAGACTCTGGAAGCGCTGTTAACGATGCCGGTGACACGTACAGAAATCGTGATAGGCAAGTTCTTGATCGCTGTCCTGATCGCGCTTCTCTCATCCGTGCTTGCAATCGTCGGGATGACTGCGGGTGTTGTCGTTTTCTCCGGAGCGATCGGTGAATCCTCAACGCTAGGCCTCTCCATCTCAATAGCCAACCTGCTTCTCATCGGCCTAGCAACGCTCATTCTTGCCATGACTAGCGCATCGCTTGAGATGGTGATCTCCATCTTTGCACGAAGCTTCAAGGAGGCACAGAACTTCCTATCCCCACTCTCGATAGTTGTCGTCGTTCCCGCGATAGCTATGCAGTACATGAGCGAGCAGACACTGCGGCTATTCGCAGTCGCACCGATATTCAATGCCATGATAATCATCAGAGATGCACTCCTCAACAGAGCCTCGGCGACGAGCGTGACGCTGGAATTCCTCTCTGCCTTCGTCTACATGGTCATCGCGCTTGCGGTTGCGATCAAGATATTCAACAGCGAAAAAGCAATGGTGCGCTACTGATACTGGACGTCGAGGGTTCAGAACTCAGCTTACACGAAACTTGCGGTTCGACGCGCGAGTTGTCTGGCATGATTCTCAACTGGTGAAAGCAGAGTTTGAAGAAGTGACGTATCCCTTGCGTCTCAGCTCAGAGTGCCTACCAGATTCGTGGGCTTTTGAATCGACCTGGAGAGCTCCTCCAAGTTCGAATGACGACAAGTGCACAACAGGACTGTGGCCGGACCTGCAGATTTCTTCACATCAACCTTTGCTCGAAGCCTCAGCGTGAAACGTAGACCGGAATCCTTGGCAATCGTCTGGGTTTCATGCAAGATGCCCTGAGATCCGACCGGAATAATGTCATGTGCAAAAGGGAGATCAAGAAGCCTGACAACGTCTCTTGTGTCCGCGATTCTTCGCTCCTTCTCACCTAGGATCACTTCGTCTCGGACAGCTGGGAGACCTATTGCGACTACGGCGTCTCCAGGCTTCGACCAACCTACCCTTAGCGACTTGAGAGTGACGATGCCAACGACCGTTACTCCGACCCCAGTTTGGCTGACGAGCACATTCTTCTCAGTGCTCCCTGTGATGACGATCCTGCGGTCGAGACGGGCACATCTTACCTCGACACGTATTCCCTTGATGATCTGGATGCCTGTAGGCTCAGGCTCAACGGCGAGAGTGTTCACGATACAGATTGGGTAGGCGCCCACCGAGAGCGCCTCCATGAGAGCTACTCTCGCTGTGAATCTACCCACCATGCGACCGTCCACCTTGATTTTGTCGAGACGCTTCGGTCCTATGCCTCCCGCAGAATCACAGCTCACAACAACGATCCGTTGCCTGTCAATTCTGAAGAGGCGGACGTCTCGGGCTGTCTTCACGACGTTAGGTTTGGATGACGTTCCTCTCAAAGGCGGAGTCTTCCTCTCACGCCGACGTAAGCAAGCTCGGCAATCAAGGCATTCAACGCGGATGCGAGGAGTAGGAAGGGAAGGAAGCTCAATGCGGCCGCCCAGCCCAGTACTGGAACCACAACAACCACCAAGCCAGTGTTGATCGCCACCCCCGTGAGAACGGCGATGAAGCTTGCCCGACGACTGAGATGATTGATGAAGCCAATCGCTGCTCCGGCTGCAGCCATCCCCAATGCGATGGGCAGATGCAGTATGCCGAGTGGGAAACCATTGATGATCGATGTTACGACGTGTCCGATTCCGCTGACCAAGGCGCCATCTGCGGCCCCGAAATAAAGGGCAGCGAAGAATCCCGGGCAAGAATCGAAGGCCACCGTCTGGACAGGACTCGGAGGGTGAATGAAAGAGCCGACGACAGATAATGCCGAGAACACTGAGATACGAGCGAGGCGATATGTCCTCGGCGTCCCTGTGAGTAATGACCTCTCACTTGCACATGCGCCTCTAACCTTCACGAAGCGCTCTCTCGCCTCCTCCAACTCCCCAGGAGTATTCACGTTAACAGCATGCTCCTCCAAGTCTGTAACAAGTACGGCTTGGTCCAGCTCGGGCTCACCTATTCTTCTCCCATCAATCACGTTCAGGCCGATCGGCACCAGCCTTCTCCCATCAATCTCGAAGACATATTCTGGTTTTGAGCCGATTTTCCTGTAGATATCCGCTGGGGCCATGACCGCCAGGGACGGCTTGCCGGAGGACCTGTACTTCTCAACTGCACGATCCACAATCTCAGCCGTGATGAACGGTATGTCCGCAGCCACGGTTAGGACATCACGGAGGTTCAGCGCCTTGATCGCACAGCGCATGTCGGATATGTAGTCCTCTCCAGGCGTCAACACGATCTCGATACTCAGCTCTCTCGCCTTGCGAGCAGTCTGGGGAGTGTTTCCGCTCACGGCTACAACGATTCGATCCACCATTTTCGACCGCTTCAAGGCCCCCACAACGTGCTCAATCATCGGTCTACCGCCGACTTTGAGCAACGGCTTCTCCGTCGCAGATCTCATTCGAGTACCTTTGCCGCCAGCCATGATCAGCGCGGTCACAGGCATTTTGGGATCACCAGGATGACGAGTAGTGAAGCAAGCCGAACTAGCTCGTTTGTTGCACCCATTACGTCGCCGGTCATTCCTCCGAACTCTCTTTTTGATATCAGTAGCATCGCTGCAGCCACTAGTAGTCCAGCAAGCATGACAGCTATGCCAGTGACTTGCAGAGCCACCAGTGAAATCGCGAGAGTCAGGAAGAAAGCAATGCCTAGGCGCGTCGATCGCCATTTCCCGCGCATGGCCTGAAGAAATGGTGTGTTGAGTCCTTCATGCGCGGAACTACCCGTCCAAGCTTGGAGCACCATCGCGAATTTGGATGATGCTTCCGATAGAACTAGGCTCGGGATGATTATGTTGCGATCGAGAGCAGCCATACCGAAGGCGGTTGTAGACAAGACCACGAGTCCGAGGTACAGCCCACCTGCTCCGGTCTGGTGGTCACGCATCACTCGTATCTTCTCTTCCGGCGATCCGAGAACCATGATTGCATCTCCAAAGTCGAGTAACCCGTCAGCATGGTGCGCGCCGGTAAGCAGCAGAATGAATCCTAATCCTAGCATTCCGGCTATCAGAGGAGGCAGAATGGCTCGGAGACCCCACGCGAGCACTCCTGCTGCAAGACCAATCAATGCTCCAATGATCGGAAAGGAGGGCATGTATTCGGCAGCTTGGATGATCCCGTTCTCATCCATTCCGACCGGAACAATCGTAAGGAAAGCCAGGGCGTTCTTCAAACCGCTGAGTATGCTCAATCAAGTCATCCCGTGCTCTGCCGTAGAGCTTGGGAGTACATGTTTGATGAGCAACCAGCAATCAGGCCTCCGATGGCATCGTTGGTGATCGGCCCCAACTTGCTTAGGATTCCAGGCTTCTTCTGGTCGAACCTCACGAACTCGAAGATCCCCCTTGCGCCTGCGATGTAGTTTGCTATCGTCATTCCCAGAAGTTCATCGGCCACCAATCCCGGACGACCCGAGAACCTCTCGCGTGTCAGTCCTGGAATAAGTCCCACCTTAGCATCTTCCTCGGCTCGATAGCACGCAACGACCAGGCAGGAGACGTTCACGTCGGACAGGGCGTCGTGGAACTCTCCAGTGATTATCCTCTTTGCCTCCTCTGTGCTTGCTACTCCTGGATGAGGAACAAAGAGTTCCATCGCTGTCTCAACCAAGTCGTTGAGGACTATTCCCTTCCCCTCAAGGTATCGGAGAAGCGGGGGCTTCTCGGCCTGCTGGGACGATTTAGCCTGTGGCAGTTTACTCACCGCGAATGTTATCTGGTTGGATTATCCATCCAATATAACACTAGCGGAGGCGGCGTCTAATGCCTAATTCTCGGGAGGTCTGCATGTTGTCGGCCCTGGTGGCTGTCGGTTCCGTGACGAGGATCGCACTCGGACAACTCGCTCTGGGAGTTCCAACCCCTCTGTATGGGGTCATGATCAAGGTTGGCTTGACGGAGACTTTGGCCTTCGTCAGTGGTTTCGTCTTTGGACCCGCTGAAGGTTTCCTGTGTGGCGCTATGATCATAGTCATTTCGGACCTTTTCATGATTCCCGGGCCTTGGACGCCATTCATCGCAGCAATAGTAGGCATCTTCGGCTTGGGCGGGGCGGCGATTCGACGCTTTCGTCAGGAACCAAGCCTCCTGACGTTAGGTGCTTTCGCGGTGCTGTTTACTGTTCTGAGCGAACTTCTTCAGAATGCTTGGTTTGCATTATCCTTCAACATGCCCTTTGCGGCCACGTTGGTGATGGGTATTCCGAGCACATTGGCTGCCATTGCGAACAACACTATTCTGTTGACATCGGTAGGGGCAAAGGTCATCAGATTGATCGAGAACACTAAGCCTAGATCGTCGAGTACCACGACCGCGTGAGAGATCCTTGAAGGCTTTGAAGACGCTCAAAGAGTTGGCTATGGAGAAAGCAGCCGGGCCCACGCCTTCTTTTTCGCAACTCGACTTGGGGAGAGCCATAGAAATCATCGGCTCGGAACACATCGGCAGGAACAAGCTATCTGCAAGACTTGGTCTGGGCGAAGGGACTACCCGTACCCTGATTGATCGCCTCTTGGATGCCAGGCTAATCAAGATCTCAAAGCTGGGATGCGAGCTAACGGGAAGCGGACACTCTATCCTGGATGAACTGAACGCCAAGCTTGGCACGAAGAAGAAAGTCGCACGGAGCTCAGTAACGGTGGGCAACTACAACTTCGGAATCCTTGTGAAAGGCGCCGCGAATAGAATCAAAAGCGGGATCGAGCAGAGGGATGCCGCAGTGAGAGTTGGGGCAAACGGAGCCGTAACATTCGTGGTCAAGCACGGAGAGCTCGTCATGCCTCTTCCAGCTGGATCAGTAACCAAAGGACCGGAGAATGTTGCAAGGGCAATCAAGGAGGCATTTGAACCGCATGAGAATGATGTCATCATCATTGCAGGGGCAGATAGCGAGCGATATGCTGAGGAAGGCGCGATGGCGGCCGCTTGGGTCCTTATCGAATAGTAGAGTGAATCATGCGTAGTAAGCCTTGACATTACGAGTCACGCGTTTTTTCTACTAGTCGAAGGTTGTCCGAGAGAATGTACATCGTCATGTTCTCTGCGCGTCTCGAAAATGAAGCGATCTCAATGCTCTTCCTGAATCTCGGCCCATCCAAGACCCATGTATGATATTCTCCCTGTTCTCCGCAGATATCAAGCCCAGTTCGCTTACTCAATTCACAGAGACGTTCCAGCGAACTGTGGGAGAGTTCCAATCCAAGCCATTCCTCCGTGAACCAAGGCCTTTTGACGCAAGAGAAGACTGCCTTGAATCCGAGCGACAGCAGTCTATTCAGGAGTTCAAGTCTGTCTCGGTGCCACAAGGGGCTAAGCACATCAACGCCGCAGCGCTCGCAGCGATCCGCCATCCAATTCGACTCGTGGCCGGCAACCTCGCTAATATCGCCTGTTACCAGCGCATCTATTCCACGTTCCTTCTTGAGGGAGGAGATTGCATTTTCGTAGCCTCGCTCGTATGGCTCCTCAACTTCGATTACGTAATGCGGAAGAACCAAAGCCTGTGCCTGTAGTTTCATTAAGGCGAGAGGGTGGGCAAGAAATCTCTCTTGATGTGGAGCGAAGGTGACAAGACACTTGACCTCGCAACCTGTAGCTTCTGCTTCATAGAGAGCTAGAGAAGAATCCTTTCCGCCGGTCCACGAAACAGCTACGTGGGACATGTCGCTCGAAATCAGTCGCGAGAATTTTAGGGTATCGAAGGGTTCAGCGAGGCACAAGGGTTCACCCTTGGACCACTGCTCTCCTGTTAGACTCGTAGTGATGTGAACTTGGTCTTGTACTTGGAAGATCTAAGAAGCATCAGCCGGTTGCCCTCCCGAACGCTGCGGAGATCTTTTCTGTCACCATACGAGTCCATTCTTGCGATACGTGGCTTGTTGAGCAGGCCCCTTGGTTGTGTGAGAAAGGAGAATCGAGACAAGATGACTAGTGATGTGTACGAGCAACTTGCGGATGCCTTAGATGAGCTTCCGAACGGCTTTCCCCGAACAGAATCCAGAGTTGAGATCGCAATTCTGAGGAAGATCTTCTCGCACGAGGAGGCGTCTCTCGCGTGTCAACTGAGTGGCCACAGGGAACCTTTGGATGCGATAGCTGAACGCCTCGGACTTCCCATCGAAGAGGCAGGAACAAAGCTTGAGAGGATGGCTCAGAATGGCCTGGTACTGTTTGCAGAGAAAGAAGGCAAACCACTGTTCAGGCTAGCCCCGTTCGTTGTGGGGATCTATGAAGCACAGCTCGACACGATGGATCACGAGCTTGCCCATCTTGTCGAAGACTACCTAGCGAACGGCGGAGCGGTTGGCATCATGAAGCCGCAACCCGCCCTGCATCGCGTCATTCCCGCGCAAAAAGCGGTGAAGTCCGAATGGATCCTGCCCTATGACGACGTCCGGCAGATTCTGCTGTCCGCCAAGAGCTTCGGTCTACGTGACTGTATATGTCGAGTGCAGCAGGATCAGATCGGCCACCGTCGGTGCGACTTTCCAGTGAGAACGTGCCTCTATTTCTCGCCGTTCGATCGCCCGCCGAGTCCGGTTGATGTTTCTCGGGAAGAGGCCCTTGAGTTCCTCGACAAGGCTGAGGAGATCGGTCTTGTCCATACGGTCAGTAACGTGATGAAGGGAGTAGGTTACGTCTGTAACTGCTGCGGGTGTTGCTGCGCGATTCTTCGAGGAATCAATGATTATGGCATCGAGAACTCGGTAGCCCAGGCCAATTACTTTGCAGTCATCGATCCTGACGAATGCTTAGGATGTGGGACATGCATCGAGAGATGCCAAGTACACGCGATCTCCGACAAGGATGGGGTAAGCGTCGTGGATCGCAAGCGATGCATAGGCTGCGGCTTGTGTGCCACAGGATGCCCAAACAACGTGGCGAGACTGGAACGAAAACCAGAGTCGGAGGCTGTTCATCCTCCGGATGACTTTGCGACGTGGGGACGTGAGCGCCTACTCAACCGAGGCTTGATCAAGTAAACCTAGACACATCATGCCTTCGTGGACCTAGCGGCAAAACGGTTTCAGCTGCGGACTGCTGCCTTGAAGGCTCTGAGGGTTACCCATAAGTACATGCAAAACTAAAGCATGTTTTCCGAGTGGCGTGAAGGTTGGTTTCTTTCGTAGGCTTATGGAAAGGGAAGGATTTCCTCGACACAAACGACTTCTCACAAGAACAGATCAAACTCGTACTCGATACAGCGGATACGCTGAGGCGCATGTATTGGGCGCACAAGAAGCATCACTATCTGCCTGGAAAAACGTTGTTCATGTTGTTCTACAATCGGTCGCTGAGAACGAGAAACTCTTTCGAGGCTGGAATGTACCAGCTGGGCGGACATGCGCATTTTCTGAGCCCGCAGGATGTCTACACGCCGGCGCTACCCGAAGACATGGTTGCATACCAGACCGAGGCCATATCAGACGTTGGCCGAGTTCTCAGCAGGTATGGCGACGCGATTGCGATCCGAATCTATGGCGACGCGGCGAAATGGACGATCGGGAGAGGCCACAAAGTTGTGCTAGAGTTCGCCAAGCATGCAACTATCCCTGTCCTCAATATGGAAGATGACATCTATCACCCGTTCCAAGCGCTAGCGGATGCCCAGGCAATGAGGCAAGCCATCCCGAAGCTGAAAGGAAAGAAGCTCGTGGTATCCTACGCCTATTCTGGCGGACTGAAGCCCCTGGCTGTTCCTCAGAGCGAGGTACTCATCGGAACACAACTGGGAATGGATGTTGTCCTTGCTCATCCGAAAGGCTTCGAACTGGAAGACGTAGTGCTCGATGCAGCCAGATCAAACGCCGACAGATATGGAGGGAAATTCAGCGTCGTCAACGACATGAAGAGCGCCTTTGAAGGCGCTGATGTTGTATATCCCAAGGCGTGGTCGCCCAAGAACTTCTTGCCTCCACACAGCAACTCAGTGGACAAGTCGGGTGCTACCGCGTATCAAGACAAGTTCAAGGATTGGATCTGCACGCAGCAGCTGATGGATCTGACGAACAAGGGCAAGTACATGCACTGTGGCCCTGCAGACCGCGGCCAAGAGGTCACCGACGATGTCATCGACAACAAGGACTACTCATTGTACTTTGAAGAGGCTGAAAATCGACTGCACGTTCAGAAAGCCGTAATGGCTCTGGTAATGGGGGACCGTGCGTCTCGACGCAGGAAATAGAGCCGCTGAAGCCTCGCGACCATTAGGAGATCAGGCAAGCTTAGCGTCCAGGTGAGACTCTCATTTCTGGTTCAGTTTCCGTAGTTCGACTAGTATCTCTTTGAGAAGTGAGAGAGAGCATATGATATTTGATAAGTCCATTTTGAAGAGAATCCGGGCTGAGTTCCCGAGGGCCGCCTCTGACGCACGGGGCCGAAGAAGAGCGTTCATGGACAATGGTACTGGGACGCTTGTTGTGGGAAGAGCCGCCAGAGCTGAGGCCGCTGCACGCGTCGATTGTAGCGCCAATGTTGAGGCGATTTTTCATGAATCGAAGGACGCGGAAGCGACAATACTTGAAGGCAGGAAGGCCGTCGCGGAACTATTGAACGCACCGTCCCACGATACGATCGTCTCAGGCGAGTCCGCTACGAGCCTGTTCTTCAGCCTAAGCTACGCCATCGCAAGGGACTTCACGGGAAAAGAGAATGTTGTGACAACGGACTATGAACACTACGCAAACCTCAGCCCCTGGATCGAACTGCAGAAGAGAGGGGCCATCAGTGAGGTGAGGTTTGCTCGCCTCAACAAGACAGATGGGACACTCGACCTCGATCACCTCAAGAGCCTAGTAGACGAAAAAACGAAGGTCGTAACGGTCACCGCCGCTTCGAACGCGCTTGGCAGCAAGACCAAGCTGGACGAGGTGAGGAAGATTGCAAGAGCAGCGAATGCTTACTTCTTGGTGGATGCGGTGCATCACGTGGCTCATGGTCCGCTGGACGTACAAGCCATCGACTGTGACTTCCTGGTCTTCTCGGGATACAAGATCTTCAGCTCTCATGGGAGTTTTCTCTACGGAAAGGAACATCTTCTCAAGACGCTCAAGCCATACAAAGTTGCCCCAGCACCAAATGAGCCACCTCACAATTGGGAGTGGGGCACTCGCGACCAAGCGAAGTTTGCTGGCATAAAAGGCGTGATAGACCATTTGGTCTGGCTTGCGAGACAAATCGACACGAAACACAACAGAGATGCCAAGGTTCAGTCAGACCGCGCACGACTCCTGAAAGTCGCGATGCACGCTATCGAGGAATATGGCCGAGACCTGTCCAAAGCAGTACTAGAGGGACAAGGGAATGCCCCGGGACTACTCCAAATGCGACACGTGAAGCTCTACGGACCTGCAGAGCCGAAGCGTCTGCAGGAGCGAGATCCTACCTTCTCATTCAAACTTCAGAACATGTCGGATCAAGCTGTCGTGGAACACCTTTGGACGAAGCACGGTATCGCTCTACGTGCCGACAACTTCTATTCGAGGGTTCCTGAAGTCTACGATGTCCCGACGATGATACGGATCAGCCTCGTACACTACAATACGCCTGAAGAAGTTGGAAGGCTGCTCAAGGGACTTGAGGAACTCGACCAGCCCTAGAGCCAAGGCACCAACGGGTTAGTCCCACAGCACAGAACGACGACTCTCCGTTGCAGATCTCCTGCCCCGCTAATGCGCGTGCACACGGATCGGCGATCCCCCGATATCTTGCTCAACAATCAGAAACCTAATCAATTGAACTGAAGCATCCTTCCTTGGGTTTCAATAGATGCCAGTCCAGTGGAATCGCACAGGGTCCGTACAGGAAAGTGTGTTCGGCTGCATCGGAAGAACGCCACTCGTTGAACTTAGAAGGATCTGCAAGGCGGAGAAGATCACGACCAAGATCCTCGCCAAACTAGAGTACATGAATCCAACCGGGAGCCTCAAGGACAGAGTCTATTATGAGATGATCAAACGCGCCATCGCGCGACGCGAGCTCAAACCTAGCATGGAGATACTTGAGGCATCAACAGGGAACGCCGGTATTTCCTGCGCGTTCGTTGCGAAAATGCTCGGCTATCCGGCAACGATTGTCCTTCCGTCAGGCATGAGCCAAGAGCGGATGAAACTGATTCGAGCCTACGGCGCAACGATAGTCAACACGCCCGGCGCGGAGAGCGACGTTGACCTGTGCATCAAGAAGATCGAGGAACTAAAGCGAGACAACCCTGGCAAGTACTGGGAACCCGCTCAGTTCGCAAACCCCGACAACATCAACGCCCACTACAAGACGACTGGGCCCGAAATCTGGGAACAAACCAAGGGGAAAGTGGATTGTTTCGTAGCCTCGCAAGGGACCGGCGGAACGATTACTGGCGTAGGAAAATTCCTACGAAAGAAGAACCGCAAAGTGCTACTATACGCGGTCGAGCCTACTGAGGCACCTATCCTCGCAAAGCGAAGGTGGGGAACCCACAAGATCGAAGGAATAGGCGACGGATTTGTTCCACGGAACTTGCACCTCAAGCTGCTGACTGGTGTTGTGACGAACAAGCTCAGAGGAAGCCCTCAGACATGGCACGTCGGCTGTCAACAACTGAAGGCATCTTCTGCGGAATCTCATCGGGATGCAACGTTGCAGCAGCGGTGAAGATCGCGCGGAAACACCCCAAGCTTCGCGCTATCGTGACGATGATCAACGATACAGGCCAGAGATACTTCTCTACGGAGCTGTGCGGCGAAGCCAAATCTGTTGACATACCGGAACGCGAGCATCCTCTCGACGACTACAGTCTATCGGAGCTGGACAAGTATCAGCCATCTTGGGAGATCATCGAATAGCACGCTGAACTGGTCGAGGAAAGCCTATATCAGGTCCTGGAGCTGTCAAGCCCGGAGCGGAATTGGCGGATAGTTTCCTCTTCAACATCGGACTACTTCTAGCCCTTGCCGGATTCGCGCTGGCAATAGTTGCGATCTTCGTCGCGATTCTGAGATCAGCGAGAGGAACCGGGAAAGTCCGCGGCGGGGGAGTTGTGATGATAGGCCCGGTACCAATAGTCTTCGGGACTGACAAGGAGTCCGCTCGGATCCTGATATTGCTCGCCATCGTCCTGATGATTGTGCTACTGCTCTTTTCATTGCTGCCGGTTGTGTGGAGGTAAAGGTTTGTCTCAACGCTGTGAGATCTGTGGGAATCAAGAAGCACGTTTCGTGTGCCGTAGGTGTGGCAGGCGAGTGTGCTTCCAAGACTTCCGACAGAAACAGTGGCTCTGCGCAACTTGCGAAACCAGCGCACAGACAGACGCACCAGTATTCAGGAGCGCGTTTCCCATGGGCTTCTCTTGGATCTTTCTTGCTAGTTTTGCACTGATATTCATTGGCATGATCCTGATGATGATCGCTTCTTCCACACAAGGCAATGGCATCGCGAGCGGTGGCGCGGTGATTCTGATAGGGCCAATTCCCATAATCCTGGGAAACGGACCCGAGTCAAGCTGGTTGATTCTGTTAGCTGCGATAATCACCGCGATCGCGTTGGTGGCATCTCTGCTTGCGCGCAGGAAGATGCGTAGCTAGAAGACTACTTTCTTGTGAATGTTGCGGGATCCAACTGACCGACATCGGCAAAATCAAGCTCACTGGCCGCGTGATAGGGCCTGAATGCACGAAGCACCCGGAAATCTTCCCCTGCCGGCATGGTGCGTGAATTGCGGAAACTCTGTGAACGTTGTCTCGCCCCGTTGCCTGACGGTTACCGCCTACGGTTCTGCGAACGCTGCGGCAAGGAGACAATCGAGGCCTACCTCAGTCAAAGCTCGGTGGCCTAGGACGGTCGGTCGCATACCGAAACCCGCAACCTAGCGCGAACGACCTACTCTTCCTGCAAAGCGTAATATAGACCCAATTTGCCTATCATGTACGACTAGTCATGCGTTCCATGAGGATTCTTGCGGTTGCGGTTCTAGCTGTTGTGTTGGCGTTATCGTCGGCGCAGAATGCATTCGCGACGGTCGAGTTGGGTTATGATACTGGGTTTAGTATCAACACGGTCACTGGCGCTGATTATGCGGGCGTAATGTTCTCGCTTCCAAGTGGTGTTTCATCAGCACATCTAAGGTACGTTCGATGGGCGACCGGGGGGGTCAGCCTACTCTGACGATTCACATAACCGGACCGGATCAAGTTACCGAGCTGAGCGGTTCACCCATTGACCTCGTCGCCCCCTTCTCAGCAGGGACAGGGTGCCCTGCAGGCTGGGCACCCATAGCCCCCTGCTATGGGTTGGATCTTACTAGTCTCGGTATCGTGGTCACGGGCGACTTTTTCGTCATACTGAACAAAACGGCGGTGGGTTCAAGAGTGTATGAGGACACTGCTACCTCGGGGTCTCTCCGCTCATACTCGGGCAACGCGCTGCCAATGACAGTTATGGACAACAAGAACGTGTTGATTCGCGTGGACATAGACCCCATATATCCTCCTAGTGGACCAGTCGGCGGCTTCATGGAGCCTGTGAACAAGCTCGCGGTCTTCGCGCCATACTTGGCGTTGTTCGGAGTCATTGGAGCCGTCGCAGTCGTCTTCTGGAAGAGACCTGACAACTGAGAAGTCCACCCGCCTTGCAGGCGTTACGAAGATAAAACTATGCCTTTTCGCACGTTCTCGTAACCTATTACGTCGCCCGTCTCTGCGTCGATCTGGAAGCGGAACGACTTGCGATCCTTCAGAAGCCCTGCTTTCCTCATTGATAGGATACCTTCTACTTCCCAGACATCCTTCCCTTTTCCGCCGACGAACCAGATCTTGCTGAACTTGACCTCGATGGCCTTGCCCGGGTACTGCGACTCGAGATAGCGCCTAGCCGCAAACTCCGCCGCTGTGGCATCCTCAACCCGGACATCATCGCTCATGTTGCGACCACTGCCAGTCTACCTATCAGAGCCAGTTCATTTATGGTTTGCATCTGCTCGTGCCTTCGGAGAGCATTCCACACTCGCTCTGTGCGTGGCCAGTGCAACCACTCAACTGTGATACGACGGAAAGGCCCCGCGTAGAACTGGGTTCAGGCCTCATTTTTCCGGCGCTGGACCTTGCTTTCCGCTAGTCGACTCAACAGAGATCCGCACTACCGCGACCTTGCGCACCGCTTCGTCGTTGTCTGCGAAGCGAGCGAGGATAGCCTCCGGTTGGCGTTCGTGCTTGCGAGCGAGAAGCTCGAGCGCTCGTCGCTTCTTGGAGAGATCCGTGATCACGTTTGCTTTTCCTTCCAAGACCAGTGAGCGATAGGCGTGATCGCATTCGCCATCTATGTACCCCCGGTCTTCGACCACGGTTACGCAAACCCGAGGGTTAGCTTGAAGAATCTTGATTTTGCGGCCTTCGGTTGCGCAATGGAACCATAGCTCACGTGCCTCTGGATCCCAGACAAAATCCACTGTGAAAATGTACGGCTCGTTTTCCAGACAGCAAGCGACCGTCATGATCCTAACAGATGCAAGGACCTGCTCCATCTCTTTTGGATCGTCCAATGCTTTCTCGGAGCGACGAAGGTGATATCGTGCCATGCGGATGCATCCCTTTTGTCCTTAGCCTGAGGTGAACATGAAGTCTTTGACCCGGTTCCCGTCGACATCCAAGAGCACACCTCGCAGGATACGTTCTGCGTACTCTGAGCCTGGATTCAGGCAGAGTGTCCGACCAATCTTGAATGTGCCCTTTGACTCATGAATGTGACCGTGCAGCGCCAAGAGAGGCTGATGTTTCTGAATGGCGTCTCTGACGGCGGTGCTTCCTGCGGGAGCCATCTCGAATCCTCCTCCGGGTTGAACCGATGGATTGAGATCCTTATCCAGTTTGGGGGCTTGGTCAAGTCCACTGTTGTATGGCGGACAGTGCAGATTGAAGATGCATCGCTCCATCTCTTGGACTTTAGAGGTCATGCTTGCGACTTTCTCGCTAAGCTCTTCTTCAGGTATGTCTCTCGGGCACTTCCATGGTGTCATGTTGCTGTAGCCGCAACTGATCATCTCGTGCTGATCGTCTATCATGATGACCTTTCCCTCTGGACACACGACATAGTTGGATGATTGAATGATTGGGTCGATTGCGAACGTGTCATCATTACCGGGGGAGATGTAGCACTTTGTCCCGGAGCCCCTAAGTCGTTCTTCAGCCAACTTCACCCAGCTATCCACCGACTCGCACATCAGCCGAGAGAATAGGGCGTCCACTCTCTCTTGGTCAGTCTGTATCTCTTCCGCCTCTCTTCGAGGCGCACGATATGTGTAGTATCCGATGGCCCGTATCTTCTTCTCCACTGCTTGAACTTCTGTCTCGTTTCGCATAGTCAAGCGTTCGCCCAAGAACGTGGTCGTCCACTCTGTTTGACTCTCAGCAACGATGGGGATTATCATCTTCCCGGTTATGTCTCCGCCCAAAATCAGCACGTTGGGCTTGTACTCCTTCGCGGCTGCCAGGAACTTTCTGAAGCAGTCCTCGGACCCGTGAATGTCGGTCGCATAGAAGATTCTAGTGCGAGTCATCTTCAGCAGGCCTCCTTAGTTGTGTACTTGCAGAAAGACGGGAGGCCGGAGTAGGCGAAATCTTTCGCCTACTCTGGCGGGAGTTGCTTGAACGAGAGTTCGAGCGGTATTCCCTTGCGGTGGTAGAGCGATGAGACGTAGTAGAGGATAGCGCCCAAGATGAAGAGGCCTATCGTGAACTCCATCGTGGAGGGGTTTATTGTCCCCACCATTGCTGGTGAGACGCTTGCGTACCCGATCCAGATCGAAATCAGCAGCGTGACGAATCCGAGAATAGTGATCACTGGAACGGGTCCGACCTTCATCTTGACGACCTTTGGTGAAGCCTCGAAGATGTCCTTGCGTCTCCACGGGAAGATCATGCCTGAGATTGACGCTATTCCTTGCATGATCATCCAGCCGAATACGGCGTAGGCGAAGAGGCTTGTCCAAGGCGTCCACAGCCAGATTGCCGTCATGATGACTGTGACGATGCTCACGACGATCAGCGCAACATATGGTGATCCGTACCGTGAATCCACCTTCGAAAGTGCGGTTGGAGCGACTCGATCAAACGACCAAGCGAAGAGGAGCCGCACGCAGACGAAGATGTAGGTCATCGAGGACGAGAGTGTCATCATCGCGAAGCCGAACAGGGCGAGGCCATAGACCAATGGCGAGGATGTTGCGAACCTGAACAGGTTCTGGAAGAACGGCGGGTATGCGAGTTTGTAGGCTGTGTTGCCTGTTCCGAACAGGAACGCAAGCGAACCGATGAACTGTCCACCCATTGTGTAGTATGTTACGGCATAGATGATCCACATTATCGCGCCGAAGAGTATTATGCTCACAGGTATTGCGATCAGTTGTGATCTCTGGACTTCTTTTATCTCGCCTGACATGTATACGGACGAGTTGAAACCCAGGAAGTTCATGAAGGTGAAGGCCAACCCCAAGAGTGTGGCAGACCAAACCATGCCGGTTGGATATCCGCCTGCTGTCGCGATTGAGATAGCCTGATCGTAGTCCATCCCGGATTGAGCGTTGAAGTTGGCTTTGAATCCGACTGGGCCCACATACAGCAGCGCAGCGATGTACGCTACAACTCCGATGGCAATCAGGGCAAAGAAGACCCAGAAGGCTTTGTGTGAGGCTTTGGCTCCTCGCGAGATGATCACTGCCGAGACGATGAAGAAGATTACCGAGAAAGCAAAGATGAATTGGGGAGTGACTACAACAGCTGCAAGGTCCGGGTATCCTCCTACTTCGAGTATCGGCCCTAGCGCATACTGGGTGAACCAGGGCATGTAGGATCCTGCAATTCCGAGAATAGCCACGAAGAAGAAGAAGTTGATACTGAATCCCACGGCTGGGTGAATGACTCGACTAACCCAGACGTAATCTCCGCCGGACCGAGGCATCGAGGCCGAGTATATCGCGTAGAACAGACCGATTGGTATGGAGATCAATACGCCCACGATCGCTGTGGTCGGTAGGTCCGTTCCCGGATAGGTCAGCAGTGCCCAGATGCCGTAGACGAACACCGCTGTCGGCGCCATGAAGACAACGTTATAGATCATGGCGTCCCAGGCAGAGAGTCGTCGTATCAGTCCTGAAGTTCTTCTCGCATATACGAGCGGTTGTTTGCTGGATTCCGAACCTGCATTGCTCAAGTATGATCACGTTCGCTGCCTGCGCTGTTGTCTGACTTCATAAAGCTTGTTAAGAAAACAGGCTTATGTGTGAGCCGACGCAACAAATCGTTTTCCAATCGTTTGGAGGGCCGCAGAAATGCCAAGCACCACTGACGATGCCATTCTCGACGATGCAGTTCGCATTGTGAATCAGGCCCAAGAAGCCGGTTTGACGGTTCGCCTACTAGGTGCACTAGCGGTGAGAGTTCAGGCCGGCGCGAATGTGGACCTTTTCTATCGACTCGACCGACTAGGTTCCGCAGGGAAAACCTTCACCGACATAGACTTAGTTGCGTACAGTAAGCAACGCTCGAACCTGCACAAGTTCCTTGAGGGCGCGCTGCGTTACCGACTCGATCAATATGCTGTCCTGATGCATGGTCGCGATCGGACAATACTTCATCACCCGGAAGGGAAGTACTCGATAGATGTCTTCTTCGACAAGCTGCGTTACAGTCACGAGATCAATTTTGGCTCGAACCCTGATGATGGAAGGTTGTCCTTGGATCCGGTCACGATTTCACCCACTGATCTTGTCCTCGAGAAGATTCAGATCCACGAGATAAATGAAAAGGACATCAAAGATCTTGTCGCCCTATTCGCATCATGCGAAATCTCTGATCAAGAAGGGCCAGGCAAGACAAATCGCAAACACATCGGGCAGGTCCTCGCTGAAGATTGGGGATTCTGGTACGACGCCAACTCGAACCTCGACAAGATCATCCATTTCGCACAGAAATACCGAGAAGATGGCAAGCTAGATTCTGAACGTCTCAACAGCGTCTTGACAAGAATCAGCGACCTGAGGAAGACCATCGAAGAAACGCAGAAGACCAAGCAGTGGAAAAAGCGAGAAAAGGATGGCACAAGAAAGAAGTGGTGGAACGATGTTGAGGAACGTACCCGCTAGGAGCCATGATTAGGCATGAGAAGAATACCCAAGAAACCTACGGATAAGATGACGCAGCAAGACGACTGTGTCTTCGGACCCAACATCAAACCAATTGCTTCCGTCATGGCTGGTGAAACGGTAGAGATTGAGGCCTACGACTGTTTCGCGGACAGCGTGCGACCAGAACGCGACTGGAAGAAAGTGCTAGAGTCGGGCCAGGAGATATTTGAAAACCCAGTAACTGGCCCGATTTATGTGGAGGGAGCAGAACCTGGAGACACGCTCGCGGTAGATATCGTCAACATTGAAGTGGGAGAACAAGGCGTTACAGCTCTCGTTCCCGGTTTCGGCGTCTTGGAAGGTTGGTTTACTCAGGTTCCTCCTCTGTCAAGGTTCAGCGAAATCAAGGATGGAGAGGTGACTTTCCCGACATCGAGAGGCAAATCAATCAAAATGCCAGTGCGACTCATGATCGGAACGATTGGCGTTGCGCCTGCAACTGAAACTATTGCAACTGTGACTCCATCAAGACATGGAGGGAATCTGGACACACCAGAAATCACAGTGGGAAACAGCCTGTACCTGCCGGTCAACGTCAAGGGCGCCCTGTTTGCGTTAGGCGACGTTCACGCCACCCAAGGACATGGCGAAGTCTGTGGAACAGGCGTGGAAGTCCCCGCTCTTGTAACAGTCAAGTTCAACGTGATAAAGGGCAAGAGAATTGAGTGGCCAAGAATCGAGTCCCCAAGCGAGATAATGACCGTCTGCTCCGCGAGGCCGCTTGAGGACGCCGTTAGGCTCGCTGTTCGAGAACTGGTAAAGTGGCTCGTCACTGATTATGGTCTTGAAGCGTACGACGCCTACATGTTACTCAGCGTCGCAGGCGATGTTGAGATCTCACAGGTTGTTGACCCTTTGTATACCGTGGTTGCGAAGATGCGGAAGCAACTTCTCTCACAACTGAAATGATATCGAGCATTCTGTTATCCCAGTCTGCTCGGGTTTGGACAACGCACCGTCCGCATGACCAATCCGTGAACGCTGCGGGGTCCTACGAAAACGGCCAATAATGCATCTGCGGCAGGTAGCCTATCAAGCTGGTTCCCATCAGGATGAGAATCGCTTGCAGAACGCAGATGATGCCGATGATGACGGCGATCGGGGGGAACGACAGGATCCCTCCGATGATTCCGAGCAAATCCTCGGCGAACTTGAACAACAGATACAGAAGCAGCGTTGTCGCGACGAACACTATGATTAGCACAGTCGTTGTGACTTGGAAGGCGCTGTGAGCGTAGTATGACGCCAGCAAACCTACGATCAAGGCCACCAGTGCGGCCCAGCGGACACCCTTGACGGGTCTTAGGAAAAGCATCAACCCCGCGACTCCTAGGATAACTAGCGTGAACATGTCATAGTGTCCGCTTGAGAAGGCCACGTACACGAGCACGATCGCAAGGATCCCAAGGAAGAATCCAATTACGACGAGTACACGAGAGACCGGCTTCAAGGGGCCTCTAAATAAGGGTGCAAGGCACACGAAACCGACGACTAGGAGAACGATTGGAAGGTTCTGGACAAAGAGTCCAAGATCCAATCAGTCTGCCTTCTTTTTGCAGCGTTCCGCTGCGGCTTGGTAGAGACGATACCTGGGCGAGTTGCTGTACAGTCCCTCACTGTGGGCTAGGCGCAGGCGAGGCTGGTTCCGCCGGTTGTCCTTTCAGAGATTGCCGTGCAGGGTGGTCGCTCTTCGTGAGAGGGCTCGCACCAGCGTAGTTCACTCGCTCCTGATCCGCCTTTGCTACCAGATAGCCTGAAACTGAGACTACGCGTCCGCCAATGGCGATGTGACCGTGTGATATCAGTTGTCTAGCTTGCGAGGGGGAACCCGCAAGTCCACCGCGGAAGACAACCGTCTGCAGCCTTCGTTCGAGCAGGTCCCTGATGTCTAGGTCAAGGGTATCGTCGATGCTCGCTGTCTCTCCAGCTAGCCCCATCCTTCTTAATCGTGAGAGAAAGTCCCGCTCAGACTTCTCTCGTTCCGTGCCAGATTTGGCAAGCAGTGAACGAGCAATTCCACGCATTTCGGAGAGCATCGTCTTGTATCGCCACAGCTCCCGCTTGTTCCTCAGCCCATATTCACCCATCAGTCTGAGTTCCACATCGAGCTGGTCTCGACGCCACGGATGACGTGGCGTCGCGTACTTCTTTCTCTGCTTCTTTGGATCTCCCAAGTCACATTCCCCTGTCCGGTTGTTACTTCTTCTTGTCCTCAGCCTTTCCTTCTCGTATGGCAGCCCTGGCGGCTTCGATCGCGGCCTTCTTCTTCACCCCGACGGCTCGGCCCTTGCGGCCTGTGGTCTTGGTGTGTTGGCCTCGAACCTTCAGGCCAAGGGAGTGCCGTACACCTTTCCATGTGCGTATTTCCTTGACGAAGTCAATGTCAGCCTTAGTCCTTAAGGTTAGGTCGGGGCCGATCAAGTGTGCATCCCTGCCCGTCTCAAGATCCTTCCTGCGATTGAAAAGCCTTGATGGAAGGTTGTATTTCGCAGGATCCGTTACCACGTCCTCTAGGCGGTCAACCTCTTGTTCTGAGAGATTGCCAACTCGCATCTCGGCTTTCAGCTCCGCGGCCTTTACGACTGCAGCCGCAAAGCTCATGCCTATTCCGCGAATCCTCGTAATACCATAGACGAGCTTCTTGGATCCGTCTATGTCGGTACCTGCGACACGGACGATGTGCCTAAACTCCCTGGACATCACTTGAACCGGCAAGCGGCTAACGCAGAACAAATCAGGAATTAAACCTTCCCCAAGGAGCTAGTCGTGCTCGCGCTGGGCCGTCGTCTTTGTCAGAGGCCTCCTTAGGAGAAGCCTGTCATCGCCGCTCGGATACCATTTCCTGTCAACCCGAACGTCTGAGAAGCCTAGAGCATGATAGAAGCTTCGGGTTCTGGCGTAGGGCTCGTACTCAACCGAGTCAGCGACAGTAGATACTTCGAGCGCTGAGACACCTAGCTTCACGAGGACGTCCTCGAGGGCCTTCACGAGACATCGACCGATCCCTTTCCCGTGAAAGTCTGGATGAACTGCGATCCAAGTCAACTCGGCAACCTTCTCGTCCACTGTGATAACGTAGGTGACGAAGCCAACCGTGCTCTCGTCTTCCAATGCAACCAGCCCATTCTGAGTCTGGAGATCTTTTGCTATCTGCTGTACTCCGAGGTCAGTGAACCATTGATGAAGTGCCTTCGCCATCTCGACAATCGCCATGTGATCTTCCTGAATGATGCGTCTGATGTGCAGGGTCATGATGTCCTCAGAGCCTGTGACATAGGGCCCCTTCATGTGTCTTAGGTTGACTATCAGAATCTTAATTGAACAGCCGTACCTCTAACGAAAGTACGGGGCGTATTCTTTTGGGCGACTTATCTAGGATTGAACATGATACAATGGGAAGCGTCACGGTACCGGCAAGCGCATACTACGGCGCTCAGACACAGAGAGCGCTCGACAACTTCCGGATATCTGGGCTTGTTTTCCCTAGGAGGTTCATCAGAGCCCTCGGAATCGTCAAGGAGGCCGCAGCCTGCGTTAACATGCAGTTGGGTCTATTTGATTCCAACCACGCCTCTGTGGATGATTGCCGGGTCAGTGATTGTGCTGGCGGTAGTTTCAGCACTCCTAGCGATAGGTTACACCAGACTCAGAAAGACGTAGAATGACACCAACGCTCCTTCCTAGTGAAGGATTGGCGACTAAGTACAGTGCTTGACGCGGTTCCCCACCGAAGGACCGATAAAAGCCCACTGTTAAACTACGTCTCGAAGAGTAATCGACAGAGCGGCTTCATGTTGGCAAGCAGGTTCAGGACAGCCGTGCACGCATCGGCCTTATTGATCCCGTTCATTACGGAGGCCACCTCCAAATCCACAGTCGCCGTGGCTCTTGTAGCTACGACGGCTGCTTACATTCTGTCGGAGGCACTACGTCTCAGAGCCAAGAACGTCCCATTGATAACGCGATTCACACTGGCAATGAGTCGTGAGGATGAAACCCCCCGTTTGGTCGTTGCGCCAATCTATCTTGCCGTCGGTGTGGTTCTTTCTCTGCTTGCTTTTCCGAAGAACATTGCCTACGCTTCAATCACGATCGTCGCGGTGGGCGATCCTGTGGCATCGTACGTCGGCATAAAGCTGGGCCGAATACATGTGAGGCAGAAGACGTTGGAGGGTTTCGTTTGCGGCTTGATTGTCTCATTTGCGGCCGCGCTGCTCTGGGTGCCTCCTCATCTTGCGCTAGTAGGCTCAGCTGCTGGGATGTTATTCGAGCTTCTCGGACTCCTTGATGATAACCTCACGATTCCAATTAGTGCAGGATCAGCAATGCTGATCGCGAGCATTCTGTAACCCTTCACGTTTCTTGATGCAGAACAAAGTTTGCGAGCAACCTGCCTTCGACAGCTTGACCAATTCGTTGCGGGCAGCAAACGAACATCAGACGCCTAGGTGCAGGCGATCGGCTAGTAGTTTTGGAAGTCCGGCTGCAACTATCTTGCTCGCAGCCGCATCGACATCGTAGACGACTCTGTGTATCTGGAATTCGGGTTCTGCAAATGTTTCAAGAATCGCATAACTTGCTCGAGCGTCCCCGTCTCTGGGTTGACCGACACCGCCAGGATTCCCAAGCAACATTGAGTCTAACTTACGAACGAAGGGGACGTGCGTGTGTCCGAGCAGGAGCATAGTCCCTCCGGAGTCTTCGACTAGACTCCTGAGAATGAACTCCGCAGTATCGGGGTAGATGTACTCGTTGAGAGGATCTCTTGGACTTCCGTGCGCTAGGGCGATCTTGATGCTGTCCACAACGTAAGTTGTCTTCGTGCGCAGGCTCGCGATATACCGTAGGTTTTCAGGCGAGATCTTCTTGCGTGTCCACTCGACAGCCTGCACAGCATGCTGCACAAACCCCGATGTGTCGCCAGTCGAGACTGCGTAGTCATGGTTTCCCATTACGATGGCCTTTGGCCTCAACGATCTGATCTCGGATACGACTTCGTTTGGTTGCGCACCATACCCGACAAGATCGCCGAGGCACACCAAGGCGTCATAGTCGCCTATTGCTGACAGGACCGCTTGCAAGGCATCGTAGTTAGAGTGGATGTCTGAGATTACTGCGATCCGCACCGTCGCCGTCCTCCGGAACCTTCTGTAGTCAAATGGATACTGATCGATGCACATATTGAAATCTGAGCTTTCTGTCCTAAGTTGTGTTGAAGGTGGCCGCGAGTCATGCCTGCGTTGGAATCCATAGACAAGAAATTCGAGCACAGTGGCGTCACGTTTCATGCCAGCCTGGTCAAGCTTGAGAATGCTGTCCTCATTCTCTTCTACGAAGGATCTAGTAAGCTTGGGACAGTGGCTTTAGCTATGCCAGGGATCTTAGAAGAGAAAGTGGGACGATCATCAGTCCTCTTGGGTGGCAAGTACCTAATGGTGAGCAGAGCGCTCGCCGAAAGGGCAGCTGGATCTTACGGCAAACTAGCGCTCGTTTCAGTGAATACATCCATTGAGGAACCTGAAGCGCTCAGAATCTACGCGAAACTGCTGGACGATTTGAAGCAGCCCCAAGCGACCGGCTAGTATGAGACGACACTCGACAGCGCCGATTCTCCGAGCACACTTGCCGCGGCTCTTTGAACCTGATCCCTGTTCTGCTCGAGCGTATAGACTCGAATGATGTTCATGTAGGCCATCAGCACATCGACGATCTTCGAGACCTCTGAGATCTTCTGTGGCAATTTCTCGCCGTTTGGCCCACGATAGAAGACCGGGATATCCATGGGTTCCAGTTCTGTTGCCGAGTGGTACGGTACCGACGGAAGAGACGGCAAGTCTATGCTGACATCTTCTACGGCAACTTTCGCCTTGTGCGCAATCTCTTCCTCCATCTTGACTCGAACCGTGTCCTTCGTAAAGAGGCTTGAGAGAAACTCGTCTTTCACGAAGAAAGTCTTCTCGTATGCACACTTGAGCAACTTCCGGCGGTTGAGGTCCTCAACTATCGTTCTGGATTTTGCGTTCCTACGGAGTGCAGCCCACACGACATCGTCATCGAGTGCAAGATACTCGTCAACAGAGCCAAGCCGAGCGATGTCGAGATCGTCCTTTGCGTACTCCAGAGCCTTCAGTAGCATTATCTGAGCTGCGCGTGAAGTCTTGTGGAAGTAGATTGTCCTGAACGATTCCAGCCTCGCCAGTATGAAGCTCTCAAGTGTTGAGAGAGCCGTCACATCCACGGCCAGGTTGCCGTTGAGAACATCCATCGTGTAGATTAGACGGAAAATGTCGATACCGCCGTACCCGGCGCCGGTGTGGTACGAGTCTCGAAGTACAAAGTCCATCTTATCGACATCCACTGAGCTCCGAATGATTTGGTCAAGATAGGCGCGCTTCGGATCCTCGAATCTTCCAACACATAGTCTGCTGACGAGATTCGGATCCAGCCCTTCGTGTTGGAGCACGTTAGAGAGTTCTGAGTTGAGGATGATGCTTGTGGACATGTCTTCGTGTGTCTTCCCAACGTACTTCTGCAGTATCGGTTCGAAGAGATGTGAGAATGGTGCGTGACCGACATCATGCAGCAATGCGGCGACCTTCACCGCCTTCTTCTCGCCTTCGTCGAGTTTCGCGGGGAGATTCTCAGCTACGACTCCGGCCAAGTACATTGTTCCGAGCACGTGTTCAAAGCGAGTGTGCGTAGCCGCAGGATACACGTACTCGGCCCCGGAAAGCTGTCTGATCCTTCTCAACCGCTGGACTGGGCTGGTGTCGAGTATTCTCTTCTCGGTTTCTGTGAGCCTAATGTAGCCATAAATCGGATCTTTGATGAAGCCCCAGAAGCCTTTTTCACTCAAAGTTGCTCCGTCTCACAGAATGTGTATGCCATTCTCTGCTCGGCTTGTCCTTAAAAGGCAAGAAGTCGCCATGTGGATACTTGAGAGAGTGGAAGCCCGACCGACACCATTTTCTATACGACCTTGGCGGAGACCTCAAAACGACAGGAGCGGTATGTTGTGAATAGATCCCCCAAAGGGGCATTCATAGTTCTCGAGGGCGGCGATGGTTCTGGAAAGACAACTCAGGCGAGATCGCTCCAATCCGCGCTGAGACACGAGGGGCACAAGGCACATTCGACAGCTGAGCCAAGCCGAAGCACAGTGGGCAGACTGATTCGGCGAAGGATACTCCATGGGAAGAAGACTTCGCCGGAGGTCGAGGCCCTTCTATTCGCTGCTGACCGATTCCTGCACCTAGAGTCCGAGATATTGCCTGCACTCGCTGACGGAAAGATTGTGTTATGTGACCGTTACGTGTATGCCTCCTTCGCCTATCAAGGCGCCCAAGGCGTAAATGCAGATTGGCTTCGCGAGATTAACCGGTTCGCCGTGAAACCAGACCTCGCATTGTACTTGGACGTTCCCGCTGAGACTGGAATGAGCCGGATAAGGAGAAAGAAGAGTGTCTTGGAGAAGCTGGAGCTTCAACGGCGCGTGAGAGACGAGTACCTGAGACTTGTTCAGGCGGGAGAACTCACGCTCGTTGATTCAACCCAACCGATCACGAAAGTAAGCGAGAATATCTTGGACTTGGTTACACACAAGATCCGAGAACTGGGAATCTAGAGGTACTTCTTCGGGAATTTCGCAACGATCGTCCAAACGTTTCCAAGGTTAGCCTTCGCGATCTGAGTACAGAGCTGATACGCGTCCCACCGATCATAACCGTACTCGCTCTCAAGCCACCGAATCAACTCTACAAAAGCAATTCTCACCGCCTCGTCTAGTGGCATGCCAGTGCCAGAGCACGCGACGGCAGCGATGAATTCTCCGGACTCGATTCGAGGCCAACCTATCTGCTTCTTCTTGATGACCTCGACACTTGCCTCAATCTCAGCAGGCATCTCTATTGCCGTTCCACATAACTCCGCGTCGCCTTGAGTTGCATGAGCATCGCCGATGTAGAGGTAGGCGCCGCTTACGTTGACCGGCAAGTAGAGCGTGTTTCCACATGCGACGTCCGGCACGTCCATGTTTCCTCCATGAGGACCAGGCTTCTCGCTCGAGATCGATTCGATCTCGGGAGCAGTCCCGATTGTGCCAATCATTGGAGTGTATGGAAGCGTGTGCTTATCATCAAAGACCACCTTTCCGTCGCGTATCGGGCAGATGCGTGTTCCGTGCGGAATATTCGCTCCGAGGAAATCTTGGTAGGCGTACTTCGCTTGGTCGCACAAGTACCACCACCAAGATGGGATGCGTGTTGCACCCTGACCTATTCTCGGGCGAATATCTTTGATCTTCACCGCGAGCGTGTCGCCCTTCTCGGCGCCGTCAACATAGATCGGTCCGACTACGGGGTTCGAGAAAGGCATGACCTTTGTGTCACGTCTGTCTTGTGGACTCCTGATCTGGCCTGAGAAGGCATCCTCGGTCTCGACAAGAACGGTCTCTCCTGAGCTTATTCGAAGAGTAGGTTCGTAGAATGGCCCCAGCGAGTACCGTAGTACCTTCTGATCAGCCAGGGTCAATCGCTTCATCTAAGTTTCCCTTCGAACCATGAATCGAGCAAGGCCCTCAATGGTATCTCTGGCGCTCGATTTCGGGAGCTTCTTGAGGGCGCTCAACCCGTCTTCTATGTATCTATCTGCTAGGCTCTTCGCGTGATCTAGGCATCCGTATTTCCTGTAGAGGTCAATTGCTTCACTGATCTCTTCTTGTGAAATGGTCGACTTTCCGAGCATTTTCATGAACCGTTCCCTGTCTTCTGCCGAGGCGGATTTGACAAGGTGTGCGGCCATGATGGTCCGCTTACCTTCTCTGATGTCGCCGCCGATCTCCTTCCCGTACTTGCGAACGTCACCAGTGACATTCAGTAGATCGTCAACGATCTGAAAGCCCACGCCTGTGGCTTCGCCGAATTTGGTTGCAGCAGACAGCTGACTCTTCTTTCCGCCTGCTGCGATCACGCCCGCCTCACATGCCAAAGCAATGAGCGCGCTTGTCTTGTTCCGGAGCACTTCGATGACGTCCTCTTCAGTGAAGTCCTGTCGGTTGTTGAGTTCGAATTCCAGTGCTTGGCCTTTGGTGATCTGGAATGCCCTGTCAGCGAATCGCTGAATGAGCTTGTTCTTGGTCGTCGCGTCAAGTGATCCACTTGTGACGGCTTCGAAGACTTTGATCAGCATCGCGTCGCCGGAGTTGATTGCTGTCGATTGCCCGAACATTATGTGGATGCATGGTTTCCCTCTTCTTAGTTCGCTCTGGTCCTCGATGTCGTCGTGAATCAACGTCATGTTGTGGAGGATCTCAACTGCGCCTGCGGCTGGAAGGGCCCTTCGTTCTTGACCTCCAACTGCCTTGCAGAAGAGAAGCGTGAGGGCTGGCCTGAACCTCTTTCCTCCACGATCGAGTAGTTCCCACATCGGCTGATGAAGCGTGACGGGTTGGCCGGCCCGCGGTATGTATTCTTCGATTTGTCGATTCACCATAGTCGCGTACTTTTCAAGTACAGAATTTAGTTCGCTCATGGGTAATTGACGCTCTTGAGGCATTAGTGTTGTCAAAGACCATATGTCTTTGCTGGGGCTCGATCTGTGGCTAGTCGTGGGAGGTTGTGTCATCTTCCCTGTATGGGGCTGTGACTAGCTTTCTGATCCGCTCAGAGATCTTCTTGCCTATCCCCTCTACGTTTTGAAGTTCCTTGTCTGATGCCAAGAAGACCCTCTCCACTGTGCCGAATGCTTTCAGCAGCCGCCTAGCGATGACCCTGTCGACTAGCGGCAGACCTGCCACAACGAATTCCTGCTCGCGCGTGAGCGAGTCGGGCTTGCGTTCCATTCTTATTCGGGGCCGGCGCTCTCCCTTTGACTGCTCACGCCTTGCGATTGAGAGCAGCAGGAGAGCAGTCTCAGAGGGGCTTCTAGTCCACACTACAGGCACACCGAAATCTACGATGATGCTTGCAAGTGCCCCCATGACAGCTTCTGGCGCGATGTTACGTGAGGTCTGGAAACCCTCTCCCTCGATCAGTAGGATCGGGATCTCGTACGCTGACTTGAGGTTGGAGATCTGCTCGAACAATCTCCCATCGATTATAGATGCGACAAAATCCTCAACGGTCTTTCGTTCTATCGCCGTTCGGTCTGAAATCACGAAGTCGCCTATGCTGAGGGTCTCCTGCGTGATGAGGATGTCGTACTTGGAAAGTTCCCTAGTAGTCGGTGAACCCAGTTCACGCGCGTCAACGATTATCGTCGGCTTCTGCGATGTCACTACCATAGGTTCCTCCTTCAGGAACTCCTCCAAGTTAGGCTGGTCGAGCTCCGTTTCGGTCGCCTGAGACGCGACCTGCTTCAACGCAACGGCCATCATCCTTTCTCTTCGTCGAGAGATGTAATAGTATGCCTCATCCCTAGTTCCAATGGCCATCAGCACTGTTGCCTTGCCAGGACCCTTCCTGCCCGTCCTTCCCCTCCGCTGAATGTATCGGATCGCGCTCGGCACTGTGTCGTAGAATATGACCTCATCACATTCAACGATGTCTAGACCTTCTTCACCGATCTGGGTGGCGACCAAGACATTGTATTCGCCTGACTTGAAGTCCTCAAGAAGCATCGTCTGCTGCTTCTGAGAAAGGCCCTTGTCGGCGCTCTTCGTCTGCTGCCCCACAAGCCTTACGGCGGAGACGCCTGGCTGCTTGCTCAGCTCTTCAACAAGCCTAGCTGCGGTTGCTCTATAGTTGGTGAATATCATGACGCGCCTCGAACCTAGCGCGAATGTCTCCGTGACCCTCTTGAGGAGTACCACCAATTTCGGATGCTCGTTCCCTTTCTCTATTTCCTGCGATGCTACTCTCGAAATGTCTACGATCCTTGAGTCCTCAAGAAACGCCCTGAGCCAGGGCATTGCTCGCTTCTTCAGTCGTTCTTGCAAGCTGTCAAGGTAGGCCTTCAGCGGTGAGAATCCCTGCGTCTCGAGGAGTTCCATTGCCTTGAGCGCATGAATCGAGGAATACAGGCCGAACGATATTCCTCGAAGCAGGTTCTTCGCAGCCGGCTCATGTATTGTGTCATGGCGTATCTTCTCTCTTGCTTCGAGAATATCGCGTAGACGAATTCGGTCCGCATCAGCAGTGGGCAGATAACCATAATCTCTGGCTCCCTTCAGCACGTCCTTCACGTAGTCATCGAGCAACCGTTTGACTTCTCGGAAAACGGGGGGCAGTTCCACGGGGACCCAGTTGACCTTGATTCCTCCGACGAACGGTTTCACGTCTTGATCTGAGATCGTGCGGGCCTCAACCCGTTTAATGTTGAGACGGTTGCAGACTTCCTGTATTGCCTCCTTGGTTGATCCCGGAGAAGCGGTGAGTCCAAGCACGAGGCCATGCGGGACCTTGCTGTATCGCTCTCCGATGTACGTGTAGGCGTAATCGCCGACAGCTCTATGCGCCTCATCGAAAACGAGGAGACATATCCCAGCCAGGTCGATCTTGCCGGATATGAGATCATTAACGAAGACTTGAGGCGTTGAAACGACTAAGCGTTTTGCCCAAGCCTGACTTCTGTCATCCGGGGAGGTCTGCCCTGTTATGCAGGCGAATTCTTCAGGATCAAGTCGAAGCAAGCCTTTGAACGTCTTGTAGTGTTGTTCGACTAGTGGGCGTGTCGGTGCCAGCACCACCACGTGCCTTCCAGGGTGCTCGTCTAGTCTCTTTGCGGCGACTAGAGCAGCGATCAGGGATTTCCCCAATCCTGTCGGTATGCAGACGAGTGTGTTGCCACGAAGTGCGTTCTCAGCTACCCTCTCTTGATACGTTCGCCTCTCGACCGACTCTGCATTGATCAGAGGATGATCGAAGAGGCTGAGGTGAGCCAAGTCTACCAACTCACAGCGTGATGTCGAGCGAATTAAGAATTGCCAAGCGGATAGCGGAGAAACACCCTGCCTGAAATACTTGAGGCTTGCATGGTGAGTTGAGAACGGCAATGCAGATCATAGCGCATGAAGATGCTGACGGAATCTGCAGCGCAGCAATTGTGAGGATGACTAACCCGTCTTCAAGGGTATTCTTCAGCAAGCCATGCAGCCTGCTACATGATCTTGACCAGATGGAGACTCGAAGAGATCTTGTCGTACTCGATCTGGCACTGTGCGAACTTGCGAAGGAACGGATCGTAAACAGACTGTCTCGCTGGGGCGGCAGAGTCCTCTACATCGACCACCATCCCGACACTGCAATCTCCTTCCCAAGACGGTCCAGCGTCGAGGTTGTCGCCGGCGACGTTTCAGCCTCGGAGCTGACGTTCACTCACCAGGGATCAGGCCTCAGAAGAGAAGCTGAGCGCATTATGCTGATGGGTGCAATCGGCGATTATGCGGATCTGACACCATTCTGCCTCGATCGTCTGAACAGGTGGGATAAACGCTCTGTCTTCCTCCAAGCAGGCTTCCTGTGTGGAGCATTGGAGGTTACGCGACCCGATCACGAGTTTCACAGGCAGATTGTGGATCTTCTAGCTAGCTGTAGACCTCCTTGCGAAGACAGTAGAATTGTAGCATATGCGGTCAAGGCGAGCGAGCTAGAGGAATCGTTCAGGCAACGTGTAGAGAAGAGTGCTCAGAAGCTTGGGAGGGTAGGTGTTGCCTATGACTTGAACGGTCCTGCCGGGAAGGGCGCAACCTATGCTGCTGCCGCTGCGGCCGTCAGCATCGGAGCTTACGTCGACAAGGACATGCGTCGTGGCTCTGCGGATATTTCCTTTCGAGTCGTTGACCGATCGGTTGACATGAACAGGATCCTTCGAACAGTCGCCCCCAAGCTGGGCGCCTCAGGAGGAGGACATCCAGAGGCCTGTGGCGCTCGGGTTCCTCTCGACAAGCTCGATGAGTTCTTCCAAGCGATAAATGACATGCTTGCACCTAGCACGAACTAGCATTATCGGGTCAATACCGTAGACGTCTATGACGGTTCGTGAGCTACGCAGATCTGAGCTTTCTGATCTGCTCCAAGGCAGAGAGGTACGTCTTGACGGCTTCTCCAAGTTCTCGAAGGGGCGCGAGTGCATGCTCGTTCTTGATCGCCGCGTTCAGTTCAGCGATCTTCTCAAGGATCGCCTGATCAAGGTTGTCAAGCACTTGCTGACTGGCGAGCCTGACTTCTTCCTCAGCTGACTTGACGATCGCCACGGGACGATTGCACTTCGGACAGAACGTATCCTTTCCGAGCCTGAATAGTGGAGTTGCGCACACCGGACATGTCTCTTGCAGCATTGTTGCGCCAGATCTGAGGAGATCTGCCATTCGCTTCACTTCTGCGCCCATCCAAGATCGCCTGTCTAAGGGAAGGTTTTTGGGCGGGACCTATAAGATGCGTGAATCAGCGAGTTAGCGATGCGGGGCGACAGGAATTGTCGAAGGCAAAGCGCAAGGAAGAATACGAGGAACGAACAAAACAAGCCATGGCCGTTCTTAACGAAGTTTCCCAGGACACAACGACCCCTAGAAACATAAGACGCGCCGCCAAAACCGCTATGGATTCGCTTCAGACGCCGGGCGTTAGCTTAGGCGTGAGGGCCGCGAACTCCATATCAATCCTCGACGACATCAGTCAGGATCCGAACATGCCACAATACACTAGAGTGAAGATCTGGAACGCCGTGAGCCTACTCGAAGCGATCAAGGACTGAGCCAGTCGAGGCAGCTCCAGGATTCAATTCTTAGTCAACGACGAATGTAGTAGAATGTTCACTTGACCGGGTCAAGACCACCGCGACGAAAGCTCAAGTTTAACTTAGTCAACGCGACTGCTCGTGATGCGGTTGGCATTTCTGGGAAGCCAAGCGCCTTACGCGGCAGACCTGAATCTGATCGTACAGACAATCACAAAATCGGACCCAGCTCTTCGTAACTATGTCTAATGAAAGCAACAGTTGACTCACGAATTTGCGAATGGAAACTTATCTGGGACAAGACTTCCCATTCGAGCTGATTCCCTGTTTAAGTTGTGACACGCACTTCGTTTAAGCCGTATTCTTTGGAGGACGAGAAATTGAGCAGACACCTAGTTTTGGCAGTAGTAGTGCTCTTTGCAGCGGTCGGATTGGCGGTGTATCCCAAGGCTTACGCATGGGATTCATCTCCTCAGATCACAAGTTCTCTAGACGGCTCCGGAAACACAATTCTTGCGATTCAATTCAACTTCTCTGAAATGTCAGATCCGCCTACGGCAAGCCACTACCCAACTGACTTCCAAGTTCGCACATCGACAGATGGATCCACGTGGACGGAGCTTTCCTCTGTCCAGATAGCACCAACACCAACAACAACGATATTCACCGTAACAGAGAATATCGGACATGTGAGCGGCACAATTCAAGTCCAAGCAAGACTCAAGTGCAGCATACATGGCTGGAGCAGCTGGGGACCAGATCCTGCAATTCCGGTTCCGGAATTTCCCTTCGGAATGGTCACAGTGACCTCAATGCTGCTCCTAGCGGGAGGCCTCTTGGTATTCCGCAGGAAACACCTAGCATATCCGGCCTGAATATCGAAATCGGAAGGATGTGCATAGAATCTCATCCTCTTTCTTTATCCGCCTCATGCCCTATTGTCCTAATGGTGGGATGATTGGCGGCTCGCGTTACGTGCTGAGCTGCTGCAGTCTCTTGGCGGCCAGCCGGCAGTAGTCTTCGTTCATTTCCACGCCTATTCCAATTCTATTATTCTGTAGGCATGCGATGAGTGTGGTTCCGCTACCGAGGAATGGATCCAATACGACGTCTCCTTTGTAGCTGAAGAGTTTGATGCACCGTTTCGGCAGTTCGATGGGGAACGGTGCCGGGTGCCCAATCTTGGTTTTGCTTTCGCCGCTGAAGTTCCACACACCATTCGTCCATTGAATGAACTCATCACGTGTAACATCTGATTCTCCTTTCCGCATCTTCTCCCACCTGGCTTTGTACATGACCAATATGGTCTCAACTGGCGTGATCACATAGGGTGCAGAAGCGCTCATCCACGATCCCCATGCTGTGCGTCTGGAGATGTTTTGCTCATTCCAGACGATTGTTGAGTGGTATTTCCATCCAACTTCCTTCGCGATGGTCGTGATGTCGGCGCACACGCTCTGCTGACCGCCCTTGTTCTTGTCTAGCGGGATGTTCAGGCACAGGCGCCCGTCAGGTCTGGCCAAGCCTCGAATCTTCGACAGCCACTTCCTAGTGAAATCGAGATACTGATCATACGGGAGATTGTCGTCATAGTCCTTGTACTTGATGTCGATGTCGTACGGAGGCGAAGTCACTATGAGGTCTATGCTCTCGTCTTGTATCGCATCGGTCTCCAAGATATCCGCATTGTAGATGCGTAGTGAGCTTGCCTCTAAGAACGGTTTCGTGGCTTTTACAGGTGCCATTTGCTTCAGGCTTCTTCGACTGATCCATCTGCTTACTGACGGCTTTACTCGTGGCAATGTCAAGGTATAAGAGTTTGACAAGAACTCTGGGCGTTCATACACTTCAAGCAAGGTCCCCAATGTCCATGCACTCTCACGCTTCCACCACCAAAGCGTTAGTAGCAGCCGTGGGCATAACCGCGAGTTTCTTTTTCATTGAATTGGTCGGAGGAATTCTAACAAACAGCTTGGCTCTCCAAACTGATGCATTCCACATGCTGACCGATGTTGTTGCCCTTGCGTATGCCTTGGTTGCCGTTCGGCTTGCACAACGACCAGTCAGTTTGAGGAGAACCTACGGATACTATCGTGTCGAGATTCTGTCAGCCTTCTTGAACGGCATATTGCTTTGGGCCGTTGTCATATTCGTATTCTACGAGGCCATCCAACGGATCCAATATCCGTCAAACGTGCAAAGCCTGAATATGCTGATTATCGCGGTTCTCGGACTCGTAGCGAACGGCCTAGTTGCAGCAACTCTCTCACGATCTAGAAATACGAGCCTGAATCTCAAGGGCGCGTTCTTACATGTGGTCGCTGATGTCTTGGGCTCGGTAGGGGCTATTTCTGCTGGGATAATCATGTTTTTCACTGGCTGGTACCAGGCCGACCCCATAGCTAGCATCATGATTGGAGTGCTGGTCTTCTACAGTTCCGGAAAACTGGTTCGCGACTCTGTGAACGTCCTCCTCGAAGGAGTCCCCGGTCATATCGACGTATCCGCAGTAGAGCGTAGGATACTTGGGATGAAGGGCGTGAAGAACGTCCACGATCTCCACGTATGGTCTATAGCCGACACTAAGATGTGCTGCATGAGCAGCCATGTGGTTGTAGAAGATGACACAAACGGCAAGGACTTGGTCACGAAGCTAATTCACATTCTCAAGGAAGAGTTCGGAATCGATCACACAACTTTCCAGCTGGAAGACGAGAGCTATCCGAAGGCTGCTGGCGAACACTAGAAGAATTGAGAACGCCCAAAACCTTAACGCCGCGCCTCAAGTAGGTCTGGAATAGGGAGGGAAACTGGCATGCCTGTAAGCACGATTACAACGAGAGGACTCACAAAAGTCTTCAGAAAATTCACTGCTGTGGACGGCTTGAACTTGGATGTCAAGCAGGGTGAATTGTTTGGCCTGCTTGGTCCAAACGGTGCCGGGAAGACTACTACCGTGCGCATGCTCTGTACCCTTATCGAACCGACGAGTGGTACGGCGACTGTGGCTGGCTATGATCTAGTACGAGAGGCCGCCAAAGTCAGGCGTGAGATCGGCGTTGTTTCGGAAGGTGTCATGCTCTACAAGGAGCTGACTATTGAGGAGAATCTGAGATTTCTCAGCAGACTGTACAACCTTCCTAACGGAGAAGCAGAGAACAGGATAGCGCACTTGCTTGAAATGTTCAGGTTCGAAGACAAAGCAAAACGAATGGTGAAGGCCCTCTCGTCGGGTTGGACCAAGAAAGCACTGATTTGTGCTGCCCTCCTTCACAATCCGAAGATACTCTTCTTGGATGAGGTGACCTCTGGCTTGGATCCGCAGTCGGCAGCAGCCCTTCAAGACTTCACTAGGAACCTTTGCAAGGAAGGTGTCACGGTCATCTGGACAACACACTACATGACGGAGCCCGAAAAGATCTGCGATCGCGTAGGAATCGTGTATGCGGGGAGACTGATCCAAGTAGGCTCGCCGAGTGATCTGAAGCGCAAGGTGAGCGAGCTCTCTGTCATGGAGGTCGAGACACCAGGATTGTCAACACAACAGCTGGAGAAGATCAAGAACATTGAAGACGTGTGCAACATCTCCTATAATGACCCAGTCTTAAGAATCACATGCGTACATGATCACGCACTTGCGGAAAACGTAACGAGGATCCTTCTGTCCGAAGGTGCCAGAATCAGATCGATCAACACGAAAGGACCGACACTTGAGGAAGCATTCATCAAACTGACCGGTGGCGAAGAAGAGATCGACCGCTTCCTAGAGAAAGGCCGGACAGAATAGACGCAACAAGCGAGCGAAGCCAAATCACACAGACGTGGATGCGATAATGGCTACCAGGACGTTCCTCGGCGATGTCTTGGCAGTCATGACCAACGAGTTTCGCCTTCTGAGGCGCAATCGTACTGCGATCATAATCTCGCTTGTCATTCTGCCGATCTTCTTCACAGGGTCCCTGGGAGGAGCCAGCGGCGGGGCAGGCCAGCGCTTCACACCGACAGCACACCTAGCCATCGCCTACGTTGACAACGACCTGACGATTGCTTCAAGTCGCCTCCTGCAGACGCTTTCAAGCTCGGGGGATTTCAACAACCTGGTTCAAGGTTACAGCGAAGAGAGCGCCATCGAAACGCTAGGAACTAGAAAGATCTACGCAGCAATCATAGTACCCAAGGGCTTTGAAAATAACCTTGCAAATAACGAGCAAGTCAGCCTGGTAGTCTACGTGGACGACAGCGTAAACGGCCTCGGAGATCAAGTGGTCTCAGGCCTGCAAACCAGCCTGCAGAACTTCAGCCCCCGTGCTGACGTAGGACCGCTGCTTAGCAAGGGCGCGTCACAAGTCGAGATCATTCAGAAAGGAACTAACTTCTCAAGTTTCAACATAGGCCTGACAATCATCCTAGCCCTGGTCATAGTTTTCGCAACATTCTACGAAGTCGCAGGAGGCATGTCACGCGAGAGCGAAGAAGGAACCTATGCACGCCTGCTCGTGAGCCCTATCAGTCTTGGAGCCGTAATACTCGGGAAGACTACGTACGATTTGGTGCTCAATGTCATTCGCACGTTCATGGTTTTCGGGATCGCTTTCTATGCTTACGGGGCGAGGCCGAGTACCGACTTCGGAACGATCTTGGCGGTTTCACTCCTCATAGCCTTGTTGACGATGGGATTTGGATTCTTGATTTCCGCGATTGGAATCGGGGTGAGAGCGGTCATCATCATCGAGTTCTTCTTAGTGTTGTTCCTCTTTGCCTTCAGCGGATTCATCATAGACAGAGAACTGCTGAGAGGGATCTCAAGCACGATCTCGTACCTGCTGCCATGGGCGTATGGCATCGAAATATTGAAGCGCACCATACTGATCGGACGGCCTCTGCTTACGCTGACAACCCAGCTCGGATTCATCGTAGCATCAATCGCGGTCTTCTACGGCACTGCCTACGTTCTTCTGAAGTTATCGCGAGAGAGGCTCGTCAGATGAATCGTTTTGCTCGTGACACGTCAACTGTTACTGTCAAGGAGCTGAGACAGCTTCTGCGCGATCCGCTTTCCTTGGCCCTGACCATAATGTTCCCGATACTCTTGATTCAGCTCTTCGTAGTCATAGTCACAGCATTCAGTGCGCCTAGCTACAACATAGCTGTGGTAGTATCAGATCTAGACGGCTCATCCACGTCGAAGAGCCTCGTAGACAAACTGACCAGCTCACGCCTAATCAGAGTGACGCAGTTCTTTCAAACGGAGGAACAGGCCCTAAATGCCGTCGAATCAGGAGCGGCAACAGGAGCAGTAATCATTCCAAAGGGTTTCGGCGATGCACTGCTCGGTGGTCGGCAGGCCTTCGTCATTCTTCAAACTGACAATTCAAAGATCACATCTTCTGCCCTGGTTCAGAGCGCTGTTAGCAGTAGTACGCAGAGCCTCCTAGAGGCAGTGAGTGCCCGCCTCGGCGCAGCGCCTGTGGAGGTGATACTGAGACCTATCTCGGGTCGTCCTGCAACAGGGGATACTTTTCTGCCCGGCATGCTGGGTATGATCACGATACTCGGTGCCTTCGACGACATTGTCAACGCCATAACACGAGAACGCGAGCGTGGCACGTTCCCACGCCTCGTCCTCACGCCCACGAGTATTCTATCGATCTACGGTGGAAAGATATCCGCGACAGTTGTCCTCAACGCAGCCCGTACAACCCTTATGCTCGTTATCTTTATGCTGACTGGGTTGGTGGTAAGGGGCAACGTGCTCTTGGTCTATCTGACGACTACTCTGATTGCGGTATTCACAATGTCTTTGGGCCTGCTGCTTTCCACGAAGATTCACAGTTCATCAACACTGACGATCCTCGAAATCGCCATCACATTTCCGCTTTTCCAACTCGCGGGCGCAGTACAGGCTCCCGAGTTGTTGGCCTCCGGAGGGCGGGCGATAGCGGCAATGCTGCCGTGGACATACGGGAACGATGCCCTAAGACGCGTCATTTACCTTGGAGTTGGGTTCGATGCAATAGCTCTCGACATCGTGGTTCTCTTGTTGAGCAGCCTTGTCTTGTTGCCAATTGCGACTCTGCTTTCAAAACGTACTATGTAGAATCCAGAGGCCACCACTGGCAGGAGAATTGATATACGTGTACTCGAAGGCTGAATGGAAGCCATACTGGAGATGATGTGATCTTGACTCGGCGCGTATTGGTTCTCTCGATCATGCTGATCACCGTGATGGTATTGCCTCTTGTTAGCAGTGTCGGAGCGGTCTCTGAACCAGACGTTGTTGTTACGTCGGTGTATTGGGGAACCAACCCGCTAGGTGGCATCTCTGCGCATCCAGGTGACACGAACATACCCTTGTCGATTGTCCTATCCAACGCCGGAGACGCAGCAGCCCGCGAAGCCAGTGCTACGCTTGTATTGGCGTCTCCGTTCAGCTACGCCTACAACGTTAACGGAAGCCAAATGAACACTGGAACGGTTGAACAGGACGCCGGCGATATTCAATCAGGTTACTCCTTCACTCTGCGGTATGCTTTGACGGTCGCTTCAGATGCGATTGCGGGGATTCACAGGCTCACGCTCATCCTTGATTACAAGACTGCTAGGGAGCTATTGGCTGTGGAGAAGACCCTCACCGTGGACGTGCCAGTGTGGACGGGTGATGTTCGCGTTCAACACGTCGTGACCGTGCCTGGGAAAGTGTACCCAGGCGACAACCAAATCAACGTGAAGGCGTGGCTTATGAACTCAGGGACAGGATCAACAACTGACCTCCAAGTGCGCCTAGTCCTAGAGGACCCATTCCAGGAATCCTCGGGAGGCTCAGACACTTTCTTTCTAGGAACGATGCAGCCCGGACAGGTCAGCGAAGCGGACTTCTACGTTGACATCAGCAAGTCAGCTCAGTTCGGAAGCTACAACCTCAAACTAGTCACCGTCTCAGCTGGGTCTAGCGGACAGGTGGAGATTGGACAGATCCCGATCTACGTGAGCGAGAAAGTAGTATTCGAAGTAGTTCAGGTGGAGCCCACGGTTGTTCACGCCGGCGACTCCGGCGTCAGCATACAAGTAACCATCAAAAACACTGGAACCGTCGAGGCAGATTCGGTTAGGGCACAGCTGATGGTCGGCAACGACTTCTCAGGAACCCTCACCGACTTCCTCGGCACGATGCAGCCAGGCGAATCAAAAACAGCATTCCTGACAGTTGACGTAGACTCAAAGGCCACTCCCCAAGTATACAAGATGGATTTGCGGCTTGACTGGACCCAATCAGACAACAGCCTCGACAACACACTCCCAGTAGAACTGCAAGTAGCCCCTGCCGAGCTTCCACTACCATTGATTGCGGTAGCCGTCGTCTTGCTCGCACTAGTAGTCGTGGTTGTGGTGCGCAGAAGAAGAAAGGCTCAAGAACAGAAGCCCAAGACTTGATGCCGCCTATCACGAGACTAGGTCAACTCGATAGCGGCCGTGACGCCCACTTCTTTTCCTCAACGCCCGCGCGTTTGTCCACGACCCTGGCCAACACAAACAGCAGGGAAGATAGGCGATTCAAGTACGGAACAAGCAGGGGATTCAGTTTCTCTTCCTGCACGAGCGTAATGGTTCTGCGCTCTGCTCGCCTGGCGATGGCTCTAGCCACGTGTAATGCGGCGGCAGGGCCGGTTCCATTCGGAATTATGAAGGTTGACAGTGGCGACAGCTCGGCGTCGAGTCTGTCGGTCTCTTGCTCAAGATGCTTCACCATATCCTGCGTGACCTGCGCCTTCTGTACACGGGCCTTCTTTTGACGCGTGGCAAGTTCTGCGCCGACGAGAAAGAGGTCTTGCTGAACCCTCTCCAGTATAGCATCGATCTCATCGTCTTCAATTAGCGATCGCGCGTATCCTATCCAGCATGACAACTCATCCACGGTGCCGTACGCCTCAACCCTGAGGGAATCCTTCGAAACCCTCTCGTCTGAGAAGAGACTAGTCTCTCCGCCATCCCCGGTCCGCGTGTACATTCTCGGCATTGATACCCACACGGAGAAAACCACGTGACTACCAATTCAGAGTTTTGATTCAAATGCCCCAAGAACAGGATACGGGACCACGCAGGGTAGACTCACCCATTCCCTCACGCCCTGCCTCCGTGGTCGCGCGTCTCAAGTGAAATGATTAAGAGCGCTTTCTCCTCCTAGAACCACCCGAGCGGTGGCATTCGTAGGTAGCTCACGCCACGGATCCTGCCACGTGGGAATGAACATGGAATCATCGGATCCCAGCATTTACTTGGGTGGCCCGCCGCTTCGAAGGCTGGGTCAGAACTTCCTTGTTGACAGGACGACACGAGATCTGATCGTGCGCTCATCCGATCTGCAACCATCGGACGTTGTCCTTGAGGTGGGGCCCGGGAAAGGGTTTCTGACTGAGGCGCTCCTTGCCCACGCAGGAAAGGTGATCGCTGTTGAGAAGGACCCAAGACTCGTAACCATTCTCAGACACAAGTATGGACGAGATCGAAGGCTACGCATCATCGAGGGCGACATACTGAAAGTGAAGATTCCTCGCTTCAACAAAGTCGTTTGTACCCCTCCCTACTACATTTCTTCCCGGCTAGTTCTCCTCATAGTTTCCAAGAGATTTCGTTGCGCGGTTCTGACTCTTCAGAAGGAGTTTGCTGAGCGACTTGCGGCGAAGCCCGGCTCGCCAGACTACGGCAGGATTAGCGTCATGGTACAGCACAGGTCCTCAGTTCAGCTGACTGGAGTGATTCGAAGGGATTCGTTCAGGCCCGTACCGAAGGTGGATTCCGCCGTCGTCGTGATCCGAAGGAAGAAGCCCGAAGTGCCAGTTAGGAGCGAGCGACTTTTTACTGATGTGGTTCGGTTCATGTTCACCCAAAGAAGAAAGAGAGCCAAGAAGGTTCTCCGTCAATACCTTGAGACGCCCCTCGGGCACATGGATCTGACGAATCAAGCGCCTTCATCCCTACCCGACGTGCGGGTGTTTCAACTGAGCGTCAGTGATTTCGAGCAGCTGTCAAACGAGATCTCGATGATGGAACGTGAACGCCGTGAGTGATCCAGTGCCTATGAAGGGAAAACCCTCCGGTGTAGAGAAAGCTTGGTACACGTTTTCGCGTCGTGCTTGTGCAGCCCGAGAAGGAGGGAAATATCGGCTCTGTTGCTCGGTCAATGAGAAACTTCGGCCTAACAGATCTCTGTCTTGTCTCGCCGAAAGCATCTGTTGGAGACGAAGCCTATCGATATGCCACAAAAGGCAAGGAGATTCTCAAAAAAGCCCGAGAAGTGAAGACGCTCCCTGACGCTTTGAGAGGAATCGACCGCGTCGTCGGCACAACCGCAATTGTGGGCACGAGCAGCAGGAACATACTCAGATTAGTCATCGACCCATCACAACTCGCCTCACGCGTAGCAGGGACATCAGGTTCTATCGCACTACTTTTCGGGAGAGAAAGCACCGGGCTCAGCAACAGAGAGCTGCAGCAGTGCGACATAATCGTCAGCATTCCGGGAAGCGAGGACTACAACGTGCTCAATGTCGCGACCGCCGCATCAATCGTGTTCTATGAACTCTACAAGGTCAGACAAATGCGTCCACAATCGCTCGAACCCTCGCAACAGTCGATAGATCGTCTAGTGTCCGTCTTCAACGAACTTGCAGATGTTGCGGATCTTCCACCGCACAGGAAACGCTTAGCGGACCGAGCGTTCAGGAACGTTCTCGCCAAATCAATCATCTCTAGAAGGGAAGTATCCTTGATCATGGGGGTGCTGAGAAAAGCCAAAGACAAGACGCGCCCCGTTTCAAGTCCACTAGGCAAGTAACGCAGAACTGAATCTCAACCAGTAGCGGGCGCTCGGCTCAGCAACACAACTCCGACCAGAATCAAAGAACCACCTGCGGCGACGCTGATATCGACGCTCTCGCCGAGAAGGAGCCATCCCAGGAGCACAGCGACGATCGGGGTGATGAAAGTGAAAAGCGAGATCCGTGTAACCTGCATACGAGTGAAGAGCCAATAGAGAGCGACAAAGGCGAAAGTCGACCCTAACACGGCAAGATACAGGATCGCGAACACTGATGTGTAATCGAAGTTCAAGGGCTCTCCGTGTTCCAGGAGGAGCCCGGTTGTGACTAGGAGAATGGCGCCGACACCCATCTGAACAACTACATTGGCTGTGGAGTTGATGGACTGAGAGTACTTCTTGCCGACCACGTTCGCGCATCCGGCAATTCCAGCACTTGCGATCACAGCGATGCCACCCCAGAAGGAATTGACCGTGAACATCAACTCTCTAGAGAAGATGACTGCGACCCCGACAAAACACAGCAACATGGCCGAGACCTTCCTAGCGGTCACGCGCTCTCCAGGTATCATGAAATGAGCGAAGACGACCACGAAGAAAGGCAGCGTAGCAAAGAGCAGGGAGGTTAGGCCTGCTGTCATGTACTGTTCTCCCCAGAACGCAAGAGCATAGGGCACAGCAATCTGGGATAGGCTAAGAAATAGCATGACCCGCCAACTATTGGCGTCTCTCGGAAACTCGGTCCTCCTTGCAATCGCGTAGCTAGCGAGCAAGACCGAAGCTATGACAAATCGAATCCCTGCGAACGTGATAGGCGGGAAAGAACCCAATCCCACCTTTATCGCGAGCCATGTTGACCCCCAGACGAAGCAGAGGAATGCGAAGACCAACCCAGGCAGAGGGCCTCCATTCGTCCGGTGTCCCATAGTCAACTCCTGTATTCCGGCGATAGTCTACGTTACATCTTACACCTAGAAATAGTATCGCCAACCTTTCGGTGAAGCGGCAATTGACGGACGAGGAAGATGATGGATTTCACAGGCCGCCGCGGTCGCTCCAGCGCGGAAAGTCAGACGCTCCTATTGATTGCGGTGAACGCGCTCTTCGGTTTCGCTGTTGGATTCAGCTCGCCCTCGGTGGCCCCGCTCATAGTCGCGCTTGGAGTGAGCATATCCTTCGTGGGCCAAGCACAGACTGTCGGCGGCTTGGGGACGACGTTTCTACGTCTCCCGATAGGTGTCGCGATGGACAGGATTGGAAGAAAACCCTTCATCATTCTTGGCGGTTTGGTGACGCTCCTCGGATTCGTTTCATACTCGTACGCCACATTCTGGCTCCTGCTGGGTTCAGGGATAGTGCTTGTCGCGCTTGACTACACGATTCGCGGGACCGCCTCCTCGGCATCGCTGGGCGACGCCGCAAAGGCTGGAAGAATCGGCCGAGTATTCAGCCTAGACCTAGGCGTAACGGAATCCGCCGGCACTATCGCCCCGATCCTCGGCGGGTATGTCGCGACCGTGATGGCGGCCCCATCGCGCTTCATGTTCGCAACATCAGCAGTCATGGTCCTAATCGCGATCGCAGTAGTCTCAATCGCTTACAAACCCGCACCAGTGCAACAGACACAAACGAGAACTGTCGATTCATGGAGGGAATATGTTCGCGTCGACAAGCGCATTCTCCCCTTGGTAATCGTAGTAGCACTTGACGCGGCTGCGTGGAGAATCTCGTTCCCATTCTGGGCCCTTTACATCTTCAAGGAGATGAACGCAACTCAGGAACAGCTTGGAATCGCCCTGGCCATCTCGGCAGGCATCCCCGCGCTGACCGGACTGACGCTGGGGAAGAAGCTTGACAAAGCGGGCAGAAAACCATTCCTAGCCCTAAGCGAATGGAGCTCTATCGGAGCGTTCTTGCCGTTGTTGCTGAGTTCACGACCTGAGTTCGCGTACATATCCGCAGTCTTTTGGGGACTTGTCTACAGCCTCTACGTGCCTGCCCTCAACGCGTACGTGGTGGACCATTTTGGGAGCGAAAGATTCGGGCAGACCTTAGGAACCCTAAGCCTCGTAGCCGGCCTCGCCTCGGTAGCCTCACCTGCGCTGGGAGGCTGGATGTGGGACAACATATCCCCGAAATCGCCGTTCATCCTCACATTAGTGCTGGCCAACATTGTCGGCGTGATAATCTGGTTCAAGATCGAAGAAAAGAAAGATGATACACTTGGGCCTTGACTGACAATATGACTACATAATCCCCGCAGGATGAGGCGGTCCAGCACCCATCATTAGCGCCATATGCGGCTAGGATATGGGGGTTGATGGAGCCGCAGGGTTATATCCTACGTCAAACCCAACGTCTAGACGGAACGCTCTTGAAGAGACAGGACGCAATCAGGGCCCTTGTTATCACGTGTGTGATCCTTGCAGGACTTGCGGTTCTTGTTCCGGTGAAAGCACCTGCAGTGAGCCCAATGGATGTGACCGTCACCACTACTGTAACCGGCCTCATACCAAACCAAGTCAACACCGTGGTCCTCACGCTCGTTTTCGCGAACGTGACAGTGACCACTCTAGTAACCTCGTCCAGTATTACGGGTACGATCATCTACTTTGTTACTCAAACGATCTCAACCATAACTGTGACTCAAACCAACTCTGCAACGACGACAGTGACGACGTACCGTACGACTAGAACTAGTGGGACAACGACTGCTCAATCTACGATTTTTGTACCAGTGACGGCCTTTACGACTAATCGGACGATGGCGACAACCGCAAGCCAAACCGTGACCTCAACAGTCTACACGACCACAAGCCTAACCACAACGAGTACCTATTCTGTGACGACGGTTACGGCGCCTACTCCCCCGCCTATTCCAGGCTTCCCGTTGGAATCAATCTTGGCGGGACTAGCGTTAGGCCTACTGGGTGTGCATCTCATCTATCGAAACCGACGGGCAAACAGGAAACGCCCATCATAACCGACTTCCCGGCCGTGGTCGCCTGGGCGCCTAAGAACACTGCTCTCCTAGTCGGCACAGTGCGCGTGGATCATTCGAGCGTTTCTACTGGGCGATTTGTTGATAGCACCTGACCGACGGGAACTCCTCGAATAGAGTGTTCAGCTGACCTCGGAACAGTGAAGTCGGCTGGGTCGTGAGAAGCAAGAGGAACCTCCCCTTGGCGCGGGACCTCATTCTTTCTCGTCGCTCAGTTTCAGGAGATCGTTCCGAATTCGAACCGCCCAGTCCTCTGGAACGATCGGGAAGTATTCTATCTCGACTGCGAAGGAGAGCCGCTGTGTGACGTTGTTCCAAGTGGTGGGAATTGAGGCTGCCCATCCCGCCAATGCGAAATGATCGTTCTTTCCTGTTAGAGACGGTATCAGCGAGCCGTCCCCGCGCTGCTCATATCTGCTCTTTGTAGGGAAACTGAGAAAAACGTTGCCAAGCGATCCTTTCTTGAAGAGTCTCCCTTTCAGGAGCTGCAGCTTCAAGTAGCATCGGATGTCATCAGTTGACCAAAAATACCTTGGGCTTTCCCTGAACTTCCTCATCGTCTTGATGGTCGATTTCTCGATGAGCGCAAGTTGCTTCGCGTCTGTCGCTGGCTTGCTGTTCAACGTTTGGCCACGTCCATGTGCGCGCTCCCACAATCTTGGTTTCGACTAATATGTACGGCTTGCTTTCGCATCGCTATTGTTGTCCCAAGTGGGCCAATTCGCGGCCGTCATTGTTCAGCTTGACATCTCCAACCTCGATCTTGGCGGGGAGATTCGGGGTTCTGGACCATATCTTGACCATTCTGACGGAGGGAACGATGTCCTTGAGAATGCCAATCTCCTGAAGCAAGTCATCCGCATCCAAAAGACCGACGACCGTATCCTTCAGGTTGTCGACCCAGGATCGTGAGGCGCGGTCTAGACCCAGTTCTCCCATCGTCGTACAATGGCGCAGCCTAGTTCCATTCATGTGGAAAGTTCTGAGGGAAGCTCCGGCAAGGTACTTCTGGTATCCCAGTGATCTGAGCTCTCTACGATCGAGGCGGCTTCTCTCCTTGATCGTGTCGGGGGAGCCTACAAGCAGCGTTGTGCGGTTTCCTGCTTGAAGAATCGGAGAGATGTCGCTGCCTCCGATTCCCAAGGTGATGTCTGGTTGAAGTTCGTCGAGCATTTGGAGCTTGTAGAGAACCGCTTCGTTTCCGGAGACCCACCCATCCGTGTTCACGATCGTTATCCTCCCAGGTGTCGTGTGGTAGCCGACGAGCCTCTTGGTGCTGCGGATCACCTTGTCTTTGGCACGCACGGGGCTGGTGAGACCGATGAATAGGCGCTCAGACGGCATGATCTGTGAGAGGCTTGTCACCCTCGCCTTGACCTCTCCTGCAGCCATCGTTGTTGGCGGGCCAAGGTCAGTCTGACCTATGTCCGCGTCGACAACTGCGACCTGTCTGTTTTCAGCAATTAGATAGTTGGAGAGGAAAGTGCACAGGGTTGTTTTTCCTGTGTCCGCTCCACCCACCACGACCGCTACGCCTTCTCCGAGTTCAACGAGGGCTGAGCCGGCTTCACGCCACGAGAGCGGAATCGTGCTTCCATCGAGCACCTCCACGCCAGCGTCCTCGCCCAGACTGACCCTGAATGATGATAGAGAATGAATCTCGACCGGGGTCTGTTTTCCACGCGGCACGATGTTCCTAGCGGAGTCTAATGGAGAGCCTAGTACGCTTGCTTCGCCCTCAGTCAGTTCGAATGAGGCTGGACCCGCTATCACGAATGTCTTTCCAGCCTCGGCGCGGATCGTCCTCGCTGTTCCGACCAAAGAGAGTAGCACCATCGTGCATAACGAGCGAAGATCACCAGCTATATCACTCGTTAAGCTTTCCATTGGCTAGAGGCGGGTCGCTTAGAATCCGTTCTGAGATGTCTGAGAGCACTGGTGAGTTGCCACCGAATGATTCTATATATCCAGGCGAGATACAGAACAACGAGAGCAACCGACAGGGACAGGCGAAATCTGAATGGTTGAGGGAAAAGAGATCCCGGGCGAGCTGAAATACACGAAGGACCATGAATGGGTTCGCGCTGAAGGCGACAACTGCAGAATCGGAATCACGGACTACGCACAGAATTCCCTTCATGAGGTTGTCTATGCTGATCTCCCAAAGGTCGGAAGAGTACTGGGCAAAGGGGAGTCATTCGGCACGGTTGAATCTGTAAAAGCGGTTTCTGAAGTCTACTCTCCCGTGTCGGGCGAAGTCCTGGAGACGAATCAGAAACTCATTGATGCCCCAGAACTCGTCAACCAGCAACCCTACGGAGAGGGATGGCTCATATTGATGAAACCTTCGAAGCTACGAGAGGAACTCAGCTCACTCATGCCCGCGAAGGAATATGGAGAACTGCTCAAGAGATTGTCGAAAGAGAAGTAGAGCCACATCACATCGCAGAAGCCTGAGTGCATCCATTTTGATTCTCTCCTCGACTGAAGTCGGGAGATTCATGCTTCCACTCTGATCCTCTTCGCTTGGGTGGGCATTCCGTTGTTGCGGTTCCACCTGCATCCATCCCAGCGTAGAAGCATAGGCCAAACCATTGGCCTGACAGCGTACCCGCCACAGCGAGCAGCCATATTCAAGACGCCAACTGCGTCCCTATGCGCCTCCAATCCGCAGTCTAGGCATTGGAAACCACGCAGAATACGCAGTGAATGCCGTGAATGGCATCGTGGGCATGTCTGGCTTGTGTAGGCTTCCGAGACCGTGCGAACCGTGATGCCGTACTCTTCCGCTGTCCACCTGAGCCTATCCGCGACATACTTGTGGCTCCAGTAGTTGTGAACCATCGCGTTTCGCTGCCTACCATGATCGCTGTTGCTTCTGATGCCTGTGAGTTCACCGATAACAATCGTTGACACGCCTCTCGCGTAGAGGTCTCGGATGAGTTGTCGAGCGAATGTGGCTACTGCATGCCTGAAACGTTTCCTTCTGGTCCTGTACAGTTTTGAGAGTTGCTTCGACTTCTTCCTTCCATTCACAGCGATGAGTCGTTTTTGGTGTTGGGCTATGCGGTTGGTCCAGTACCACCAATCTGCTAGGAGGCGCCCTGACTGGTAGGCGATTGGTTGACGCCATTCTGGCAGCCAAACGGTTGCGAGGTTCCTTACGCCCATGTCGATGTAGCATGTCTTAGACCCCAACGGGGTAATGATCGGCTTCACTTCTACGGCTTGAAAGACACGCCACCTCTTCGACAGGAAATCCCACGCAACCTCTAACCGTCCCTGCTTACCAGTCCACTTCAGCTCGCCCTTGAAGGGTATGGAGAGACGACACGGCAAATCCACGCGGCCTTCTCGTACGTGGTAGCTGTCGCAGCGGAACAGAATCCTGAGCAAGTATCGTCCGTCCCGCTTCCAGTACCCTGGAGTCCTTACCTTCTTCATTCCAGCCGGGAGACTACCGCGTCGCTCTAACTGTTTCAGAGCGAGAAAACTGCGCCACGTCTCATTGTTCTTACGGACGACCTGCTGCGCTGTCGCGGAGCCGACCAGTGGTACGTACTTCTTGTAGACTCGCGGGTTCCAGTCGAGCCGCAGGTAGTTCCCGTACTGCTGATGATGAAGGTAGTTGACTTCATTCCACAGCTTCGCACAATTGACCCCGAGTTCTTGCAGTATGTGATGCTGTTCTCCCGTTGGCGCGAGAGCGAAGAGGTTGCTGCGGTTCATCTCTTGCTCCGCCTCTGAATGTACTCCCTTAAAACTACTGAGGGCTCGCTTACTCCACGACTAAAGTCGGGAGCTACGCTCACCCAGTTATGGTCAATGCAGCCCCTGTCTCCCACTCATCGTTCCTCCTGGGAGCCCGTTTGCCGAACTCTTCTCTACGCGGAGATTCACCGGCCCATCTGCGGGCACGGTATCATCAAGCGACACGCTCACACAGCCACTATCAACGATCTCACTTAAGCATGAGAGATGAATGAACCTGTCTCCGCAACTCATCTTCATGAATAAACTCAGGAGCCTTCTTTCGCGGATATGGTAAAACATAAAAAGCGAAGCCATGGCCGATCATAGCGAGATACTAAGATGGAAGCGGACACGGCAGATCTCTTCGCGAACAGACATGCACAGACACGCTACCTGAAACGATTCGTTCTAAGGAGAATCGCAAAAGGAAAACCTAGCGAGCCCAATGCAAACTTCTGGGATTGGGAGATAGCGTCTAGATTCATGGAATTTCCATCACTTGAGAATGTTCACCATCTGTGCCTCTTCTATGGCTACGCCAAAGTGCGCAGCGCACTCATCAAAGTCGAGAACGCAATCTTCGAGGAGTTCTTCTACGGCAAGATCTTCCTATACCCGTTGTGGTTGAAGAGGTTCAGCATGATATTCGACGCCGCAAAACCTAGAGCCCAAGTCAGAGAACTACTCTCAAGCCAAGAATGAGATTCTGTGGCGGTCACCAATAGATCTAGGCAACAGACTGCGGGAGCTAGCTCTCGCCATCATTTGCTTGATTCCGCTCGTTACCGGCAGGATATCAGTTCACCTTTTACGCGCTAGATAGTCGATAGATTCGGCTACGCTGCCCGGCAGGGAAACATGATTGACACTAGTCGAGGATATGATTCCTTCCCGATGCGAGCCCCTTGACGCCCTGCTAGATGGCGGTTTCACGGTTGGAGAGATCGTCGTCGTCTACGGCGAGGCGGAGACTGGCAAGACTACCCTCACGATCCAGACCAGCGTAGAAGCTGCCCGTCGTGGTTCAAAGGTTCTCTATATCGACACTGACCACTCTTTCACTCATCAACGGTTCGCGCAGTTGACAGGAGAAGACTCCGATGCCGTGAGCGAACGGATACTTCTGTTCTTCCCGGATACCTTTTCGGCCCAAACCAGCCTTGTGGAAAGCGTTGAGAACTACTTGACAAAGTCGACACGGCTGATCGTCGTTGATTCGATCACGTCGCTGTACAGAGTCAGCCTCGGTCCTGCGCAGCAAACATTCGCTCTCAACAGGGAGTTGAATAGACAACTTGCCTATCTAAGTGAAGTTGCAGTGCGCGGCAGACTCGTCGTGCTCTTGACAAGCCAAGTACATGCGAGAATGGACTTTCCTTTCGGACGGATTGAACCGGTCGCGCGTCGAACACTTGCACACTGGCCTCGCACAATCATACGATTGAAGAACACGTCAGAGCAATCAAGGAAAGATATCATAGTGGAACGCCGAAAAGGAAGACAAACCGGCTCACTGAGATGCTCAGCGAAACTCACAGCTCGAGGATTCGAGCCAATCTGACCTTTATTACAGCCCCTCTCATCACAGAGATTTTGAGAGGCTGAGAGCGCAAGAGAGCGAAAACCACATGTTCGACTTGAACGATCTACTGATCGCAATCTACGTGGCAATTCCAACGTATGTCGCGAACTCCACTCCCGTCTTGCTTGGAGGAGGAGCCCCTATTGATAGAGGGAGAGAGTTCGTTGACGGCCGCCGGATATTCGGAACTAACAAGACGGTGAAAGGATTCGCGTATGGACTATTGCTTGGCAGTGTGGCAGCTGCGGCTGAGGCTATCTTGTTCAGGAACTACTTGCTCGTGCTTGTGGGAGTTCTCGCTAGCCTTGGAGCGTTGCTCGGAGACCTTTTCGGAGCATTCGTTAAGAGGAGGCTGGGCATTCCGCCTGGGCACCCTCTGCCTGTGGTCGATCAGTTAGATTTCATCGTGGGTGCGCTTGTCTTGGCTTCTCCGTTGCTAAATGTAACGTTAGGCGCGGTCTTGATATTAGTGATAGCAACTGTCCCGATTCACTTGTTCTCCAATGCGGTAGCGTACGTGCTACGATTGAAGAAGCGTCTTTGGTAGGGTCTAGGTCAGCCTAGCCGCCCTTTTGTGCAAGAAGTTGCCCTGCGTAGTAGATCACGACAATTGTAGTCAAGAACCCCATGATTAGGAGAATGTATGCATTTCTAGGGCGATAGGCGAATCTCGTGCTCCTATACATCATGTAGAAGCCTGACAGGCCGAGAAGATAAAGTACGCCGGAGAGAATGCTCTCGTTCAGCGTCTGGGCTCCGAGCCCGTTGGGATATATGAACGTCCAGCCTTGCGAGGTCGATGTTGGAAGGAGAGAAACGGGCTTTTCAAGGAGATCGTAGATTCCCCCAGCCAGAAAGAACGCGGCTAGGCTAATGGTCACTAGAAACAGGACCGTCCATGAACCCTTGAGTCCTGCCGCCCCGGGAGCGCGAACTAAGCGAAGCCTATACGCAACGTTTCCGAGGCTCCGCCTGATTCTCCACGGCGCACGCCTAAGCCAATTCCTGAGCCCTACAGACATCGTTCGTCGCACGCGGATAATGGCAAGAAGTTAAAATACGTTGCCTCACTTCCCGATGCTCTACCGAGGCTACTTGGATGCCCCAACGCGTCTTCTGTCACGCATGCGGCGCTACCCTCTATGACGGACTCGAACTTGAATCGCCCACCGAGATAATCCAACGATACAACGGAATCTGCCCCAAGTGTCAGAAGAAGCTCTTATTCGAACCTGAGGCAGTAAAGATAATCCCGTCCGAAGACAAAAAATAACAGTTCAGGAACAGGCAGCTTCAATGCACGGGCCTGACAAGAGTGCAGATAGAGGCTACCTTTGTGGGAGTCTGTTCCTATGCCGCTGAAGACCCAACTGCATGACTACCATCTACAGAATGGAAAGGTCGTCGACTTTGCAGGATTCGAGATGCCAATATGGTACAAAGGGATAGTCCCAGAAACGTTGGTGGTCAGAAACCAAGTTGGCATTTTCGATGTCTCGCACATGGGCAGAGCAATAGCTTGGGGCGCAAATGCCGAAGCATTCCTCAACTTCGTAACCACCAACGATGCCAGCGCGCTTGAGCCCGGACAAGCACACTACACGTTACTATGCAACGATAGAGGGGGCATCAAGGATGATATCATCGTGCTTCGCCTCGAGCAGGAGCGATTCGTCGTCATCTTCAATGCTGGCAACCGGAAGAAGGATGTAGACTGGCTGAAGGCACATGCTGCCCGAAGCGACGCAGATCTCATGGATGTATCAGATGAGACAGCTCTGATCTCACTTCAAGGCCCGAAAGCTCAAGCGACACTCGGAAAACTGTCGAAGATAGAACCGTCGAAGGTTCCCAGGTTTGGATGCGTAGAGACAGACGTCAATGGGATTGGCTGTCTTGTCTCTCGAACAGGCTACACTGGCGAGGATGGGTTTGAGATACTGGTGTGGGAATGTCCAATCTCCAATCCCGGAAAGGCTGAACGCGTCTGGAACTCTTTGCTTGCAGGCGGTAAAGAGTTCGGGATAGAACCATGCGGCTTGGGCTCCCGGGACGCTCTGAGACTAGAGGCAGGCATGTGCCTCTACGGAAACGACATTGACGAAGACATCAGCCCGTACCAGGCGCGTCTTGGGTTCACGGTGAAGCTCACAAAGTCGGACTTCATCGGCAAGAAGGCTCTTGAGAAACAGAAGGCTGAAGGTGCAAGACTTCTGCGAATAGGCCTGAAGGCTACAGCTCAAGGCATACCAAGACCCGGATATGAGATCGTGAAGGATACTAGCGCTATTGGAAAGTTGACGAGCGGAACCTTCTCGCCGACTCTGAACTTGGGCGTCGCGATGGGATACGTTCCTCGTGAACACGCAACTGAAGGCCAAACGCTTGGAATCATGATCCGAGGAAGGCGACTAGATGCTGTTGTCACAAAGTTCCCATTCTATTCCACCGACGAGTACGGCTGGCAGAGAAAGACATAGCTTCGAGACCGGGGACGAGCTGCGACGGTCGCCGTGAAACGTCTCGGATTGATCGTCAACCCGATCGCGGGCATGGGAGGAAAAGTCGGCCTAAAGGGTACCGACGGACCAGAAATCCTTGAACGCGCAATTAGGCTCGGCGCAGCACCCGTCGCGCCCCAGCGAGCTGTCGAAGCTATGCGGACTCTCCGCACCCACTACTCGTCCTCACTAGAACTAATCACATGCTCTGAGAAGATGGGAGAGGAGTCTGCGAAAGAGGCTGGTTTCAGTCCAGAAGTCGTCGACAGGATGTCCAGTCGACGAACAACATCCGATGACACGAAGAGAGCAGCCGAGGTCTTGCAGACTCGCAGGGTTGACTTGCTTCTCTTCGTAGGCGGCGACGGTACCGCCCGAGATATCTGCGACGTGGTCGATCGGGAAATCCCATGCCTTGGCATTCCAGCGGGAGTCAAGGTCTACTCTTCTGTCTTCTCAACTAATCCTCGAACCGGCGGTGACTTGACCGCCAGCTACCTTGATGGCGAAGCCAGGCTTGCGGATGCCGAAGTAGTGGACATTGATGAATCCGAGTTCAGGGCGGACAGAATATCGGTTCGCCTCTACGGATATCTTCGAGTTCCGTTCCACGCCGCGAATCTTCAGAACTCCAAGACCGGTTCCCTCTTGGATGAGGATGAGGTGTCTGCACAAGACGCGATAGCGAAGTTCGTGGAGGAGGAACTCAAGGATGACTGGACGTACATCATCGGCCCAGGATCCACAACCGCAGCACTCGGCAGACGTCTAGGGTTCGAGAAGACGATGCTCGGGGTTGACGCCATTCGTGGGAGAGCTGTCATCGAGAAAGACCTTTCCGAAAAGGAAATCATGCAACTGCTGACTCAGAACCGAGCATCGATAATTGTGACCCCGATCGGCGGACAGGGTTTCATCTTCGGCCGAGGCAATCCTCAGATCAGCGCACAAGTCATCAGACGAGTTGGTAAGGAGAATATCATAGTCATCGCCACGAAACAAAAGATACACTCACTCAAGACCAAACGCCTACTGGTCGACACAGGTGATCCGGAACTCGACAGGGAGTTGAGCGGATACATGAAGACCATAACGGGATACAGAGAATTCTCCGTTCTTCCCGTCAACGCGTAACAGTCGCGCCTAGGACCAACGTGCGCTATTGCCAAAGAATTCCAGAAACTGCACAACGATCGCAAAGAGACAATCTTAGATACAACAACGGAGCTTGAACCGCTCAAACTGTCCGCAAGTGGATTCTCAATGAGAGGCTTCGAGGTTAACCGTAATGAGTCTCATGGAGAATTCCCACTATCTCGGATATTCATCGGCCTTGAGGACTCCGAAGTCATTCAATCATTATTCGGAGGTAAGGAACAGGCAGCTGAAACCTTACGGAACCTGCGTGTCAAGCTGGATGATTCAGCAGAGTATATGTACGTGAACGATACGGACGGAAGCATCATTGTTAGAGGAGAGTACTTGCGGTCTGCCAGCGAGAAGCTTCTCTATCTTGACATCATTCACGAGCTTGTTCACGTCAAGCAGTATCGTCAAGGGCGAGACCTCTTCGATTCAAAGTTCTCATATGTGGATCGACCAACAGAGCTCGAAGCATACAAGATCACGCTGGATGAAGCACGCAAGATCGGCATGACCGAAGAGGAGATCGAGGACTATCTCTACGTAGAATGGATAACCAAGAAGGAACACAAGAAACTGGCGAAAACGCTAGGTGTGAACGGCCAAAGACGAAGAGAGAGCAAACCTACTTCCTAGCGAGCTTTCTTGACGCTTGCATCCCTCAAGTATGCTTCCACTAGATTTCTCGTAAACGATTCCAAGTCCAGGTGAAGCGCATCACCGGGGGTTGTCCAAACGTACTCTTGTATCTCTTTCCCATCCAACTTCACTCCTGATGAGTTGGTTCGACAGAGATAGTCCAGGAAGATGTAGTGTTCGTGCTTGATGTAGTCCGCGGGGTAGATCGCTTCTTGAACCAGAAGCAACTTGACGGGTTCGGCGTCAAGTCCGACTTCCTCCTTGACCTCTCTCTTGACAGCTGCCTCCGATCGTTCACCAAGTTCGATGTGTCCTCCCGGTACAGTGTATTTGGTTCCCCATTTGTACGACCGCACGAGCAGTATCTCCTCTTTCTCGTTGATGATGAGCGCGCCAACAGTGGCTTCGGGGTAATTCTGAACCAAGGGCAAATCCATCCTAGGTGTAGTTCTAAGTTCTCCGTAGGCAATGGGACCGATATTCTTGTCTCTTCCGTATCATCAACCTACGGGGGGAGCGGCACGAGGGGAAGAACAAATGCCAGAAAGCTTAGGTGAACATGATCCGCGGCTGAAGGACATCTATTTCATCGAAGGAATCGGTCTCTGCTCGAACATTTTCATATTTGCCGAAGGCCACACTATCTCACTTGTTGATACCGGGTCGGGAATGGAGCCTAACGCGGTCAGTCCCCAGCTCGAACAGCTTGGCTTGAAGATCGAGAGGGTTATCAGGGTTGTCATTACTCATGGGCACATAGATCACATAGGAGGGCTCACTGAGATATGCGAGCATTCCTCACCAGAAATCCTCGTACACCAGAGCGATGCGGACGACTTGAAATCCTTGGGGATCAAGTCAATCGTTTACATGAAGGATGGCGACAATGTCAGACTTGGTCGACGAGGCCTAAGAGTAATCCATACTCCCGGCCACACAGAAGGAAGCGTGTGCCTGCACGACAACGAAATCATACTCACGGGAGACACTGCCTTCCCAGGCGGATACTTCGGAAGAACAGATCTCCCATCCGGGGACTGGAGAAAACTCATCGACTCACTCGACAAGTTATCCCGTTTGGACGTTCGAGTCATGCTGCCAGGACATGGCGAACCGCTCCTGTCAGAGGCATCCTCGCATCTTAGATTAGCTCGGAAAACCGTCGAACTTGTCAGATACTAACCAACCTGCCCTGGGCTGACCGAATGCAAGATTAACACCGCAGATCATGGACTCGCTCAGAATCGACGGATGATCTAGAATTGCAGGTTGGAATACTCGCGGACTCCCATGATTGTCTGCCGAGAATCAAAGACCTAATCGATCGACTGAACTCTGAGCCGATTGAGCTTGTCCTTCACGCCGGCGACTACTCCGCCCCGTTTGTGACCGACTACTACAGGGCGCTGAAGGTTCACATGATCGGGGTTTTCGGCAACAATGACGCTGAGAAAGGCAAACTCAGAGACAGGTTCGCAGAGGCTGGACACGAAGTCAAAGGCAGATTCGCAGAGGTTCAAGCCGGCAACCTCAGGATTGCGCTCACTCATGGGGACGAAGACGAGCTGCTTCGATCACTCACCACCTGTAGGGGCTACGACGGGGTGGTGTATGGACACACTCACCAGGCCGAGGTGACCGAAGAAGACCGTACGCTCGTAATCAATCCGGGAGAGATCTGCGGCTACTTGACCGGGAAGAGCACGTTCGCAATACTGGACACTTCAGAAAGGAAGGCGCGCTTGTGTTCATTCTGACCGACTCATCATTTGGCAAGGGTGCGAAAAACCACTGAAACCCGTGTCTAAGCAACCTCCAAGTCTTCGAGAACTTTCTGAGAGTTTCAAGTTCTCAGAGCAGACGCTCGGAGAGCTTCTCCCAGTCTACGGCTCCGAGCTTGAGACTGTAGTTCGAGCACTGAAGTCGCCTGGAAAGCGGTACTTTGTGAGAGCAAACACGCTCAAGACAACACCTGAGAAGGTGAGAACGAGGCTTGCCGACAGAGGATTCAACATCTCACAGCACGAACTGATTCCGGAAGCGTTGTGGGTTCCCATCGAGGGACCGTTCGAAGTCCCATCACGTCCGAAGAAAGTGATGGTTGACAAATTCACAGCGGAATCAGTTCTACAGGGAGCCAACGTCTACGCGCCTGGAATCGTGCGATGCAATAGGATCCGAATCAGTGACAGCGTGAACATAATCGATGATGAAGGAGAAACACTCGCATCTGGAATCGCCCGAATGAACGAGACTCGGATACTCACCTTCAGAAAGGGACTCGCGGTAGAAGTGACGGAGTCGAGATATAGAGTTCCCAGCTTCCGAGAGACAAGCGAGTATCGGGAAGGACTCATCTATCCACAGTCACTGCCAGCCATTGTCACAAGCCGAGTACTTGACCCGAAACCGAACGAGGTGGTCCTTGACATGACTTGCTCGCCAGGCGGCAAACTCTCGCACATCTCTCAACTCATGGAAAACCAAGGCCGCGTCATTGGCGTGGATCGCAATAAGCGCAAAACTGAGGAGACAATGGAGACGTGCACCCGCTTGGGTTGCTCGAATGTCACTCTCTTCGTGCACGACAGCAGGTATCTCTCAAGCGACTTCTCGACGCTCAAACCGGACAAGATCCTCGTTGACCCACCCTGCAGCGCGCTCGGAATAATGCCCAAGGTCTACGAGTATGCTCCAAAGAGTGAGATCGAAGCCCTCGCTCGATACCAGAAACAGTTCCTTGAAGAGGCGTCCAAGATCGTGAAGCCTGGAGGACGGATCGTCTACAGTGTCTGCACACTCACCCTACAGGAATGCGAGCGGAATGCACTTCATGCTAGCACAAACTGCAACCTCTCCATTCAAGCGCAGTCACCTATGCTCGGCGATAAGGCGATTCCGATTGATGACGGATCTACGGAGCAGTGTCAGAGATTTCACCCTCACAAGCACGACGCTGGCTTCTTCATAGCCTGCTTCGAGAGATGCATCTCAGTGAGATGCGATGACCGGACAGCAAGACTTAACCGGAGCAACAACAAGACCGGCGTTTTGATTTACATGGGCTTCTCAGATGAAGTCCTTACTAGAGGCAAATCCGGAAAACTCGAACTCAGAACACTCCACTCACGTGGAGCCTTCGTAATGTGCAACTACCTGAACCCCGAGACGCTGAAGCTGGCTGACAAGAAGACGAAGCTGACGCTGAAGCGAGAAGATGGAATAGTCGAAGAATACTTCATCATACCGCTAAAAGATCCAAGAAGATCGCTCCTTGTGAAGGCTGAGGGCGAAGAGAAGAATAGAAGGGTCTGGAACGAGCAGACCCAGCAGGAAGAAGACCTTTGAACCTCGGCACATATCGCAACGATGGTTCTGGCTTCATTCAGCTCTCCCGGTGAAGCGCGTTGCATGAGGAAATCGAGATCTCGCGAGAACAGATCTTGGGGCCGCTTGATCTTGAGGCCACTTTGCTGAGCGGTCAAACCAGCGAACCACAGTGGGACCTCGTAGATGGATACTACTCAGATGCCGAGGATTTCGGAGGAAGAACCGCAAGATATCGCGTCCGCCAGATCGGGACCAGAGAGGAGCCGCATCTCAGGATCGTGATAACCTCAAATGACGAGAACGCGAGCCTTGCGAGAACCGTAACTGATCACGTAGCCAATGTTCTGAGGCTTCGTGATGATCTGAACGCGTTCTATCAGACGTTCGACCCGGCGAAAGGAGACATCGTCTCCAAGACTTTTCCGCAGCTCATTGGCCTAAGACTGATGCGAGGCAATAACCCGTTCGAGAGCCTAATCAGCTCGATCTCAACACAGCACAACTCGATAGTACTTTGGACGAAATCGGTGAAACTGATCAGAGACACCTTTGGCCCCCCTGTGCGCTTGTCTGACGGGTCAACAATCCATCTCTTTCCCAAACCGGACACACTGGCCTCTGTCAGAGAACAGGATCTTGAGATAGCAGGACTGACGTATCGCACGAAGTACGTCATCGAGGCAGCCCGTAGAGTTCGAGATGAGGGAACTGAACTTGGAAGAACTCCAAGGCGATAGCTACGAGACCGCGAAGACGAAACTAATGGACCTGCCTGGAATTGGACCGAAGGTCGCTGATTGTTTTCTCCTCTATGGCCTCGGAAAGACGGAAGCCGCTCCAGTGGACATATGGATACACAGGATCGTTCGCAAGCTGTATTTCCACGGCGCTAATGTCAGTACCGAGAAAGTGGCCAAGTTTCTCCGAGAACGATATGGACCCTGGGCCGGGTACGTCCAATTGTACCTATTCCACTACGCGCGCAAGACACGCCTCGTCTGAATAGACCGACAGATGGGCATTTCATTCTCGGCCGCGGCCGATCTTTCTTATCGCTTTCCCTTTTCTGACGACCTTCCTCTTCAGTGGCGTTCCGCAGACTCGGCACGCCTGGCCAGCGTCTTCGGCCGTGTATCTCCTGAAACAAGCTGGACAATAGTAGATCCAGTCGAACTTCTGCGATATTCCTAAAGTCGCGAGCGAAGCGTGTTCTATGCCCAATGTCTCAGACACATTCTGTATCGCATAATCATCACTAACGATGGCTGGCGAGAGACCGTTCTTCTTCAGGTCGAGGGCGAGGGCGAGGATGTCAATGTCCGCTTCTGAGAGCACGCCGACATCACCTACGTTGGATGAAGTCTCCTGCACAGTCTCCCTGGAAGATAGGGTTGGTTTCTTCACCGTCAGACGGCCCAAATCTCGTGAAGTATCAAATCTTGTATGCGGCAGTGTGTTTGGGATTAGCTCATCCAACACGCTCGTGACTGAGTAGCTGGGCAGGTCAAGCGCAGAAGGATTAATGCCCATAACGAACGCGGAGGTGTCTAGCACCAGAACCTTCATCTCAGTCTTATCTGGAGCCAAGCAGTTGACGCTATCCGCTTCTCTGTTGAACCTATCCGGACAGCCGAAGCTTACGATCTGATTAAGGTTTAGGCGAGCAGACCCCAGCGTGGCCTCTCACGAGCGGAACACGATACCACTGAGATCAGGGTTGAAGACAGCGAATCACGTGTGCGGTTCTTCGAGCGACGGTTTCTTCCTCCTCGTCACGCGTCATTTCCTTGAATCTTCCAATTCCCCTTTGAGGCTCTCTACTTCGGATTTGCTTTCTCCGGATCCGTCGGTTCTGACTTCGCCTTTGCGCCAAGCAGGTGCCCCGTCCTGTACAATGCGAGAACCGCTAGAAGAACAACAATCGCACAAGCTGCGACGGCGATGATCGTCATCGGCTGAGAGTTGTCGACGCTCCATTCCGCCACAAGGGGCGTTGAGTCCTGCACGGTGAAGGTGTACGTTGGATCCCTGGACTCGACTCCTTGTGGGCTGTGCCATGCAACGAACACCGCCCTTCCGCCCAATGCACCCCAGAATCCTCCCAAGGGGACCTCTTTCTCCACCGAGATGGACGCTTGTTGACCTTTCACGTACCAACCGTCAGGGCTATCCATGGTTGGATTGCCAAAGTCGGAAGATAGTCGGATTCTATATCGCGTCTCAGTCTGGTATTCAGCTTTGATGTAGAGCGGCTTGTCAGCTTTGAGCGCTAGGGTTCTACCCTCCATAGGGGCACCGTTCACCACCCAGTGCACAAAGACGTCTCGTTCCTTGACGTTGCTTTCGTCGATTGTAACCGTGAACTCAGTCGCAGAAAGGTTGACGTTCGAGTCCACCGCTTGCCATGTGTCCGTGTGCTGTCCGTGCGAATCATTGACGACGACTTCCTGCTCGACAGTGTAGACGAATGTGTGCCCTTTCTCCGCTAGCTGTGTGGTGGTCCAACATTGCTTCTCGTATGTGCAGTAGGGTTCCCACCAGCAGTGACCATAATAGTCGCAGTAATAGTAGGTCTCATAGCAGACTGGAACATCCTGACAGTTCTCTGTTGAGGTTACATCAAGAGTCCAAACGTTATTTGCGTTACTGTATCTTGTGCAGACGTCTGTGCCCTCGTACGTCGCACAATCTCCCTTGATCTCGGCTTCCACCTCGAAAGTGTGAGACGTACTCTTGTCAACGTTGAACGTCTTCGTACTGCCTCCCGCCATGATTCCTTGTTGCTTTCCATCTATCGTCACTGATGTGGACAGTTGGGGTGACAGCCCCTCGATCGTGATCTGGATACCTGTCGTCGCTGCGGCGGCTGACCGAGGCCCATAAACGAAAAGCAATGATGAGATGATTAGGATGCAGAAGACCAGGTTTCTGCAAACTCGAATCGACATTCGGAAAAACCACCATAGCAGGTTGGCCGTTTCAGACTTAAGACTTGCTTCCAAGTGTTTTGTCAGGTGTGTCGTTTTTCCAGCGGAAATCTATTCGATCTCCCACGCCTGTCACTGGGTGTTTCGCTGCATTGGGCGAAGGCGCATCAAGCCTCTGAGGGAGCGGATCGGTCCTAAGCGGACAAACATGGCTTTGTGAGGGGATCGGGCCAGTGTGACTGATGTTTGAGGTTGCATCTCCCTTTGAACTCGACCGTCCACCACTAGGGTCCCCTTCAGTTTCGGAGCGATCAGCTCAATCTTGATCTTATTCTCCATGGACACAACTAGAGACGTCAGATGTTCTAACGGGCAGATGAACGTAACAACAAAGGCGTCCACAGAGTTGTCCACGATCGGGCCATTCGCTGACAACGCATATGCAGTCGATCCTGTGGGGGTTGAAACGATGAGGCCATCGCCACGAAACTCCAGAAGTTGCGACTTGTCAATTGATACCATGAAGTGAAGCATCTTCGACGGCGTCCCAGATGTTATCACAACCTCGTTCAAGCCGTCGATGGGGCTCTCCCCCTCGATGGTCACGGAAAGCTTTGCTCGCTCCTCTGTCTTGCACGTGCCCTTGACGTAACTCTCAATCGCATGCATTGCGTTCTCGGGGTCTACCTCCGTGAGGTATCCTCTTCTGCCCATGTTGACTGCCAGTATCGGAGTCTCAGGTTTCGGAATTGACATGCAAGTCTTGAGGACGGTGCCGTCTCCGCCGACAGTAACAATCAGGTCAGCATCCATCTTTGAAAACGGAACGCCTCCGGGCAACTTTGCAGCCTGAGAGAGCTGCTCCTCTGGAAGGACTTTCAGGCCCTTCTTGGTCATCTCTTTGTGGAGTTTCATCGCAACCTTTAGGGCGGCGTCTCCGTCAAGCCTTGAAACTAGACCAACCTTAGTGACCAAGACCGGGTCGCTCGCACGTCTTAGGAGTCTGAATCCACTATTTATGGTATGCAAATTCGCGGGAAAGGGACATTGTAACTCGTGTGGAATCCGCCTGATTCCTGAACATGATTTCCAGTATGCCTCGACCTGATGATGGACAATTCTCGCAAGCTTTTTAGAATCGCCACTTCTAGTCAGCCTCTACGGGATCGAGGAACCAGCATTGAGCAAGCCAGTCGACGTAGGTTCGCTGAAGATCGGACAATACGTTGTCATCGAAAATGAACCTTGCAAAATCGTGGAGTTCGAGAAGAGCAAACCCGGCAAGCACGGATCCGCGAAAGCAAGGATCGTCGCAATCGGTGTTCTGACTGGCCAGAAGCGTAACGTGATAAGCCCGGTCGATGGGAAACTGGAGGTCCCGATGATAGACAAGAAGACCGGACAAGTCATCTCAATGCAGCCTGACTCTGTCCAAATCATGGATATGCAGTCATACGAGACGTTTGAGACGCCTCTGCCCGACGATGAGGAAGTGAAGTCCAAACTCGCAGCTGGCGTCGAGATAGAATACTGGGAAATGCTCGGCAAGAAGAAGATCGTGAGAACCAAGGGCTAGCATCAGGCTAGCCCATGAGGAACTGACTGAACGAGGCATCTGCATGCCCTATGTCAGGCAGATGAAACTCAGGCCAGGCATGAGACTGAGTAGAATATCAGATCAGATGCGCCGGTCTGGCGTGCTTGGGCCGAGAAGATTCGCCGACGCCGTCGAGATTCTAGCAACTATGTTCAGCGACCACAGATACACGAATATGATGGCGATTGCTGGTCCTATGGTTCCGGGAGGATTACGCCAACTCGTGAGCGACCTAGTTTCGGGCAGACGAATCCACGCGCTGATCATGACAGGCGCCAACGTGACGCATGATCTCGTGGAGGCTTTGGGACATAGACATGAGATCGGAGTTGAGGCTTCTGACGACCAAAAACTGATCAAACGCGGCTTGCATCGGATATATGACATCTACATCTCGCAGCGAGCGATAGAAGCAGTCGAGAAATTCGCCTACAAGTCAGTGTCAAAGATCGATGAAGAAAAGCGACGCAACATCGCACCTTGGGAGCTGCTTCGTGAAATCGGAGGCCAATTGCGTGACCCATCATCGATTCTGCGAAACGCCTCACAGAGGAATGTCCCTGTGTTCTGCCCGGGCCTGCACGATTCGATGTTTGGGAGCAACCTCTGGACGTTCGGACAGCTCAACACTCTTCAACTTAATCCAATGCGAGATTTCAGCAAGATTGTTGAGATGACCTACGAGAGCAAGAAGATTGGACTCATCATCTTGGGCGGTGGCATGCCGAAGCACTTCAGCCTACTGGCCAACACGTATCGTGGTGGACTAGAGGCGGCGGTCCAGTTCACGATGGATCGACCAGAGCCAGGAGGGCTCAGTGGCGCACCACTCGAAGAGGCGGTTAGCTGGGGAAAGATCAAACCAGGTAGCCGTACGGCGACAGTGATAGGAGACGCAACAACGCTATTCCCCCTAGCCTGTATTGCTGCTCTGGAGAAAACGGCCTAAACCAGTCGCGGCAGCCGGATCTCGAGCACGCCACGCTTGAATTTCGAAATCATCCCTGATTCGACGACCGGGACCGGCATCTGGATCCTAGTGTGATAGGACTTGAACTGACCACCTCTATGCCTCACACCCATGTCAGCGAATGTTATTCGACGCTTCGTGCTCGCGTAGATCTCAACCATATCATCTGCGGGTAGTTTCAGGGTAACTTCCTCAGGGTTCACGTAGGGGAGATCCACGGTCACGATGACTTCGCTTGAGCCGACGGTTATGTTGTAAAGTGGCTCGATGGTTTCCGCGGTCTCGTTCCAGCTGGAGACGAAGGCGCGTTCTACCATGAATTCGGCTCGCTTGAAGTACTCATCCATCGCCTCGAAGATGTGTTTCTTCCTATCATGTGACATTCTCTATCTCACCCGTATAGTGCTGGAACCTCGTATTCCTGTGACTTGCCCATCTTAGCCATCTCAGTTTGTGTCCTCTTCATCACGTCTCTGGCTCGGAGACGAATCTCCTCACCCTTCTGGAGTAGGTCAGAGACTTCAACCTTCAAGCCAAGTATCTTGTTCAATGCGTTAAGCGCAGCAGCAGCCGCCTCCGGATCGGGATAGTTGTAGAATGATTGAGTGAGCAATGTGATCGCGGGTAGGTTGATCTCCGCGCACTTTCTCAGCATTAGTGCATAGGCCCCGACGATGTATCCCTCGTCGAGCACTTCGGCGGCGTCGCCCAGTTTCTTCTCCAAGGCTTTGTTGGAGAGCGCTGCGAAGACCTTTGGCGCATCTATATCCTGACGGTTCTGTACGGCCATTCCGCCGATCGAGACCACTAGCTCTGCGTTACGTGAAGCGGCCCAATTCACAATAGCATCGGCCAGCGACCGTGTCAGCGACGCAGGAATTGCGGTCTCTCCCACTATCACAACCAACGATTGGTTCGCGAACAATCTGATGGGTGATTTCGGAAGGCCGTCATGAAGCACGATCATTGGCGGGAATAGGTCCGACTCAACGGAGCCTACTTCTTCCATTTTTAGTGAAGATACGATGTGCGATGCTGCCACGAGGCCCACCAGACCCACGTCGGGTAAGCCATTGATGAGAGTGAACTTCTTCGGAATGTTCCCTTTCTCTACGACCCTCACATCGTCTGGCAAGAGTATTCGCCCTGTGACAAGATCTAGTGGGAAGTTACTTGACCAAATAATGAATCTATCCATACTCCGGCCAATTCAACGATCGGAAAGATCACAGACAAGAACGACAGGGTCATTGCATAGATGAAGAGGCTATAAGTGACCTGAGTTCAAGAGCAAACAACCCTGACCTCTCGGAGAGATTGCAGCCTTGAGCGCGCTAGGAGATCTCAGCAAGTCGCTGGGCGACGCCGTACGGAAACTGCTGAGACTGCCGATTGTCGATGAGAAAGCGATCAGGGAGCTCGTCAAGGACCTCCAGCGAGCGTTGCTGCAATCAGACGTGAACGTGGAGTTAGTGCTCCAAATCTCACGCAGTGTCGAGAAGAGAGCGATCGAGGAGAGGCTTCCGCCAGGCATCTCACGCCGAGAACACGTAGTAAAGGTCCTCTACGAGGAACTGACTAGATTCCTCGGGGAAGAAGCTCCGAAGACGACCATACCGCCGGGAAAGACCTACGTTGTCATGCTCGTGGGGATCCAAGGAACTGGCAAGACAACGGCCGCCGTGAAGCTCGCCCGGTTCTACCAGAAGCGGGGACTGCGTGTTGGGATCATTTGTGCTGACAACTTTCGACCAGGAGCATACGAACAACTCGCACAGTTGGCAGACAAGGTTTCAGTTCCAGTATATGGCGATCCGAAGAATCCATCTCCTGAGAAACTCGTCAAAGAGGGCTTCTCTCACTTCGAGAAGGAGAAAGAGAATCTCATCATCGTCGACACCGCGGGCAGGCACAAGAATGAAGCCGAACTCATGGATGAGATGAAGCGGCTTGCCCGCTTGGCGAAGCCAGACGAGATCGTTCTGGCAGTGGATGGGTCGATAGGACAAGCTGCTATGGCGCAAGCGAGGGCGTTCAATGAAGCGACCAACATCGGATCCATTTTGGTCACGAAACTTGATGGAACGGCAAAGGGTGGTGGCGCATTATCTGCTGTCGCCGCCACCGGGGCGAAGATCAAGTTCATCAGCGTTGGTGAGGGAACCGATGACCTAGAACAATTTGTTCCGTCCAACTTCGTTGGGCGTATCCTCGGCATCGGTGATGTTGCATCGCTTGTTGAGAAGGTTCGAGAAGCCGAGATCAAGATACCCGAGAAGAAAGCACGTGCGATACTCGAAGGACGTTTCAATCTGAAAGACATGTATGATCAACTTGAGGCGGTGCGCAAGATGGGCCCCCTCAAGAAAGTCCTCGGAATGCTGCCGGGCGGCGCCAATCTCCCAGATGACGCGATGGAAAACGCCGAAGAGAAAATGGACGCTTGGCGTGTCATGATCCAGTCGATGACAAAAGACGAAGTTGAGGAACCAAAGAGCATAGACTCCTCAAGAGCGCGCAGAATCGCAAGAGGATCAGGAAGGACAGACAAAGAAGTCAAGGAACTTGTGAACCAGTACACCATGATGAAGAAAATGATGAAGAGCATGAAGCGCCGACAGGGCGCGATGATGAAACGATTGCCATTCCAAATGTAGCCACGGCAGGTCTAGGATGCTTAAATAGCCCGTTTGAGGTCTGCTAGCAGAACCATCCAAAAGAAACGCTCAGGAGCAGTAGTACCCTTGGTAAGACGTTCGAAAGGCTACAGATCAAGAACGAGAACTCTCTTTCGAAAGAAACCTCGAGAGAGAGGCAAGGTGGGTCTTAGCCGTCTCCTCAAGACCTACAATCCGGGAGACAAAGTCACGATAATGATCGACTCCAGCGTACACAAAGGTATGCCACACCGTCGATACCATGGTCGAGTAGGCATAGTCAAGGCGCGCAGGGGTCGAAGTTATGTCATCGAAGTCGCCGAGGGAAGACAAACACACACCTTGATCGCTAGACCAGAGCACATAGAGTAGTTGATCCGGTATTGCCACGAAAACTGATAGACACCAAGCCAATCACAACAGCCGAGGCCAGAAGGATTCTAGAAAAGGCAAGTGAAGACGAGCTGGGCGAATTCCAGCGAAGGACCCGTGATTACACTGTCAAATTCTCCAAGATCCAACCGGGCAAGACCGAGAAACTGCTTCGCGACCTCTCCGAGAAACACCAGCTTGAGCGCAAGGATGCGATACAAATCGTAAACTGCATGCCCTCGTCGATCGAAGAGGTCAGGACGGTACTCACCGTAAAGGGTCGCGTATTCACTACCGAACAGCTGGAAGACATCCTGAAGACTCTGGCGCCATACAGGTCATCCTAGACGTGTGAATCACACCGCCTAACCAAGCTCCCGTTTGCACAGCTCCTGTATGTGACTGAACCATTCCAGAACCCTCCATGGATGATGCCCGAAAGACTTTTGACCGCGACGACGCGACACACTCTCAGGAAGCGCAACCTATGTCTGCGTCCCGAAAGACGTTCCCAACTCTGCCAATGAGTGAGCATGCCGCAGAGACGATTCTCCTCGGTTGTTAGTTTCTGAGGGCACAGGAACCTAATCACGAAGTGATTCTTGATGGAATCAAGAGACAGTCATGAGAGATACGACGCTCCAAGCGCTCGCCAAGGCAGAGACGACGCTCTACGGCCTAGGTTGTATGAGGAATACGCGTACGTGCTTGACTTCTTGAGCTACGGTAGGCCTTCGGCCGAGAGACCGAGACGTGTGGCCGCACCAACTGTTCAGGTAGTCGGAGAGACCTACTTCACACTTCTTGAGGCTGAACTGAAGCAAGGGACAACTGCAACACCGCACGAACGCATCTATGTTGGCCGGGAACGACGCGAGAAGATCGAGCGCGTAATGGGAAGAATCAGCTACCAAGAGCTGACAGCAAGCGCCAAGGCGGAACTGCAACCTGTGCTCGAGACACTCATCAGTAATCAAGAGGAGAGATTTGTCGGTTTCTTCAATGTCTCGCAGCCGGTAACGCCGAGGATGCACGCTCTAGAATTGCTGCCTGGAATCGGAAAGAAGTCAATGTGGCAGATCGTGAACGCTCGAGAAAAGAGACTATTCACGAGCTTCAAGGACATTCAAGAAAGAACCAAGACTTCGGATCCCGTGAAGGTCCTCGCGAAGAGAATCGTTGACGAGCTAGGTGGAGAAGGAAAGTACAGGCTTTTCACACGCACTATCTAGCAAGCGTTTGGGACGCAAACGAGAACCAACTGCAAGTCCTGATCTATCGTGGAATATCGCGTGACCTGCTTCCAACAACTTGAGCGGAATGCGCATGCACCTCATCATACGTCCCAAGGCTCCATTTGACTTTGAAAAGAACGCTGAGATGCACTCACGTTTCAAGAACAGTCTGCCAGAGCTCTACGAAGACGGAGTCTACATGAGAGTCCTACATGCAAGCAACAAGCCGGTTCTCATCTCAATCACATCCAGAGGAACAGTAGCAAAACCGAGATTGCTTGTTGACACGTATCCGCCCGTGAGCAACAAGTCCGAGATCGGATCGCTGAGAAGCATACTCCAATCTATGTTCGAACCGACATTTGACTTCGACCGCTTCTACGTAATCGCGAAGAGAGACGCGACCATGAGAACGATCGCTAGGAAGCTTAGGGGCCTTAGACCTATACGGCCTCCGACTATCTTCGAATCCGTTATCATCGCGATAACTGAGCAACAGATCTCGCTCCACGCAGCAATTGCGATTCGCTCACGATTAGTGCAAAGATATGGCGACACGGTAGCTCGCGATGCGAGAGTCTTCTACGCCTTTCCAACTCCGGAATCACTCGCAAAAGCCAAACCCGCTGGATTGAGAAAGGTCGGTCTGAGTGCCACAAAGGCCAGATGCATAGGCGAGTTCTCAAGGAAGATCGCAAACAACGAATTCAATTTGGACAGGCTGGCGCAGTTGGATGATAGTGAAGTCGTGGCCGAGTTGACGAAGTTCCGAGGGATCGGACAATGGACTGCAGAATACACCCTTGTGCGTGGAATGGGTCGAGTCAATTCCCTTCCAGCAGACGACCTTGGAATACGGCGAGCGGTATCACAAGCCTATTTCGAGAGCAAGAAAGTGTCTGCAGAAGAAGCAAGGGCCACTCTGACACAGAAGTTTGCTCCGTACAGTGGAATTGCAGCATTCTACCTCATGTATTATCTGTTCTGGGAACAGTCATCTTCATAGACGAGGAAGGAGCTCCGAACATTGCACATCTCTCGTGTGGTCATCTAGTTGTTGGATCCCCAGGCTGTTGTCCTTAGCGTCCTCGCGAGCATGACCACAAGCCTAGGTGCCGCACTCGTTTTCCTCGTGAAGGAAACCAGCCACAGAACGAGAGACGCCTTGGTCGGACTATCAGCCGGGCTCATGCTCTCAGTTACCGCACTCAATCTTTTGCCAAAGGCACTGGGGCCGAATGATCAGAACTTGCTCCAAGTTATCGTAGGGATCACTCTGGGAGCCATAGCCCTCTTCGCCGCCGACACGTATCTGCCTCACATTCACGGCTTCTTGGCCCCGGACAGGCCGCTTACGAAAGGAATGAAGACAGCTCTCATGTTCGTGGCCGCGATGGTCATTCACAACTTCCCTGAAGGCTTTGCCACCGGAACAGCATATGCTGGAGGAGTGACGACCTTCGGCAACACAGTTGCGCTAGGAATAGCTCTGCAAAACATCCCGGAAGGCTTCCTTGTATCTGTTCCTCTGAAAAGTGAAGGCTACTCCACGCGAGGCAGCTTCATCGCGGGATCCCTATCGGGCTTCATAGAGCCGGTCTGCTCAATCACGGCCCTCGTCGTTGTCGGCCTGTTCCAGATGCTTCTTCCATACGCGCTTGCCTTCGCAGGAGGCGCTATGCTCTACGTCATTTTCGATGAGATGGTGCCTGAAAGCCACAGCCATGGATACGAGAGGATAGCAACTGCAAGTTTCATGACAGGCTTTCTGTTAATGACCGTCGTGAACTATGTTGCATTGGTAATCTTCGCGTGAACCACTTGCACACTCGTACAGACTTGCTCGTATGCAGACCTCATCCTGTTCCACAAGACAAAGTTATCATGAGCAACCCAGCTTGAGGGCGGTCCACAGGATGGCTGGATTCGGTGGGGAGGAGAGTAGGCCGGATGAGTGAAAAGAAATCAGTGTTGGCGGTGGGAGCCCACGCTGATGATGTTGAGTTCCAGATGGCTGGAACGTTGTCGTTGCTGGTGAAAGCTGGATTCGAGCCGCACATCATGACGCTCGCCAAATGCGACTTGGACAGCAACGAGATGCCGCGCCAGAAAATCGCTAAGATACGTGGCCAAGAAGCACATCGCTCGGCAGCTGTCATCGGCGCGGTCTATCATCCTGCAATTGTTCCTGACATGATGATTTTCTACGAGAACAAGACGCTTCGCAAGGTCGCCGCCGTGGTCCGTGAAGTCCGGCCGACGATCGTGCTGTTACCGTCACTGAATGACTACATGGAAGACCATATGAACACGGCTAGGCTTGTAGTGTCCGCCTGTTTTGTCCACGCAATGCGCAACTATGTCACGGACCCTCCTCGCGACATGACCACCCAAGACGTATTCCTCTACCATGCTCAACCGCACTCAAACCGTGACGGAATGCGGAACTTCGTCATTCCTGAACTCTTCGTGGACATCACTACAGAAATGGATGTCAAGCTGAAGATGCTCAGATGTTACGAGAGCCAGTGGAAATGGCTCAAAGAAACACAGGGCATGGACAATTTCCTTGACAACATGCGACGCTCCTGTGCTGAATTAGCAGGCAAAGCGCCGCGAAAAGGCATAGAATACGCAGAAGGCTTTCGACAACACAACCATATCGGGTTCTCGGCTGAAGATGGAGACCCTCTCAGCCTCGCTTTAGGAGACAAGGTTGTGAGAAACCGCTAGGAACGCCGCTCCTGTCGTTCGTCATGGTCTGGAAACCGGTGAGTGACCGAAGAGGAAACGTACAAAGGGCACCAGTAGCCGCGAACATCCGAATCAGGCGAGAACGACTCAATCCCAGAAGAGCCTCGTTCTTGCGTATTCGCGTTCGGCTTTGAGTATGTCAACGTAGAAGTCCTCTTCTGTCCGTTGCAACTTCCTGAGCACCCTGATGGCGGTGGCTGGTCCGACTCCTCTTCCACTCATTACAATTGCAGCTTTCTTGCCATTTGTCTGCATTAGGCTCGCGCTCAGCCAAGCGCGCTTGTACGCTTGCTCCTCCTCATCAGTGAGTTTCTGATGGTGGATTCGTCTTTTCACGGTCTTGACTAGTCCATCATCGCCCAGGTACGTTGCCGCGATCAATGTCGACTTGCAGTGCGGACACTTTATCGCCTCGGGAAGGTCGCCGACTACTCTGATTCCGTCCCAGTCGCCTTTGTACAGACAAACGAGCCGAACACGGCTTGCGAACAGCCTATCTTTGATGATCTGAGTGAGACTTTTGCTCGGGATTGCAGGCCGAAGAAGATCGTGTGGAATGATCTTGTCCACAATGGGTAGGGCGAGCGGAGAACAACTCGCCTCCCTCTCCTCCACGATCTGAAGCGAGACTGTGCCGTCTCTGATTTGCTCAATGAACTTCTTTGCATGTTCCAAGTCGAGTTTCTCTAGAAAGACTTCTCTTTTCGTTTCCTCTTCGAGCGGTGTGCCTTTGAAGATCTTCACAAGGAGCCTAGCTCTAGTTGCTTTGTATTCGGCGGTCCGTTCGACGGCGCCGAACCTCTTCGCGATGTGCCAATGCCTCCACGCAAACGTGTTAGAGGTCTCCAGCGCGCTCGCAACCACTTTCTCAAGCTCGTCCGGACTCAACTGCTGTAGCTCCCTTTCAACGAGCGTTGGCTCTATTTTGAACGGAAAGACGAGGGCGATCCTGTAGGAATCCGTCTGCGCCGCAATACTCACTCCGAGTCTTGCGCTAAGCAGTGAGGTCAGCACCAATGATATGGTTTCATTCGCTAGAGTTCCGAGGCACGTATGCACGATGATGCAGTTCTCGAACTTCTCCACAGCCGCGACAGCATTAGTCGGGACAAGATAGCTTTCCGTTTGAGATCGGATCGATTCAATGGATTTCTGCATCGCTTCTTTTGTCACGTGGAGATTGTCTCCGAGCGCAGCGATCTTTGCGGGGTCGTCGAGCTCAGTGGAGATCACGCCTCTTAGTCGTCCGACTTCGCTTGCAACTTCGTAGCTGACGGGTATTATCTCGCCTTCCCATGATGGAATCGCGTTCAGAGTAGGAGCAGTTGGTTCAACTTCGACTGATAGTTGATCCTCGTTGACGGCTATCACTTTCCACGTTTGACCGTGCATGATCAGCTCGGTTCCAGATTTGCATTTGCGTGCGACGAAGTCTTGATCGAGCGTGCCAATCTTTCGCTTGCGGAAGAAATCGAAAACGAGATACCTCTTCATGTCAGGTATCATCGACAGATTCTGGTAGTAGTACCTGAACGTGTTCGGAAACCGCGCTCTCAGCACATCCTCCTGAACGGTGACAACCCTGCCACTTCCCAGCTGCTTCACAACTGACATGAAAGCTTCCGGCGACAGGTCACGATATGGGTACGCACGTTTGACGATCTCAAGCGCTTCTCCAACGGTGAGTCTACGCAAGTCTAGGACTAAGCCTGCTATCTGATGCGCTAACACGTCAAGGGCATTCTCGTGGATGACCGTCGGTTCGAGCTTCTCGTTCCTTGCGTTTTGCGCGATGACGGCTGACTCAAGGATGTCGTCCACGGATGTGCCTATGATGAGACCTTTCGCGACTCCGCGCAGCCTATGCTCGCTTCTGCCTATTCTCTGGATCAGGCGAGCCGCTTGCCGAGGCGACATGTACTGGATTATGAAGTCCACCGAGCCGACATCGATTCCTAGCTCAAGTGAGGACGTGCAAACAACCGCTTTGACTTTGCCAGTCAGAAAGTCATGCTCTACTTCTTCTCGAATCTCCTTAGAGAGCGACCCGTGGTGAACACGTGCTGTCGTGTTTGGATCAAGAGCCCTCAGCTGGGAGCCCACAGCTTCGGCATGCTCCCGGGTGTTCGTGAACACAAGCACAGAGTTCTTTTCACGTATCAGCTCCGCGATGCGTCTCGCGCGGCCTATCGTGGACGGTGGAACACCAAATCGCTCGCCGTTCTCTCGATCCGGGGAGGCCGGTGAAACATAGTCGACTTGCACCTCAAACCCTCGTCCCTCTTTCGACTTCACGATCACTGCGTCTCTTTCAGATCCGGCGAGGAACTTGGCTATTCTGCCCTCGTCTCCGACAGTTGCTGAGAGCCCGATTCTCTGGAAATCTTGACTTGTAAGGTTCCGCAAACGCTCGAGGCCAAGCGCAAGTTGGACTCCGCGTTTGTCTGTTGCGAGCTCGTGAATCTCGTCCACGATCACCCATCTGACACTGCTTAGATGCTGGCGCATGCGCCTACCGGGCAGAATCGCTTGAAGCGTCTCCGGCGTAGTGATTAGCATATTGGGCGGAGACTTGGCTTGGAGAGTGCGGGTGGCCGTCGGTGTGTCCCCGTGCCTGACCTGAACCTTGATGCCAAGCTCCGCGCCTAGATCAGCAAGCCTTCTTAGGATATCCCTGTTGAGTGCACGAAGAGGCGTGACATAGAGTATCGATATGCCTCGCGTCTCGTTTCTGCTTCTTGCTGCGACAAAGAGATCAAAGACAGGAAGGACGGCGGCGAGGGTCTTCCCCGTTCCTGTCGGGGCGATGAGAACTGCATTCTTGCCTTCTAGAATTGGTGGAATTGCCAGCTTCTGAATATCACTAGCCTCAGCTATCTCAAGCTTCGCAACTTGCCCCTGCAATGGCCTCTGTAGCAGTGCAAACGCGTCATCGGGCAAGAATGAATGCTCCCAACTCGACATGACGGAATCGTGAACACTACAGCCGAGCTTGTGTTGCCGCTCGTCTCCAAGTTCGTTCTGCGAATCTCAGCCTTCGGTTTATTGGTTTCTTCGATACGCGACCGATCCGTTCGAGATCAGTAACCTGCGTCACGGTGACGGTAAAGTTGTGGGGTCAGCTCTTCTCGTATGCAAGGTAGGCAAATGTCAGAACAAGGGCCACAAACGCGAGGGCAATGATTACATACTGTGCAAGAGTGTAGAATTCATCTGCCGTCAATGCTGAGCGCCATCTTGCCTGCGTAGACCGAAGGTTCTGATTTAAACAATTCTGTATTGCTACGAAGCCATGTCAGGGCGTAGTCTCAGGCCTAGTCCTCCACTGTTGAGTGATCTTACTGTACTGGGTGTCCCGTAGATCACTGGTTTCGTATCTTGCAAGCGCAAACGCGACCTTCTGTGCGATTATGTGGTAGCACAATGCCCTCTTGCCGTCCATGACTCGAAAGTAGTAGTCGTCACAGTTACAGAAGTTCGTCTCAGAGATCACTTGGTAGAATCCCTTTCTGCCTTTCACAGTCCAGATCGTCCGTCCGCTAGGCTTGAACTGGTATCTGTGCACCTTTCGCTTCTCAACTAGCTCGAGAGCATTCTTGAATCGGTCGCCGAACTGTTCCTCAAGCACGGCTCGTTGAGAATCTGCCAGCTTGTGGGAGGATGCCATGCGTTGACACGCGGTCTCGATTACTGTCAGTTCCTTGTCGTATCCTTGCGACATGGCGCATCCGGCCGAGCGGGCTGAGTTATGAGGACTGCCAGCCTTTGATTAAGCATATGTTGAAAGAACCCTACTCTGAAAGGGTCCTAGAGCAGCCAGACAGGGCGGTCCGTATTGGTCGGATACAGTCTTGCACCCGTGGATGATTCTCCTTCTCTGCTACTGCAGGGCGAAGGCGAACGGGTTCTCGTTGTCGGAGACCTGCACATAGGATGGGAGATAACCCTCGCGCAGCAGGGCATTCATGTTCCCTCGCAGACATCCAAGCTCGCAGATCGATTGCTCGACATCATCAATAAGTCAAGCCCAACAAAGATCGTATTTCTAGGCGATGTGAAACACACAGTCGTCGGAGCTGAGCTGGAGGAATGGCGGGACATACCCGAGTTCTTTGAGAGAATCGTCCCGCATGTCTCAGACATTCAGATTATCCAAGGGAATCATGATGGAAATATCGAGCCAATGACTCCTCGGCAAGTCAAGATCATTCCTCCAAGCGGAATTGCCTTGTGGGGAAAGTACGGGCTCTTCCACGGGCACGCATGGCCGGCTCCTGAGCTCCTCGGATGTGAATCCCTGATTCAAGGCCACCTACATCCGGTCGTGGCATTTACTGACGCTCTAGGCTACAGGATCACGAGACCAGTCTGGGTACGGGCACCATGCAACGCTGCAAAACTGGCTCGAGCGATCTTGAAAGACTCGAAACGCCGGAAGCTCAAAAACATCGAGAATGCAGTCAGAGAACGTTACGGGGTCGAACTGAGGGCTGCTCGCGTCCTGTTCGTTCCCCCGTTCAACGACTTCCTGGGAGGTCGACCAATTAACGTGAGGCAACATTCTGGATCGAAATGGACCAAGACTGACCGTTTTGGTCCTCTACTCAGAGGAGGAGTCGTGAACATGAATGAGGCGGAGGTCCAGCTCCTGGACGGTACGTACCTTGGGACCGTCAGACAACTCCGCGCATTCGCCTAGTCGTTATGTGACCTTGCACGACGACAATTTGGTCCGCCGCAAGTCAAGAGGACAGTAGCGAACGGAAATCGTTACGGTAAATACCTCAGTTGCTCAGAGTAAATATAGTACTTGACGAGAACCGCAGGCAACGATCGAATATAGTCCCAAAGATTCGTTGCCTTCAAAGGTGATACTGTGACTCTGAGTGAGATTCTGGTCAAGTACCCTAGAGGTGATCGTGGATTCCTGATCCCGATCCTTCAAGAGGTACAGGAATCCCACGGTTATGTTTCACCTGACGTGATCGATGAAATCGGCGCATTCACCGGGGTCTCCCCCGGGGAGATCTTTGGAGTCGCCTCGTTCTACGCTCATTTCCGGTTCACAAAGCCGGGCAAGCACACCATCAAGGTATGTCGCGGGACAGCGTGTCATGTGCGAGGCAGTGAACGCATCTTGGAATTGGTAGAGCGTGAACTCAAAGTCAGAGCCGGCCAGACGACCGCAGACGAACTGTTCAGCTTAGAACGAATAGCCTGCTTCGGGTGCTGTGCTCTGGCACCGGTCGTTGTAGTGGATAAAGATGTCCACGGCCGGATGAGTTCAACCAAGGCACGAAGATTACTCACCCAGTACGGCGGCAGAGAGGAATAGAACCTGCGAGGCGACTGCATGATGCTCGACACACGGAGGATTGAGCTCTGACCGCGACGACGCATGCAAATTTTGCTGTCCCGGCCGAGGTGGCTGATGCCGTTAACAATCCGGAGCACAAGTGGATCGCAGTGTGCATGGGCACTGGGTGCACGTCGTCTGCTAGCGCAGAGTTACGTGAAGCGCTACGTGAGGAGCTCGACAAACACAATCTAGACGGTCAGATCGAGGTGCGACGCACCGGTTGCTTTGGCTTCTGTGAGCAAGGCCCAATCGTAGTAGTGTATCCTGGCGAAACATTCTACACGCGAGTCAAACCCAGCGACGTCAAGGGCATCATTGAAGAACATGTCCTCGGCGGCCGCCACGTCGAGCCACTTCTGTATCGTGATCCAGCTACCAACGCCATTGCCGACAGCTGGCACAAGATGGCTTTCTACGCCAAGCAGAAGCGCATAGTCCTCCACAACTGCGGCATCATAGACCCGGAGAACATTGACCACTACTTGGCAAAGGAGGGCTACCAAGCTCTGCAGAAAGTCGTGACCGAGATGACCCCTGAACATGTGATCGAAGTGATCTCCAAGTCCGGCCTAAGAGGGCGCGGCGGCGCCGGCTTCCCCACCGGCCGCAAGTGGGCCACTGCTCGCCAAGCGCCGGGAACATCCAAGTATGTTGTCTGCAACGCCGACGAAGGAGACCCTGGCGCGTTCATGAATCGCTCTCTGTTGGAAGGTGATCCCCATAGTATGCTTGAGGGATTGACGGTCGCCGGGTACGCTGTTGGGGCTCGGCGGGGCTTTGTGTACGTGCGGGCTGAGTACCCTCTCGCAGTGGAACGCATCAAGAAAGCACTGCAGGAATCCCGAGAGAGGAACCTGCTGGGAAAGAACATCCTCGGCACCAGCTTCGATTTTGACATCGAGATCCGTTTGGGAGCCGGGGCCTTCGTCTGCGGTGAGGAGACCGCCCTGATGCAATCTATCGAAGGCCGACGTGGGATGCCGAGGCCTCGCCCTCCGTTCCCGGCCCAGAAGGGCCTGTGGGGTCAGCCCACTACGATCAACAACGTGGAAACCTTGGCATGGGTGCCCCTCATCATCCGCCACGGCTGGGAATGGTACGCCCGCATTGGCACAGAGACAAGCAAGGGCAACAAAACCTTCGCCCTGACCGGCAAGATCAACAACACCGGCCTCGTCGAGGTGCCGATGGGCACCACATTACGCGAACTCATCTTCGACATCGGCGGCGGCATCCGGGACAACAAGAAATTCAAGGCCGTCCAGATCGGCGGACCGTCGGGCGGTTGCCTCCCGGCCGAGTATCTAGACACCCCGATTGACTACGAATCGCTTCAAGCCGCCGGCTCGATGATGGGTTCAGGCGGCATGGTGGTCATGGACGAACGCAACTGCGCCGTCGACCTTGCTCACTACTTCCTCTCGTTCACGCAAGCTGAATCGTGCGGAAAATGCCCGCCCTGCCGCGCGGGAACCAAGCGCATGCTCGAAATCCTAGAACGTATCAAGGCCGGCGAAGGCAAGCCGGATGATGTTGATCAGTTGGAAAGACTGGCCTACACGGTGAAGAACGGCTCTCTGTGTGGGCTCGGCCAGACGGCGCCCAACCCGGTATTGACTACCCTGCGCTACTTCCGAGACGAGTACTTAGCCCATATCAAGGAACACCGCTGCCCCGCAGCCGCATGCAAGGCACTGATCACTTATGAGATCACAGATGCCTGCAACGGATGCACCCTGTGCGCTCGACAGTGTCCGAGCAACGCAATCACCGGGGAGAGGAAACAGAAGCACATCATCGATACCAAGGCGTGTATCCGCTGCGGTGCTTGCTACGACTGCTGCAACTACAACGCTATCACAGTCCATTGAGACGCGCGGGAGGATCGAGAGAATGTCCCTGTCAATGACGATCAACGGAATCAAAGTGAAAGCAGAACCGGGAATGACTGTCCTCGAGGCCGCTCAAGTCCAAGGAATCTATATTCCAACTCTCTGCCACCACCCCAAGCTCACATCCGTCGGCGCCTGTCGACTCTGTTTGGTGGAGGTCGAGAATATGCGCGGCTTCTCCACCGCTTGCACGCTTCCTGTGTCCGACGGCATGGTTGTACGCACCGAGACGGAAACGCTGCAGAATATGCGCCGGGAAATCCTCTCCCTCATCTTGTCCGAGCACCCGTACTCGTGCCTGGTGTGTGAACGCCGAGCCGATTGCGATGACTTCCAGAGCACTATCCGTAAGGCAGCAGTGACCACGGGATGTCAGTACTGCCCCAATAACGGCCAGTGCGAGCTCCCGAAACTCGTGGATTACTTGGACTTGCAGGAGATCCCCTATCCCATCACTTACCGAGGATTGCCGGTGGAGAATGAGGACCCCTTCTTCGACCGCGACTATAACCTCTGCATCCTCTGTGGACGCTGTGTGCGCGTCTGTCAGGATGTACGACACGCGGGAGTCCTTGCCTTCACGTATCGTGGCAGTCAGGCCATTGTCGGCACGGCATTCGGCCGGTCGCACTTGGAAGCAAATTGCCAATTCTGTGGAGCGTGCGTGGATGTCTGTCCAACGGGAGCGCTCTCCGACAAACGCGGCAAGTGGGAGGGAGTGCCGACCAGTATAGTCCCCAGCGTCTGTCCATATTGTTCTGTAAACTGCACGGTGAATGTGCAAGTCAAGAGCGGCCGGGTTATCCGCATGGTTGGTCACGATGATGGCCCGACGAACGACGGGCAGCTCTGTGTCCGTGGTCGCTTTGGCGTAGTAGATGTTGTGCATAGCCTAACCCGACTGAAGACACCGCTTGTGCGACGTAACGGACGGTTGGTCGAGGCCTCATGGGATGAAGCATTGCAGGCAATCGCGCAAGGCGTCGACCAATATCGAGGCGACGAATTCGCCGCCATAGGCTCTGCAGCAGCAACCAATGAGGAAAGTTATGTTCTACAGAAATTCGCGCGAGCGGTGATGCATAGCAACAACGTGGCGTTGGCAGCTGGCTTCCCCAAACACGAGAATTCTGGGGAACTTGTGGACACCCTCAGAACAATCAATGGACCACTCATCCGAGACATCCGAAAAGCCGCATGCATCCTAGCCATCGGCACCAACGTGTTCGACTCCCACCCCATCATAGGAGTCGAGATCCGTCATGCCCTGAGCAAAGGCGCACGCCTAATCACGGTGGATACCTGCGAAACCAACATGGCAAAAGCCTCGACGGTTTGGCTGCAGCCTAAGATTGGAACTGACCACATCCTGCTGGCCGGAATGATCAAAGCTCTAGCGAAAGAGAGACGCATTCCGGAATTGGTCAAACTAGACCTGGTCGAAGTCGCCTCAACAACCGGAGTGAAAGAAGACGTTATTGTGAGTGCAGCAAACATGCTGGCGCAACATGCCCCAGCGGTCATAATCTATGGCTCTGGCGTGACCCATTATCCCACGGGTCTGAACGTCATCAAAGCAATTCGCAGCTTAGCCTTTGTTGCCGGCAATGTTGGACTCATCGGGGTGCCGGGCGAGGGCAACTTCGTCGGCGCCCACGACATGGGCGTCCACCCGGCTCTCCTGCCGGGTTACCGATCCATATCAATTCCGAAAGCGCGGAAAGATTTCGAGACCGGATGGGATGCCTCGCTCAGTCCGACTCCGGGACGAACCTACGAGGACATCTTGGCCGGAGTCCGTCGGGGGGAAATCAAGGCTCTCTGGTTGGCCGGTGAGGTCCCGCCAATGAAAGACCTCGCCAACCTTGCATTCCTCGTCGTGCAGGACATTGTGTCAACGGAAAACCTCCAGTACGCTCATGTTGTGCTCCCGGCCACGACATTTGCTGAGATGGATGGAACACTAACTAACTTGGAAGGCCGTGTTCAGCGCGTGCGCCAGGCGATCCCGCCTGTGGGAGTTTCCCGCCCTGGCTGGATGATTCTCCGCGATGTCGCAAACCTCATGGAAGCCGGACGCTGGAACTACAGTTCAGCGGCAGACGTCATGTCTGAGATAGCTTCGCTGGTCCCGGCCTATCGAAGCGTGAAACATGAGACGCTGGGTGTTAGCGGTGTACTACGGCGTTTCGAACCGGCGGTGAAGGCACAGTTTGTGCCGTTCGACCTGGAGAGGACCTCGCAGCTCTGTCAGCGACGAGTTTCCATTCACCCTGATCACCGAACGGAACCTGTTCTACTACCATGGAGCCTGCCTGACCGAACAAGTCAAGGGAATGAACCTAGTCAAGAACGAGGAAACCCTGCAGCTAAACTCGGCGGATGCCACACGGCTGGGCATTTCCGACGGAGCCGTAGTGGAAGTTGCATCACGACATGGAAACGCCGAGTGCATTGCGCAGTCGAGCAGTGCAGTGCCCGAAGGCGCCGCTCTCACGAGCATCAACCGTGTGATGGGTTCACCACTGTTCCCAACCTTGGCACCTACCACCAAAGCATGTGCTGTGAGGATCGGTGCACGCTCGCGGCGAGGAGAGGTGTGAGACTTGGACGATCAGACGACGATGAAGACTTCGAAGGAAGATCGTCATTCCAAGGATCCTGTTGAACCGGGGCCGGTCACGGTTCTGGCACGTGAGCAGTTGGCGCCTAACTTACAGTTGCTCACTGTGCGAGCACCTATTATTGCGTCCAAGATCCAGCCTGGCCAGTTTGTCATAGTCCGGGCCGACGAGTATGCAGAACGTATCCCCCTCACTGTGGCTGACTGGGACAGGGAGAAAGGCTCGGTCAGTTGCGTGTTCATGCAGGTTGGTACGTCCACATACAAGCTCGGCAAGTTGAAGGCCGGCGACGCGCTGTCCACGTTTGCGGGGCCGTTGGGCAAGCCGTTGGAGCTGGACAGATGGGGCACTGTTGTCGTTGCGGGCGGATGCTACGGGATCGGAAGCATCTACCCCGTTGCACGGGCTTTGAAGGAAAGAGGCAACCGAGTCATTTCACTCATCGAGGGACGCAGCAAGTTCCTCCTCTACTGGCTTGATCGATTGGAATCTGCAAGCGACAAAGTTCTTGTTTCGACGAGAGATCGCTCAATCGGAAAGAACAGGGACGGACCCACTGCAATCAAGGACCTGTTAGACTCCGGCGAGCACATTGATCGTCTCATTGCCATAGGTTGCACGTTCATGATGTACCAGATGGCTGAGGCAACACGGCCTTTCGCAGTCAAGACCATCGTCAGCCTGAACCCAATCATGATCGACGGGACTGGAATGTGCGGGGCATGTCGAGTTTCAGTCGCAGGTCAAACCAAGTTTGCTTGCGTGGACGGGCCTGACTTTGATGGCCATCAAGTGGACTGGAAACTGCTGCTGTCGCGGCGGAAAGCGTACCTTGGCCCAGAGACCGATTCAGGGGAGAGATAGATCGGGATGTCGAAGAAACCAAAGCAAATCATCCCGAAGAAAACACCCATGCCAGAGCAACCCCCAGCGGAGCGCATCAAGAACTATAATGAAGTCCCCTACGGGTATACGCCTGAACAAGCGATCGCCGAAGCGAAACGCTGCCTAGAGTGCGCACGTCCTCTCTGCGTTGATGGATGCCCGGTGAACATCAACATTCCGGCCTTCCTGAAACTGGTGGCTGAAGGAGATTTCCGCGGAGCGATCAATATCATCAAAGAGACGAACGCGCTGCCCGCCGTCAGCGGACGCGTGTGCCCGCAGGAAGAGCAATGCGAAGGAAAATGCGCTCTGTCCAAACGCTTCGAGTCTGTAGCAGTTGGCCGGCTCGAACGATTCGCTGCCGATTGGGAAGCCTCTCAAGGCACGCCACCCATCCCTGACTTGCCTCCACCAACAGGGAAGAAGGTGGCAGTAGTGGGCTGCGGTCCCGCCGGGATCACAGTCGCAGCTGACCTCGTCAGGAAGGGCCACCATGTATCCATCTTCGAAGCACTGCATGAACCGGGCGGTGTGCTTGTCTATGGCATTCCTGAGTTCCGTCTCCCAAAGGCTATCGTCCGTCGCGAGGTCGAGTACGTGTGCAGTCTTGGCGTCAAGCTTGTCAAAGATTTCGTTGTCGGCGCAGCTGAGACTGTGGATGAGCTCCTAGAGGAGTATGATGCTGTCTTCTTGGGAACAGGGGCCGGGCTGCCGTGGTTCCTAAACATTCCCGGGGAAAACCTGAACGGTGTATACTCGGCGAACGAGTATTTGACTCGAGCCAATCTAATGAAGGCATATCGCTTCCCAGAATACGATACACCGATCGCACGTGGCAAGCATGTTGCCACCGTCGGGGGAGGGAACGTAGCTATGGACTCCGCGCGAACGGCACTACGTCTCGGCGCTGAGGAATCGATTATTGTCTATCGCCGATCGCGCGAAGAGATGCCAGCACGGGCTGAGGAAATCCATCACGCCGAACAAGAGGGCATCCGTTTCGAACTGCTCACCACACCAGTTGCCTTCCACGCCGACAGCAACAACTGGGTGAAAGAGATCGAATGTATTCGCAATCAACTGGGCGAGCCAGACGCATCGGGTCGACGTCGACCGGTGCCGATCAAGGATTCGAACTTCCGCATACCGGTAGATGTGGTCGTGCTTGCCATCGGACAGAGTCCCAACCCACTGATCCCGAAGACGACACCCGACCTGAAAACAGGAAAAGACGGCGTCGTGATCATTGATAATGAGACGGGCAAGACCTCTAAGAAAGGTGTGTTCGCCGGAGGCGATGTCGCGACGGGCGGAGCCACGGTCATCCTAGCGATGGGTCAGGGCAAGAAAGCAGCCAAAGCCATTGACGAGTATCTGAAGACGGAACAATGGTAACCGGTCTTAGATTTGCACCATTAGAACCAACAAGAACGGCCTAAGAATCCTGGGATAGCAATCCAACTTAGAGGCTACACGCTGAAGGCTCTCTTTCCGTGACCATGGTCCCATTACTGAACTGTGATTTCGTTTCGGGATTATTGAAAGGAAAAAGAAGGGACTTGACAGATCGCGGTTACTTCTTTGAAGGCTAACTCCAGATCAATTCCCACTGATACGCGATGTTCGATTCCTTATTCCAAGTAGGCGGGGAGCGCTCGACCTAGTCGTGCGTAACCCCACGAGCTCCGGTCCAAGGCGAATAACACAAATACGTGTGCCAATGTTTCTGGAGAGTTCCCGCAGGCAACCTCGATGCAGAATCTCGACGCCACAAAGAAAGAAGCTCTGATGAAATCGGAGGCTGAGCGCATAGTCGCCGAAGGAAGAAAGCGCGACCTACATCTGCGACTTCTTGGCGCTTTGGCTTTCCAGTTGCACTGCCCGAAGCATGTCTACCTCGCAAGGAAGCTCGGCAGAGTGTTATCTGACATTGATTTTGCAGCTTATGGTGGACAGCGGGTCGAGATCAACAAGCTGATGAGAGAATTCGGATACGCCGATCAGGGCATGCTCACTGCTTTGTTCGGTCATACTCGCATGATCTGGGACAACACATCGAACGGTATGCATGTGGATATTTTCTTCGACAAGCTCGAGATGAACCACGAAATCCCATTTGCGAATCGTCTCGGTATCGACGAGTGGACAATCCCTCTCGCCGATATGCTCCTCGAGAAGATGCAGATAGTCCACATAAACGAAAAAGACGTTGTTGACACCATCATGCTCCTACGTGAGCACTCAGTTGGTGATGGAGCCCCAGAGACGATTGATGTCCGCCACATCGCAGCAATGTTGTCACAGGACTGGGGATTCTACTACACGGTCACAATGAACCTCAAGAAGATCCAAGATCGCCTTCCCTCCCTACCTGAATTAAGCGATGAAGATCGAAAGGATATTTCAGGGAAGGTACAGGCAACGCTGAAGGTTATAGAAGATCAGCCCAAGACCATGGGTTGGAAAATGAGAGCCAGAGTTGGCACTAAGAAGAAGTGGTACAGAGAAGTCGAGGAAGTAACCCGATAGTAGTAGTACTTCGCATTATCCGATAAGCCCCGGCCATGGAAATCGATTGCGGCTGAAGCGAAATTCATTCTCATAGAGGAGCTCGGCGGGAAATCCAAGTGACCAGCGGCTTCTGCTGGCCATGGATCCTGGAGCAATGCTGATGCATCAACACATGGGGGAGCACGCTCCGAAACGCACCTTGAAACTCTTGTAACTACCGGCTAGAATCGTTTCCCGACCGGGTTCTAATTTATACGGGATTCGAGCAATCTACTGCGTAGATGTGAGCCGTTGAACGGTGGCTATCGTGGTCAACTCCTCAGAGTTGACTTGACCAAGATGACCTGTAAGCCCGAGAAGTTGAAAGAGGACTGGGTGAGGGACTTCGTCGGGGGCAAAGGTCTCGGCGTGCGGTACCTGTATGATCTCATTCGCCCCGGGACCGACCCATACTCGCCTGAGAACCCGATCATCTTCATGACAGGACCGCTCACTGGCACAGTTGCCTCAACGATGTCTCGCATTGCACTCGTCACCAAATCACCTTTGACTGGCACGATGAGCGACAGCTACTCCGGTAGTTACTTCCCAGCTGAGCTGAAACACTCAGGTTTCGATGGAATAGTCATCACTGGAAAGGCCTCTGCGCCCACCTACCTCTTCGTGGAAGACGGACACGCCGAACTGCGAAGTGCAAGAGACCTCTGGGGAAAGGATGCTTTCGAAACTACCGATAAGATAGTACGCCAATGCAGCGAATCAAGCACCGCTAAGGGCGATGCTCCAAAGGTTGCCTGCATCGGCCCCGCAGGCGAGAACCAAGTTAGATTTGCCGCAGTAGCCTTCGACAAGAACCATTTCGCGGGTAGAGGCGGAACTGGAGCCGTCATGGGTTCGAAGAACCTGAAGGCCGTGGCTGTGCGCGGAACGAAGCACGCACAATCGCTAGCAATCAACTCGAGCTCTCAGTTCCTCGAAGTCGTCAGGAATTCGATCAAGAGAGACATACGTGAGAACCCAGACGCTGAAGCCATGATCAAGTTTGGAACGCCTGTGATCGTCGACCTAGACAACAACGCAGGCATATTGCCCACCCGCAACTTCCAAACAGGAGTCTTCCCCGACGCCGACAAGATCAACTCAGACGCTCTAGTGAAGCAGCTCCTCGTGAGGCACACGACAACCTGCTTCAGCTGTTCCATAGGATGCCGAAACATAACGAAGATCAAAGACGGCCAATTCGCAGGACTAGAAGGCGAGGGCCCAGAGTACGAGACACTCGGATTGGCTGGTTCGAACCTTGCAATCGGAGACATACGCGTTGTCATGAAGTTCAATCACGAATGCTCTCGCATGGGACTTGACACGATCTCAGCGGGCAACGTTATCGGCTGGGCGATGGAACTCTACGAGAGAGGATTGATCACGAAGGCGGACACACAAGGTTTGGACCTCTCATTTGGCAACGCTGCGACCGTCGTGGCGCTCCCGGAGATCATCGCTATGCGGAAGGGCATCGGAGACACCCTTGCGGAAGGAGTAGCGCGAGCCTCTGAAAAAATCGGGAAAAGCTCGGAGAGATACGCGTTACACTGCAAAGGCCAAGAATTCCCTGGGTACGACCCGAGGGGATCGTTTGGAATGGCTCTGGCATATGCGACCTCAGATAGGGGAGCTGACCACAATCGCGCATGGCCGGTGGCGTACGAGGCTTTCGGAAAAATGGACCCATTCACGGTTGTAGGAAAGGCCGAGATAGTTGTGAAAGATCAGATTAGAACAAGCGTGAAATGGAGCATGTGCGCCTGCGACTTCATCCCTATTGACCTACCTATAATCGCTGAACTCCTTAGCGCAGCGACAGGTCGGAAATACACAGAGGAAGACGTTAGGAAGATCGGAAGAAGAATCTGGACACTGACCCGACTATTCAACATCAGAGAAGGCTTCTCCAGACAACATGACGTGATACCGCCTCGGATCTATTTGGACCCACTTCCAGAGGGTAACCCGAAAGGGAAGGTCGTACCTAAGGAAGACTTCGAGACTATGCTGACGGAATACTACAAGCTCTTGGGATGGGACGACCAAGGAAAACCCACAAGAGCTGCCGTCGAAGAACTCGGATTGGCGAATCTCACGAAACTCTAGAGCGTGCCACCGCGAGAACCCGCGTTGCAGCTGACGTAGCGAACTTCGACTCCTCACACACTCCAGGCAAAATGGGCATTCGCACGGTTCCTTAAACAAGTTCTTAAGAAGAACTCACAAGCACAAAGCTGCCACTGGTGTTGTTGAATGCCGGGAAACACGCACGACTTCGCCGAACTGAGCTTTCCAGAAGCTCCGAAGATCGTAGTCAAGCCACCCGGTCCCAAAGCGAGAGCGCTGCTCGAGAAACAGAAGGAGGTCGATAGCAGAGCGGTCTACTATGCAACAGTCATTCCGACCGCTTGGGAGGCTGGCAAAGGCGCGACGCTCAAAGATGTAGACGGGAATATCTACATTGACTTCATGGCAGGGATCTCGGTTCTAAACGTAGGCCACTCCAATCCTCAGGTCGTTGAGGCTGTCAAACGTCAGCTAGACAAACTGACTCACGCTCTCGACATTCCAACGCCAGAAAGGATACGACTTATCGAAAAGCTCGTGGAGATAGCTCCCGCTGGACTCAAGGGCAATTCCAGAGTTCTTTTTGGTGGCCCATCTGGCTCGGACGCGGTTGAAGGCGCATTGAAAGTCGCTAAGTTCAACACGAAACGTCACGCGATCTTAGCATTTCACGGCGCATACCATGGAATGACCAGCGGTGCGCTCTCGGTAACTTCCAAGAGATCGTTCAGAACTGGAAATCTGCCACTGCTCCCAGACATTCATTTCGCACCATACGCCTACTGCTATCGCTGTGCGTTCGGAAAGGAGTACCCTGAGTGCGACATGCAATGCACTCGATACATAGAGTACCTCTTCAAAGACCCGGAATCAGGACTGACCGATCCTGCAGCGATCATTGTCGAACCTATTCAAGGAGAAGGGGGATTCATCACACCGCCGGACGGATATCTCAAAGAACTGAGACGAATATGCGACGAGAACAAGATCCTCCTCATAGTGGATGAGATCCAATCAGGCTTCGGGAGAGCCGGGAAGATGTTTGCCTGCGAATACGAAGGCATCACACCAGATGTCATGCCAATCGCAAAAGCAGTCGGAGGAATAGGAATCCCACTTGCCGGTTGCGTCATCAAGAAGAGCCTCGACACGTGGGAACCTGGAGCACACCTCGGAACCTTCAGAGGAAACGTGCTGGCTTGCGTCGCCGGTTTTGAAGCGATTGACTTCACGCTACGGAAAGGACTGGTTGAGCGCTCTGCCAGAGAAGGTACTCACATGATCAAACGACTGAAAGACCTGCAGCAAGAGACCAAGACGATCGGGGAAGTGAGAGGCAAGGGCCTAATGGTTGCAGCAGAGTTCGTTGAGGACAAACGTACGAAGAAACCAGCCGTCGAGCTTGTCAAGAAGATTCAGTTCAGGTGCTTCGAACGTGGAGTTCTGGTGTGGACGGCAGGACACTGGCCCAACGTCATCAGATTCCTCCCGCCTCTAGTGATCACACGCGATCACATTGACAAGGGCTTAGATGTTTTCTCGGAAGTGGTCAAGGAAGCAGAACGCGAACTATGATACATCGACTCGGACTCTTGCCATAGTCTATTCACATAGTGGTGAATCCTCCACTTCCATTAAAACCGTATTGTATTTCGACTGACTCAAATACGAATTGCAATTGGAGGAGATGATTCAGAGTTGGATGTGTGGGAAGCGATTCAGGGCCGTCGCAGCATACGATCTTTCAGATCGGATCCTGTTCCGGAAGATCTGGTTAGGAAGCTAATATTGGAAGCCGGCATCTGGGCGCCCACCGGTGGGAATGCGCAGACTTGGCGTTTTGTGGTGGTTACTGATCATGACCTGATTCGGAAGATCAGAATGGTGGCCCCAGGAATTCTAGGTGACCCGCCGGCAATTATAGTGATATGCCAAGATCTAGACGAAGCCGAGAGAAAGGGAAGTAAACTCGGACGAGACACCCTAACCCTTATGGACACGGCTCTGGCTGCTCAGAATATCATGCTCACCGCGTATGAGCAAGGCCTTGGCACGTGTCTTGTGGCCTCTTTTCATCCTGGTGCCCTCCAAAAGATCGTCGGCCTGCCTGCATCGATCGTCCCTCAACTCTTGATGTCGCTTGGCTATCCGAACATCAAGACGCAAGCCCCGAAGAGGAACAGCAAGGTTGTGTGGTTCAATGGATACTCACAAGAAGGATGAACTTGAGCAGGAATTCTTCGAACTGATCTGCTACATGGTCACCAGCGCCCGAAACCTGATTCAAGAAAACAAGCTCTACGGCCCTCTTCGACTGGTCGACGCTGTTAGCCGCCTTGTCGATGTTCTAGAGAAGCTTGATCTGAAGAGCCCCCGACTAGAGGTGATTCAAGTGCGGATTAAAGACGGCGAGGACACGGTTATGGAGAGCGAGGAGAAGTTCACCGCTTTCTTGGAGAACTTGGTGATGGACCTAGTGCCTCTGATGCAGGATCGAAAATGACGGCGTTCAAGTCTAAGCCTTCCTTGGATTCGTCTTGACGGAATCACATTCGCAAAGAAAATACAAATGAGATTATTGGCAGGCGAGCGGGAACTCTTGCATCGTCTCCAGGCGGTTCATGATCGAGTCCCGAGAAGAGAGCAGCACGCCAATAGTCTTGAACCAAGCCAAACTTCTCCGCAGAGTGCTATTGCGAGTGACGCCGAGGCTGTGTGACTCGTCTCAAACCGTGTCAGCACCGGGATTTTCTTGCCTCTGAAGACACTATCAAAAGAACTCATTCAGACCGTATTCTTCTTCGTGAATTCGGAAGAGATTTGAGAAGAATTCTGAAAAACTCACTAATATTCGACAACCAAATCTTCGCTCAAGAGGTGAGAAATAGAAATGAGTGCTCTCAACTCCGTGCTGCAAGCAGCGCCAGGATTCTCTCAACAAGGCTCAGGCATGATGATGGCCGATTCATTCATCTTCGGAGCGATTACGGCAGTTTCAATACTTCTGGTGACTGTGGGTGTCTTCTACGTTTTGATAAAACTCGGAAGATTCCTTGACGCCTTGAAAGACAAAGCGT
>CAVWAQ010000002.1:0-310215 GCA_963753065.1 Candidatus Bathyarchaeota archaeon | reverse complement strand
TCGACGAACTCAAGAAGGGCGGCATAGTCATCCTTGCAAAACCGGAAATCCAGATCCAAAACATAGTATCCTCAGCTGGGCTGGGAGGCAGAATCGACCTAGAAAAGACAACATACTCGCTCAAGAGGACGATGTACGAGCCTGAACAGTTCCCAGGACTCATCTACAGAATGGACGACCCCAAAGTCGTCATACTAATCTTCGCGAGCGGAAAACTAGTGTGCACAGGCGCCAAAAAAGAAGCGGAAGTACCCAGAGCCATCGCAAAACTGAAGGAAACGCTCGAAGAGAAGGGACTGATAACCTACTAGTAATCCCAAGCCCGGTCGCGCGAATTAACACCGCTGAGCTTCCCAGACACACGCAATGCTTCACGCTTGTCGTACAAAAGAACTGGGGGCTCTGTTGTGCTGGGTGGTCTACTGTCGACCCTAGGTTGGTTTTGCCACCGTGATGTCGATCGTTGACACGTTTCGTACTTGTCCTTCCTCGCCCAGCTGTTCGGTTCCGATGGTGATGTTCTTCACGTGAAGCTTGCCTTCGAAGAATCGTCTTCTGCACACTTCGACGACATCAACGGCTGCTGATATGGCTCGCCCTCTCGCTTTGATTGAAACCTCACTGCTGCCACTGGTGAATTGCATCAGGAGCGCTGTAACATACGCCATGATAGGCTTCTTTCCAATGAAAATCGTGTGGGAGGGGATTCCACTCTGCCGGGTAGGCGGGGGTGTCTCGACTTTTTGTTGTTCTGTCATGTTCTACTCACCGCTTTCTACATATGTTACGCATTGGATAGGACGGAGGATCCGAATCCGCTGCTTATGCCCAAAGGCGCTACCCTCTACTTAAGTGTCCTTTGCTGGGTTCACATTTTCGTCCCCGAATCTTTGACCTTGTTGCGAGCGGGCTGCGAGTTCCTTGTCGAAAACGAGCCAGTGCATTATCCCGGAATCATAAGACTGCGAGCTAAGTGTGTGAGGTCGAGGGGCACATCTTCTCAGTGCCGCTTTACTGCATTGATTGGTTCTCGATGACTTCAAGTCTACCATTTCTGCCAACGCTCACTTGCAGTTCGCCTCTAGACGTTCTCATTCGTCCATTCTCAATTTGTAGTTGGACGCGAAAAGAAACGGGCCTGACAAGCAGGATGGTTAGGTTCCTTCCGTAACCATCATGGTCAGCGATGATCTGAGGTTCTTGAGCTTGCGGACCTTCGAAGTCATGACTTCTTTGAGTTCTTTCATCGTCTCCGCCTCGACTTTGGCGACGATGTCATATGCACCATATACGGCATGCGCTTCGCTAACGTTGTCGAGCTTCCCGAGTTCCCTCAGAAGTTCATCTTCTGAGCCGACCTCAGCGTTAATCAAGACGATGGCTAGGGGCATCGTTTGGATACCCACTTCCGAGAACAGAACATGTGCTATTCACTCAAAAGTGAAACTCATTTTCCTAGCTGCCTCCATTCTCACACAGCTCACGCAAAGATCCTTCCCAGAAGGCAATTCCATAGAGAAGACGGCGCCGCCGCATTTCTTACATCTTGCTGGAACTATCATCACTACATACTTCATGATCGTTGGCTGTGTCGCTAGCTATAAGGAAGAGACCAAACGCCTCGTTTTCGCCAACCAATCATCTCAAAATGGACTCAGTTTCACTGTAGGTAGGCCTCCTGCATTATAGAACCGTTATAGGAACGGCTTTGCTTACAGCACAGCCATAACTGGGGAGGTGATGCGCGCATGGCCAAGATAGGGGAGATCACGCTGGACTTGGACAAGGATGTTAAGAAGGACGCGAAAGAGAGCCTGGAGAGCCTATTCTCATACACAAGCCGAAGGAGAAACGAAGTTACAATCCTCGAAGAGGCGAAGAGGGCTACAAAGGTTAAGGTTACGATGGAGACGGTCTGACATCTCTCCCGAGCGAAGCCACAGACCTGCTCTCCTCTCTATTTCTTTAGAACCCAAGAGAGCCGCCTCGCCATGACAGAAGCCGCTCTTGGTCGGCACTGATCTTACGCAGATGCTCTAGAGCTCTATTGACTAGGACCTGATGATTGCAGCAGGATCCCCGTGCCTCTCTTACCTCGAAGCCCCGACAGATACCGGCGCAAATGAGGTTCACCATAAGCAGTCAGGGATTAGGCTGACGCCAATGCCTTATGCCGCCCAGCTCCGTGAGCTCTCGCCCACTGAAAGCTTCAGTTCCTGGCGTCAGATTCGCTCGAATTCGGCGAGGGCTCTTTCGTTTCTCACGTATCAACCCTGGCTATGATGGTTATGGTTTTCCAAGCGTGGTCGTCTTAATTCGGCGTATGTCAGCTAGACGTACGGTGTGATAGTATGGCGGTACTTTCTCGCTATGAGAGCCTGGAGCTTGGAGCTGAGCCTTCGGTCCAGCTCCTTCTGACCTTCCGAGATGAGATCCATCCGCACGGACGATTGCATGATCGGGCCTTGAAGGATTGCCTGGCTTCTCATCGCCTCATCGGTAGCGACCGGCTTTGTCCTGAGAAGCTTCGACATGATATCAGCTACGGCTTCAGGATCATCCACGCAGCGAGCCAGTTCCTTTATCCGAGAGTTAGATAACGGTCTCAGCCCGAACTGGTATGATGAGGTGCGAGGCATCGGTCGACTTGTGAATGTGCTCGCTCCGTATCCGACGACCTTGTAAGGGTTGACCTGAAACTCTTTGACCTGCCATAACTCGTTGCCGTGGGAGAAGAGGAGCTCAAGGAAGCCCGTTCTGTCCTTGCCAACCCACGTCTGCCAGCCTCGAGGGTCTTCGTCGTATCGGTGCGCGACCTCCCTCTTTACTCGCTTCGAACTTCTTAACGACTCCACGGGGCGCTCGCTTCCTGAGTCAACCCATGAACCGGAGACTGATTAGTATTATCGTTTGCGCGCCTGCCAAAGGTAAGCCCCTATCTCTTCCGGAACGCAAGTAGATCACTCCCTAGGATGCCCGTACGCGTCGTCATAGAAAAGTATCGGCCAAGACTGCCAACAGCGTGCCTCGGCAACAGACGCAAGTGATGGAACTGAGGCGCAATACCCCATAGGGTTCTTCCGCGATCGATATCCCTCGCTATGCTGAATCCGGCCTATCCGCCCATCACTCCCGTTGCCAGAGAATAGAGAATGAGGAAACCTCCAACACTGAGCCATTGGACTACCTACCCGTTTGGAGTCCCAGCCTCAAACCTAAGGCGGATCATTCCAATTGGCGTCTTGAAGGTGAACTTCCTTGATCATCTCTCCACCCCCATGAATGGCTCCATTTTGTCCAGAAGCTCGTATCTTCCGTATAGCATTCCTACCCCCGTGGGCGCCATCATCTTATGGCCCGAGACCGCCATGAAATTCCTGCAACACATCCGCGTCTTCGTGAAGTGGTCGTTATGAATAGTTCACATGCAGTCGAAATGGAATCTGTCGTCAAATGCTTCGGCGACACAAGAGCGGTCTACGAAGTAAGCCTCAACGTGGATCATGGGGAGGTCTACGGCCTCCTCGGACCGAACGGTTCAGGCAAGTCAACCCTGTTACACATTGGATAGAACACTCATTTCCGGACCCTTCGAATGATTGTTGAGGTAGGGAACTACACGTTTCCCGAACAAGTAGGCTACAGGGGATGGGTGGCTTTCGAGAAGTATGTCGCCTTTGAGGGCTTGGACGGACAAGTGACTATCGTTGAGAGGCCGAACTAGCTTGGTGTTCTGGGGAGGTGAGCGTGATGATGAAGAGCTCTTTTATCCTGTATTCCGAACTTCTTACTGGTGATGACTTAGTGGGTTGCATCTATTTTGCAAGCAATGAGTGTAGAGCACAGCCATTTGTCCAAGTAGCCCAAGGTGAGCGAGACTACTACAAGCCAACCGAGCAAGACCAAAAGGAGCATTGCAGAAGCGGCGGCTCTTTCCGACGCTGTCCACGTTTGTTGGCTTACCAAGACCATTTGAAAGCAATCGGTTTGGAAAAGGAAAGGGTAGAACACTCTTAGGGATACAGGTGGCTACTTCCAGCTGGCGTTCTGTATCAGAGTTATCCACTTGTTCTTTCCTTGGATTTCGATTCCGCAAGCCTCTGCCGGGGTCTTTTCATCCAGGGCCTCATGTGGGCGCACATAGTTGTGATAGATCTGATAGCCTGGAATGATCGGCGTCTCAGGCTTCTTGAGTCCACGCATGACCTTTTCTCTGTCTCGGATTTCGCCGTTGAGTCGTTCCATCTTGTTGTTGTTCCTATCGCCTTGAATCCTGAATGCTGTGGATGTACTCGGTTCTTGTTGCCTTACTCATTGTGTAGAACTCTTTCAAGTATGCCTCGCGGTAGGATGGTGGGGCGTCTCGGGCTTGGCCGGCCACACATCAAATCGAGAAGCTAGTTAGAAGAGAGCTTCCAAGCGCCGAGAATTTTCATCTCGACACCAAGGGACGTTGAAACAGCTCCCAGAAGAGGACCGCACTCGTTAAGAGACTCAAGATGAGTTTCATAGACGAGAGCGTGCTTCGTAGCACTGCAAGCAAATCAAGAGGTTTGAAGGTCCGCAGCAGTGGCAAAGAAGAAGAGGCCGAGACTCAAGAAATTCGGAAAGGGAAGCCGTATGTGTAGACGCTGCGGCCAACACGACGCCGTGATACAGAAGTATGGCCTTAACCTCTGCAGGCAATGCTTCAGAGAACTGGCACCAAAGCTCGGCTTCAAGAAGTACATGTAAGTGATATTGCATGCCCCGGACAGAAGTTGTGGAACGAGTCGTTGAGATCCCAGACAACGTCACGGTTGAGATTGCCAACCGGAAGGTAAAGGTTGCAGGTCCCAAAGGCACGTTGGAAGAGGACCTCTCGCACCTACCATGCATCATGGAGGTTGAGAAGGGGCGAGTCCGTGTCACCGCCTCATGGCCGCGAAAAGCGGAGATTGCAAACGTAGGAACCGCCGCGGCCAAGATTCGGAACATGATCAAGGGTGTGAGGGCCGGCTTCACGTACAAGATGAAGATCGTTTATGCTCACTTCCCAGTCACCCTGAAAGTAAATGACAAAGAACGAAAATTACTGATAGAGAACTTCACAGGCGAGAAGACACCGCGAATCGTCCGGATTGTAGGCGACTCAAAAGTCAGAGTCTCCGGCGACGAGATAGTCATCCAAGGCATCAACCTTCAGGACGTAAGCCAAACCGCAGCCAACATCGAACAGTCCACCAAGATCAAGGACAAAGATCAACGGGTCTTCCTGGACGGAATATACATCTTCGAAAAGAAAGAAGGCATGTAGATCGGCCAAGCAAAACAGGCGCACCCCTCGTTTCATCACGCTGACAAAAACGCCCTGAACAACGGCTGCATCTACTTTCTCCGTTTTTCATCATCAATTCATTGCGTTATTTCCGTACCTCTTCCCGCTTCTTGAGAAACTCGTCCTTGCATCGCTCGGAACAGAAGTAGCCCGTTACACCGACTGCCTCCCGCTCGCCCCTCGGCCCAACGGTGAACGGCCTCGAACTTATGACGTATATCTGATGGGTTTCAATGATGGGCTCGCCCCAGATCCCTAAACGGCAGTTGTGACAGACTATCCTAGTCAACCAAATCCCTCCTAGTTTTCAGCATCGCGATGTACAGCTCAAGAGCCTCCTTAGCTATCCTGAAGTACAGGCGCCAACATATGTTGAACGGCAACGTAGGAGAAGACAGCTTGACCCAACCGCATCAGGCAAAGTGGGAAAGGAAATGACGAGGTACATCTGCGGCTGCGAGGCCAAGCATGACAGACTCATCCCTTGCCCCTTCTACCAAACCGTCCTGATTTGCGGGTGCAGAGCCTGTTTTCACAGCCGATACGCCTTCGATAAACATAGACGCCCACGTTATTCGTACAGCAGCTGCGGGAGAACGACTAATTTCGGGTAGGAGGTGACCAATTTGGGTTGGATAGAAATTGCTAAGGTTGAGAGACCGGGAGGCATCATCAGGGTCTTCCAAGATGACGAGACGGGGCAGGTTAAGGTCGAGACTCTCGTCTCTATGTACTACGATCAGGTGCTGAAACTGGACTTGGAGAAAGAGCTGCGTAAGGACCAGATGAACGCTAAGTACTATGAGTTCTTCGACGACTTCGGGAAGGCGATCAAGTGGATTGAAGAGCGAGGATTCCGAAATAATTTGGACTTCACCTATTTTGGTGGGCCGAAACGAGGTACCCGGTAACTTTGGGTATTGGAGTCATTTCGCCCGGTCGAAGGTTCCATGCTTCAAATCATGGAAGCTTTGCGCTGACCTTGGCATAGATACTGAAAGGCTTGTCACCGCGGGCCCGTTGCTGAAGGTACCTTAGTGTGTTCTTTCTGATGCCAAGCTTTCTCGCCTGACCTGTTGTCAGTGACTCCGCCTATTGCAGCTTTAAACGAGCCGTCAAGTCCTTGAGAGCGAGCCATAATGAGCGGGAAAAAGAAGAGGAAGATCAGGTTTCGCTACGACTCTGAAGCTGATGGGTATGATGAGCTCTACTCAGACGAACAGAGAACGAAGTATGAGTTGGCCCTCCGCCGCATAGCCATTAGTCGTGAGGATCGAATCCTCGATTGCGGCTGCGGTACAGGCATCTTCCTTGAGAAGGTGGCGGGCAACGTTCAGTTTGCCGTCGGTGTGGACTTTTCGCCTAAGATGCTTCATAGAGCGCAGCTGAGGCTAGGTCGACTATCGAACGTTGACTTAGTCTGCGCTGACTTCGATTTCCTTCCATTTTCTGGAGGCACATTTGGATACGTCTTCATGTTTACTGTGCTGCTGGCTCCGGCATATTGGGGCGGTACCATCATGGAATCCCTACGAGTGCTAGGAACACATGGCACTATGACTTTGAGCGTCCCAAAGAGAAAAACCTCAAGCGAGATGCTGCTAAGGAAACTGAGAGAGAGCAGACTTGAACCGCGAGAGCTTGTAGATCGACAAACGACAGTAGACTACTTGGTGATCTTTTCTTCAAGCTGACACCGGTCCAACCAGACGTAGTTCTGAATGAGGAAGACATGTTTCGCCAAGCTGATGGTTATGCATACACTTGGCCGTGCACCTGGAAGGATAAACAGGTCTAGAAATAGCAGACGAACACTTAACATGGGCCACTCCGGCCTACTACGGTATAGGTGAAGCTTTGCTTCAGAGAACGTTCAAGCTTTCGGCACGCATAAGCAGCGATAACCCATCCGTCATCAGAACTGTACTTGAACAATTCTTGGGTGGTAAGGGTTCTATCAAAGCGGCGGATGATGGATTTGAAGTTGTAGCTGAGCTGACTGGGGAAAGCGCACGTGATCTCAACCGCATGCTCCTGTCACAGATGCGTAAAGCTGAACGCCGCACGAGATTGCGTGCAGAATGGACTGCGGACGGCGTCACAGAACGCTTCTTCGACTACGTACCGAAGGGCAAGAAAAAGGCCCACGTTAATTGAACACGTTTGGCGGCGGCCCATTCTTCACTCCGGATATTTTGCAACGCCAGCCAGCTCTCCCTCTAACCCACCTTGACATTCTACTCCATCGCGGTGGGTGCTCTGTTCGGCGTTTAGGTTCCGCATCGTTCACAGATTCCGCACCTGAGACGGAGACCGTTAACGAGTTCTTTGCCGCAGCACATGCAGGCTTCGTTTGGGTGCTCTGCCAATTCATTCACCTCACAGTCTGATCGGCAAGTTCGACGCGTGTCATGATTTTTCCGCAGACATCGCAACGGTAGACCGTCTCGTCGCTATTGTTGAATTTCATTAGAAGGGTCGACAGCGGGTGTGGGCAGATCTTCGCGCTCTGTCTCGCTCCTCCCTCATGAGGGTCTCTTGGTCCGCACAAACAAACCAAGAGTGATGGCTCGCTTCGCTCGAATAGAATGGAAAGTGGGTAGCTGAGAACTGGGCCAACATGGTCAGTGCCTAGCTCGTCATGTAGAGAGAGCGGGACCCTTGTTGCAACCAATATTGCTGCTATCGCCAGCAACACGTGCGTAGTCTCAGGCTAGGAAGGCTTTTCACCATGAACCGACCCCTCATCTATAGGATATGATTTGACCAAACCAAAGAGAGTCAGAAGGAGAAAGTGCCTACATTGTGGCATGGCATTCAAGGCTATGACTGACCCTCAGTGGAACCATGTGCTCCGCCTGCATCGGCGCGGGCGGAAACACAAGCAACGGATAGCGGCAAGATCGCGCCACAGAAGTTAACAGAACCCCTACGGTTCCTAGTAGGTTTGTTTTCCCCGCTCCCACAGCTGAACCCCGCGTAGGTCGCTCGCTGCAGAAGTCAGAAAGATGGTGAGGCTGACTCTGCGCTGTGAATTCGGCCTCGAACAGATAATTCTGAGACTGGACATGTGCAACGAATTCCACCTGTAGTTGACGTGGCTATGGCGAGCCTATCGTCTTTCCTAGAGGTTGCAGCGCCTCTTCTGACGCATGTCACGGCATCATGTCAACCAGACCGGAGTATAGCTAGGATCATGTGCGGGCGCGCTTAAGAACCAAAACTGCCTAAACGGGCGCTTTCGACAGCCGGTCGTTGACAGTGATCATATACTGAACTCTCAAATGGCCGCTAACGCCTGTACGCTGTCCGAGGTAAGTCTCTGTGAGCAAGCGGAATCCGTTGACTGAGCCAAGCATCATTGTTGATGATGTGCTTTCCATGCTGACTGGACACCCGAGGGGCACGCTAGCAAGTTTCACTGAGATCACAAAGAGCGTCCACGACTACATCAAGACGAACGGCTTACGGAAGAGATTCTGTCCCCATTGCAATGCGCCATTGACCCCTTCAGAGCCAATGCAGGCTACGATACACGATTAGGAATGCGCAGTATTGATGGCGAGCCTTGCTCAAGCTGGGGCGAATGACAGTCATTGCAGGACTTTGATAACTAGGACGCGTGTGTGGCAAAATATGGGTGCGGCTCAATCCCTCTTGAAGAAGATCCTATCGATTCCGCCCCACAGAACGGACCGAAAACCACCACGCATGTTTTCTGGCCGAGACCCAGACCTCTTCGCGATAGCTGAGATAGCGCATCGAAGGAGGTTGGACGCGGAGCGAAGCTTGGAGAGCGTGTTCGAGAAGGCGAAACCTATACTCGAAAGGAAGCCAGAGCCAGCATATCTTGTCCAAGCTTTGGAGTTGCCGGCTGAGCTCAAGGCGCGAGTTGCGGCTATGTCCGACCCCGAGGAGAGAATCCGTGCCATTGTAGAGTACAAGTTGTCTGTGAGATCGCGATCGAGCCATCACCGTTAGACAATTCGAAACTAGAATGGTCGGCTCGTCTCCAAGAAACCTGACTGTACCAAGGAATCCTAAGCAGGAAGGCAATCTCAGGACCCAGATCAAGATCTACCGCCCTTATGAGGTCCCTCCACATGCTTTCTGTGAGTGGCGTCGTCGAGGTCTCTTAGTGCGGTGAAGATGTGATGGTTAAAGTCTATAGGGTTGACGAGAATTGCCAAGAATGTAAGGGGATTAGTCTCCGTCTAGAGAAGCCGGGGGCTGCCTACGAGGACTGGCAAATCGAAGAATTCTATTTAACTAAGGATGAACTTGCCGTTCTTCACAGACTTAGGTTGATCGTTAATTGGTGAGTCAGAATGTCATTTCACGGATTGAAACCTCTAGCTCTGACCTCGGATATGCCGGAATCCCAAGGCAAGGGGGCAAGGTAGCATGGGACATAAATTGAGCAGGGCAGACTATGTGATGCGAAAGCGACAGAAGAAAAAGCAACGCATGAGGAAGCGAACGAAATCAAGCAGAAATCCTAGCCGATTCAGATGATCTAGATCGTGCCAGTTGTTCGTCTCATACAAGGCGCCGAAAAGAAAGAACGTTCCGGTCTTCATCCAAGCTCCAGACACTGAGGCTGTCGGAAGCTCTACATTCTCGAACTGACTCGGGAAACACCTAGGTTAGCGACTTCTCAACCTCTGTGGTTCAACTGGGTCTTCCAAACTCTCCAACTCTAGAAGGATTTCTCACCCTCTCTCGCCACGAAGCTCTTTCAGAAAGTTCTTGGGCCTACGCTGGAATCCTAGCTGGGCCCTTGAGAATCCGAAGACTCCCAGAATGGACTCTGCGACATCTAACAGCGTCTCAGCGTACTTGAGTGTCACAAATGGTGCGTAGCTCATTGCTTCCTCCTCCTGTGATGCTACGCGTAGCGCCTCTCGACATCCTCCCTTTCAGCTCGGGGGATCCTGCGACCCTGTTCCTTCTTTTATCACTATTCAGTGTGCCCATACTGCGGTTGCATCTTTTGCAGATGACGATAAAGTCTTTGGGTTTTGCGTCGGTCACTTCCATTCTTTCTCCTTTCTAGCCTCCGACGATTATGCGGAGCTCGGCCTTGCAGCCGAGACAGATCAGTCGGATTGCGAGTTTCTCGTTCGGATCGTAGTACTGTGGTTCAAGTTTTCTTCCGCACTTCTTGCATGTGACCTCGAAGTTTGAGACGGACACGTCATCCATTCCTTTTCACCTCTTTTTGAATTGGTCGCATTCTAGGACCATGACGCTGCCAAGTATTTTGTGGTCCATGGCTCTGACCTTCATATTTTTTGCGCCGGGGTGTGTGCGGAGGATAAGCCGTAGTTACCAAGAAGACGACCTAGACGACCCGTCCACGTTTGAGGACTAGATCGCACCGAAGTCTGAATTAGGTGGTCCGTCGTTATCTCTTCATGGAGGATGGAGGCAACAGAACCGTGTTGCGTTGTCACTGTTGAGAGCCATTGGGAGTTGAGTGTTGATGAATGAACTATGAATGTGGCTGCGTTGAGGATGAGCATGGCTTGAAGCCCTGTCCTGAACATGTCCGCAACCAAGACACAGGCGAAGGCGAGGATCGAAAGTTCCGCAAGGAATCTCCGTTGATCTGCGGCTGCGGCAAGTGCTTCCACTCCCGATATGGCCTAGACGCTCACAGGCGCACTCATCACGGTTACTACTTGAAGAGCTGAATGAGTTTTTTTGGAGATCTCTAGGATTGTCGTCTTACGTCGAGATGCGTATGGGGACTTTGAGGCGACGACTTGGAGCGAGGCTGAATGAGATGAAAGTCATCGACCTTGAGATCCTACGCATATTTGATACTTAGTCTGGGAGTTTTTGTTTCTGCGGGCACTACGTGGCATTGTCGGGGGGAAAGAGATAGTGATTCTCTATTTTGGCGACTTGCACCCCGGGACTTTGTGTGCGAGTACGACATCCTCACCGACGGTTAGAGACGGGCTAGCTGGCCTCAGAACATGACCCATTGCTTGAGTTGACATCTTGCTTTTAGGCTCCGGTACACCATTCTATGCCAGATGCGACGATTCTCCATGGTGAACTTCTGGATCTTTCCGACCACCGCGGAACACTGGGAACTAGTCAGAACCTATAATGTCTACGCCTTCCAACATGAGGCAGACAGAGACAAGATCAAGCCAGGTGACAAGACAATATGCTACATCGTCCGATCGGATCCGCCAGTATTCGTCGGCGCGCACGAGATCGCGAAGCCTTGGGAGGAGGCGAAGGAACCATTCTGGCCCGAGGAGAAGGCTGAGGGCAGAGTAATCCGGCCTTGGCGGTTCCAGTTGAATCCGCTGAGGCTTGGCGCCGTCGACGCTCGCAAGCTATCGAGGCAGCTCTCCTTCGTCAAGAACAAGGATTGGTGGTCAATATACTTGAGAGGTTCGCTGGCGAATTTTGGGCGGCGGATTCCGGAAAGCGATTACCGACTCATCTTCGAGGAGCTGCCTAAGCCGTCTATCCCTTACCAGGTGAGACCAGCCCTCAAGCCTAAGGTGCCGTCGGTCGCCGAAGTTCCAAAGAGGAGCTGAACCCTTCCTAGTCACCACAGAGAAGTTTGAGGATGAAGCCAGAAGCCTCCTAGGCGGAACATTCCACGAGATCAAGCCCCACATCAGAATCATCCACTGGGAGGACATCGTCAGGCTCTACAAACGTGTAGAGAGAGGTCAGCGAGTTCGAGAAGAAGCTAAGGCTATAGCCGAAGGCCTGGTTCTCAGGTCTTCCGTTTCTCCTTCTCCAGCTCCTCGCGTAAGCGCTTCAGCGCATAGTTGATTGCGTGCGAGTAACTTCCGAAGCGCAACTCCTTGATCTCCTTTGTCAGCGAAGCATAGAGCTCATCCTCAAGCGTGATCTGTAGGCGCCTCATCGGGAATCGGCGCAAGATTGTATATTGACAAGGCCCTTGTACTGACTTACACGCGTCACTCTGGATGGATGAAACGTTGCCTTTCTGTTCGAAGTGCGGAAGTGAACTTCCGCCTGGTGCTGCCTTCTGTCCGAGTTGCGGTGCGCCAGTAGTGATTGCGGCTCCTCCGCCTCCCGCTCCGCCGCCAATTGTTACTGCCGTGAGGAAGAGGAAGAATGCGACACTGGCCGCGGTCCTGAGCTTTCTCTTGGCTGGGTTGGGCCACTTCTATCTGTTGAAAGTGTGGCCGAGATTCAGGTCGTTAATGTGTGGCGGACGTGAGGTGTGTTACTAAAAGTAACACTTATATTCATGATTAGTTACCTGTAGTAACGGATTCCGGGACGCACATAACGAGGGCCCAGAGCCGAAGGCGTTCACGAAAGGAATGGAGACAGATGGTAGGAAAAGACATACAGCTGAGGGTAGCCGACGCACGGCAGAGAGATGTCGGGCATGGCAAAGTTAGGATAGACAACGACACCATGCAGCAACTGGGCATCACAGCCGGCGACTTCGTTGAGATCCACGGCAAGAAGATGACGGTCGCCGTTGCCTGGCCCGCACACGCTGAGGATCAGGCTGAAGAGATCGTACGAATGGACGGGCTGATACGAAGGAACACCGGAGTGGCGCTAAACGAGTACGTGGTACTCAAGAACGCCGACGTGAAAGAGGCGCAGGCGATAATCTTCGCCCCGACGGATGTCAGGCTGAGCGTCGACGAGGAATTCGTCAGTTTCGTAAAACGCAGATTCATGGACATGCCGTTCGTGGAGGGCGACATGACGCTTCTCTCAATCTTCGGTAGCGCTGTCCCACTCGTTGTCACCCGCACAAAACCCCATGGCCCAGTCAAGATCCTTGAGACCAGTCACGTCCAGGTTCTGAGCGAGCCGACACCTGAGAAGAAAGGCATCTCGCTGGTTACCTACGAGGACATCGGAGGCCTCCACGAAAAGATCCAACGAATCAGAGAGATGGTCGAGCTTCCTTTACGGCATCCAGAACTATTCCAGAGGCTCGGCATCGAGCCGCCTAGAGGCGTATTCCTCTACGGTCCTCCGGGATGCGGAAAGACGCTCTTGGCGAAAGCAGTTGCGAACGAGTCCGACGCAAACTTCTACGTAATCTCCGGGCCAGAGATAATGTCCAAGTTCTACGGCGAATCCGAGGCCAGACTTCGAGAGATCTTCCACAAGGCACACGAGACTGCCCCGAGCATCGTGTTCATCGATGAAATGGACGCAATCGCCCCGAAACGTGAAGAAGTCACGGGCGAGGTTGAGCGCCGCGTTGTCGCACAACTTCTCTCACTCATGGATGGAATGGGGACTAGAGGAAACATCATAGTCATCGGCGCGACGAACAGACCCAATGCGATCGATCCCGCGTTGAGGCGTCCTGGAAGGTTTGACCGTGAGATCGAGATTGGAGTTCCTGACAAAAAGGGTCGTAACGAGATGCTTCAGATACATACGAGGAACATGCCACTCGCCGAGGACGTTGACATCAAACGTCTGTCAGACATCACACACGGGTACACAGGAGCTGACATCTCGTCGCTGTCAAGGGAGGCAGCGATGAAAGCGCTCCGACGGTACATGCCCGAAATCAATCTCGAAGAGGAACGAGTCCCGCCCGAGATACTGGACAAGATGGTCGTGAAAGAAGACGATTTCCTCTCCGCATACAGAGAAATCACTCCGACCGCGATGAGGGAAGTCTACGTCGAGGTCCCATCAGTACGATTGGAAAGAAGTCGGCGGACTCGACGAAATCAAGAACGCGCTGGTCCAATCGGTCGAGTGGCCCCTGAAGAGGCCAGAAGTCTTCAAGAGGATGGGTATCAAACCTCCCAGAGGTATACTACTCTTCGGCCCGCCAGGATGCGGCAAGACTCTGCTGGCAAGAGCCGTCGCGACAGAAGGCGAAGCGAACTTCATCTCAGTCAAGGGTCCAGAGATCTTCTCAAAATGGGTTGGCGAATCCGAGAAAGCAATCAGGGAAGTGTTCAGGAAGGCGAGGACCGCGGCGCCGGCCATAATCTTCTTCGACGAACTCGACTCGATAGTCCCGAGAAGAGGAGACGGATACTCTGACTCAGGAGCGAGCGAACGAGTCATCAGCCAGCTGCTTGTGGAACTCGACGGCATAGAATCACTCCAGAATGTGGTTGTAATCGCGGCGACGAACAGGCCGGATATCCTCGACCCAGCGGTCCTGCGACCCGGAAGGTTCGATCGTCTGATCTACGTGTCGCCCCCTGACCCCCAGACGCTCAAGGAGATCTTCAAGATTCACATCCGGACCATGCCACTCTCAAAGGACATCGACCTGGATCAGCTGTCCCGAATGACGGTTGGGTACTCCGGCGCAGATGTGGAGGCCCTCTGCCGGGAGGCTGCAATGAACGCCCTTCGCCAGGACGCGAACGCGAACGAAGTCAGGCTCGACGACTTCAGAATGGCAATGGACAAGATCAAACCGAGCATCACATCCGACATGGACACATGGTACCAGAACTTCTCCAAACGCTCCAGAAGAGAGAGGGTGGCTGCGCTTGCGGCCATCGCCTAAGAGAATCTGCAGGAGACCTCGATGAACAAGGTCTGGGGACCTCGCCCCCCGTAGTGAAGTCTTCCCCTTGCCTTCCATTATTGCGAGGAGCTTCTTCTTATGGCCGAGTTCGACTTGTGCGAGTTCTCTAAGTCGTCGTCGCGCACCAAGAAACCCACCACCATACAAATGAGTGGGTCAAATTCTAGTCCCCGCACCAGCCTACCCACGCACACAAAATCAAGGGTTCAAATCTGAATGCCCGCACCATGAGGCCGACGACACGACGACGATATGTCCGAAATCGTATGACTCGATCAATCTCTTCCGTTCTCCGTGCGACTTGCTATTGCACGAAGAGTTTCGTGTCATGACTATACGACTAGCGGTTCAACGGTGGGCTTCCTAAGCTTGCGTCTAACGGAATTCACAATGGTCAAGAACTCAGCCTCGCTGAGCAGTTCGATGCCCTTGTCGCAGTAGCGGCCAGTTCTTTGCTCGATTTCTCGATCGATCTTTTCTCGTTCTTCATGAGTGGTCTCAATCCCCAGTCTGCGCAACCACTCTCTGACCTTGATACTCATGTAGGTGATCTCATCATCGCGGGCGACTCAGCTGGCATCCTGATGATTCTCTCTTCCATGAATTTCGCCGCAGACCATCATGTTTGATCGTCTTCAAGGAGCTCCAAGGTGACTCTGAGTCTCCTGCCGATCGATAGCTTCGCCGCTTGGTCCGCAGGGAGGAGCCACTCTTCAATGTGAGGACTAGAAGTACCTGCAAACCCGGGGTCCATTATGAGAGCGCCGGGGATGGCTGTGCGAAGCTGCTTTGCAATGCTATCGGTCATCTGCTGGGCCACTCTGTCCCGTTCCATCTGTGGGTACGGTCTTACTCGTTGTTCAAGCGGTTCTTGCTCGAGCCTCACTTGGACACGGACTTTCACCGGGTCCTCGCTCCGTATGATACCGACGATTGTGCCGACTCTTTGCACCTTCATCTCAATGCCCCGTGCCCGTCATCATGCCAAGACTCCGATATGATCTGTTCGTTCGCAAATCTCCTGCGGGAATACTTGCCATCAAGGCTTGGCCGAGTCGTCGCTGGTCCGGGAACTCTGAGAGAGCTTTCATGTGACGTGAAGAAACTCGAAAGAAGGACGTTAAGGAATACCTGAAAACCCACATGTGGAAGCTGGAAAGACTCAGGCTGGTGAGGTCCGAGTTTCCTAGATCGCGAGGCCCATTTGACTTCCTGTGCCGCGACAGGAAGAACGTGCAAGGGCGCTTACAGCAGAAAGAAGAGAGCAAAGAAGGTCAGAGGCATACTCGTTGCCAGCCAGTTCACCAAAGACGCGAGAGAAGCTGCCAGAACCGTGCGAGATGTAACCCTCTATGCCTGTAAGCTGATCCCTAGGTTTCAGAGAACGCGATGAGGTTCTAGCCGCCAAAGGATTCGATGCGATGTCCAGGGTGCGATTTCGTCAACGTTGAGAGCTTTTCTTGTTCCTTGTTCCTTTTCCTGCTAGAAACAATATACTGTATGCTAATTCACAAATTGCCTACTAGAAATATGGTATATGCGCTAGAAGGCATCGAGGCAGCGCAGGCTGTTTCCATGTCTGGATCGTATGAGAAGAGAATCACCTTCGATTCCGAAGCTAGTCTCTTGAAAACTGAGAGATGAGTTGTGATTGTGCAACTCTTCAGTCTCTTCGGTTTACGAGTAGCACCCGCGCTGGGAGCAAGGCTAAATGGCGGTTCGCCTCATGAAGGCGCTTCAAGCAGGAGGCATCAGGTCTTGTCGTGGGCGGATGAACGGACCAAAGTTCTAGCGGATATCAGGAAGCTCGAGCCAACCGACCGGCTTTCACTCTATTCAGATTTGGTCAAACTCAACTCCGCCCTCTTCGAGAGTGTTCGAGGCTGGGACAGCTGGCTTCGGAATCCCACGTTCATGGAGACTTTCTCCCAAGACGAGCTGGGTGAGATATTCAAGAACTTCAAAGACGTTGCCACAAAGTTCCTCGAGGAGGACATCCGATGGACCGGAAAGAAGGAACAGGGTCGCAAGATCCCCCGAGCTGAAAGGGAGGAAGCCGACAGGCGCTACGCCTAGAGGCGCCCAAGGCTCAGGTGCGGGCCTCGTCTTTGAACTCGAGGACAAGAAGCTCGTTCTAATTCAAGCCAAGAGCCAAAGTTCCTCCAGAGCTGAGAAGTTCAGCTACTCGTCAATGTCCATCTCCTGCTGGTTGACCGCACTATCTGACGGTAAAACGAGCGCTAACCTCGCTCTATTTGACAGGCAAGACTTTTCCGTCTCACAGCATCAACTGAAGAGTTAGGAGTCGTTGAAGCCTGTGGATCACCTCACAGTAGACTTTGGACAACTTACACGGTTCTTTGCCGATGAGCACGGGCAAGAGTGGCTTGGCATCCACGTTCCCAAGCAATTCACAGCTAAGAGGGCGGGGCCGCTCGGGATGCCCTGCCAAACCCTCTGTGGCATGAATCTACACCGCTTTCATCTGAGCTGCTCGTCTTGTCGGCTACGGCGTGTCTGGCTTGGCGAGATGCCTAACCTGATCCGCGTTCACGTTCACTCCATAGCAATCTGGGATGACCGACCGCAAACTCGGCTGAAGGATGTGCTGCTGAAGAAATTGATTTCGGTCTGCGAATGGCTCGCGAATTAACGCACTATCTGACGGGGATTCCTCGCGAACTATCACACGTGTTGGAATGACCTTGTACAGGGTTTCGATGGACCTCTATGGTCATCAAATCAAGGGTTTCAGGGACTGGATCACAAAGAAGCTGCTTCCACAAGGATACTTACACGAAGTCAAAGAAAACCCAAGCCACGGAAGTAGGACGGTAGCGCTCTCTATCCCAAGACTGATCGACGAACTAGATAACACGCTTCAGAACAATACCCGTGCCGCGCTCACACTTGATGAACGCGACAGAAACATACTCACTAGACTGATTGATTCGCCAACGACAAGGGCCATTGTGCGCGAAATCTTTCCGACGGAGAAAATCAGAGAGAATCAAAGCTTTGATTTATGTCTCCTTTTGACCAGTCTATTGTGGTCGAGAGGCACAGCTTCGCAGGTTCCATTCAGTCTTTCCGAAAGACTCGGTGCAGAAATACTGCTTGAAACCAACCCTGATTTGTTCGCCGATATGAAGGACCAACTGTCGAGCAATCTCGCGGCGGAGTTTGGACTCTCCGAGAAACACAGGGACCTCCAACGTATGTCCGTGGAGACACTCGTGAATCTCCGTGCTCTCTTTGAGAAGGTGAAACCGCCGGCTCCTTTGATTGAGAAGCTGAAATGGGCAATGATGCCTTTCGGAGCGCCGGAAGCATACATCTTCGAACGATTCGATAGGAATCTCAACGAAATTATCTCGGAAGTTGCAAAGGGTTCTTTGTCAGAGTATCACTCTCGAAGGAAAAGGAGAGCGGAATGAACCCATTATGAGGTGCAGCGTAGAAACGGCTACTATTCTCTTCCACATGCCCCTCCCATCCACCGTTCGCTGGATTCGTCGGTGCAGGTGTACTTAGCAGTTCACCCTCTCGATTGTAACTCGAACCTTCGTACCACCAGGCCAAGGAACATCATGATAAACCCAGATATGTTCATGGTGATCTCGGAATGTTGGATAACGAACGTCCGTCTCGAAAACTATCGGCTTATCCTTCTCGCTCATTCACACTTTACCTTCTAGGATAGTTGGCTACTTTTCCACATCCACGATCGAGAGTCTGTACGACGATGCAGAGAATAAATATAATAAATAAAGATTCTATGATGACATAGCCCTCTGAAGCCTTCAGCTTCTCACACAGCTCTCTTGCCAGCGGCGGTAAATTGACTGTGACGAAGATTGTGCGAGATCCGGTCGATTCCTGGATTGCTTCCACGGGAGAGACCCGTATGGATCTGCAGCGCTGGGCTGTATGGCCCTGGGCACGCGGACAACATATCCATGTGCCAACTGCAGATTCACATCCCCATCTGAAATCGCATACGTCACGAGTCTTTCTCTCGGGAAGGAGTACGGCGCCCGGCCAATAGAACGGCTCATAGTACAGACCCTTTCACGCGCCATCCTGCGTGTGCGAATTACTTGCGGCTTGACTTGACGAACCTTTAACATGAATGGTACACGCGATGTCTCATCCTTACCGTTTTCTACCGTCGTTGTTGTCAACAAGTGAGATGAGGTACCTTGATGGCTTGTGCAGCCTTGTGATTCCATTGTCCCAGCAGGCCACAGCAGAAGGTCCTCCAAGAGGTGCTAGCTGGAACTTTCTCGGGTTCAGCTTCACGGCGGCCGAGCTTGAAGAGTACCATCGGAACCGCTCACCTCACAATGTGGCGTGCCAGAATTCCTCATGCAAGAGCAAGGCCAAAACGTCCTCAAACCTGGATGGAAAGTACCTCTGCCCCGCGTGCTGGTACCGTGAGAAGCACAAGCATCACGCTATTCGGAAGGTGAGAGAGTTCTACTACTGCACGGAGTGCTCAAAGGCGCATCCCTTAGTGCCTTCAGAGGGTCTAACCGCAGAGTCCACGCGGGAGCTCCCCCCAACCATTTCTTCTACCAGTGTTCGTGTTTGCGCATCTTCTTAGGGGAGTATCGTCATCGTTTTCCTCTTCTTGAGGAAGTTCTTAGAATACCTAAGCAACGCCGTCTCCAATCGCACAAGATCTATTCTTTTCTCCCTAGCGCACCGTTTGAGATCTCTGATACCCAAGCTCTTCATCGCCATTGTCACGAGCGGCGTCGGTCTTGGGTCAACCTTCCTCCAGATGCACCTCATGTCTCTCAGGAATATCGAAACTGTGATGTCGCCGATACCTTTTCCAAGCCTCTTGAGATTCGCCTCGACCTCTTCCCCATCCCGTGATGCTTCGTACAGTCTATTCAGGTTGCCCCCGTATTGTTTTTGGAGATTGCCAAAGACCTCCAGTAGTTTGTCTGCCGTGCTGAAATCGTAGCGGGTGTAGCCGCCTTCATCGAGGATGCTGACAAGCCGATCCCAACCCGCATCGACGACGCGACTGGCCGTGGTTACTCCATTCCTGGCGAAGCATCGGAAGGTTCGCGTCGCAGAGCTTTCCCTAATTGGCTTGCTGTATAGTATCGCCGCAAGAAACCACTTCACGACCTCCTTGTTCCTACGCGGCTTCAAATCGATGCCTAACAGGTGAGAGTATGGTCGCCCGTACCTAGCGACGAAGTCCTTCAGCCTCAAAGACCATCACATGGAATGTCAACACTGGTATGTGTTAACTCATAGCCAGCCAAAGCGATACGGGGCCGCAGGACAAGCCTAATTCCAGTCCGCGTCCAAGTGCTGGGAGAAAGCTGCCTTGGACATATACCTCATTCAGCACGCTGAATCCGTTCCTGAGAAAGAGGACCCTGCCCGCCCACTCTCAGATGAGGGCAAAGCCACGATGGAAAAAGTGGCGGCCCTCGCCGCTCGCCTGAAGATCAAACCTGACTTCATCTTCCACAGCGAGAAACTTCGGGCCCAGCAGACGGGAGAGATACTCGCGCGTCATCTCGGGCTAACAGACAAGCTTCAAGAGAGACGGGGGCTGGGCCCATTGGACCCTGTTGCGCCGGTCGCTCAATGGTTGAAAGAGCAGGCTGCCGAGGGACTCGTAGGACTAGCGATTGTGGGTCATCTTCCATTCTTGGACAGGCTGGCTTCGCTGCTGATCACTGATAATGAAGACTTATGCGCGGTCTCTTTTCAGAACGGAGCGATCGCGAAACTCGTCCCGAGGCCTGATCGTGCGAGGTACATGGTTCAGTTGGTCATCACCAAGCAGCTTGCTGAGCAGGCACAAACGAGTCTGAGATGATTCAGGAATATGGTCTCCAATGTCGTCGAAGAGGTAGCGTACAGAGATAGAGAGTTCGTATTCAAAGACAGACTGCACGCCGGCGCGCTATTAGCAGACAAGCTTCGCCCCCTTCTGGCTGGCAGAGATGTACAGCTTCTAGCTGTTCCCGCTGGCGGTGTTGCGGTAGGCTACGCGGTTGCTCAGAAGCTCAACATGCCATTCGACATAGCCATAGTCAGGAAGATCCAGATTCCATGGAATACTGAAGCAGGTTTCGGCGCGATAGCCTGGGATGGAAGAGTATTCCTGAATGAGCTATTGGTTGCCCAGCTCGGGCTAAGTACGGAGGCTGTAGAGCGGTACATTTCTCAGACTCGCGAAATGGTGCGCCAAAGGATGCAAAAGTTCAGAGGCAATAGACCTTTCCCGGACTTGAACGGAAAGACGGTCATTCTCGTTGACGACGGCTTAGCTTCAGGCTTCACGATGCTGGCAGCAGCGAAATCTATCAGGAACCAGCATCCGGAGAAGATTGTTATTGCGGTGCCCACAGGGTCTGCGGGTGCAATAGAGCTCCTGGCATCGAGCGTCGACGAACTCGTATGCCTCAATATCAGAGGCGGCCCGATCTTTGCTGTTGCCGACGCCTACGAGAATTGGTACGACCTGTCGGACGACGAAGTCTTAGAACTTCTCAGAAGAAGCGAGAAGGACGGATAGCACATTGCGAACGTCGTCACTAGCCGGTAACTTCTGAATGACCGCGGTCTTGGCCATGGTGGGTTGAAGTCTATTTGGGAACTTACCCGCGCTACATCACGCCCGGCCTCGAGCCGTTCGATCCTATTCAGACATATTGTTCGAAAGCCGACTTCAGCTTCGAGATGTGAGGCAAAGCTTCCTGTTCAACATATCCGGAACTATGAAGCATCCTAAGCACAAAATCGGTATTCTCTTCGATCTTGAAGACTACGGAACTTGCAGCCTCCAGGTAGGTGGCCAGCCGATTTGTTCTCTCAACTCTGAGAGCATGCTTCAGTCTCTGGTGGACTAAACGCGCCTACCGGAAGCTTCTCAGCAGTGGAATGCTCTTGGATCGTGTTTATGTCTCGGCAATACAACACCTGATGGCAGCGAGGAAGTCTACGCTGGGAACCCCCAACCACCAAGGTCCAAACCGAAAATTCGACGTGGCAAGCCCTCAATTGTGGGTACGCCCAATTTACCCGCCAATTAGGCTCCGTCTCTATACTCCTCTTTGTCTGCTTTTGATGAGGACTGTGATGTTGTAGACGATTACTTTGGTCATGAGTTCTAGTTTCTGGTGGTCTCTTCTTGTTGAGGTTAGTCGGTGGCCTAGGGTTCGTTTGATTGCTGAGAAGGCGGTTTCAGCCATGGATCGCGTGTGGTAATGCTTCATCCATCTGTGTCTGTTTCGTCTGTAGGAGTGTATCATGCGTTTCCATGCGGGTGGGCCGATGGGCTGTTCTGGGCTGTGTCTTCTTGGTTTGAGGTATGGTGTGGCTCCTTTCGCTTCGATTAGTTCGCAGTTTCTGTGGGAGAGGTATCCTGTGTCGCCTGAGACGGAGTCTATGTCGTCTAGGTTTTCGAGTAGGGTGCCGAGTTGTGTTGTGTCGCCGACTGTGCCTGTGGTGACTTCCATGCTTGGAACTGCCTTGTAGAGTACGCCTACGGCTGCGTGGAGCTTCAGGTATTCCCGTCTGGATTCGTTTCTTCGCCATGAGTGGTATGCTTTGGGGCTGAAGCCTGTGGCGTCTACGGCTATGCGTTTCTCTGTTTTTTGAAAAGCTGGTTGACTTCATGGTTCAGCTGTTTCAGGTAGGGTTCGCGGAGTTTGGTGATGGTGCGCCATATGGTGTTGTGGTCGGGCATCTCGGTCATTCCGCATTCTAGGCAGGTTTGCTGGTTCTCTTTGAGGTAGATCTCTGCGTCGCGGTATGTGAGGCCGTACCGCTCCTTCACCAGTAGAGCCATGAGTCTGCTCGTTGGGTCGAATGGAGGTCTACCGGTACGCTTCCTCCGCCATGTTGGCGGAGCCTTGTCCAGAACGTCTCTCACAGTCGAGAGGAATTCTCGAAGAGTAATCCCTTCGATGGTTAACAGCCCAAGTCAACCGTTTAGAACCAAGCATCTAATATAATTTAGAGACAGAGCCGCCAATTACCCGAAACGTACCGAAAACACTCCAATCATGGATAGGAAGGTGGTGCGGCCGCCGGGATTTGGACCCATCCCGGAAATACAAACAAGGCCTCCACTATCGGATAGCCGGTCTTCCCTCACCACCTCAGACAACGGGCTAACAGCATTCCGAGAATTCCTACGCATCGACCTCACTCAAGCCACAAGGACTATCGAAACCAGCCACATGCTCGTACGCAAATTCATCAGAGAAACCGGCAAACCACCTTCAGATATCACAGAACACGACATCAGAGGATATCTGTCTAAACTTAGAGGGACTAGGAAGGCTAAGACTTACAATAATACGCTTGGTTCATTGAAGAGGTTCTTTCGGGATTTTCTTAAGCGTCCTGAGGTGGTTGAATCATTCAAGTTTGTCAAGGTCATTAATGGTATGGTTGAGGTTCCAACCACTGAGGAGATGCGGAGATTCTTCGCTGCTTTGGAAACGGACTGTGATAGGGCTCTGTTCCTGTTCTATGCTACGACTGGTTTGAGGCGAAGCGAAGCTCTCAGCTTGTGTAGGGAGGATATCGATCCGGAAACACGTAGGGTCACAGCGTCCCAGGCACATGAGAGCTACTCTACTAAGAATGCAGGGATCACTTTCTATAATGATGAGGCCGCTGATTATCTGAACAGATATCTGACTCAAAGAGCCGATAACAACGAGAGATTGTTCAAAGTCAACGAGGACTATTTGAGAAAGCACTTCAAGAAGGCAGGACTGAGGTCTGGCGTTAGGATTACGCCTCAGAAGCTTCGAGATTGGTTCTGCCAAACTATGGGAGAACTTGGCGTGCCTGACAGATTCGTTGACGCTTTCTGTGGTCGAGTACCCGCATCAGTACTTGCTAGACGCTACACGGACTATCGACCGGATCGACTGAAAACGATCTACGACAAAGCTGGCCTAAGGGTGCTCGATGCTGCATGACTAACATACGCTGGATGAGATGGGCAATCGCCAGACACTTCCGACAACAAGGCTTGAAGATCCGACTTGTACCGATACCGCTTGGCAACTCGATAATCGATGGAGAAGTGATAGGTGACGGATGGAAGATGGCCCTTGAGCTGAAAACGCCCAATGATGACATAGTGAGAGGACTAGGCCAGATCGTAGAAGCCCTAGCCTATGGCTATGACAAGACCGCATTGGTAACCACGCTTCGTAAAGCAAAGCGAATTGACTTGACCGTTTTCGACAGGTTCAGCTTAACCCTGTTGGGTATAGATTCGAAGGCAAATGTCCATGAAATCCGCTCATGACAAGCGGGATTGATATTATTCTTGTAATGGAAACTAATGCAAAACGTAACAGGAAACTTAGTGTAGAAAGTCGGACTTTTCTTGTAACCCGAAGAAACGCATGTCAGACACAAAAGGCGATCGTCATGAATTCTCATATTCAGTAGTCACTGTGGTCTCTACTGCTGTCTCTGTCATTGTGACAGTCTGCGAAACCCGAGTGACAGCAGGAGAGCAACTAAACTCTAGATCCAACCTAGCTCCATATTGATTTGTAGAGACAGTCTTGGTAATTTGGTCGTCACAGACACCGTTCAAGGTCAAATCACCATCATGTAAGTTTGTTATCATCATGCGAAAAACGCAGGCTCTTTGAGTGCAGTTCTGAAAGTCAAAGACTCCGTCTGGTATTTGGAATCTATGATTTCCGCAATAATGAGGACCATGGCCCACGTACCACCATCCCAAGTCGCCAATCGTACCTTTTTCCATTATCAAGAATGGACCGTAATCTTCGCTCCAACAATTACTACTCGCAGACTGAATATCGAATCCCATGAAACTGTTCATGACTTCATAACTATACGCATACGTAGTATACGCGCTCAGTTCGTACATGAGATATGTTCTGGTTCGAAGGGCAGCTTGATTCGGTAGTGCAGGGCTGTTAGATCCGCTATAAATCCAAACCAAGCCAATTAGAAGGACCACTATGAGCGATACAGCAACCAAACTTCGTCTAACGGTGTTGCTCTTCTCTGGTTTCGCCCTGCTTTGGACACTCGTCTGAGCGGGAATGTTCCGTGACGGAGTTGAACGAAATGTTCGATGTATCCCCTGCCGAGTGTTCGACTCTTCTATTTCGTTGGTGGACCTTTTCACGGTAAGAATATCGTCCTTTGGACAATAGTAGTATCCTTGTTCCTCCAGCATCAGGCCTCCGCATTTTGGGCATTTCATTGAGGCATCGGCCATGATACTCGCACAGGAATGGCTAATCCGCTTGTGTGTGCAACAGAATATGTGACGAGTGGAAGGTTGTGGAGGCCTCAAACACTCATAACACACACAACACGAATCTACTAAGGATATGGTACCGCATCAGACAGGTCTCGTTCGCCCGAATCTCAAAATACTCCCAGCAGAGTGCTCCGTAACTCCGTTCCGTATCGCGTGATGTTTTGAAAGTCATTAAAGGTCAAGTTTGCCTTCTCTGCCACAGAATCATCACAAGCTGGTCCCAAGCTGACACTTACTCAAGCTCCCGAATCGTTTATCTCGCCACTTCCTTAACGATTTCCAAACGATTCTTTCACGATTCTGGACAACCATTTAGGTTCAAAAATCGTTAATAGAATCGTTAATTTGAATTTCGTTCACGATAACGATTACGTTAGGTTCAAATGGCCTACCTTCTTGTCTCCTGTTTAGGGTTCGTTGCCGGTTCACGATTCGCATCCGTGCAGTTACGGCTACGTCTTAGGCAAGCCGGAAGCGTGGGATGCCCAAGAGTGCCTTATTTTGGGTAAATAACCTAGCCCAGTCGCATCTACTGTATAGTATCTCTATATATCAATAGACGATATACATAGCTCATTCAGCTTGCCGTAGGCCTCCTCTTTGGTGTCTTTCTTCGCCCTCTTCGTACGAAGTCCAGCCACTCAGTTGCCATCGGCCCGAGTTCTGCCTCCACCTCCTCCCATCTTTCATGCGCGAAAAAGTGGCCTAGCTCATGGATTTGGATTCCGGCTCGCCTTAATCTCTTATGAATCTCCGCTGTCTCTTTGGCCCCTTTTGCCTGCAGATGACTTGCAAGAAGGACGCGCTTACAGTTGGCTGGAAGCCATTTGAACCTACTTTCAATATCCCTTTTCGCTGTAAACGTGGTCCACTCTGAAGTTGGACGATGGTTCTTGCATTCAATGGCAAGCCTCTTCTTTCCGTCCACTTCGAGAATGAAATCGGGTAGAGAGCGATCATCCATATCGGCTGTTTGTGGTCGTCTCGTGTATTCCAGCCTGTAAAGATGCGAACCTTCCCAAACAGCTAACCATGGGTCACCTTCGAATTCCAACTTTGTCGGGTTTCCCAGTTCTTCGTTAAGCTGACAGAACAATAGGTAGAAGACCGGCTCTTCTAGACGTCTACACTTCTTCATGTTGTCTTCCGGTATCTGCATATGGGCGTTCATCTTCTGACCGGTCATTACTGTATCGCTTGGGCAACTTGACACCCCGCGTACGATTTCAATTGGTGCGTGTAACTCATTTTCAGCCATCAAGCAGCTTCGTACGAAGATCAATCGCAATCTCGCCAAGACTACTGACGAAGTGATGATAAGCATCACTGACCCCAAAGCTATCTGAGGACGGTTGCCAAAAGACAGGATTGTGATCTTCACCGACGGAGCCTGTGAACCTAAGAATCCGGGCGGAGTTCCTACTTACGGATTCGTCATTTATCGCGAAGAGAAACTGGCTGAGGAGTCTGGACTAGCAGCAAAGCCTTGGACAGAAGAGGCAAGTAACAATGTGGCAGAGTATGTGGCTCTTACAAAAGCGCTGGAAAAGGTACGGTCGCTTCAGCTAGAAGATTCTGAGATCGAAGTCAGGGCTGACAGTAAACTGCTTGTTGAACAAATCAATGGCATCTTCGCTGTGAAGGCGCCTCGACTAGTGCCTCTTCATAGAAGACTCAAAGACATGCTAACGCACTTCAAGAAGATAGATATCCGCTGGATTCCTCGTGAAGGGAACATTGAAGCCGATGCTCTAAGCAAAGCTGCATACCTAAACTACATGGAGAAACGCCAAGATTGAGCATGATGTGAATTTCGTTCGCTCGAATCTCCTAGGATTCCTTACAGAGGATACGGTATTGTAGCTCTAGTGGTTGGTTGGCTGACCGTTGTAGCAGTGTACTAGTAGGCTGTGTAAGTGGCCCGGTCTGCAGAGCTTGTAATCGTCTTAAGACGATGGGAGTTTCGCTAGAATCAAGACCAACATTTCGTGGATGGCCTCTAGGCGCTCACAGATTGCGGCATTCTGTGGTCGTTGCCCAATGGCCCCAGAGGCATATTTCCAATTAGTCATTTAACTCACCTCTCCGACGGGTCAGAAGAACCTTTAGAGAAATCGTCATTCTCATCTCGACCTCATCAGCGGCTTGAAAGAAACGCTCTTCCACAAGCATCACAGAACCCTGCGTTACGGAGTAATCTGCATGTGTCTGTAACAAAATGCACGACAGGATCATGGTGCACCCGAACTACTGTGTGCCATTCGTTCGCCCAAATCTCCCAAGATACCTTGCAGAACATAGTCTAACTGTCTTCCGACAGCCAATGAATTTCAGAACTTTCTCAGGTTTCGCCTTGACCGACAGACATCTTATCTCGTGACTCTCTCTCATAGCTCGCTAATAGTCTGTCCAGCAAAGTGACATCCTGCTTGATCTGAGGCATCTGTCTCTTGGCTCTAGAGACTAGTACTCGAATATTGATGGTCTTCTCTCCGTCATATCTCAGATAGGACCGGATCTGCCGTTCCTCCAATGGGCTTAGTATTCTGGGATGCATGCCCTGTCGAGCCACGTTATGTATCAAGTAACATTTAACTATGGGTAATGTGTTACATATTAAGTAACGGTGGTACTGATGTCTCCCCATGTTTCCCTAGGGAACAAGTCCGTGATGATCTATCTCCCAATCAATCTTGTACGTGAATCAAGACGATATGGACTCAATATCAGCGGAATCAGCCGGAATGCCCTTAGAGACACAATATCCAGACTCGAAGGTTCTAGTTGTTCAAGTACTGAGTGTGTCAAGCAATATTTGGTGCGGCCGCCGGGATTTGGACCCGGGTTAGAGGCTTGGGGGGCTTGCGGCGAGGTCTATCGCTCGTCTCCGTCTTAAACCAGGTTGCCCACCGCGCGATGGCGGTTCTGGACCACGGCTTAGTGGAGGCACTGGCCCTCACGCACCCTCGATCCGGCCCTTTCGGCCGCATCCCACAACTATCCAGCTCAGTCATAAAACAATGTATGGGCCTACCGGCTACACGGCTCGAAACCCGAGCGCCAAAAGCGTTTTCTTCTCCAGACGCTAAGCCGTGAATCATGAATCTTTCAAGTTGGTGTACGGTCGACGAAGCACTGTACATCGCATACGCTAACGAGGAATGGCGCCAGTACGCCGGTTTCAGCTATAGCGAATCCTTCATGAAGTCCGTGTCTGAGAAACGAATTGACCACGCGAAAGATTTCTTGTCAGAGTTCAAGGAACCGAGACGGCTGTATCTTGGCAAGGTCTACGATGTCGCAGATGCGTCGAAGACACCGCTGAAGCTTGAGCTGTATCGAAAACGTGAGCAAGAGATCGTTTCCAGGTCCTACGAGGTGAATGGCAGACCGGTGACATGGAACAGTTGGAGACAATTCAGCGCTCAAACAGGATCTTCTGCGGATCGGAAGGCAGTCTTCGATGAGTTCGTTGGCAAAGTGGGTCTCGTGACCCCCACAATCCAGGGGATGTTCGACAAGTCCAGAGAGATCGAACGCCAGTACGAGACGTCGCCGCTCAACGTGTATCTGCAACTGGAAGGTCTTGAGCTTCAGCAGCTCAAGGAGCTCGTGAAGACACTCGGTCAAGCCGCCAAGAAACCATTCGCCGAGTTACTCGAACGTTACTCTCAGGAACTGAATGATAGATCTGCCGAATACTACGACGATCTCTATTATTTCCGCGGAAGGATCTTCGAGCCTCTGGACTCAGCCTTCAAGAGCTATAGCCCGGTCACCGAACCTGAGCGCGTGCTGACGAAACTCGGTTTCCCTGTCAAGAGGCTGCAGACCGATGCGGAAGAACGGCCGGGAAAGCACACTTCTCCGATATGTTTCGGGGTTCAGATCCCGAACGATGTGCGATTGCTCGTGCGTCCGGTGAAACCGTTCACCGACATGGAAAGTTCTTTCCACGAGCACGGACACGGTATGCACTTCATCTCGATCTCCGAGGACGCGCAGTACTGGGACAAATACACAATTCCAAACGGGGTCGCCGAGATATTCTCCACACTCATCGAGCGACTCATGAAAAAGAGAACTTTCCTGATGAGGCAGTTCAAAGTGTCGAAAGAAGTCGCCGAAGACGCCGCACAGCGGACGAGGTTCATGGAGTTGTATTTCCTCACCTTCTACGCAGCCAACTCGCTAATGAAGATCGAATTCTGGGAAGAGAACCTGTCGATGGAGCAGGCGAACGATCGCTACGAGCGCTACACGGAGAAGTTCATGGGCATGCGCCTCCCAGGCAAATACTGGCAGCTACACCACGTAATGCCGGACTTCGACCTGTACTCTCCAAGCTACATGGTTGCCGCAGTTCGTGCGGCCGAACTTGATCGGAAGCTCGAGAACCTATTCGGAGCAAACTGGTGGACAGACAAGCGTGCCGGCAACTACATACGGACCGTGGCCAAGGATGGAGCAAGCATCAAGATGTCACGATTTTCCAAACTCGACACTAGACCATACCTGAAAGACCTGCTTTGAGCTTCTCCGCTCTAGCGAGCCTGAAGCAGGGCAACCTGTCCCGTAATGGGGCCGATTTGGGCCTTTGGGGCGACCCAACCCCCCAGGGGACGTGGTATAATCAAAGAACAGGTCGATACGCTGCTCACAGCTGCGATGTCTGTCGCGTGGCCCAAGGCTACGTATGCGTGCCCTTCCTAGCTGAATGTGAAACTTGGGTGTGGTACACTTCTTCTTGGGTGTGGGACACCCTACGAAACGGGTTGTCTTGAGATGACCCGGCTCAAGCGTGTCCCACTATCTAATGTCACTGTCCCCCAGGAGGCGTACCCCCCTCATTGCTCAGGATTGGGCCTTGCCAGCCAGCTTACGCTTCCAGGAAGTCTGCTGCCTTGTGAGGTTCAGGTGGGAGGCCTTTCCTCTTTCTGATGTCTGCGATTACTTGGGTGATCATTGATCCTGGCACTGATGCCCAGTGAGAGAATTCTAGGCCCCAGAAGGCTCTTCCAGCTGTCGCGCCACGCATGACTTCTGACAAGTCGAAGGTCTCTGATGTGGGAAGTTCACCAACAACGTAGACGAGGTGCCCTTTCTGCTCCACAGAAAGGACCTTTCCACGCTTCTGAGAGATGACACTGGTAGCGGCTCCTAGCAGGTCCGGTGGTGCCTTTACTGTGATCTTCTGGACGGGTTCGAGGAGTGTTGGGTTTGCTGACATGAAGCATGCGAAGATGGCTCTTTGGGTCATAGGCATGATCTGGGCTGGTCCGCGGTGGACTGGGTCTTCGTGGACTGAGATGTCAGTCACTTTGACCTTGATCCCTCGGATGGTCTCGTATGCGAGTGGTCCCTCTCTGAGGGCCTGACGATAGCCATGGAGAATGTGGTCCTTGATCTCTTGGAGATACTGCGCTCCCTTAGTGGTTTCGATCAGCATGTTACCCGTGTCCTCGACAGCCCATACGCCGCGTGCCTCATCGGGTGGCCATCCTTTGTCCCGGAGTACCTTCGCCAAGGCGTGTTTGTCCTGGTAGTCGCTGATGTCGCCTTTCTTGATCATGGTGATTATTTCTTCGTCGAGCGGTTCGACTTGGATGAAGATCTTGTTGTGCCTATTCGGTGATCTGCCTTCGAATGGGCCCGCCGAGCCACGCACGGTTTCTCGGTAGATCACAATCGGGTTCGACGTGACAATCTCAAGTCCCGTCTTCGTTATCAGTGTGTTCGCGATCTCCAAGTGGAGTGTGCCCATACCAGAGATCAGATACTCGCCCGTCTCCTCATTGATCTTGGTGACAAGGTTCGGGTCTTCAATCGTCAACTTTCTTAAGGTCTCAATTAGTCGCGGTAGGTCTCGACTGAACTTTGGCTCGACGGCCATTGTGACGACCGGTTCGGTGACGTACTTGACCGCCTCGAAAGGTACAACATCCTTGTCCTGTGAAAGCGTCTCTCCTGCTCTGGCCCCGTCAAGTCCCAGAAGGGCGGGTATGTTGCCCGCGCTGATCGTGTTCACAATCTCTCTGTAGGGTCCCATGAATATGCAAACTTGCTGGATCCTCTGATCCACTCGGGCGCCAACAAGGTGAATTGGCGTCCCTTCTTTGAGGGTGCCCGAAAATAGGCGCCCCACTGCGACAACGCCAGCCTGCGGGTCAACCACAATGTTGGTAACTGCCAGGACTGCAGGCCCAGTATCATCACAGTTCATCATCGCCTTGCCGACCTCGCTGTTCAGGTCGCCTTTCCAGATCTTCGGGATTCGGTACCTCTGTGCAACATGAGGTGGAGGCATCGCCTCAACCGCCATGTTCAGTATAGCTTCATGCAGCGGCGCCCTTTCACGCAGCTCGTCCACTTTATTGTTCAGGTAAGCGTCCACGACGTCTGAGAACTTGATGCCTTTGTTCTTCGCCACTTCTGCGTTGAATCCCCATCGATCCTTAGCAGATCCCATAGCGACGGTGTTTCCTGCGAAACTGACCGACCATTTCTCACGATATTCGGGCTCCGCGTACAGGTTCACAAGTCGATTGAACTCACCGATGATGCGCGTAATCCTTTCTTGGATCTGCTCGGGTGACAACCTTAGTTCCTTGATCAGGCGATCGATCTTGTTGATGTAGAGGACTGGGCGAACTCTGTCTTCAAGGGCTTGCCTCGTGACAGTCTCAGTCTGCACCATGATCTCCTCGACTGAATCGACAACCACGACGGCACCATCAATTGCACGAATAGAACGGGTCACCCTGCCTGAGAAGTCGACGTGCCCTGGTGTGTCGATGAGGTTGATGACGAATACGACCCCCTCGCGCTCATGCATTAAGCTGACATTAGCAGCCTTGATAGTCATCTGACGCTTCTGCTCCTCCTCCATGTAGTCAAGGGCCAGAGCTGTGCCAGCGACGGAGGGAGACAAGAGACCAGCGGCAGCCAGAAGCGAATCGCTCATGGTAGTCTTGCCGTGATCGACGTGCGCGATGATCCCGATATATTCCGGGCGAGGCGGGTGCCTACGCCTTTCGGATCTGGTCCTTGTTCTCGATGATCTTCATGATCTCCGTCGTTGTCTTGTAACGGGGCATCTCATTCTCCTATCTTCACTTTGAAAGTGGGCTGCAGAACCTTCAGATGGCTTTTATACTTTTCCAGCTTCGAATTCACTGCAAGCAGATCTGAAGACGTGGTGTTCGCGGGTTGTCCGTGGAGGTTGCGAAATGAGCGGGTGGGTGATTTGGCTCACTGGCATGCCGGGTAGCGGCAAGTCCACGCTCGCTCGCCTCGTGGCAGGAAGACTTTGTCGTCGCCATGTTGCCGCTCAGGTGCTCTCAGTCGAAATGGTGAGAGAAGTTCTCACACCCAGACCAAAATACACCGAGGAGGAAAGACACGTTGTCTACGGCGCCCTCGTCTTAGTCTCCACAATGCTCGCTCGGAACGATGTCAACGTGATCATTGACGCCACAGCGAACAGAAGGAGGTACCGCGATGAAGCAAGGCGAAGAATCACGCGATTCGCGGAGATCTACCTCAAATGTCCGCTTGAGGTTTGCATGCAGCGGGAGAAAGGGCGGAAGAGAAGATTCGGGGCGCCGTCGCGCATCTACGCCAAAGCGAGAACGGGCGCAAGCAAGACTGTCCCAGGGGTCGGTGTTCCATACGAGATACCGGTCTCTGCTGAGTGCACTGTGGATACATCTCTGCTCAGACCCAACCAATCGGCCGAACAAATCTCCCAGTTCGTCCTATCCAGATTCTGTCACCGCAGTCGACGAAGTACCGCAAAACGCTAGTGTTTTGTGCAAACTCCTGTCCTACGTGTACCGGAAGCATGCGACTTGGCAGACCTGAGACTCGGCGCATTGAGGGACTACTTGAGTTCGCTGGAGAAGCGAAATGTAGAGATCTTGCGTGTCGGTGGTCTCCAGAAGCCGAAGAAGACGAGGCTTGTCGGGAAATTGAAGGGTTTCGGATACGGCGCACCATACCTCATTGAATACAAGGTTGGTGCAAAGACGAAGAGCGGCGTTCTGGAAACGATGCGTCCAGGAGGATTTGGCCACGACTTTCCATGGGACAGAGCACAGTCACTCCTTTTCGCCCACAGCACCTACAATCGATTGCCCAAGCACGTTCATTCGATCGATGTCGGGATACTCACGAAGAAGAGTGAACTCCGGTCTGTCGGTGACTTTTCGGAGTTCTTCATTCTAACAGAGAAGGTCGAGGGTCAAGGCTACTACAGGGACCTCAAGCGAATAAGAGACTCAGGCAGCATGACAGACTTGGATCTGAGAAGGTGCGCTGCTCTCTCAGACTACATCGCTCGTGTTCACAAGGTCAAGAAGAAGGCGCCCGACCTCTACGTGCGGGCAGCACGGGACCTAGTTGGTCATGGAGAATGCATAATGGGCCTCATCGACAGCTACCCAAAGGAGGCAGATTTCTTAGAGAAGGATGAGCTCAAGGAAATTGAGAAGAAATGCGTCGAATGGAGGTGGAAACTGAAGAACAAGTCTCGCGCTCTTTGCCGAGTGCACGGTGACTTTCATCCTTTCAACATCATGTTCCGAAAGGGGATAGACTTCACGGCTCTAGATCGGAGCCGTGCCGAATGGGGCGAAGCAGCGGACGATGTGGCTTCGATGTCGATTAACTATCTCTTGTTTTCCATCCAGAGGTATGGCAAGCTGGTGAGTCCTTTCGATCAACTCTACGAGCTGTTCATGAGAACCTACTTGGAGGCGACGGGGGACGACGAGTTGCTTGAGGTGATCCAGCCGTTCTATGTATGGAGATGCTTGGTGGTTGCAAGTCCACTCTGGTATCCTAATCTGGGCAGGGACAACAGGAGGAGGTTCTTCAATTTCATACGTGCCGTCCTCGACACGAATAGATTCGATGTCAACACAGTCAACAGCTACTTAGGCTACACATGAACCTACGCACGCCAACAAAAGCGGTCTTGTGAGTTCCTCAAGCAAACCGAGGTCCCCGAGTTGGGTTGTAATCTTCGACCCATCATTGTTCGAAGAGAGATCAAACTCGAGGAATTGCGAGGACGATTGTTAGCCGTTGACGGGAACAACATGCTCTACCAGTTCCTATCCCTCATCAGGACACCGGACGGAGTTTCGCTCAAGGACCCTGAGGGCCGGACGACCTCGCATTTGACGGGATTGCTGTTCCGATCGACAAGACTGATGCTTGACTACGATCTAAGGTTTGTATTCGTCTTTGACGGTCCACCTCACCCATTGAAGGCAGGAGTGCTGGCTGAACGAAGGGCTGTCCGAGAGAAGGCCAGAACAGAATGGGGCGAAGCTCTGCGAAGACATGATTTTCATACTGCTTGGTCCAAGGCAGTAGTAATGAGCAAGCTCGATCAGCCTATGATAGACGATGCGAAGAGGTTGCTCTCACTGATTGGCGTACCATGTGTGCAGGCACCAGGGGAGGGCGAAGCCCAAGCGGCGTTCATGGCTTCACGCGGTGATGTCTGGGCCGCGAGCAGCAGAGACTACGACTCAATCCTCTTTGGTAGTCCGCGTGTTGTACGGTATCTCACAATCTCAGGCCGTGAGTTTCTGCCGAGCAAGGGCATCTCTCGTCCATTGAAACCAGAACTGATAGAACTGTCTAGCTTTCTCAGATACCACGGGATCACTCGTGACCAGCTAGTGGATCTGGCGATATTGATTGGAACGGACTTCAACGAAGGCGTAAGAGCGATAGGCCCGAAAACTGCGCTCAAGCTAATCAAGCGTCACGGGTCACTTGAGGCGCTTCCAGATGACTTGAGGGCCAAGACTCCACGTGACTTGGAAACGCTTCGGAACATATTCCTACGACCGGAGGTAACCTCCCAATACTCGACTCTGCAACGACCTGTAGATGACAAAGGACTGCTGACGTTTTTGTGCAACGAAAGAGGTTTCTCACAGGAACGAGTGAAGGTTGCACTCGAACGATTGAGACGAATCTCTCAGCGTACCTCAGAATCCGATCTGGGACGTTGGATTAGCTGATGAGTAGGATTTCACCGGAGTGATGACGTACATGGTTTCGACATCTTTCCTAGCTTTCGCAGAGCTTTGCGAAAGATTGGAGGCCACTAGGGGTCGAAACGAGAAGGTGCAACAGATCTCGAGTTTCATCTCCGCTCTTCAGCCCGGTGAGGTTCCCATTGTGGTTCGGTTCCTGACCGGTCGCGTCTTCGGCGAGCAAGAGATAAAGAAACTGGGGGTGGGCGGCGCCACACTTTGGAAACTGGCGAAAGCCGATAGTCTGCAAGTTACTCTTCTCCCAACTGAGACCGGGCTGAGTCTGCTTGACTTGAACAGAGCGCTTGAGTCTCTAGCCTCGTTGAGCGGGACGGATCGCCAACAAAGAGCGGAGAATATCCTACAGGGCCTATTCTCCAGATTCGGCGGACTTGAGAAGAGGTACGGGCTTCGACTCCTCTCAGGCGAGATGGAAATAGGGGCAGTGGATGGCGTGCTCCTTGCAGCGATCGCAGCTGCCTCGAAACTCGACTTGAACAAAGTCCGCCGGGCATACATGACGATGAGTGACATCGGACATATCGCAGAATTGGCCCTCACAAATCCAAGCGCTGTGGAGTCAGCAAGGATCGTTATCTTCAACCCTGTCAGACCCATGCTCGCAGAAATGGCAACCAATATTCGAGAAATACTCGAGTCTCACAAGGGTGGGACTGCATTCGAGTACAAGTATGATGGTGCGCGTGTACAGATTCACAAGCAGAATGATGAAGTCCACATCTTCAGCAGAAGGCTGACCGATGTGACGGCGAGCATTCCCGAGATCGTGGCAATGACCAAGGATCGCGTGGCAATCAAGACAGCTCTTCTTGAGGGCGAGTTGATTGCCGTTGATGACATTGGGAAACCCCTTCCGTTCCAAGACCTGATGCGCCGGTTTCGACGAGTTCATGACGTCCTGGGAGTAACCACCAGAGTCCCGCTCCAGCTGCATATCTTCGATATTCTGGTGGCTGGCGATGAGGAACTAGTCGACAGGAGTTACACGACCAGGCGGAAGGTACTGGAGCAAGGCGTTCCTCAAGATTTGCTTGCTCCTTATGTCACATCCAAAGATGAGAACGAAATTCAACGGCTTTTCGACAAGGCGCTTGCCGAAGGACACGAGGGACTGATGGCAAAGTCCCTAGACAGTAAATATGAGGTTGGCAAGAGAGGTAAGAAATGGTTCAAGCTAAAGCGAGCTGAGATGCTTGACCTCGTTATCGTTGCTGCTGACTGGGGATACGGACGCAGAACCGGCTGGTTATCCAACTATCATCTTGCAGCTCGAGACGAGAACACGGGCGAGTTTCTAGTAGTGGGAAAGACCTTCAAAGGACTGACCGACGAAGAGTTTACACAAATGACTCAGAGACTCCAAGAACTGAAGTGGGGCGAAAAGGAGTACACCGTCACTGTGAAACCCAAGATGATCGTGGAGGTTGCCTACGACGAGATACAGCGAAGCCCTCACTACAAGTCGGGGTTTGCGCTGAGATTCGCGAGAATATCAAGAATCAGGGATGACAAGGGCCCGGATGAGGTAGATTCCCTTCAGAGGATACGAAGCCTCTATGACGAACAGTTCTCTAGAAAGGGTATGCTTAAGTGACTAGCACTTTAACAAGGATAGGGCCCTCGGCGTCTTATTCGGGCCGTTCTAGGAGAATCTGAGGGATCAAAGCAAGACAGGCTGGTGTCGATGCTTGAGGTTCTGTGAGAAGTGCGGGTCATACATGCAGAAAGCCCCTGGCGGATTCTCCTGTCCGAAGTGTGGGAATGAAGCTCGCGATCATGCCGTTCAAGTGCGACGTATCGAGCGCAGTGATTCCTCTTCCGTCGGAGTGGTCGACAAGTCGGAAGCTGAGTACGTGAAGGTCAACGAAGCATGCCCCCAATGTGGAAACCCTGAAGCTTTTCGCGGTGTCTCTGTAGTCACGGGAGAACACGCAGGGATTAGGCAAGAGAGATCAGTAGAACGGCTGAAATGCACCAAATGTCAGCACTCTTGGAGCAGAACCTGACCCAGGTTGGCGAAGCCTTCTGAGGAAGGCATTCGAGGTGAGCGAAAGCTAAGTGAATGCGGCAGGCGTCCATTTTGCGAGCTTGTGTGTTATTCAGTGGAGGAAAAGACAGCACCTTTGCGCTGTGGTGTGCGATTCATCAAGCGTACGAAATAGTGTGTCTTCTGACGATCTTCCCACAACGTAGCGATTCGTGGATGTTCCATTATCCCGATATCGAGTGGACCCGTCTTCAGGCCGAGGCCGCGGGGATTCCGCACGTGACTGCGAAGGCTTCCGGGGTGAAGGAGGAGGAGCTCGGGGCAATGAAGGAAGCGTTGCTCAGACTCAAGCGCACGCATGGAATCGACTGTGTCGTGACCGGTGCAATTGCGAGCGAGTATCAAAAGTGGCGGATTGAGGCAATATGCCACGAGCTTGGACTCCGATCGGTTGCGCCACTATGGAGGAAAAATCCGGAGCAGCTGCTCACGGAACAAGTCGAGATGGGCTTCGAGTTCATCCTGACAGCATGCATGGCAATGGGTCTTGGCCCAGACTGGCTTGGACGCACCGTTGACGGCAAAGCCATAGACGGGCTGAAGGGGTATCAGCAAGAGATACGGCGTCAGTCTGGTCTTCGAAGGAGGGGAGGCAGAGACCTACGTACTCGACGCGCCTATCTTCAGGAAAAGAATCCGGATTGTTGAGTCGCATCCCGTGTGGAAGGGAGATTCAGGCTACCTCAATATTGATCAGAGCAAGCTTGTTCGACAAGTCCGACTAGGCTTGCTTTGAACGAGCGAGCAGATCTTGTGTCACTCGATCGACATTGTCTGCGATCGTTCTCGTGTCCAGCACGGTGAACCTGCGCTTCTCCATAAGGACTTGACCGTTGACGATGGTAGTGTCAACGTTCGCACCGTTCGCCGAATAGACGAGGTCGGAGATGATCGTTTCTTTTCCGTGAATTGGCATCATGTTAGGAGCGCGAGTGTCAACGAGGATCATGTCGGCAGATTTGCCGACTTCTATGCTTCCTATCGTCCCTTCCATGCCCAGTACTCTTGCTCCCTCTCTCGTCGCTAGGTCAAGCGTCACCTGAGCGGGAAGCAGGGTGGGATCCCAACGTGTATGTTTCTGCAGAAGTGCACAGAATTTCATCGTTTCGAACATGTCCAGCGTGTTGTTACTTGCTGCGCCATCAGTGCCAAGCCCCACGCATACGTGACTCTCGAACATTTCAGGAAGTGGAGCCGCGCCCCCAACCGCGAGCTTCATGTTCGACACGGGACAGTGCGCGACTTTCGTGCCGGATTCGCCGAGCAGCTTAACCTCATTTCTGCTGACCCAGCCACAGTGGGCGCCTACAACATTTGGCCCAAGGAAACCAATCTGATCCAGATACTCGACAACCTTCAGTTTTAGTTTGTTCTCGATGTCCCCCTGCTCTTTTCTAGTCTCGGCTATGTGAGTATGGACCAAAACATGCTCTTTGTCAGCTCGTGCCTTCGCCCACTGGAGCGTTTCTTCTGAGCAGGAATAGACTGAGTGTGGCGCTATCGCAGGAGTGACAAGAGGATTTCCGATTCCTTGCAGAAAGTCTAGCACCTTGCTCGCGTTCTCCCTATGGAGTTTCGGGTCAGGAGTGACGTCTATTATGACGGAGGACAGGACTGCTCGAATGCCCGTATCACGTATGGCCTTCGCCTCGCTCTCAACGAAAAAGTACATGTCGCTGCAGGTTGTGGTCCCTGAAGCGATCATCTCCAGGCAGCCAAGCATCGTTCCCCAGTAACATGTTTCTTCCGTCATGTTGGGCTCGAGTTTCCAGATCTTGTTGCTGAGCCACTCTTGGAGCAGCATGTCGTCTGCGTATCCTCTGAAGATCACCATCGGGATATGTGTGTGCGTGTTGACCAAACCAGGGAGCAGGATCATTCCATGACCATTCACGACCCGATCAGCATCTTGTGAGATCCCGCTGCCTATGTCGGCGATCTTCCCGTCCTTGACATAGACCGAAGCATTCCTGAGAACGCTCCTTGAGCTGTCCTGAGTGACGATCCACGAGCAATCTCGAACCAGAAGAGACATGACTGATCTGCAGGCAAGACCTCTGCTTGGTCTGCATAAAGCCTTTCACGCTACGATCTTCGCGATCGAGCGGATAGTCAAGCCCCTGATCAGGTCACGATGAGGGCTTTCTGTCTTCTGCACTACGAGTCATTCGATGGTTGCGTGTCTCTTCTTCAACTCACTGCTAGCGGTCTTCCGTTCTAGGTGTCGGACCTTGTTGTTTCCATTCTCCTCTTGTGGCGTGAACTGGTTTCACGAATTTCCTCCTACGGCTCTTCACGAAATCTTGATACGCCAGCCACACGCGGAGTTCTATGGTTCCATTTCGGTACTTCCCACAGAACCTTTCGGAGAACGCGTTGATACGTTCGGAATCTGTGAACATTACGATGCCACCTGGTGGCGAAAGCTGTCTTCCGTCATTAGCCATCTGAGTTACTCGTATAGCTCAAACAAAGCTTTCCGATATCTCTCGTAGAGGTCGGGGCGGTTCTCCTCCAGCCAGCCTACGCTCCCATCATAGTTGGGTGCCAAGTGATCCTTGATATCCTGCTTCTTCACAGTCGTCGCCAGCGAGTTCGACTTCAGTCTCTTGATATACTGCTCATAGGATTCCCGCTCCTTGCGCCAGGTCAGATGATCAACGGCTTCGATGATTCGATCTGGGTATCCGAGTTCCTTCAAGCGTTCGAGGGTTGCATCTGTTTGCTCAACGAGGTCGTGCAAGACACCGACAATCCGTCCATCAACATCCCGTAGGCGGAACATGACGCGGAGCACGTGCATTACGTATGGGGCCCCGGCCAAGTCCTTCTGGCCATGATGCTTCTGAGCAGCAAGGAGAATCGCGTCATCCAACGTAGGAGCGGAATCCATGTTCTCACCATGACTAATGCTAAGAGTTGAGCTTTACTCCTCCGTCAGCAGCTAGCGCGTATGTCTCTTTATTCGTTCCTATCTCGTGGATTCAAGAGGAGCCAGCCTACGCAAGAGAGCCAGATCCTTCTCGCAACCTTCGATGATTCTTGCCAATTCCATCTTCGCCCAAACAGCCTCTTCACCTATGTCCCCCGTATCAAGAGAGCCCGACGACGACATGTCTAGCACTGTCGGCTATTCGATGGTTGCGTGTCTCATTCTCAGTTCGCTTTCTCTTAGGCCGAGGCGGTGCATCAATTCTACAACGACCCCGTCCAAGAACGTCATCAAACTGATCTCAAAGACGGTGCCAAGTGGAGCCATCGGCTCATAATCCCCCATGAGCTGTCGCAAGAAGTAGTCCTTCTCGTCCGCGACCTTCGTGCGGCCTTTGATGAGCACTATCTGATCAGCCAATTTCCCAAGGTCCGAATCGGCGTAGGATGTGATGGCAATGATCTTTGCACTAATAGTTTTACCAATTTCCGCGGCCGTAACCACGAGTTTGGTTGCGCCTGATCCTGACAGGGCTATGATGAGGTCTCCTCTTCCAATAGAAGGCGTTATCGTCTCTCCCATTACGTAGACTTGGAAGCCCAAGTGCATGAGTCGCATGGCAAAGGCTCGGCCAATGAGGCCCGTTCTTCCGGCTCCCAGGACAAGGATTCGTCGATCGGTGGAGACGAGCATCTCAGCCACCATCTTCTCGACTTGGTCCGGATTGACTCGCGCTAGAGACTCTCGAACGCTATCTATGAGGTCATGCGTGGCACGCTGATACCCGGCTAGCCGCAAATAGACACCGATCATACCTTGGAAGGCGGTGAGCCCTCTTTACTCTTGCCATCCCGCGCCTTGCGGACTTGGCCCGATTGCACGTTCACTATGTTCGGCTGAGTTAGCTGTCAGGCTAGAGCCAGGGGAAGATCTTAGGCATCTTGATGGGAATATCGAGTATTGGGAGCGGGACGTAGAGGTATACGTACACCGCCAGCGTGACCATCAGTATTGTCAATGTGACGACGAGGTAGTCCGTGGCTTTCATGTGGAGCACGATGAGCGGCTGACGATTTGGGCTCGCTCCGAATCCCCTGGACTCAAGGGCTTCTGCCAACTCGATGCTTCGCCTGATGGCCGACACGATGAGGGGAATCAGAATTGGTATGTAGTTCCTTATCCGTTTCATGAAGTTGCCTCTATCGAGTTCGAGGCCTCTGGATCGCTGCGCATCGATTACAGTCTGGGCATCAAGCGCCATTGTAGGAACCAGTCGGACTGCTGTCGTGAACGTGAATGACAGGGTGTACGGAACGTGTGTCTGTTCCAGAGCTAGACCTAGATCGTCAGGCGAGGTTGTCATGAAGAATAGCGAAAAAGTGGACATTAGTGTGACGAACCGCAGAGTCATTGCGGCCGAGAATACGAATGTCGATCCGAAGACGAAGTTCATGACAAATATTAGTACAGCGAGGAGAAGACCAGCCCTCATTGATCCAACCCATTTTCTCCACGATTTTGAAGCGTAGACGATCGGTAGTTGAATGAGAAAGATGACAATCAGTGCATAGATGTTTTGGAACAGAAGCGCGGCAGCGAATATCCCCATAGTCATGATGAACTTTGCGCGGGGGTCCATATTGTGAATTGGGGTGGGGAGCTTCGCGAACTTGAAGCCATCAAAGACTTTCAGGGACATTTACTCTTTCCTCCCAAGTGCGTGTAGAATCGCTTGCTCGGCTGAGTAGACGTCGATTATCCGTTCAGGCAATCCACAGTCCTTGAGTTGATGCATGAGCGCTCCAATCTGGGGTCGTGTCAGTGATGCTCTGTCCAGTAACGCTTCATCGGTGAGAATATCCTCTGCGGGACGATCCCCTATCACCAATCCTTTAGATAGTAGGATGATTCGAGGCTTGCATTCTGCGACGAACTCAACGTCGTGAGTGATGATTATGACTGTCTTTCCTTGAGCGTTCAGCTGGATTATGAAGTTTCGCAGGCGATCTTTCTGTTGATAATCCTGGCCGATTGTCGGTTCGTCGAGGATTATGTGCTTTGGATTCCACACCAGCACAGCAGCTAAGGCCACCCTCTTCCTTTCTCCTCCGCTCAAGACGAAAGGCGAGGACTGTGCATAGCGGGTTAGGTCTAGTGCCTCGAGAATTGAGGCGACCCGTCTGTCGATCGTATCCTCTTCATAGCCAAAGTTTCTGAGGGAGAACGCGAGCTCCTCCTGAACGGTTTCAGAGAAGAGCTGGTGGTCTGGGTTCTGGAAAACAAGTCCGACATCTCTCGAGAGTTTTGCAACACTGGAATCGTGCGTGTCAACGCCATCCACTTTGACTCTTCCTGCACTGGGCATGAGAAGGCCGTTGAAAGTCTTCACTAGAGTAGTCTTTCCTGCTCCGTTTTCTCCCATGATTGCGACAAATTCGTCGTCCTTGATTGTGAGGTCGATACCACGGAGGACGTCTGGAGATCCGGGGTAAGCGAACTTGAGACCTTCAGTTTGAATCATCGGATCAGCATCTTCCTAAGCACGTCAACCGCCTCGTCCACCGTGGTAGGCGTTTCAGCGAATCGAATGCCGTCTCTCTGCAAGAGGTTGAACAGCGTAGTAACTCGCGGAAGTCCTATCCCAATCAACCGAGCATGCTCCCCGTAAACATCTTTGGGCGTTCCGTCGAGGACAATCCGTCCGTTGTCCATCACGATGACGCGATTTGCATGCTGTGAAACGATGTCGAGTCTGTGTTCAACAAGGATGATGGTGATCCCGAGATGTTTGTTTAGGTCAGAGATGACTTCCAGGATTTCTAGTGCTGATTTCGGGTCGAGGAAGGACGTAGGCTCGTCTAGGATCATCACTTTGGGTTGCATGGCCAGAACGGCTGCTATCGCTGCTCGTTGCTGTTGGCCGCCGGAGAGCTCGTACGGGGGCTTGTCCTTAAGACCACTGATTCCTGTAACATCTAGAGCCCAGTCAACTCGTTTCCTAGTCTCTTCTCTCCTTAATCCCAGGTTCTCGGGTCCAAAAGCAACGTCTCTCTCGACGCTCAGGGAGAAGAGCTGGTTTTCTGGATTCTGAAAAACCATGCCGACATGAGGCGCCAGCTCCGCCGTTGTGTGTTCTTTAACGCTCATGCCGTCAACGATCAGCTCGCCAGCAAAATCGCCCGAGTAGAAGTTCGGGATAAGTCCGTTGAGGCATCTGCAGATCGTTGTCTTCCCGCATCCACTCGGTCCTGTCAGGACGACGAACTCGCCGGGAGCGATTCCGATTGAGATGTCTTCGATTGATGGTTTGGATGCACCAGTATATGTGAAGCTCAGATGATTCGCCTGAACAATTGACAAATCCTTCTAGCCTCACGCCATCCCAAGTGGATCTGGGGACTCTGGGCAACTACCACTTTCGAGTCGCGCGCCATATCTTGGCTGATCCATATAGCCTTTCATTGAGCCAATAATTTGCGTTTCTCAAGATATTCTTTGAACAGCTCAACAGATCTCGTGATTGTTTCATCTAGGTTTCCTTGAACTGTTGCTCCGGCAGCCGTGGAGTGGCCTCCGCCCGCACCGTTCATCTTTTCGCCTAGAATTGTGGCTAGGTCGCGCCCTAGGTGGAAGTTCGTTCCAGCAAAGAACTCGCCGGTAGAACGGAAGCTGAGTGTCAATCTATCCTTCTTCTCTCCGCCAACGATGGCTAAGTGCGCTCCTAGACTGATCAGTGACCTTGCAACGGATGCGTGGTATGATCCTACTACAGTTGTCGCGACGAGCCACCCGTCGATACTATCCCAATTCATGCGGCGAGCAGATTTCAGTCGAGCAATCCGCTCCGAATTGTCCATGGGGACTCGTATGATCTTGAGCGCTTCTGTTCCATCGACGCCGAGGTCGACAAGCTTGGAGGCGAGTTTCAGGGATCGCGTTGTGGCAATCGCAAAATGACCCGTTTCGTATGCAAGGCCAAGAAAGGCGGCCATGGCGTCCCTTTTGGTCATTCGCAGTTTCGCCGCGTCGTAGAGTTTCAGCACTACCTCGCATGCGGAAGTCGCCTTGTCATCCGATATGAGAAGGTCTGCGCGCATACGTGTCTCCGGATGAATGGCGTGGTGATCAATCACAATTAGCGGTTTGCCGGAGTTCTCGACAGGGATATGGAGGCTTCCAAGCTGTTGTAGTGTGTTAGTGTCAACTGTGAAGATGGCATCAAATTCGCTTGGTTCCGCCTTTTCTAGAACTTGGAAGCGTATGTGCTCCAGCACGCGAGCAGACACTTTGCTCACGCCGTCTGGGGAAACGGCGGTCACTCTCAGTCGTCTGTTGATGTGCTTAAGGAGTCGTGACAAGAGGAATGCTGAGCACACGGCGTCCGGGTCTGCGTTCTGATGACCGATAATCAGAACCTTTCTCGAAAGTCTGGCGGTTCTTGCTAGTCGCTCGATGTGTCGCACAGATTCAGCTCCCGAACTTTCGCCTCTGCGGCCGCGAATGCGGCGTCAGTAGCGTTATCGATAATTGTGCCAAGCTCGGGGTCCTCGAGCTCGCTCTCTATTGCAATCTGAACGGTGACCGATAGCGGCTTGTCGCCGACACCCTCGACTGAGAGGTCCAAATCGTCAAGTTTCTTGAGCGAGATCTTCGATAGTATGAATTCCCGAGCAGCCTCCTCCGCCGCAGTACAGACCAATTCTACCTCCTCGTCAGTGGGGACTCGGCGAAGCTGGATGTCCACTCTTGATCCGCTCGGAGACAGTATCGACATTGACCAGTGAGATTATTCTGGCGCTCTGGGGGTTCGGAACTTCTCTTGCAATTTCTGCTGAATGTCCTTGACCCTCTCGCGTGTCCGCTCTTCCTGCCTTCCAAGTACGGTGACCCGCGTGTTGAGGAGTTCTTTTCTTTCCTTCAGTTCTGACAGCAGTGCCTGCCTGTCTGCTTTGACTAGGATGCTCCCGACGCTCTTGTACACAGGGGTCTCGCCCGTGACTTTCTCAAGCTCAGTCAGGGCTCTGTCGGTCTCCGTCATGTCCATCTCCAGTTGTTGCTTCTGGGAGACGACGGCCTGGAGTGTCTGCTGCAACTGCTGTAGCCTAACTAGTTCTTCCTGAACTTGAGGCGGAAGCTCGGTTCCTTCACTCATCGATTCCACCATTTGAAGCAGTCAGAGGTTTTGCCCGTAGCTCTGCAGGGCGCATAAATAAGGGTTTCAAGGCCCCTCTATTGTTCAGAGATTTCTGGAAAGGCTAATAGATGAAGTGTCGGCGTGGTTGCAGAGAAGCAAGTGACTACCTTTGTCTGAACTATCTCGATCAGAGGTTGAACAGATCTCGCACTTTCTTGTCGCAGAATCGGTCCGTGTTGGAAAACGAAGTGATGGGTCTGGAGAGTCAGTCGTTATCAGGTACAACACTACTGATCAGTCTTGTGTCGATTTCGCTCTGATGGTTGAAGAGGAATGCTGGAAACGGGGCGCGCACACCCTGATGCGTCCGATATCCTTTGCTCGCGAGAGAATCAGGCTCTCAAGCAAGCCTGAAGATTCTCTTAGGGAAGTGGAGCCGTTGCTACTTCGCGTAGCTGAGACCTCTGATGTTGACATCTATATTGGCGAATGTGATGACCCAAACTTTACGGCGGGCCTTGTGGACAGATGGAAGCTCGGCGCGCCGAGCAGGCAGAAGTACAGAGAGACCATGGACGACAGGAACGTGAGATGGGCATATGTGGGTTGGCCGATCCCTTCTGCAGCGCGAGGATATGGAGTAGACCCGCAGGAGTTTCGACGTATCCTCTTCGATAGTATCCGACAATCGTTCTCTAAGGACCTGATGGGTTACTTGGAGTATTACGGAGACGCTTTGCGTGGAAAGGAGAAAGTCAGGATCATCGCGAAGGACGGTACTGACTTGGGCTTCACGATCAAAGGCAGACCGGTGCTTCTGGACGATCCCACAATCTCGGTCGAGGACGTGGCGCGTGGCGACGTCGGGCTGAATATTCCCTGCGGAGAAGTGTTCGTGGCGCCCCTTGAAACGACCGCGAATGGAACCATCATGTTTGATGAGGTCGCGCTTCCGGGCTTCGGAAAGGTAACGAACCTCAAGCTGAAGTTCGCAGAGGGAAGAGTGGTGGAAGTCAGCGCTGACGATGGTGCGGACAGGTTCAACAAGTTCCTTGATGCGAACACTGGCGACAAGGATCGCATAGCGGAGCTCGGGATAGGTTGTAACCCTGGCGCGAGGTACACCGGCGGCAGCATAATAGTTGACGAGAAGATCTATGGTACGATCCACATTGCGATCGGTAGCAACACCGGCTCATACCATGGGGTCAACAGAGCATCAAGCCATCTCGACATGATCAAGAGCATGAAACAAGGCGAGCTTCACGTCGACGGAAAGCTTGTGATGAAGAACGGGCTGCCGGCTCGATGAAGACATCCTTTCCTGCACGCTGATGCTTTGAAGACTGCCCTAGGTTCTCGAGCAGTTTCTCCTTCTTGTTGACAGCCTAGACTCTGTCATTCGTCGAAAGTTTCGTTTGTCTCTCGGGGATATAGCAAACCGCTCCGGGACATCTGCCTCGAAGGCTCGAGTATCGTGATGACCCGAAACGGAAAGGAGTCGACTTAAATCCCATACCGGTAAACACACGGAAGAAGTCTTCTGGTGAGTGTCGATGGTCGGAGTGTCTATTCAGGATCGAGCCAGCGACGAGACCACCTCAGCGAATGCCGGGATTCTCCGAATCGGCAAGGTCTCAGCGGCACTGCCAAACAAGTTTGCAACAACCGCCGAGCTGAACGCCACTCGAATGGTGGGAGCAAAGGACTCTCTCCCAGGAGAGGTGGTTATCTCTGCCAAACTCATGTACCCAGACTCGCTCAAGAAGATCCTCAAAGAGGATGCGACTCTCCGAGATTTCGCGCGTAGACTGTCACGCGAGGCAGGGGGATTCGAAGATGTCGCGAGACTGCTTTTTCTGATCTTCAAAGGGGAAGCGTCTTACGCCGAGGCGGAAGATCTCAGGACCCTGCTTGATCTACAATACTTCGCGGACATGGATGTTATTACAGTGCAGCAAACAGCGGAGATGAGCCCTGAAGACTTCGCTTCGTTACTGAAGTATGCGCAGAGATGGATGGATCAGAAGGGGATCGACAAGCCAATAATGCCCGTGATACGGGCATCGGAAACCCAACGGGAGTTTGAGCTCTTTTCCGCTCCGGCCGTGAAAGGCAAGTCCCATCTCTTGGGAGTTGACATGAGAGGTGGCTTTCACTATTACACGCTCAGAGCCGTTGAGAGGATCAAGAAGAAGAACCCGGGCATGTGGATTCATGCTTTCCAGATTCCTCCGAAGATCAGGTTTGCACGACATATGTTGCCCAGCTCTCAGGGCATGCTCATGCCATACTTCGGAGTGGACAGTTACTCGAGGTGGGTCGTGCCTCCGCCGCCCGTTCCTCTTACAAAGGATAAGATCAATGTCTTTGACAAGTCAGGATGGGGAGTCTTCAAGCGAAAGGAATGGACGGGACTACATGGTAAGAAGCTCACCTGCACGTGCCCCATGTGCAAGGGTCAGAACCTCGACAGCTTCTACGGGGGAAAAGTCCTGACTGTGCTGAGCCGCAGCAAAGTCCATGACCACTACGCTCAGCAAGATGAACTGAAGAAGACCTCCGAGAGTATACGCAAACACGAGTATACTCGACTGATAAATACCAAGAAGTATGCCAACATGTTTGTAGGCGAACTCAAGAAATCGCTTGACGCCGAAGCGAAGCCTTAGCTCCCGGTTTCCGCTAGAAGGGTCATCAAGTCCCTAAGGTTGACCTCAGACGTTGTACGCCAGCCGAGCGACAAGGACCCTGTCTCATCTTCCTTCAGGTACCCATTTCGAACAAAGGCATCCAAGAGGGTAAGCGTCTTCCACCTGCCGACCTTATCGGCAATGAGCTTCTCCACCTCTTCGCGCGGAGCCTTTCCCTGCTTGGTCACTATGTACGCGATCGCGACAGTCAGAGCTGCCAGATTGTCGATTCGCCACCCGGACAGCCGTGCCTCCTTGGGTGTAAGCGTTCCTCGCAGCGCGACCAAGTACCGTGCGTCCTCCGTGTTCTCGCCGAGCGGGCTTTCTCCGATCTGTTTTGCTTGCGATTGGTCAGGTTCTACTCGCTTGACTTCAAGGTCAAGCTCAGATAGAAGAGCATCAACCTGTTTGAGGACTTCTTTGTAGTTCTTCCCAATGCTGGCCTTCAGTTCCCACTCCTTCGCGCCAGGCATCTTGCCGCGTTTGAAAAGGAGAAGATGAATCGCATGCTTCAGCTTCTCGCTGTAGAAGCGTTTCTCATCGCCAGCTTGTTCCATGAGTCGCCATCTCCACTTTCAGAACGGGTTCCCAGGAATAGTTGATTGGTCGTCTTTGGGTATCGCAATTGGGAAGCTAACTAGCCCGGCAGTAGTCTTCTCGGTTGGTGTCGCCAGTGACATTAGTTTCAATTCCCCGGCGTCCCGCAGCATCTTCGCATATCCGTAAGTGAGCAGGAAGCTTACGTAGTATGCTCGCTGAACGGTTTCTTGGTATGAATCGCGTCGAACGAACGACCAATACTCTATTGAGCCATCCTCGCCGGTCTGTGCCTGGAGTTCCTCCCACAGTCCGCGGAGGCTCTTCGCGAACTCCTCACGGGTCATAATGCCAGACTTCACAAGCGAGTCCAGGTCAGCTGCCACGGGTTGGGCTGGTCTTCGTAGTGCTAGCCTCTTTCTTCTTTCTTCATACGAGAGTAGCTGATCCCAGTAGGCGAGTCCTTCTCGGACTGCATCCACGGTCAATTGCTCCCTTTCTACTATCGGATGCCAAGACTTGAGGAAGATTTCACCGAGTCGCTTGATAGAGAGCGAGCGGAACTTCCTCCCCAGCATCTCAGGATTCGTGTAGAGTGCGCTCGACTGATATCGGAGCTGACTCTTCTGGAGGCCCAAGACTTCTGCTAGGTCCCTGATAGTCTCGGCGTCGAGGCAATGGTCATCAAGCAAGTCCCAATGTGGGAAATACTTCCGTAGCGTTTCGACTGCGAGGCCGACGTCCAAGAAAAAGGGGTTGAACTTGTGCTCTCTGATAGCCCCACATGTTTGGATGAGTTCGCGCAGTTCCTTTCTTCCAGATGTCAGTCTAACGCGTTCGGGCTTCTTCTCGGGCGCAGTCAACTACTTCACCTGTGATACTACAGAGCTGCCCTCTATGTTCTGGACCACGACCACATGCACGTCAGTGTCAGGCACTGTCACTTGTCCTGGCGTAATGGCTATGTATTGCGTTTCTCCGAGTTCTTTTGCGCTTGCGACGATGAGTCTCGAAATGACTTCTCTGTTCTTCGGGTCCAAGTGCACGTCGAACTCGTCGATCGCCCTGAACGGGGAGGCAATGTGCTGCTGCAATGCAAGCAGGAAGGCCATTAGTGCAATGCTTCTTTCGCCTCCACTTTGTGTGAGTGAGTCAAGGCGCGTAGGCGGTGCGCCCTTGAACCCTACCAAGATGTCGAGTCCAGCCTGTTCGACGTTCTTTCCGACGCCTAGCTTGAGCTCGCCGGTCGCTCCGACTTCCCCGAGAATCTCGTTGTAGCGAGTCTCAAGGGAATGTAGGAATGTGGAGACCACGTCTCTCCACCGTCCAAGCCGCTTTTCTATCTCCGTGATGACCTCCTGCCTGTTTTGTGCCAGTTGCTCAGCCTTGCCGCGCAGGTCCTCGTACATGCTGGCGTACGAGCTGTACATCTTCTCTACGTCCTCGGAGAGATGAGCAAGAGGCCGGAGTTGTTCCTCGACTGCGCCGATGTCCAGTATGATGTCAGATAGCTTTCTGGGATTCTCGAATCGTGGCCCCATCTGTTCAGCATTCACGCGCAGCGGCTCGATCTCCTCTTCTAACATCTTTCGCTGAGCTTCCAAGTCCGCTAGCTGTTCGCTAAGCAACTTCCTCTTGAAGCCAAGAACTTGAGTGTCAACCTTTGCGTCTATCAGGTGTGAAAGCTCGCTCTCTGTCCGTGCGTCAAGATCCTGAAGCGCCGTCTCCTTCGTTTTGAGCCTTTCCCGAGTCCGTCCGAGCTTCTCTTCTGTTTCGGCCCGAATATGACCGAGGGCATCGAGCCATTCCCTCATCGCTGCCGGGATCCCTCCGTCCCGACTAGGCACCTGGGACTGGGCGTCGGATTGTTCGGGGTTCTCCGTACTTACGGGTTGGTAGAGGCGCTTCTGGGTCTCTTCTGTGAACCTCTGAACCCATTCGACTGACGAGCTTCCTGCAGCTTCCTGGCGTATCAGCTCGATGTATGTCTCATGGAGTTCGAATCGTTCTTTCAGATGTCTGTCATATCTCTCTTGGCGGCGCTTAAGAGACTCATCCGCCTCAAGGAGCTTCTGATCAGCGCTCTCAATCATTCTCGCCCGCGATTCAACCCTCTCTTGAATGCGAAGTAATGCTTCCTCTCGCTTCTGAATCCTTCCCCAAGCCATCTCCCTCTTCAATTCAGCAAGCTTGCCGTCCAGTGCTTTCTTCTGGAGGAATCGTTCGTGTTCTCTCCGCCAATATTCGTGGGTTTCCTTTGTGGACTCTAGGACTTGGGCGAGAGATTCTTCGTCTCCAGCAGCTCTTGTCAGCCGTTCTTGTGCCTCGAGCACGTTGGATCGATATGATTGGAATCCAACTGCCTCCTCGAGCATCTTCAGCTTGTCGTTAGGAGAGATCGAAGCGAATCTGCCGACCATCAACTGGTGCATGATGACTAGGATATTATCGGGGTTCAGACCGTATCTCGCGAGGGCGTTCGTAACTTCGTTCTTTGTGACAGGATGGTCCTGAACGAGGTACTGGTAGCTGCCGTTTCGCCTCAGAATACGAGTCACGGTTACCGTGTCGACATGGTACTGCGGGAACGGCTTGCCATGCTCTCTGGAACGATTGTCAAGCTGAAGTGTGATGCGTGCCTCGTCTGCTCGCCATCTTATCAGATCACTTAGGCGACGAGCTCGTTCCGTGTATGTCTGACCCAAGACGACTGATATCGCGAGGAGGATGGAGGACTTCCCTGCTCCGTTGGGTCCACAGATCAGGTTTAGCCCTGACTCTAGGGGGACGTACGCGTTTTCGTACGACATGAAGTTTGTCAGAGCTATGCCTTTGATCATCCATCGGATCTTCCGGGTCGGGTAGCGAACCGTTCAGCTCGGTAAAAAGTTTCGGGGTTCCAATACACACGTGTGCCATGCTCAAGAGGCATGATTCGACCCTAGTCCCAGAAGGGGCGAGTCTGAATGTATCGTAGTTTGGCCTTGAGGAGATCTGCATAGAAATCCTCGTCTCGCACATGCATCTTGGCGAGTATGCTTGCAGCCGTTTGAGGACCGACGCCCCAGGTGAGCAAGGCTATAGCTGCTTGTCTACCGTATGAAAGGACCAAGTCTGCCGCCCGCCTAGCCCTACTTAGAACTGCCTGCTCTTCTTCCGTAAGCTCTACTCTTGACTTCCGCTTCTCCAGGATCTGAGGAACATCTGATCTGACTTTGCTCTTCAAAGCAAGCAGGTCTGATCCGCAAGACTCGCACTTTGGGAACTCGGGAAGCTCTTCAACGCGTTCTTCCCCTAGGCTAGAACCGCACTGCAAGCATAGGAACTCCACCTTCTGTGCCAGAAGAGAGGCCCTCATGCGCGAGAGGTTGTCCTTCTTTGTGCTTTCAGGTGCAACCATCTCCGCGACTTCCAGAAGTTTGTTCAACATGTAGAACCCCTGGGGGGTCGGAGATTCCTCGGATAGCACAGGGACAACAGCTGTTGCACCATTGGAAATCGAGCCCATCACCTTCTTTGCTGTGGTCAGGTCGACCTTCGCTAGTTTCGCCTCTCGCATTGTCTCCTCATGAATCGGTGTTGACTCGAAACGGACGGATAGCTCGAGTAGGGCCCGATCGCTGAGGAATATGCCTCGAGGAATCGCCCCGAATCTCTGTGCGATGAACTTCATGTTGTATGCGAAGGGAAAGCGTCTTTCAGCGTATTCGGAGAACTTCGTCTCAATCGTCTGGTCTGACATTGAGAAGAGTTCCTTTGAGATATTGTTGAGACTGTCACGAGAGATTGTTTCTGGCAGTTCGATCAAGATACGGTAGCCGTCGGCCCAGACGTTGTTTACTCCGTTGCGTTCCGTCAAGAATTCATCAAACGCATAAGCTAGAGTTCGGTTGACTGCATCCCCGAATGAGCTGTGTATTATGAGGTATCGACCAAACGCTTCAACCAGAACCGTCCGATCAGTCGGCACCGGACAGCCCTTCCTAACGTAGTCCTCGATCTCCTCAGTAATCTTTGTGGCAGCGAGTCTCTCGATGGGGTAGACGCACAGGTTTGCGACTGTGCGTTCCTTTCCAATCGCCTTCAGACTTGTCTCAACCTCGCCCCTTATCCTTCCGACTTCTTGTGCAACATCGAATGGAACTGGTAGAATCTCGCCGTCCCAGCCTGGGATAGCAGCGGTCGGGTCCTCGATTGGAACAACATAGATGTTTCCGTCCTCTCCGACTCTTGTGATCTCCCAGACGCGTCCTCGACAAATGAAGTGAACACCCTTCCGGGCGTGCAGTAGAACGAATTCCTCACCGAGGATTCCTATTTTCCGTTGAGTCGTAATGTCGAGTATCGAGTATCTACGCTCATCAGGTATCATGGACAGATTCTGGTAGTAGTACAGTCTCGTCCTAGGAGTCCGCGCCAACACCCTACCTGTTTTTCGAAGCAGACGTCGCTCTTCCATGAACGTTACGACGGATCGGAATTCCTTGGCGGTAAGGCTTTGGAAAACGCTGGATCCTCTGACAATTGAGAGCATGTCTCTCAAGCTTGCGCGATCGCTGTCCATCACGAAGGCCGGCAACTTGGTGAGCCAGGACATCAAGGGCATTCGAGTGGATGCGTATTGGTTCCAGCTGTTGGTCCCTTGCCCTTCTTGTAATCGCAATCGACTCAAGCACGTCTTCAGGATAGGCGCATATCAAGAGCCCTTCAGAGATGCGGCCGAGGCGGTGACCAGATCTCCCGACACGCTGGATTAGAGCGGAGACCTGTCTAGGCGACATGTATTGAACGGTAAGGTCTGCACTGCCAATATCGATTCCTAGCTCCAGAGTCGATGTGCAAATGATCCCTCTCAGGCTGCCTGCCTTGAATTCGCCTTCGATGCGTGAGCGTTCTTCACGTGAGAGCGAGCCGTGGTGCACTGCAATGCGCTTGTCCAGTGTTCCGAGTCTGAGACCTAGCATCTCAGCATGTTGCCGGCTATTGACAAAGATCAGGGTGGAAGTATGAGTCTCAACAAGTTCTTTGATCCTCGATATTCTGGCGGCAGCATCTGGGCTTGTGTAGAGTAACTGAGCAAGATCGTGATCTTCAGGAGTCGGGTAAGGATACTCAATATGATACTTGGCTTCTTTCTCCAGGTTGACCCTTACTATCTCACACTTCTCACGTGGCCCAACAAGGAAGCCCGCAACCATTTCGGGATCGCCGACGGTGGCGGAGAGACCAATTCTCTGAAAGCGCCTTCGCGTGATCAATCTCAGTCGTTCTAGGGCGACCGTGAGCTGTGCTCCGCGCTTGTCTTGGGCAAGTTCATGAATCTCATCGATGACGACTGCTTGAACAGATCTCAGGTGCCTTCGCATTGCCTTGCTGGGCAGTATCGCTTGAAGCGTCTCAGGAGTTGTTATGAGCATCTCCGGAGGATCCTTGGATTGCTTTCGCCTCTCGGATGCCGAAGTATCTCCATGGCGAATCTCACATCGAACTCCGATTTTAGTCGTGAGTTGAGTTGCTCTCTTGAAGAGATCTCTGTTCAGCGCACGAAGGGGTGTCACGTATAGAATCGCAATTCCCTTGCGCCTCTTGTTTGTGATGAATCGACTCAGCACGGGAAGAAGCGCCGCTTCTGTCTTTCCGCTTGCTGTCGGCGATACTAGCAAGACATTCTTGCCACGGAGAATGTGGGGTATCGCCATAGTCTGAGGTTGCGTAGGCGTTTGAATCCCAAGATCTAGCAGTGCTGCACGAACTGGATGCGCCAGAGCGTCGAACACTGAGACATGTGCTTTCGACAATGGGTTTCTCAACGCCTATGTTGGAGAGCGATTTTTCATAGCGACTTTGCGTGAAGATTAGCCATAAGGGTTCGCTATTGGCCTTGGCCTTCGAGTGGGTAAGAGTACGTTCTCCCTTTAGTGGCTGGAGAGAATCGTACATCGATTCTGAGCGTTGTTGATTTTGAGCGAGACGAGACGTTTATATAAGATGTGGCTGCGTTGCAAGCGCGCCTTCGCGGAGTGACGCCGAAGATTTGAGGAAACTGGGCAAGGTCCTTCACGTGTCGAAAAGCCATGCCCTCATCGTGAAACTTGATCCTCCGAGATTTGTACGACCAGGCACGAAAGCCTGTGATAGTAAACTGAAGAGCGTCGGCGTCGTGATGGACATCCTCGGCCCAGTTTCTGGACCCTACGTTTCCGTGAAGCCAACGATTGCGAAACCAGAATCGGTCGTCGGACGAACAGTATACGCCCTTGAAGACTGATAATGGTGGAAAGATGGAAGACCCACAAGCAGATCCAGTAGAAGCCGTACAATTCCAACCGAGAATTAGAGTCTGCCCAGAGTGTGGCGGCTCTAAGTTGATGCGAGACTACGATGCTGCCGAGATCGTATGCGTTAATTGTGGATGCGTAATTACTGAGAAGCTAGCTGATACTCGACCAGAATGGCGCGCATTCGACGACGAACAGAAGGCGAAGAGATCTCGCGCAGGGGCGCCTCTGACTTTTACAATTCATGACAAAGGTCTCTCGACAGTCATTGACTGGCGAGATAGAAGAGGAAGCGGTCGACAGATGACTGCGACCGAACGCCTCGACATGTACAAGCTTCGCAAATGGCAGAGACGAGTGCGCGTTTCAGACGCAACGGAACGCAACTTAGCAGTTGCTCTCTCTGAATTGAGTAAGCTGGCCTCAGCACTGAACCTTCCGAAGAACCTTCTCGAAACCGCTGCCGTCATCTACAGGCGCGCTATAAAGAAGAGACTCATTCGTGGAAGATCGATTCACAATGTGACTGCGGCAGCGATCTACATGAGCTGCAGACAATGCGGCGTTCCGAGGACACTGGACGAGATCGCGACCGCAAGTAGCCTGAGCAAGAAAGATATCGGCAGGAGCTACCGCTTCATGGTCCGAGAACTTGAGACCTTCGTGCCCCCATCTACAAGTCGACACTATGCAGCTCGCTTCAGCAACAAACTGACAATCTCAGGAAAGGCTGAGGCGATGGCGATTCGCATCCTTGAAACAGCGACACGAATGAAGCTGACAAGCGGCAGGGGGCCGACTGGAATCGCAGCTGCCGCAACGTACATCGCCGCTGTGCTGACGAATGAGCGAAAGACACAACGTGAGATTGCCGAGATCGCCAACGTCACAGAAGTGACGATCCGTAATCGTTACAAGGAACTACTTGAGCGACTGTTCATCGAAGTTCCAATGTAACGCACCTGTTCTTTGCGTTTCTCGGACAAATTGCTCCGACTGCGATCGCAAGCACCAGCGATAGTCTACTGTTCTCGGGAAATGGAAAGTGCAGCCTGCACGTGTTGAGCGCATACGTTTCGGGATGCCATCAGAACTCAATATATCTAGGCGGAGTCTGCAGGCCTACGTCTTCTGCGAAGATATATCGCAACGATGACCAGAACGATGACGACTCCAAGTCCCAACGCAAGGAACGGAACTGAGAGCAACTGGCCTTCGATACCTGTCCTGGTTGTCGCAGTAGACGGCAGCTCCAACACAACTGTAAACGTAATCGGCACCCTGACGACATGGTTGAGCTGAAGATCATCTACGTAATACACCGAAATTGTCGCGTCATGGATTCCCTCACCCGAGGTTGAGTCGACAATTGCCGTTACGCTGAACGGCGCCGGCGCATTCGGATCAACTTGCCCAACATATGTCGGTTGGACAGACCCTTGTGCAAACGTATCATTGGCATCGACGGTCACATTCGTATACATCGCAGAGACGACCCCCCGGTTCAGAATATTCCCTGAAATCGTTACCTCCTGACCAGGAAGGACAGGATCTGGATCCACAGTGATCTCGTAGACCGCGATTTCGATCCACCCACGGACTAGGAAGGAGACCGCGTGATTCTCAGTAGTCAAGGTTGACTCACCAGCGGCCTTGTACAGAGCAACGACGCTACCTTGTGGTGTAGTTCCTGCAGCTGAGGACGGAGCAAAGACCGTGAGGTCGGCATGGATTGACTCTCCCGGTGAGAATGAGGATCGAATCCAATGGTTGTCACCAAACAACACTAGCGGTGGCGGAATAGTCAGAGCGACATCGAAGTCTTTCAGGTATTTACCCACATTAGTGACCTCGATCGTCAGCGTGTTGTTTCGACCCGCGACCAGCACAGTGCCTGAGAAAGCAACGGAAAGGTTTGATGATGACGCATGTCCAACCTGAACTCCTGCCGCTACCACTGCAATGAATAGAATAGCGAGGACAGCCATGCTTGATCGTCTGGTTCTTCCTTGGCTAGCCATCGCGCATCACCTACAGATTGGACCGTGCAAGTATGTTGTCGAGATAAAAAGGTAGGCTTGGTCGCGAGCGCCTGCGCAACGGGGTGGTTAGATCGAGTCATCCACGTCTAGTGCGACTTGCGATGTTTTCGTATGCGAGAATGACGGGACCGACGATGGGATGTGTAGCGTTTCTCGTGTCTCCGCAGGCCAATCGAGAAGACGTCGTCTCCGATTGACCATTCCCTGACAAGTTCGCCGTGGGCTTTCGCGCTGTCGGACTCTTGCACTACTAGCGTCTGCGCTCGCACTTCGCCTAGGATGTAGTCATGTCTGCCCTTCACAGATGATGATGTCTCATCTGTTGGCGCGACTATACGAACGTCGACGAAGTCATCGACCCTGAGATCCATTTCCTTGCGCATCTGTTGAATTCTTCTGACCAAGTCGCGCGCGAGACCGTCTGCAATCTCATTCGGAGAGAGCGTTGTGTCAATAGATACTCTGCCTCCTTCAAAATCAGCTGCGGGTTCAGTGTCCTGTGCTTCTTCGATGAAACTCACGTACTTGTCGTAGATCCTTACTTTCTCGGAGTCGATTTCGATTTCGACCTTTCCCTGCGATAGTTGCTTCCTAAGATCCTCGGGATCCATAGCTGTCAGCTTTTGAGCCACTTCTGCCGCTCGCGACTTGAGTTCAGGGCCAAGCACGGCCATGATCGGGACAGTTCGAAGGGTGACGCTCTCTTTCGATTCGGACGGCGGAGATACATTCAGAGATCGAGTGTTCATCTGATCGAGAAGGAGAGCCTTCATCCGCAGCACGGCATCGCGAACTTCATCGTTTTCGGTGACAATGTTCACAGTCTTCACTGGTTGCCTTAGCTTGAGGCCTGCCTTCATTCTAGCCATCGCAGCCGCAGAGATGACTCGTTGGCAGATGTCGAGTCGTCTCTCTAGGTTCTCATCCCGCCATGCGCTGTTCGGTTTGGGCCAATCAAGTGCATGTATTGTGACATGCGGTTTTGCCATGGCCGGTCTGAACATGCCTTGATAGAGTGCCTCGGCAATGAATGGAGTAAAAGGAGCCATCATTACTGAGGCCCGACCGAGTGCGTGAGAGAGGACCGCATAACTGGCGAGCTTGTCAGGGTTCTCTTTCTCAACCCATGTTCGCTTTCTAACCAGTCGAATGTAGTTGTGACTGAGATCCTCAACAAGGAAACTCCTCAGAGCCCTCACGGCCTCATGGATACGGTAGCCTTCCATTGCTAAAGTCACAGACTCGATCGTGTGCTCAGTGCGGCTCATGAGCCAAAGATCCTCTTCCCTCATGCGCGGCTTCATCTTCTCAGGCGGATGCTCGGCTGGGTCAAACTTGTCCAGATTCATGTAGGTGCTGGCAAACACGTACACATTCCAGATTGTCTGAAGGTCTCCGGCGATCTGCGCGAGAACCTTCCATGAGAATCTCAGATCTTCCCAGGGCGTATTCTGCAATACGTATAGTCGAAGCGCGTCACGCCCATGCCGGTCGATCGCTTCTTGTGGCACTACGAAATTGCCAAGCGACTTGTGCATCTCGCGTCCTTGCTCGTCGAGCATGAACCCGTGCATGAGCACTGTCTTGTATGGCGTCTCCCCGAACGCCACAAGGCCAGCTTTGAGTAACGAGAAGAACCATCCAGAGATCTGATCGCGTCCTTCCACGATGAAGTCCGCTGGCCACCATTTCTTCGCTTCAGTTTGACTCTTCGGATATCCTAGGCAGGCATAGGAGGAGACCCCGGAATCGAACCATCCTACCATCACGTCAGGAAGTCTCCTCATCTCGCCTCCGCAGGCACATTTGAGCCTGACCTCGTTAACCCAAGGCACATGCAGTTCTTTGGGTATCCTGTTGTCGATGCTCTTTTCCTTCAGCTCCTTCAATGAACCAATAACTTCTCTGTTCTTGCAGGACTCGCACACCCAGATTGGGAGCGGTGTGCCCCAGAACCTCTGTCGCGAGATGACCCAGTCTCTTAGTCCTTGGAGCCAGTTGCGGAACTGATTTGCGCCGGCCCAGTCTGGGATCCATCGGGTTGCCTCGATGTCGGCAATCATCTTGTCGCGCATTTGGGTTACTTTTATGAACCATTGATCGGTCGCGCGTATGATAAGCTGGGTGTGGCACCGCCAGCAGACAGGACTTCTGTGAACTATTTCACCGGCGAAGAGAAGTGCTCCCCTCGCTTTGAGGTCCTCGATTACCTCTGGGTTTGCTTGTCTGACATCCTTGCCAGCATACTTTCCTGCTTCAGCAACCATTCTGCCTTGGTTGTCGACTAGCATGACGACCGGAAGTCCGGTCCGGCGTCCAACTTCATAGTCCTCTTCTCCGTGCCCGGGTGCCGAATGTACACATCCAGTTCCATCCTCAAGGGTCACATACTCGGCGCTGAGCACAACGCGATGACCGCCGATCATGTGAGCTTGTGCAGGAACTATGTCCGCTAAGGGGGACTTGTATCGAAGACCATCGATCGTTTGCCCCTTGAACGTCTCCACTAGCTCAAGGTCAGTACCGGTTTCTACGGCAACATGCGATATTCTCTCCTTCGCCATGATGTAGACTTCGCTGCCGCATCTCACACGCGCGTACTCATATTCTGGGTGAACCATCACGGCAGTGTTCGATGGTAGCGTCCAAGGTGTAGTAGTCCAGATGAGAATGTACTCGTTCTCACGTCCCTCAACTGGAAACTTCACATAGATTGAAGGATCTCTCAGCTCGCGATACTCTAAGACAACCTCATAGTCGGACAGTACGGTCTCGCAACGTGGACACCAGTGGACAACTTTCAAACCATGCTCCAGAAGGCCGTCCTCGTTCGACTTCTTCACAGTCCACCATACGGACTCAACGTACGCGTCGTCGTGCGTGAGATACGGCCGTTTCCAATCCATCCACACTCCGAGGTCGGCGAATATTCGGCTCATGGCCTTTGAGTTGTTGTTGGCGAAATCCTTGCACTCGGAGACGAACTTGTCGAGGCCGTAGGCTTCCACATCTCGCTTCTGCTTAAAGTCGTGTTGCCGTTCAATAGCGAGCTCGATTGGCAGGCCATGGCAATCATATCCTGGCTGATCTCTGCAATCAAAGCCTCTTGACCTTTCGTACCGAAGGACCACGTCTTTGATGACTTTGTTCCAGCAGGTGCCAATGTGAGGTGTGTCTGATGAGGGAAAAGGAGGACCGTCAAGGAAGTAGAATTTCGGGCCGTCACATCTCTGCGCCTTCACTACCTCGTAGGCGCGCGTCTTCTTCCAGAGGCTTTGTACGGTCTGCTCGACTTCTTTCCAGTTGTATGTCTTTGCTAATGCTCCGATCATATGTTTCAAGCAGTATCATCCTCAGACTGTTCATCACTGCGCATCGTGAATCCAGAGTAGGGTCTTCGAAACATGCCGTGCCGTTCAATATCTATTTGGGGGCGGCCAAGGCTAGGCAAGAACTTCGATTTCTCGGTCACCTGTCACTATAGCCACCCGCGGCCAGCTTATACCGCAGACAACTTCTATTTAGCCTTCATCACGCGACTCGCGACACGGAGATACAGATGCCTTCACTGATCCTCGGCATTGAGTCTACTGCGCACACTTTTGGTGCGAGCGTTGCCACTTCCGAGGGACACATCCTTTCTGATGTCAAACGGGTTTACATTCCACTTGCGGGCCGAGGGATACATCCTAGGGAAGCCGCACACCATCACTCATCAATAGCCGATGCCGTGATTCGAGGTGCGCTCAGAGACGCTGAAGTCGAAGCCAAAGGGATTAATGGTGTAGCGATCGCGCTCGGCCCAGGTCTCGGACCAACGTTACGAATCGGGGCCACTATTGCGAGAGCAATTGCCTCGAAACTACGGATCCCCTTGATACCGGTCCACCACGCAATCGGCCACATAGAGATCGGCTCGCTTACGACCGGTTCTCGCGACCCGCTAGTGGTTCTGCTATCTGGAGGACACACGACCATAGCGGCGTTTGCCAGTCACAAGTGGAGAATCTACGGTGAGACAGAGGACATAACCCTCGGCAACCTCCTTGACATGTTTGCCCGTTCTGCAGGTCTCGCCTCGCCAGGAGGGCCGGTGATCGAGCGCCTCGCAGCCAAGAGCAGCAATTTCGTCGAGCTTCCGTACACGGTGAAGGGAAACGATGTCTCCTACTCTGGTCTCCTCACTGCGGCGACGAAGCTTCTAGACGCAGGAACCCCGGTTGAGGATCTGTGCTACTCAGTCCAAGAAGTGTCATTCTCGATGCTGGCAGAGGCGGTAGAGCGAAGCCTAGCACACACAGAGAAGAAAGAGGTTCTGCTCGTTGGAGGAGTCGCCTCGAATTCCGCCCTCCGCAAGAAGCTTGAGGTGGTAGCAGACGAACATTCCGCCGCTTTCCATGCCGTGGATAAGAAGTTCGCAGGCGACTGTGGTGCCCAGATTTCATGGACTGGAACGTTGGCTTTCGGGTGTCGCCTGTTTGTCGACATTGAACGAAGCCAAGTCAGGCCTCGTTGGCGACTGGATGAGGTTGAAATTCCTTGGAGATGATCCCGTCATGTTGATCCGCAAAGGGGCGGAGGCTAGCATATTCCTAGAGGAGTGGCATGGTAGGCAGGTCGTCATGAAAACTCGCCTCCCAAAGGCGTACAGGGTCGACCGTCTGGATTCTTCCATCAGGCTTGCCCGAACATCACGCGAAGCTCATCTCCTTCACGATTCCAAACGTGCGGGCGTTCCGACACCAACCGTGTATGAGGTGGACACGGCAACCTCCACGATCATCATGGATTATGTAAATGGTCCTCGTCTGAAGGAAGCTTTCTTCGGAATGGACGATTCGAATCTGAGACGAACTTGCGGCCTTGTCGGATCGCTTGTTGGCCGGCTCCATTCAGGCGGAATTGTTCACGGTGATCTTACTACTTCCAACATGATTCTCAGAGACGGAGAGAAACTGTTCTTCATTGATTTTGGCTTGAGCGGCTACTCAAGTGAACCAGAGGCAAGGGGCGTAGACCTATTACTCATGAGTAGGGCATTCAAGAGTACGCATTTCGCATTGCACTCTAGAGCCTTCAAAGCCGTACTCGATGGCTACCGACGAGTCATAGGACGAAAAGACACAGAGTGCGTCCTGACAAAGATGCATGAGATCGAGAAGCGAGGGAGGTATAGTGAGAGAACACAGACGAGTCTGGTTCCTAACATCTAACAAAGGGAAATTCAGGGAAGCACAGGCCGTGGCTACAGTTTCGGGACTGCAACTGCAAATGCTTGTTGCTCCGAAGATCGAAATCCAATCTGACAACCTTTCAGAAATCGCGTCGTATGGGGCCCAGGAAGCAGCCAAGCGACTTGGAATCCCTATTGTAGCCGAAGATGCAGGCCTATTCATTCGCAACCTCAACGGATTTCCCGGCCCCTACTCATCGGACGTCTTCAAACGTCTCGGCAACAAAGGCATCTTGAAGCTAATGGAGGGCATCTCCAAGAGGAACGCCAAGTTCTCATCCGTCGCAGCCTTTTGTGCACCAAGCAGAAAGCCGAGGTGCTTCACGGGGAGCGTATTCGGATACATAGCACTGCGGCCTAGAGGAGTGGGCGGTTTTGGATTTGATCCAATCTTCATCCCGACCAAGGGAGATGGCAGAACGTTCGCCCAGATGACTGTCAGAGAAAAGAATAGGTTGTCCCACAGGGCGACCTCGTTCAAGAAACTCTCAAAATGGCTACTCACAGTGCAAGCCGATTTTGCGGGAACGACTTAAATAGAGCAGGGATGGTCGAATACCAAAATCTGGAATTGGTGCACCCTCGGAGTGTGTCTGATTTAGCAAGACTGTATACGAGCAAACGAGGCCGGTCGGGTTCGACGCGACCCGTAAGCAAGAAGCCCCCGGCTTGGTTGAAATATACACCGGAGGAAATTGAGGGTCTAATAGCCAAGCTCGCAAAGGAAGGAAACTCACCGGGTTTAATCGGGACCATTCTCCGAGATAAGTACGGGGTGCCCCTTGTCAAACCTGTGACGGGAAAGAATATAACGCAGTTGGCTCGGGCGTCAGGCCAGATTCCGAAAGTCCCTGAAGACCTTGACTACCTATTTCGCAGAGCCCAGGGCCTTCGAAAACACTTGGAAAAGAACAGGAAAGACTACCACAACAAGCGAGCACTCGCAATGGCCGAGTCCAAAATACACCGTCTCGTGAAGTACTACAAAGCACAGGGCAAACTGCAGCCGGAGTGGGAATACAAACCGATGGCCGCCTCCGTGGCCTAGAGATGTCGTCTGAACCAGATTTAGAAGCTCTTCTCGCGAGAGCAGCGGAAGCTTCCGAGATCCTCAGGGACAAAGCATCTCACGAATCAAAGATTCTACTACTTTCTCATTACGACGCCGACGGACTAGCGGCAATCGGTATCATGGGATCTAGTCTCGCACGGATCAAAGCGAAGTTCCAACTCAGAGTCGTAAAGGAGCTAGCCCCTGAGACTCTGGAGGAAGCTTTGCGCTCTGAGCCTGACTTGCTCGTGCTCACAGACATAGGCAGCGGTTATCTCGATAGCCTCACGAAAACGGCCGAAGAACACGAAATCCTGGTAATAGATCATCATCCACCCACCGGAAAAACCCCGATGAGAGTACTTCAGGTGAACCCGCATGAGTTCGGGATCGACGGCGCCACTGAGATAAGCGCCGCCGGGCTTGCCTATCTGGTCGCCCGCAAGATGTCCCCGTCAAACAGCGATCTCTCTGTGCTTGCTGTAGTTGGTGCCCTTGGTGATATGCAGGACAAGAACAATGAGCGACGCTTACGCGGGCCTAACGAACTCGCAGTCCAAGACGGCATAAAGTGCGGGTCTCTGAAAACTGACAAGGACTTGCTGTTCTTTGGTAGAGAAACTCGGCCCATACATCGTGCACTTGCGCTGACCACAACGCCTTACCTGCCACACTTGACCGGGGAAGAAGACAACTGCACAGCGCTGCTTGCGTCCCACAATATCCCCCTGAAAGTCGGGGAACGATGGAGAACAACCAGCGACCTGACTCGCGAGGAGAAGCAGACCCTGCTAAGTGCAATAGTCGAGCTACTCGTCTCGAAGGGCTTCAAAGGAAGCAAGGCGCTCGAACTGATAGGAACAGTCTACACGATCACAGGCGAGCCCGCAGGAAGCCTGACCCGAGATGCACGCGAATTCTCATCAATGCTCAACGCATGCGGGAGAATGGATCGAGAAGGCCTAGCGGTATCAATCTGTCTTGGCGAAAGGGGAGGTATCCTAGATGAGGTGCAAGAACTAGTTGCCAGATATCGAAAAACGCTCGCACAGTACATGGAATGGCTCACTGAAACCCCCTCTGCTATCATGGAGCTGAATGCGGTCTGCGTGGTGAGAGGTGAGGACAAAATCGCAGAGAACATGACAGGCGCATTCTCCTCGATCCTGTCCATGGCAGGACACCTCAGGCCGAACAAGGCAACAATTGTGGGCGCGAGATCCAGAGACGGGGGAGTGAAGATATCCGCGAGGGCGCCTGAGGCTCTGCTAAAGAAGGGAGTGGATCTCGGCCTTGCTCTGCAGAAAGCCTCCGCCGCTTTCGGGGGCTTCGGTGGAGGACATGCTGTGGCCGCGGGAGCGCACATCCGATCCGCAAATGCTGAAGAGTTCTATCGTATGATAGACAACTTGATCATCGAGCAGATGAAGGAAAAGTGAAGGCAACAGTCACGACCCACTACGCCGATGCCTCGACTGCTAGATCAATAAAAGCCGCCGTGGAGGCGGATAACCGGGCGGCACCTAAGCCGCTTCACATCACATCTCGGGTCAAAGGAAAACGAGTGGTCTCAACCATTACCGGTGCGCAAGATGTCGATTCACTGCTAGCCACCATTGATGACCTGTTGCTCTGCCTAATCGCGGTTGACGGACTCGCATCGACACCCAAATACGGAAGGACCAGAGCGCGGACGAAGCACTGATCAGACTGCTATGACGCGCCAAAGGTTTAATAGCCCTCGGAGGATGCTGCGTTTTCGCTCAGTGATAGAAGATTGTCCAAGGCTACCAAGAAGGTCAGGGACAAGTGGCGTGCCAAGGAATGGTACGATGTCTACGCACCCGCGTACTTCGGCGAGAAGAAAGTCGCCTCGATTCCCTGTAGTGACCCAGTCAAAGTGATTGGCAGAGTGGTAGAGACAACACTCTACGATATCACAAACGATTTTTCCCACCAGTCGCAGAAACTCTATTTCCTCGTCGCGAATGTGAAGGGCACTCGCGCAGACACCATCCTGAAGGGGCACGAGTACGCGGCAGACTACCTCCGTAGCTTGGTGAGGCGGGGAAGCACACGCATAGATGCGATCTTCAACGTGACTTCAAAGGATCAATACGTGACTCGTGCATCGGTAGTCGCTTTCACGAGAGACCGAGTCAATGCCAATCAGCAGCATCTGATCAGGAGCATCATGAGGAAGACAATAGAGGAGAAAGCGGACACTCTAGCGTACGATCAGCTCTGCCATGAGATGGTTCTCGGCATATTCGGCTCTGAGATCTATAATCTTGCCAAGAAGGTCTCTCCACTGAGACACGTGGGAGTTAGGAAGTCTAAGCTCATGATAATTCCTGAAGGCGTGATGGCCAAACCCGGCGAAACATCGGTGCAACCCAAGGCTGTAGAAGCCTAGCGATCAGGTCTCCGGTACAATTTCTTGATTTCGTCCTGCAGCTGCTGAAGTTGATGCTGCAGATCGGACCCGGCAGGTTCCTTGCCGGCTCTGTTCCGGATCGTGGAAGTGGTCTTCTCCAATTGAACCATGGCCATCCGAACTTTTTCTTGGAGTTCTCCGATGGTTTCTGTTTCGTGAAGATAGCCTGCGAGCACGCCGACTAGACCCCCTGCCACAATACCCGTGGTGAATGAGATTAGGTCGAAGGGCAATTGGTGTCTTCTCCCGAAGAAGCTGGTTTTCAACTTGCGGCGCTTTTAAGAGCCACGGTCAAATGACCCGCGCAAATGACATCTATCAGATCCTAGTCTGGTACTAGTGGAGGACCGGGCATGAGAGAGCCTAATGGGACTTTGAAGGCGGTAGTCCTTGCAGCAGGGAAAGGGGTGCGTCTTTGGCCATTGACCGAGAACCGGTCTAAGCATATGATCCCGGTTGCTGGCAAGCCGATAGTAGAGCATGTGATATCCGCTATCAGGTCGGCAGGAATACGGTCAATCGTGCTGGTCACTCGATACAGAAGCGAACTCGTCAAGAAACATGTCGGTAACGGCTCCAAATTGGGCGTTACTGTCGACTACGTCGACCAGCCGGATATCTCGGGAACCGCGAGCGCCATCTTGATGGCGCAGGATAAGGTTGGTAGCAATGACTTCTTGGTGGCATACGGCGACCTCGTGGTTACCCCACGTGCAATAAACCGTGTTCTTGACACGTATAGGAAGAAAGGGGGGAAAACAACGATCGGACTCATTCCCGTTTCGCGTCCCGAGTCTTATGGAATGGCCAAAGTCTCAGGGGATTTGCTCACCGAGATCGTCGAAAAACCGAGTCAATCACAAAGCCCCAGCAATCTCGCTAACACAGGAATCTACGTTCTAAATCCGACAATATTCGATCACCTGCAAACGACAGTTCGGTCAGGAAGAGGCGAATTTGAGATCACCGATACGATATCCTCCCTTGCCAAGGCTGGAACACCTGTGGCATTTGCGAGGATTGACCCATCTGACTGGCAAGACATCGGAAAGCCATGGGATGTACTTGCTGCAAACGCACGTCTCCTTGCCAGATCAAAGCGAAGGATCGCCGGGAGAATTGAGCAAGGGGCGAAAGTGACAGGTCAGGTTACAATCGAGAAAGGCGCTCTTATCAGAACAGGAACAGTCATCGAAGGGCCGGCTCGGATTGGAGAGGGCTCAGTGATAGGGCCTCTCGCTCGCATACGTGCGGGCACGTGTGTCGGGAGAAGATCGGCAATTGGTGCCTTCTGTGAAGTCAAGAATAGCATCATCATGGACCACACGAAGATACCGCATCTTTCCTATGTTGGCGACAGCATCATCGGAGAGCACTGCAACTTGGCGGCGGGCACTATAGTCGCGAACCTCAAGCTCAGCGACAATACAGTGCGCATGAGGATAAAGGACAGCCTCGTGGACACGGGTCTAAGAAAGCTTGGTATCGTAACCGGTGACAACGTCAGGACGGGCATAAACGCGTCATTCATGCCGGGTATCCGAATTGCTTCCGGGGCGGTGATCCCCGCCTGTTCCGTTGTTTCCGAGGACGTAATGTCGCCGCAGGAATAGCGCGTTACTGCCCCTACTATCCTCGCTTCTTCGCGCTCACAATCGAGATTACATCGCGATCTTTCAAGACTTGTTCCTCCCCGATCCTCATCTTGGATCTCGCCTCTATGCCGTAGAGGAATCCCTCTCCCAGATCAGAATGGATTATTCCGGCGAACTGTTTCGCGGTGGTGCCAAAGGGGACAAGGTACGCGTCGGGGAGCACTCTGCCCTTGTGATCGGTTAGTCTTTCGGGGTCTTCAACAGGGTACACCGTGATCATCTTCAACATCTTGAAGAAGGCGTAGTCGATCGCGGCTTGAACCCCAGTAGATCCCCATGGTATCAGGATCTTCTCTCTTATCCTATCCAGCGCGGCTTGTTGCTCAGCCGACAGTGCTTGCCCAATCACTTTGAAGTTGCTATCTCCGGGCTTGTAGTCTGTCAATCCTTTCTCAGCGGTTCTCCTTAGCGCTAACTCCGCTTCCGCACAGCACGGGATTACTTGGTAGCCCAGCTTTTCCAGAGCTTCGGTGTTGTCCTTAGCGATTGGAATGTCAATCTTGTTGGCAGCGATAAGCATTGGCTTCGTCACTCGTCTTACTTCATGGAGAAACTTCAGCAGTTGGTCGTCGTTCCATCGACTTGGATGCGCCGCATCTAGGCCAAGATCGGTCTGCGCTTTCAGGACATGGGCTCGTCTGACTCCAAGTCCGCTCAGTCGATCTTCCAGGACGGAGCCAAAGTCATCCTTGGTCCCTTCTACCCGCTTGACTGTTCTGTCCCAATCCTTCTTGACGATCTGGAGGAGCCACATATCCAGTTCCTTCTCAAGGAACTCGACATCTTCTCGCGGGTCATGGGACCCGATACTGCACGGCTTTCCTTCGATGTCAGTTGCTCCCGCTGCGTCGACGATGTGCACGAGCGCGTCAGCCTGTCTGATTTCGTCTAGGAACTGGTTACCCAGACCTCTTCCCTGCCACGCACCTGGGACTAGTCCTGCGCAATCCACAAGCTCGACGGGGATCAGTCGTGTGCCTTCAATACACGCAGAGTTGGCTGGGTTGTCCTGAACGCCAAGCTCTCTGCACACGCAAGGAGTCCTGACGTACGCCATTCCCCTGTTCGGCTTGATGGTGGTGAACGGATAGTTCGCAATTGCTACGTGCGCGAGTGTTGCTGCGCTGAAGAACGTGCTCTTGCCAACATTGGGTTTTCCTACTACCCCCACACAGAAGCCCACTGTGCACCACATTCCCCTCTACAAATGCACAGAATTGCCTAATGATCTCTTTGCTGCAGACCGAGTGGACACACGTGATACTGAGTAGCGAGCGAACTGCATACTGTCTGAACCGGTTTTTCGTGATCGAGACAACTTAGCTTGATCATTTCAAGTGAAATCGTTGTCCGTCCTCACGAGCCAATGCAGCAATGCACGAGCAGCATGATGCTAGGATGTGGATCTGCAAACGGGGCAACCTTTATCGAGCAGTTTCCTGTGTGGTGGGAATCCATAACCATAGAATAGGAAGGCGAAAAGCCGGCGAGAATGCATGGGGGCGTACAAGTATGTGTCTAGGGGATGGAAGGAGCGAGGCAATAGTGCGGTTGTTCAATACCTTCGCCAGGCAGCCATCTCCTGGAGAAGAGATAGCGTCATCAAGCGTGTGGAATTCCCGACTCGTCCGGATCGTGCGAGAAGTCTGGGATACCGAAAGAAGCAGGGTTTTGTTATGGCACGGGTGCGCGTTAGAAGGGGTGGTGCCAGAAAGAAGCGCCCATCATCCGGACGAAGGCCAAGAGCGCTTGGTGTGACAAAGTTCACCAGAGCGAAAAGCCTCAAAGAGATAGCAGAAGAGCGAGTGGCCAGGAAGTTCCCTAATCTATCCGTGCTGAATTCCTACTACGTGTGGGAAGACGGGAGGAGCAAATGGTTCGAGGTTGTTCTCGTGGATCCAAACCATCCTGCTATCAAGAAAGACGAGACAATTGTGCACGCCCTTGCGCTGCATGCATGAGGGGAGTGAACAAGATTGTCGGAAATGTCGCCACCGGTTCCCTTAGTTCCAAGGTTCGTGCATGGAGCACATAAGCTGCGAAAGGCTCGAGGCTTTTCGTTAGGCGAACTCAAGCAAGCCGGAGTCCTGAAATCGCAAGCCCGTTCAATGGGAATAAGAGTAGATGAGCGCAGATCTACCATTCACCCGCAGAACGTGACCGCGTTGACCACGTTCCTGGCTCCTCCCACTCAGGAGACTGCCGCGCCGGGGGCTGCAGTGGAGACTCCTGCTGTCGTGCCCGAGGCGAAGAAAGGTCCCGAGCGTCGCAAGAGGAAGGCCAAGCGTAGCGCTAAGTCAGTGAAGAAGCGAAAACGTTAGCGACACAGAGCCCTTATTTTTCGCTAGAGTGTGAACCTAACCACGGGTAGGCAGGGATTGGCTCGCAGCAGTAGGACCGTAATTATCAAGCTTGGTGGATCTGTAATAACAGACAAGAGGCTGGCGTTCAAGGCAGACCTCCGTTCAATGCACAGAATAGCGAGAGAACTCGCGAGGGTCCGAGACAGACTGATTCTCCTGAATGGAGCGGGTTCGTTTGGCCATATACCAGTGAAGCGATTTGGACTCGACGAGGGATTCAGTAAAGAGAAGACAAGGAGCTTTGCTAGGACAAAGCTGCAATTGCTCAGACTGCAAGAGATACTGGTTTCAATCCTTTGTAGTCATGGAATTCCTGTCGTACCGTTCACTCCATCCAGCTTCATGATGGCACGATCAGGAAGACTGTGCAGAGCCGAGCTTGGTCCGATCCGCGAGTTCTCAGAGCTAGGGCTTGTTCCGCTATTCGGTGGAGACTTGGTGCCAGATCTTGAGCAGGGTTGGAGAGTGGTATCAGCAGACCAGATGGCCGCTTGGATCGCCCCTCGGATAGGGGCATCAATGATCATTTACGGAACCGATGTGGACGGCCTATATTCTTCGGACCCAAAGACCTGCAAAGATGCCAAGCTGCTAGAAACGATTTCTTGCAGCGAAATTCGTAAGATCGCAGGGTCGGCTCTGGGGTCAAGAATGCCTGATGTCACCGCAGGGATGCAAGGCAAGCTCTTCGAAGCCGAGCGCGCGGCCAAGAAAGGCGTGGAGGTCGTGATGATGAACCTCAGAAAACCTGAGAATTTGCATCCCATCCTGAAAGGCAGGCGTGGAGGATGGACCAGAATATCTCCCCAAAGACAACGGTCAAAGTAGGCTAAGGTTCCCCGTCAGTGAGTCAATGATCGCAGATGGAGCTGGACCTATACCCAGGCAAGTCGTCGTCCCGGGCTCAATTTGCGTCAAACCTCTGTCTGTGATCAGGGCGAAAGGAAGCTGAAGTTCCTTTGATTTCCTTTCCAACTGGAGGATCTCCTCAAGGGAGTCCACTCTTACTGCAACCTTGCATTGGCCTTCCCTCAGCCACACATCCCACCATTTCGCGAACCTTTTGCGAGCCATCTCAGCTGCCGATACAGCCGCATGAGCGACTTGGACAGCAACCTTTCCCTTTCCCATGTCTAGGTCTCTTCTGACAGCGATTACCTGTTTGAACTGAAAGTCTTCCATGGCAAATCACACTCAAGAGAGCCTGAAACCTTGAATCCAGCAACTAGTAAAAGGCACCTAGACAAGAGCGTTCCCTATCAGTCGTGTCCCAGCATGCCACCTAAGAGCACGCCATTCCTCTCGGCGCATCTTAGCGTGATCGCCCACGCCACAGAAGACTTACAGAAGGTGGAGCAAGCGACAATATTCCTCCTCGAATTGATTTCACAGACACAGCCAAATCTGACCCGTCAGTACGTGAAAGGTCATCATGGAAACACGATCGCCACAATATCAGCGAAGCTTACGGGAAAGGCGCTGCTCCCGAACGCGCTCCAAGTTCTGTCACAGAGGCTGTCAGAATCAGACAAACAGTTTCTAGGCAACGATATCGAGAGCTGTGTCGACAAGGAAGGCAACCTCTATCTGCGGTTCAACAAACAGGACGCCTTTCTGGGAGCGGTCAAGCTCTACCAAGGCGACCCTATTCGAATGAGACTGAAATTCGTTTCGGGGTACGGTTCTGAAAGGATCGTTGATCTGTGCAGGGAGAGCGGGCTCGTGTCATGAGAAGGTACGCCGACCTACACCTATGCCCGCCGTTGAATGATGCTGCCAACGCTCGTTCAATGGCAGAGCTTCTCAATGAGCTTGGGACAGCGGTTGTTGGACTCGTCGTCCCTCCTGACCAGCTGACACCTGCACCAGCGGCAATGAGTTCGTTCAAGGACGCGGGGCTTGACGTTGCCAAGCGATTGAACTTGAAACCTAGATCTCGCGAGGAATTATTGAGGAGCCTGCGCAGATTCAGGAACAAATACGAGATTGTTGCCGTAGACTGTATTGCACTGTCTGTCTCTCGAGTGGCGGTGCGTGATAGACGAGTCGATATCGTTCATTTCCCTAAGCAAGGACCAGGCAGCTCGTTCCGGAGAAACCTGGCCAGCACGTGCCGGGCTGCTCTGGAGTTCAACATGTCGGAGTTGACTCAAGGACCAGGGTGTGAAACGAGACTTGGCAGGCAGAGACGAGAGCTCGAGGTGGCAGCTGAGGCATCTACGCCAGTCATTGGGTCCACTAATGCATCCAACCCCTTTGAGCTGAGAACCCCGAGGGACGTGGCCGCCATTCTGCACATGCTCGGCCTTTCGCCTCAAGCCGCACTGGCGGGCGTCTCGGAAATCCCCCTTGCGATAGTCAGGCAGAACCGCCTGAGAGCGGAGCAGCCGCAATTGGAGGAAGGCGTGAGAATCGTGAGGAGGTTGACACACGACGAGTAGAAGACGGCACCGGTACCTTCTCGTTAGATTCCTGACCAAGGATCCAGTCTCCGCACAAGCTATCGAGGAAGCTGTCGTTGGTTCGGTTGAGCGAAATTTCGGCAGATTTGGGGTCGCAGAGATGAAGGTAAGGCTGATTGGACTTGACCCTGTGGGGGACAAGGCGGTGTTTCGTTGTACGCTCGAGTCGGTGGAGAGATTGCGAGCGGCGCTCGCAATGATCTCGCAGCTAAATCAACAACCTGCGGGGGCGATGGTTATCCGGTCCTCGGGGACGATAAGGGCACTTAAAGTCCGCATTCCCCGGCGACAGAGATGAACCGCAAGCTAGCAGACTGTCTGTTTGGAGCATGATACGATATTGCTCCCACCAATGCGATAATTAGCAATACAGGGAGGATCACGCCGATGGTCATGATCGAATAGGCCTATCCAGTGAAAAAAGGGGGGTATCAGCCGTCAGGAGTTGGCTCGTTGGAAGAAGGACGCTTCCAGCTATCCGTTTTGGACAAGGAGATCAGCGTATCCGACGGTGAGCTGAGGACCGGCGGCAGGGGTTGTGGTTCAGGTGATGTCGGTGCCCCAATCACACACGAGGTTCACGAGGGTCTTCTTCACTAGTTCGATATCCTTGAGATAGACGAACTCGTCTACACCGTGGAACCGGCAGTCGTCGCGAATCGGGCCAAAACTGATGACCGGGATTCCAACTTTGGAGAAGAAGTGCCCGTCGTTGCCGCCCAGCTCTCCTGCCACAGGGATTCTCCGTCCGAAGGCCTCACTTGCTGCGCGAGCGAACCTAGCGACAATAGGATGTTTGGGATCCGTGAAGTAGTTGGATGGTGTTTGTTGCGTGAACTCCAGTGTAGCTTTGACTCCTTGCGCAGACCGGAGTTTCTTGAAGTATCTTTCGAGATCCCTCTTTGCCCTTTCGTAGTTCTCATCTGGGCACACACGCATGTCGAACCTCGCTTCACATTCTCCTGGAATGATGTTCTCTTTCTCGCCTGCGTTGAGCATGGTGAGGGTGAATCTCCCCCAGATCTGCTTATGGGGAGACCCGGGCGGCGCTAGGATCTTTGACCTGATTCGCTCTCGAATCTTTGCATACTTGGAGAGTCTTTGAAGGAACGGGAGCGCCTCGTCTATGGCGTTCTTCGCGATCTGCGGGTAACCAGCGTGCCCTTGTTTCCCTTTCACGACAACCTTGCCCCACAGTATGCCGCTGGCACCGATCGAAACAACAGCCGGCGAGGCATCAATCACAATCGCAGCATCACCACGCACATTCGCGTGATTAACTGCGTATCCAAGACCCAATTCGCCTCCGACTTCCTCATCAGGACACGCCAGGAGGATAGCATTCGCCCTTGGTGTCCTCTCCTTCAACTCCCGCAACGCACTCATCGCACAGACAATGGCGCTCTTGTCATCAGCGGCACCTCGTCCGAAGGCTTTGTCTCCTTCGACGGCGAGTTTGAACGGGTCATGTCGCCATCCGGTGCCGGCGGCAACGACATCGTAATGGGTTGCGAGAAGAACCGTTTCCCGTGCGCCGACATCGAGTCGTGCGATCACGTTTGGCCTAGGTTTCTTGTCTGGGGCGACGTCGACTGAGTCATAAACCTCAGTCCTCAGTCCGATCGATTCAGCCTCTTTCTTGATAACGTCCGCACAGGCCACGTATCCCGTCTTCAGGTTGGAGTCCGTATCGATTTCAACTAGCCGTGAAAGGAAGTCGATTTCTCTCGAGAGTTCCAAGTTGCACCACTACTCCATGCAGTAACGACCTGCTGACATGTTTCAATAGACTTACGCCTTTCCATCAACCATCCCCACATTGCCAGACACTCGCCCCCCTCCCTGCGGCTTCAACCTAGCATAGCAGCCGAGTTGCGGAAAGCAGTAATAGCCGCTATTCACCAATATTGATCGGGGATGACGAGGCCAGTCCCAGACAGATCTTTTGCTGTGAGAGATGCCTCACCCCATTCCGGTATAATTCGTACAAGCTGCGTTACTACAAGGTGCCGGAAAGAGACGCTTGAACCATTCATCGAAAAGGCGTCGTTCAGAACTGAACCTCTTTCACCGGCTAAGAACAACACCTTATAGAATCGGCGTGTAGAGTCAAGTTCGGGTATGACGACGCCAGTCCCAGGCAGATGCCTCGATGCTGAGGGGCGATGACGAACTCTGCGACGGTCGGACCCACATACATACAGAATCAGCTTGGATTTTACAGCGCATTGTTCTCGAGTCACATGGCCACATCGAGTGGTCAACCGGGGAAGAAATAAGGCACAGTCTGCCGAACTGAGGGGCCAGACCCCTTCCTTTTCGCATAGTGTTCTCGAGTCTTTCGTTGTCTGATGCTGAGAACACCCTCTTGAGTGACGACGTGGTATTCGTCCGCCCTTATGTGGTGGAGCGCCCGTTTGACCAAGTCTTTGACTTCCTGTGTACTTGGTCCAGCATCAGGTTTGTCGCTGGACCCAATTCGGAAGACCTTCCGGTCCGTTTGGACTTCAACCTTGAGTTTCTCTCGCAAATAGTCGGCTAGGGCGTGTCGGTCGCCATGGAACTCCCCGCAATCGATTTCTATCATCGCTTTCACACTCAGACACCTGTGAGTCGGAGGACACAATGCCAGCATTGTGTCGCTCCTAGGATAGTAGTTCGCTCCTTTTCGGGTTTTTGCTTCGGTCGCGCCTCGTAGACACCTGAGAATGGACCCAATCACACCCGGGCTGCGGGATTCCGATATCGCTCGGAACAAGAATTGCTGCTTTCTCTTTGCGTGTGGGCGTCTCTCAGTCGAAGCGCTGGATTTAGATAGTGGGCCAATGGACTAAGGGGAGAAAGCAACCGAGCACTATCCCCGCACAAATGTTGTGCTAGGGGACTTGAGGTTGCCAATTACAAATAGCAGTCTACAAGGGTGAAAAAGATTGTCAATGTTTTCTGTGCCTGGAGCATACGACCGTGCAATCACAGTGTTCTCTCCGGACGGTCGGCTCTTCCAAGTTGAGTATGCCTCCGAGACCGTAAAAAGAGGAGCGACTGTGTTGGGGATGACGTCGCCTGAGGGCGTTGTCTTGGCCGCGGAGGAACGGGCGACCTCGAAACTTCAGGATCCCACATTTATGTGGAAGATCTTTCAGATCGACGAACACGTAGGTGCAGCCGTTGCGGGCCTTAGCTGTGATGCTCACGTTCTGATTGATCAAGCACGAATCTATGCACAGAGCAATCGGCTCCTATACGATGAGCCGATCGATGTTGAGATTCTGACTCGACGAATTGGGGAGATCAAGCAACTCTATACGCAGCACGCTGGTGTTAGGCCCTTCGGAATCTCTATTCTGTTCGGAGGGATGGATCGAAAGGGTAGTCACATCTTCTGGACAGATCCTAGCGGTGCCTACCTAGCTTACAAGGCTTGGGCTATCGGGGCTGGCGGCGATACCGCCAACGAGATCCTCGAGGCCGAGTATAAAGACTCTATAACCCTCGACGACAGCGTCGTACTGGCCCTGAAGTGCATGAGCAAAGTGCTCGAGGACAAGATCGATGCACAGAAGATCAGGATTGCTTTGATCTCATCGGCGACGAAGAAGTTCACCAAGCTCGCGCCGGCCGATGTCGACAAATACCTCAAGAAGCTCGAGTCAGCCAAAAAGGCTGGCACCAAATGAGCGACAAGTACACAACGGCAAGGATCACTAAGAGTGGCGAGAAGTTCGAGATCTTAGTCAAACCGGAGCCTGCCCTCGACTATAAGATGGGCAAGCCCACGCCGATCTCACAAATGCTTGTAATCGATGAGATCTACGCTGACGCCAACAAAGGAACACACGCATCGGACGAGAAGCTTCAGAAGGCGTTCGGAACAACTGATCCTCTTCTCGTCGCCGAAGACATCATGAAACATGGTGAACTTCAGCTCACCACCGAGCAAAGACGACAGCTCGTAGACGACAAGAGGAAACAGATCGTAGCCTTCGTATCACGCAACTGCATTGACCCCAGAACCGGCACACCTCATCCCCCACTTAGGATCGAACAGGCGTTCAATCAGATCCGCCTAGTTGTCGATCCGTTCAAGCCGGCAGAGGAGCAGGCGAAGGCCGTAATCGAGGAGCTTCGAACGCTTCTACCCATCAAGATCGACAAGATGAAAGTCGTTGTGAAGATCTTCCCAGAGCACGCGGCAAAGGCGTATGGTTCGATCAAAGGGTTCGGGACGATCACGAAGGAAGAGTGGCAAAAAGACGGGTCCTTGGTAGCCCTCGTTGAGATGCCGGCCGGACTCTATGGGTCATTCATCGATCGGCTCGGCAAACTCACACAAGGTACCGTACAGACAAAAGTGTTAAAGTAGGCCGCCTCCGTGGTTGACCTCCTTGCTACGCGAGTGCTGAGATGGAATAGTTGACCATATTCGCTGAGAAAAAACAGCTTGTTGCACCCGGAGAAGTGCTGGCTGAAGGATCCTACTTCCCGGGAGAGAACACATACCGAGAAGGAAACAAGGTATACGCATCAAGAATTGGCCTTGCCGAGCTGGTCGCAAACAAGCTCATAGTTGTTCCACTGAAAGGATGCTACACCCCCCGCGTCGATGACTTCATCATTGGGCGCGTAGTGGATATCGCGATGTCGGGGTGGAATGTTGACATATCTTCGCCATATCCCGCATTGCTTCCCCTTTCAGAGACACCGGCCTCAAGAGCGATGGCCGCAAGAAAGGATCTCACTCGAATTTTCAACATTGGGGACTTGGTGATGGCCGAGGTGATCGCTTTTGATAGAACACGCGACCCATTGTTGACTGTAAGGGGTCGCGGATTGGGGAAGGTTTCCTCAGGACGAGTTGTCCATGTTTCGCCGGCGAAGATTCCACGACTGATCGGTCGAAAAGGATCGATGATAAGCCTGTTAAAGAAGGCTACAAGTTGCGAGATAATCGTCGGCCAAAACGGAACGGTCTTGGTATCAGGTCGGCAACCCAAGAATGAGCAAGTGGCAGCTGCAGCAATGTACATGATTGAACGAGAGGCACACACCCGAGGACTCACGGATCGCGTAAGCGAGATGATGAACAGGGAATTGAGGTAAGAAAGAGATGAACAAACCCGAAGTCAAGCTTGTTGATGAGAACGGTGTACGCCTGGACGGCAGAAAGCTAGACGAGCTCAGGCCTATCAAGATGGATGTCGGGGTACTGGACAAGGCTGATGGATCTGCTTACATTGAACATGGAAAGAACCGCATCATAGCCGCAGTCTACGGCCCTCGAGAGGCCCACCCGAAGCACATTGCACTTGCAGATCGTGCGGTAATCAAGTGTCGCTATCATATGGCGCCCTTCTCGGTTGAGGAGAGGAAGTCTCCTGCCCCATCGCGAAGAGAACTCGAACTGTCCAAAGTCATCAGAGAATCCCTAGAAACGTCAATAATGTCCGAGGTGTACCCCCGGACCTCAATAGACATCTTCATTGAAATCCTGCAATCAGACGGGGGCAGCAGATGCGCGGGGATAACCGCTGCGTCGCTAGCACTGGCAGATGCAGGCGTGCCACTGAAAGAGATCGTCGCTGCGTGCGCGGTTTGCAAGATTGACGGGAAGATCGCATTAGACCCGTCCGATATCGAGGACAAACAGGGCGACGCTGATCTTCCCATTGCGTTTATGCCCAAGTCGGGTGTCATCACGCTGCTTCAGATGGACGGCTCCCTGACTGAAGAAGAATTCAATCAGGCACTAGACATCGGCATTGCAGCGTGCAAGAAGATCAACGAGATTCAAGTTGAGGCCCTCAAACGGAAGTACATCTCAGTCAAGGAACAGGCTGAGGAGAGACACGAACCTCAGGAGGCAAAAGCCTGATGTCAACAACCCCGCAACAACCACCGATCGGGAAGATCGAAGAGAAAGGCATCGTAGATCTCCTAGCAAAGGGACGAAGGATCGATGAACGAAAGTTAACGGACTATAGAGATCTGAAGATCGAAACAGGGATGGTCCAGAAAGCAAATGGATCAGCCATGGTAAACCTAGGCAAGACCAAGGTTATGACTGGCATCAAAGTCGAACTGGGAAAACCGTTCCCCGACACGCCGAACCAAGGAGTCCTCGCCGTCAATGCCGAGCTGGTGCCATTCGCTTCACCTAGTTTTGAACCAGGCCCTCCAAGCGAAGGCGCAATTGAGCTTGCTAGAGTAGTGGATAGAGGGATCCGCGAATCGAAGGCAATCGGACTTGAGGCGCTGTGTGTGGAACCGAAGAAGCAGGTCGTTATCGTTTTTGTTGACGTGTACGTTCTTGACCATGATGGGAACCTTATCGACGCTGCAGCGATATCTGCGCTGGCGGCTCTGCTCACGTCCAAGATGAGACGGTATGAGATGGAGGGCGAGGAAGTGCGCACAAGCGATGAACTGGTGCCTTTGCCGGTCCACAACGAGCCTGTAGCCGTCACGGCTGCAAAGATAGATGGCAACATGATCCTAGATCCCTGCTTGGAAGAGGAGCTTGTGATGAGTTCTAGACTCACAGTCACTACGGGCCGAGATGGCAGCATCTGCGCCATGCAAAAGGGAGGCCTAGGAACTTTCACGGACCAAGAAGTCAGGCAAGCAGTGAGGACTGCAATCGAGAAAGGTAAGGAGATTCGTGAAACAATCAGAGGAGCGACTGCCGGAAGATGAAAGTCAAGAAAGTAGGACCAGCAGGAAGCTTCGGTCCCCGATACGGTACCGCTCCAAGGAGAAGATATGCCGAAGTAGTTGCCGGAATGCGCGTCCCCCATGAATGCCCCAGATGTCACGTTCGAGCCGTGAAGCGGCTGACTGTTGGCGTCTGGAACTGCCGCAAATGCGGCGTAAAATTCGCTGGTGGAGCCTATCTTCCCGCAACAAAGTTGGGCGAAATCTCCAAACGCGCCGCCCGAGAAGGACTGGCTGCAGGACTGTTAGCTGCGGAACTCAAGCAGAAGGCAGAGGCACGTGCTACTGAGGAGAAAGCTGCAGCCGAAGCTCGGGAAAAGCGGAGAAGGAGAAGAAAGAAACCCGAAGAGGCTGTCGAAGAACAGACCGAATGACGATAAACAAAGCTCAGCCTTGTCGGTCGGCAAGGCCTCAGTCGGTCAACTTTGGAATATCGCGCAGGTCGACGAGAGTTGAGAAACGCCAAAGCAGAAGCTGAGGTTTCAATTGATTTCCTCAACGAGTCAGACGCCGAAGCAATCGAACGGGCACTTATCCCAGAGATAGTCGCCCCACGTACGAGCAGAGCCTTCATCCGAGTGACCAGACAGGGAAAGGTAACAAAGATCGCATTTTACGCGAGAGATCTTATTGCGCTCCGAGCCATGGTGAACTCGTTCCTGCGTTTCGCAGCCCCCTGGAGAAAGCTCTCTGAAGCGCTGAGTATTAATCACAGGCACGCAAGGCGGGTTCGACGGTCCACTACCGGGAAGTAGGGCGAGTCTGTTGTTTGACGCGTTCGACGACGAAATGAGAAGACGCGGGCTGGACACGGTCCTTGTTATCGGTGAGAGTACTCTAGGCAATCCGGAGCTTGCGTATGTCACGGGAACACTGATCCCACGCGGAGGAATCTTCCTAAAGCGGATAGGGCAGCGTCCTCTCTTGGTCGTCAGCAACATTGACGTTGGCAGTGCCAAACGAGGCCGCATTAAGAACGTCCGAACCTACACCGACTATAACTACGAGAAGCTCGTCAAACTACACGGCCGAGAACGAGGCTACATCAAGTTCCTCGATCTAATCTTGCGGTCACTTCGCACTCGTGGAGACATTGGCATCTACAGTCGAAACGAGTTCTCGCATCTCCTTTCCGTTACAGACTCGCTCCGCAGGCTTGGGTACAAAGTAGCTGGAGAGACTGATGCTTCGCTGATCGAATCTTTGAGAGAGACAAAGGATCCCGAAGAAATCGACAGAATTCGAGCCGTAGGTACACGGGCAGCACGCGTGGTTGAAAGGACGCTCGAAATGCTGCGCAAGTGCACAGTGAGCTCAGGAAAGCTCAGACTGGAGCATAGAGTACTAACAGTTGGCATGGTCAAGTCTAGGATCAACGTTCTGCTGGCGGAGCAGGATCTCATAGCGCCGGAAGGCACCGTCTTTGCAGTCGGACCAAGTTCGGCGGACCCGCACCAGATGGGAATCGGCTCGGAGCCGATAAGGGCCGGCGTACCAATCGTTTTCGACCTGTTCCCTGTCGGAACGGACGGGTACTGGTTCGATCTGACGAGAACCTACGTGGTCGGCAAGCCTCTTCCCAAAGTGAAGAAGATGTTTGATGCTGTACGGGAGGTCCAGACTAGAATGCTAGACTCGATGGGCGAGGGGACCCAAGCCAGCAAGATGATGAACTTGGCCTGTGATCTCTTCGAGCAGCGACGATTCAAGACGATCAGGGCAATACTCAGAGGCGACAAAGACGCTACGAGGGTAGGATTCATTCATTCTCTGGGACATGGTGTCGGCCTAACGATTGGCGAGAGACCTCAATTGAGCTTGTTCAGCGATGAAACGCTCCGAAGGGGGCATGTTGTTACCGTTGAACCAGGCCTATACGAGCCCGGACTGGGTGGCGTCAGAATAGAGGATACGATCGTCATCACGAAGAGGGGCATTGACAATCTCACTCCACTCGAAAAGGAGCTCAGGATCTAGTCGGGCCACCTCACGTGCAAGCCTAATACTTGCGTCTCTCATCTCCATCTGAGGGTTCGCACGTTGGAGACGAAGGTTGTTCGAATAGACGTTCCTGAGGGTGTCAACATAGTCCTCGGACAGAGCCACTTCATAAAGACGGTTGAAGACCTCCACGAAGCAGTTGTATGCACGGTTCCCCATGCAAAGTTCGGGATCGCATTCAACGAATCGAGTGGCCCTTGTCTTGTACGTGTCTCCGGAAACGAACAGGAACTGATCACGCTTGCAGGAAAAGCGGCGTTGGAATTGGGTGCCGGCCACTTGTTCATCGTGTTCCTCAAGGATGCGTACCCAATCAATGTTCTCGACAAGATCAAGGCCGTTCCAGAAGTGTGCTCAATCTATGCCGCGACCGCCAACCCTATCCAAGTTGTTGTCGCGGAGACCGACCAAGGGAGAGGCATACTCGGGGTCATCGACGGCTTGAAGCCTAAGGATATTGAAGGGCCCAAAGATATTGAGGATCGTAAGAGCTTCCTCAGAAAGATCGGCTACAAACTGTGAGCTGCCCTGCAGTTCCAGTGCGTGTGGACGACGCGCTACAAACGTTTAATACATCAACGTTCGGCTGTTGCTCGGAGCGAGGCAAGTAAAATGGGTGACTGCGTTTGCAGGGATTCCGGCCCTAAGAATGTCTCACATCGATCCATCTAGAACAACCCAGGATCGCTTATTGTTACGTAGCGCAAGTCGCGAAGAGGTCTCGATATGACACTGAGGCTGCTGAACACCTATACTAGGAAGTTGCAGAAGTTTGTCCCACTCAAGAAGAATACGGTGAGAATGTACACGTGTGGCCCCACGGTGTGGGATTATGCACATATCGGCAACTTCAGGACGTACGTATTCCAGGATGTACTGAGAAGGTATCTGGAATTCAAGGGATACAAGGTCACCCAAGTAACGAACATTACCGATGTGGATGACAGGACGATTCATCAGTCCAAAGAGACAGGCGTGACTCTGAGCGAATATACCAGGAAGTACGAGGAAGCATATCTCGCCGACCTCGAAGCGCTGAACATAGAGCGCGCTGAACACTACCCTCGAGCAACTGAGCACATCGACGAGATGGTTGCACTAGTGAGGAAACTCATTCGCAGAGGCTTCGCCTACGAAGCAGAGGGGTCCGTGTACTTCGACATTTCGAAGTTCAAGGCCTATGGGAGACTCTCTGGCGTCCGCGTGGATGAACTGAAGGCTGGAGCGCGGATTGACTCAGACAAGTACAGTAAGGATGAGGCAAGGGATTTCGCTCTTTGGAAAGGGTGGCGTCCAGAGGATGGCGATGTCTTCTGGGAGACGGCGATTGGAAAGGGCCGGCCTGGATGGCATCTAGAATGTTCGGCCATGTCCATGAAGTACCTAGGACCAACCTTCGACATACATTCTGGAGGAGAGGATTTGATCTTCCCTCATCACGAAAACGAAATCGCTCAATCGGAAGCAGCAACGGGAAAGCGATTCGTAAGGTTCTGGCTTCACTCTGGTATGTTGCTTGTTGGTGGTAGAAAGATGGCTAAGTCATCTGGCAACTTTTTCACGCTCAGAGATTTGCTCTCCAAGGGGCACGAACCGCTCGCGGTAAGGTACTTGCTCATGTCGGCGCACTACCGAGCCCAACTTAACTTCACTGAAGAGGCCCTTGCGGATGCTGAGAAAGCTGTGGAAGCGCTCCGGGGAACTTATCGCCGTATCAACGACGTCGAAGGGACAAGCCGTCATAGTAATGTCCAGCTTCGAGAGGCACTCTCCAGAGAAAGAAGGGAATTCGAGAGGGCAATGGATGATGACCTGAACACGCCCAGAGCCCTCGCTGCAATTCATCGGGCGGCCCGAGCGGTCAATCGGGGGATCGACCAAGGGGAGGTCTCCGTGAAAGACGCGGCTGTAATCCATCAGTTCTTCTCAGATCTCGATAGGGTCGTAGGGATACTCGGGGGAGGAGTAAAAACCGAAGAGCTTCCAGAAGAGGCTGGCCGTTTGATAAGAGAGCGGGACCAGGCGCGTGCGAATAGGGACTGGGCGACAGCAGACACCCTGAGAAAGCAACTCCTCGCGATGGGCATAGTCGTCGAGGACACGCCTGGCGGCACTGTGTGGAAACGAAAGCTCCCATAAGGGCTTAACAGGGCATTCTCGTTATCTTCTGCTTCACAGTGGTCGCGGAAAAGACTTTTTGAGTGTACTGATGCTATGCTCACGACCAGTTGGAGTACCGATCGACTTGGACGCAAGGATTCTAGGCACGATTTTCTGGGCTGCCCTAGTCAATACTGTGTTCTTAGTCTTCAGCATGGTGAGGATATTCGCGGCGAAGGAAGTGAAGTACGGGCTTTTCGATCTCCTTAGGCCGCAATTCTATTTTGCGAATCCAATCTTCATCGTCCTGATGATCATAGGACCTGTCACATTCATCTCCGATCTGATGGTCTTCTCTGCTGCCGGAGAAGTATCGACCAGGACTCTAGGACTACTCGGGCTGAGCGCATTGAATCTAGTGGGAGTCATATTCGGATTCGTCCAGTTCGTGTTGGTTAACCTCCTGTTTAGGACAGAGCAGGTGTCCGGGCGTGTCTGGATTCTGCTTGCGCTCTGGTTCATTTTCGTTGTCTCTGGAACCGTCACAGGCACACTAATCATGGGTGAGCTAGCCAAACCCTGACGAGCCTGTCATAGAGCCTCAATAAATGCAGACATCACTTAGGACCGGTGGGCATCTTCGCGCTTGAGATTGCTCGACAGTGCCAGCTTGTAACTGAGACGTTAGGGATGTTGAGCGCCCTTTAGCCCCATTCTTCTGTGCAATATATCCTAGCTTTCCGCAGTCGCTGCCAGAGAGAGAAAAAAGGAAATACGTCATATATGCTCAGCTAGTACGAGCTCGAAAATGCGGTTGCGTATTGGTGAATATGAGATTCCCGAACATACTCTCTCTGATGTCGACTTCATATTGGGAACGTCCACGGTGACCTTTAGCGGGATGGCTCAAGAGAATGATGCAAAGGAGATACTGCCAAAGCTGAGGCAGCTATCAGTGGAGCCAGAAGCGCTTAGCTACGAGGCCATTGACCCCATGGGCGTTCGCTCAACAGGCCTCTGCAACCTCGTCAACCTCAGACTTGAGGAAGTGACAACAAACCCGCCTATGGTCGTCTTCTCTGGCGAGCTCGTGCATCCGGACTCCTAGGCAGCGCTTCACCTCTCTGAAGAGATGAGTCGGAGACGGCTGGCTGCGAAGGCTACTTGCATCTAGATGAATGGGTGAACTAGTCGCCCTGAGAATTTTACTAGGACCGGACTAGTGGGAGTCTCCTCAAACGTCAGGTCCTTAATTGTGCAAATGCCTGTCATAAAAACGCCGTTCTTGTCGACCGCCTCGTACCAAATAGCTCTCTCCTCAGCAAGCAACTTTAGCCTCTTTCGTATGTTCTGCGCGTCCTCTCCGCGTGCAATTCCAGCGAAGGAGACCGGAAAGGACCCGACTGAGAACGTTACATACAGTAGGAGCCGCTCGGGAATTTCAAGGTCGCTGATCTTGAGTTTCAAGTGAGTGTCCAATGAATCGTTGAGAGATTACTTATGATTTTCCTTGCTGCATGTGCATCATCTGTCGAGCCACCGGATGATCCCTCAGCAACATAGGCGGTCTGCGAGTGCGTGCTATTTGGGCGGGTGACCACAAGGGCTATATCGGTAGTTCTCTTCGGACCACTTTGTCTTCGTTCTCTCTTCGGACCGTTCTTCCGTACTTGAATCGGGTGTTTACGTACTGGAGCACTTTCTTTTCAGTGTACTCTTGCTCCGTCAGCTGTTTCTTGAGGAGCTCTCTTACTGTCTTGAGCAGCCGGTCCGTGTTGACCGGCTTCGTTAAGTATCCGTCGACACCGCGGTTGATGGCCTCGATCGCGTTATCCAGTACGGGGTACCCTGTTAGAATCACCTTCATCATTCTGGGAACGGTTTCCTTCAGCAATGTCAACAGTTTCGTCCCCGCCATGTCGGGTAGCCGATAATCGATCAAAGCGAGGTTGTAGAAGTTGGCATCGGATTTTGCGATAGCCTCTTCGCCAGTCTCAGCAGTGTCAGCCACGTATCCCGCCTGCGTAAGTATGAGCGAAACAGTCTTTCTGATGCTCAGGTCGTCGTCGACAACAAGAATTCTAGTCTTCGAATTTATCATGGCTCCATCTTGCCTGAATGATAGACTATGCCTATTTCGTTCCCGACTGCTTGCGCACCCATTCCGCTTGGGCACATTTCGCTGATTTCTTGTCTAATCTCCTCAGTAAAGCGGATGTGTGTAACATGCTATCGCACAATAGATGAATTACGCGCCAAGGCACCTGACAGCTCGCAGGAACGGGGATCCTTTTCCCATTGCCCGCGAAAGTGCAGAGTGTGAGGTTCGTGAGGTATTCGGGACTACTTTCCGACGCGGTAGATGAGGGACTTGCCGCGTTAGGACAGCTGCCGAAGGACGCCATCTACGAAGCGCTGAAGACGAACTTCAGCATGCAGAAGGAGGACATACCGGCAAGATTTGCCGAGTTCTCCAACATATTGAGGGACAACATCGGCCCAAGCGCGGAACCCCTCCTAGGATTCATTATTGACCGGTTCTGCCGTGAAATCCGCATCGAATCCATGTCGTCCATCGATCTGGACGAATCGATCTCGCGAGTTCACATGATTGTGAAAGGCGATCATGCAAAGGGAGATCACCATGATCGTGCTTCCCGCAAAGTTGCAGTAACGATCAACAGCAATGCTGCAGATGAGATCCGCGACTCAGTACGCTTGATGCGTAATCAAACCAATCCTCCGGGCACCGAAACTGCAATCATCATCAAAACAGGCTCTCGGGGCCAGAGCAAGAGAATGCAGAATCGGACCCCAATTTCGCGCCGCAGCAGGCCAAATTCCACAACCTAAGCCGAATTCTCGATCAGTTGGTGGGGACATGCTTGAATCGGTGAAGTCGCTGTTTTCGAATCGCGGAGTCACCTCTCAGGAAAGCTCACCGAGTAGTGTGATGGTCAGCCTAGACGGAGAAATTAGAGATGCGAACCCAGCGTTCTGTGAAATCATCGGCTATTCAAAAGGAGAGCTCATTGGCAAGAACATAGCGGATCTCATTCCACAAGTTGATCATAAAGTCAAAGACGAACTACTCAACTCCATACGAGAGAATGCATTCGAACTTCATGTCAAGACGAAGGACGGAACCGTCAGCAAGCTGACCGTGTCCTCCCGATGGGTTTTAGCCGAAGGTGATCGAAAGATAGGCATCGTCTTTACCGAAGTGTGCATCCGCGAGTCAGAAGACGCGAAAAAAGCGCCCGGTAGCAGCGAGGAACGACTTCGGCTATTCCTGCAGAGATTTCCCCGTTTCTTGGAGAGATTTCCTGGGATAGTCTATTCCTCGCGCATGGATTTCATGACGATCTTCTTCCAAGGCGCCGTGGAGGCGATCACGGGATACACAGAGGAAGACTTTCACACGGGAAAGGCTAGGTTGGATCAGATCGTCCATCCTGATGACCTATCTAGACTAGACGAGATTGCCACGAAAGCACGTTTGACTCCTGGATTCTCAACGGAGTTCGAGTGCCGCATCATACGCAAGGACGGACAGGTCCGTTGGATCCTGAATAGTATTCACAATACTCTCGATGCAGCTGGGAAACCGGCGTTCATTGAAGGAATCATCTACGACATCACGCAACGGAGGCTGACTGAGGAGAAGCTGAGCGCGCTTCACAGACATGCGCTGCAGCTTAGCGCGGCTGACACGATTGACGAGATCATCAGAGGCACACTCGATGCGATGGAGTTCACACTCGGTTTCGATCACGCCGATTTCTGCATGGTGAGAAACGGGTCCATCTACATTCAAGAGTCAAGAGGGATGCCATTGACCCTTTCCGAGCTGCCACTTGAGAGCGCCAGCGTGATCGTCAAAGCCGCAAGGACAAAGAGCACACTCATGATCCCAGATACCCGGAAGGAGCCGGCCTTCCTAGACGCTCCGACGATAGGTCCCGGAGGAGAACTCCTGCATATGCTGTCCGAGCTGACCGTGCCGGTACTTGTCCGAGATGAGACGGTCGCTGTACTTAACATAGAGAGCACTCGCGTCGACGCGTTTACCAAAGACGATCAGACGCTTCTTGAAACGCTCGCGGCGCACGTTGGATCGGCTATCAGTAGGCTGAGAGAAGCCGGAGCACTTCGAGAGGCTGTTTCGTTACATCGTGCGACATTGGAATTAACAGCCGACGGCATCCTTGTGGTTGACAGGAAGGGAAAGGTGGCCGCATTCAACCGAAGGTTCGGTGAAATGTGGCGCATACCGGAACCTCTTCTAGAGACTAGGGATGACGCGAAGCTGCTCCATTTTGTCATGAACCAACTCGACGACCCCAAGCAGTTTCTTGACAAAGTGCAACAATTGTATTCCGAACCTGAGAAGGAGTCATTTGACGTTCTGAGATTCAAAGATGGCAGAATGTTCGAGCGGTACTCGCAACCTCAGCAATTGGGAAGAGATATCGTTGGAAGGGTTTGGAGTTTCCGCGATGTCACAGAACGTAGGCGCGTAGAAGAGGACCTGCAAGTTAGCGAACAGAAAGCGAAAGCTGTAGTCTACGGTTCTCCGATCCCCCAATTCGTTATTGACCGAAACCACACAGTCATCTACTGGAACAACGCGCTGCAGGAAATCACTGGAATCAAGGCAGAACAGGTGGTAGGCACAAAGGAACAATGGAGAGCGTTCTACAGCGAAGAAAGGTCCTGCCTGGCCGATCTACTGATAGAAGGGCGCACAGGACAGATTCCTGAGTGGTATCGTGGAAAGCATAGCAGGTCCACACTTGTGGATGATGCATACGAGGCCACGGACTATTTCCCAACGCTGGGCAAGGAAGGAAAATGGCTGCACTTCACCGCAGCCACAATCAAAGACCCCGAGGGCAATGTCATAGGCGCCGTCGAAACCCTTGAAGACATTACCGAACGCAAAGCAGCGGAAGAGGCGTTGCGGGAATCCGAGAGCCGTTACAGGGCATTGTTCGACAACGCCAGCGACGCTATCCTCATCCACGATATCGGAGGCAAGTTCCTAGAGGCCAATCACGTAGCCTGCGAACGCCTCGGCTATATCCACGAAGAATTCTTGCAGATGACTCCGGAGGACATAAACTCTCCCGAGTATGCTGCCCACGTGACCGAACGTGTTGAGGACCTGCGCAAACGCGGGCATGCATTCTTCGAGATAGCTCACATGCGAAGGGACGGCACAGTCATCCCTATCGAGTTGAGCAGCCGAATAATCGAGTACAAAGGAAAACCAGCCGTCCTCAGCATCGCCCGCGACATCACCGAACGCAAGCTGGCTGAGCAGAAGCTCCGACTTCAAAGTGAAATCACAGAGAACATGTTCGAGGGCGTCGTCCTCACCCGAGCCAGCGACGGCGTGATCGTCTACGCCAACCCACGGTTCGAGCAAATGTTCGGGTACGACCCAGGCGAATTGATTGGAAAGAACATAGCAGCGGTGAACGCTCCGGCGGAAGGGAAGAGTCCTCAGGATACCTACACTGAGATCGAGACGAGCCTGAATGAATCTGGCGGATGGGTTGGAGAGATCCGCGACGTCAAGAAAGACGGGACTCTTTTCTGGTGCCGAGCCAACGTGTCGGCACTGGAATCCTCCGAGTATGGAAGAATCTGGGTATCGATCCAGGAAGACATCACTGAGCGTAAACGAATGGAGGATGAGCTGAGAGAGAGTCATGCTGAGTATAAGAGCCTCTTTGAAGACTCACCAATGCCTCTTTGGCTCCAAGATCAATCTGAGGTCAAGAAATCACTTGACGGTCTGAAGAACTCAGGTATTACAGACTTTGAGACGTATTTCCAATCTCGCCCTGAGGTTGTCCGAGAGCTCCTTACCAAGGTGAAGATACTCGACGTAAACCAGGCGACATCAAGGTTCTATGAAGCGCCAAACAGAGAAGCCTACCAGGAGGGATTGGCTAGACTATTCACGGAGGAGTCGTTCGACTCCTTCCGGAAACAGCTTGTGAAAATGGCTGAGGGTTCCACACACTTCCAGAACGAATACACGGCCCTCACGTTCTCTGGAGATAAAAAGCGGATCAGCCTCACGTGGTCGGTGGCTCCGGGCTATGAGGAATCGTTCTCGAGAGTCTTCGTCTCCACAATCGACATCACTGAACGCAGGCGCGCCGAGGAGGAGCTGAAGGAATCGGAGAGCCGCTACAGAGCATTGTTTGAGAACGCGAGTGATGCAATCTTTATTCATGACATGGAAGGGCGCTTCCTCGAAGTCAACCAGACCGCCTGTGAGCGGCTTGGTTACAGCCGAGATGAACTACTGCAGATGGCTCCGGAGAATATCGACTCTCCAGAACATGTGTCACTAGTGGCGAAACGAGTTGAAGAACTGCGGGAACGGGGATATGCGATCCATGAGATCGCTCATATTCGCCGAGACGGAACATCTGTTCCTACGGAACTAAACAGCAGGCTAATCGAATTCAACGGAAGACAAGCCATTCTTAGCATCGCACGCGATATCACAAGACGCGTGGAATACGAAGATAAGCTCGTTGCGCTCCACAGGCACGCATCGCAACTAGCTGCGGCTAACAGCTTTGAGGAAATAGTGGAGTGTACGCTGGACGCGATGCAGATTGCTTTAGGATTCGACGTTGCCGATGTGCTCATAATCGAAGAGGGGCATATGTCGCTGAAGGGCTTTCGAGGAATGCCCTATGACAACTCAGGGGGAATTCCTGACGGACAGGGAATCGTCTGGAAGGTCGCGAACAGTAAATGTACATTGTGCACTGGAGACGTTCTATCCGAACCAGTGTACCGAGACCGATTTGGGCAGAGCCAAGGGCTCTTCTCTTCTATGAAATCAGAGATGGCTGTTCCAGTCATTGTGAACGACGCCGTAGCTGCGGTCTTGAATGTTGAGAGTACGCGGTCAAACGCGTTCACCGATCGAGATCAGAAATTGCTTGAGACATTGGCTGTACATGTTGGATCCGAGATTCATCGGCTTGAGTCGGATGCGAAGCTTAGGCGTTACTCGGAGCATTTGGAGGAGCTAGTTGTTGAACGGACATGGAAGCTGTCAGAGAGTGAAAAGAGGTTCAGAGAGCTAGCCGACCTATTGCCGCAGATCGTCTTTGAGACGGATGAGAAGGGCAATCTTACGTTCGGAAACCGCGTAGGCGTCGCTATGACTGGCTACACTCAGGAAGACCTTGACAACGGTCTAAGCGTCATGTCGTTGTTCGGCTCAGAAGATCGAGAAAAAGTTCAAGATCGCATTGGAAGGATTCTGAGCGGGGAGCGTTCCGCAGGCACTGAATACCTGATACGGCGGAAAGACGGCAGCACATTCCCCGTGATCATGCATACAGTGCGCGTTGTCCAAGAGAATAAAGTCGTCGGCCTGAGAGGAATTGCCTTTGATATCACAGACCACAAGCGAATGGAGGAGGCCCTTCGCAAGTCTGAACGACTGGCAGCGATTGGCGAAACCGCGCGCATGGTAGGCCATGACCTTCGCAACCCGCTACAGGGCATCTCGGGCGCCGCGGCGGTCCTGAGGGGACACTTCAGCCAGAAGGCTGATGAGACTACGGTTGAGATGCTGCAAACCATAGATGGATGCGTCAACTATGCAAACAAGATAGTGGATACGCTCCTCGACTACTCCAGAGAACTTCACCTAGACTTGACGAAGACCAGCCCGAAACAAATGACAAATGACGCGATTTCACTGATTCGGCTCCCCAGCAACGTGAAACTCACAGACCTAACGGAAAACAGGCCAGAGATACTGGCCGACGAAAGAAAAATCCAGAGAGTCTTCGTGAATCTCATCGGCAACGCCGTTGACGCGATGCCCAAAGGCGGCAGGATCACAATCCGTAGCGAAGTTCGCAGACGCAATCTCGTGATTCAGTTCATTGATACCGGCGTGGGCATTTCAAAGAGGGAACTGAGGAATATGTGGAAACCGTTCCATACAACCAAGGCGAAAGGGATCGGTCTGGGGCTTCCAATCTGCAAGCGCATAGTGGAAGCGCATGGAGGATCAATCTCCGTCAAGAGCGCTCTCGGGAAAGGAACAACCTTCACGATCAGACTCTCGATCGAGTCACCCCCGAGACGCAAGATAACCAGAAACCTGAGCGGGGCATAGTAGGGAAACCCTACCACACGCGTGAGACACGCCGGTGTTAGTTGAGATCCAACATATCAGCTGTGCTTCTCAGGTCCATTGATTCGAGCACACAGAATCACTGTGGCCTAGGCCAATTCCAAGCGGCTGCGTCACGAGACGAGACACACAAATCACTACTCTCCCAGTAATCCAAACCTGGCAAGGAACAAGCAGCCTCTTGATACAGGCAGGACATCTCAGTCTTCAGCAAGAGGTTGAGTGTGAGCCTTCAGATCCGAGCGCCTACCGAGACAGATCTGCAATCAATCCTTGATTTGTACGCTGAAATCGAAGATGATGGTCAAGTCCTCCCGATTGAAAAGGCCCGATCGATCTTCGAGCGGAGTGCAGAGTTATCCAGACTACAAGGTCTACGTCGTAGTGTTAGACGGATCGACTGTTGGGACATTTGCGCCGCTCACCATTAATAACTTGGCGCACATGGGAGAGCTGCCGGGTATTGTAGAAGATGTCGTGGTACGACGGGACTGGCGGCGCAAGGGTGCCGGCAAGCAGATGATGCGGATCGCGATGGATCGCTGCCGGGAAAAATGCTGCTACAGTTGACACTCTCAAGTAAAATCAAGCGCGAAGCTGCCCACCGGTTTTACGATGACCTAGGCTCTCACCGACACGGGTACAGCCTCATAGTGCAACTGAATCAAGGAGGGCCACGGAGAGCACAGCGTAACATAGTTCTAGAATCCGCTACTCCTGAAGTTCCGCGGTCATGACATAGCCCTGTCGGACGTTCTGTGTCCGTACACAAGGCCACCCACGAAAACAAACTATCATGTACAGGAACGCGATAGCTACTCAACCAACCTTATACATCGTTGGCCTCGAATGTCATTGCATAGGTGCGAATCGGCTAGATCCGCGACGCGGATAGAGTGACAGGATCGACCACGAGAAGGTGTAACCCATCCGCACAGCGTGCCCAAGATGCGGCTCTCAGAACGTCATCGCAATAGTCTACGGACACGAGACGCCTGAATTGATGAAAAAAGCCAAGGCTGGAGAGCTGGTCTACGGTGGGCTCGTGAGCCGCCCAGAGATGCCTACCTACAAATGCCTGACCTGTCAAAACAAATTCGCTGTCGGGCAACGAACCCGCATGATACTATTCTTAGCGAGAGTTGCATCCAGCATCGTTCTAGCTATCTTCGTCGGCTACTATGCAGCGAGCGCAACAATCGTCAGCGATTCCGTTGCACAATCGGTGATCTCTCAACTGATCTCAGCTTCGATTGTTCCCCGCGTACCGACAGCAGATCTCGTGATGTGGGTGCTCGGTATGCTCGCCGCGATCGGTCTTCTAGTAGTCGGCTGGATTACAGAAAGCAAAACGATCGTGTCGAGCGGATTGGGATATGTCGTAGGTTTTCTATACTCTGCATGGATTCTCAATGCGTGGTGGACTATCATGCTCGAAGCGGGCATCCTACTGCTCTTCCTTCTGTCGTTCGCAATATTGTCAGAGTAATTGAATATGGAGCAAACTACCTGAACACACACTCCTGTCTGATTCCCAAATTGTCGTTCCTCAACTCTAGAGGCCGCGGTGAAGCATCAGGCATCAGAGGGAGCATATAGATTCCTGATCCCAGGAAGTACGAAGCTGCAAGTACGATGTACGGACTGTGTTCATGTGCGGCTCTTATGGTGCTCACGCCAGCCTGCTGCACATACAGGATGGACAAGAGGTGACGAACGAATAAGCTTCGCCCAAGCTTCTCAATGACATTTCTGTACAGACCATCCCCATCGGTTCACAACAAGTCCAGTGGCGTACCCAAAAGGAACAAGCAACTTCGTGCTCACGTTGAATACCTCTGCAGAAAGGCTGAGCGGTTGAGTGGACGGCAAGTTGAATGGAAAACCAACCAGAATCCAGACAAAGCAATAAGCTATGAAAGCAGTCAGCAGAACCATCGATAGTCTCCCCAACCTGAAATGTTTGCCTGCCTGAAGTAGCCCGAGAAGGATCGAGCACACCAGTAAGCCAATCCCCAGAAAGGGAAGAATACCTGTCGGAGGGAACCCTCCGGTGACATTGAAGATAACCTCATAGAGAAAGAACGTGAAAAGCGCAGTTTCGACTCCATTGTAGAATGCAGCTGTCCATCCTTTGCTTCGAAATCTAAGTCACAAGGAGAAAGACCGACAGGAATGTCATGACAGTTGACAAACGAACGGGGGCGGAGCCGACAAAGATCCAAAGCCTCTCAAGATAGATCATTGAGCTCAAAGTCCGCATATGCATACTCTGGGAGCTGTTTAGACCTCGCACAAATCGTCAACCAGGCTTATGCTAGTTGTCATGAGGTAGGAGAGGGAAGGAAAGAGGGGTTGTTAGGGGATTCTTCCCTAGCGATCGGTTGTCCTTTGTCGATGGGCGGGATCAGATAGAAATCAATCCGATAATCCCTCTCCGAATTGAAAGTCACATTCGGCCCTGAGGCTGTGAAGGTCTGTAGCGCCCTATATTCAGGAAGGACGACGCCGAGGATGAGGAAGGCCACGCCTAAGGACAACAGCACGGCCCCGAGCACTCGATACTTACTCAAGACAAGAGTTACTCTCCAATTCTCTTGCTTCAATCGCTCGATGCGAACGATGCCAATGTAGGACTTGTCACAAAAGCAAGATAATCGTCGTTTGAAACGTCGTTCATCGTCGTTTTCGTATGATTTGTGTGTGTACGTAATCAGCTGGGGAGTTGATTTGTATATCCCAAAAAGGATATGCAGACATCATTATATGTCCGACAGCGATTTTGGACCGCAAAGCGCGGAACGACGAGAGAACATGAGTGCCGAAAATACCGAACCTCAAGAGAACGATAGTGAGACGATTAGCTGGCAACCGGAGGTCAACATCGGAACTCTAGGCCACGTCGACAATGGCAAGAGTACTCTCGTCCAGTCACTAACCGGCGTCTGGACTTCAAGGCACTCGGAGGAACTCAGACGCGGCATCACCATCAGAATCGGATATGCGGATGTCTTCATCTATAGATGCCCAAAGTGCAAGTCGCCGCACAACTACACGACGAGCCCGAAATGCCCTCACTGTGGCTCGGAAACGAAGTTCAAGCGCGGCGTGAGTTTCGTTGACTGTCCTGGCCATCACAGTCTCATGATGACTATGCTCTCAGGTGCCGCCCTCATGGACGGGGCACTGTTTGTAGCCGCAAGTGATGTCAAGTTTCCTCAGGCCCAGGACCGTGAACACCTCCTCGCCGCACAGATGGTTGGCATACAACGAATCATACTGATCCAGAACAAGATCGACATAGTTGACCGAGACAAGGCAATGGAGAACTATGAAGAGATCAAATCATTTACTAAGAACACGATTGCCGCCGATTCCCCGGTCATTCCGGTGTCGGCTCAACATGGTACCAACACGGACGTGGTCCTATACGAAATGGAGAAACGGATCCCGACGCCGAAAAGGGATCCGAATGCGGCACCGCGAATGTATGTCCTGCGGTCGTTCGACATCAACAAGCCGGGAACGGAGATTGACGATCTGCATGGCGGAGTCCTCGGGGGCTCGATTATTCAGGGCACGTTTAGGCTAGGTGACGAGATAGAGATCAGGCCGGGATTGCCGGTCGAGACTGGAGGAAAGGTCCGATACGACCCACTCGTCTCGAAAGTGACGAGCATTAGCGTCTCCAAGGGACCCGTTACTGAAGCTCGGAGTGGGGGCCTCGTTGGCATCGGAACCTCTCTGGATCCATCTCTGGCGAAGTCGGACGGCCTAGTCGGAAGTGTGGTGGGCAAGGTTGGAGAGCTCCCGCCGGTTCTTGAGAAGATAACGGCTGAAGTGACGCTCTTCGAAAGAGCGGTTGGGACAGAGCAGCTTGTCCCGGTCGACAAGATCAAGACCAATGAACCCCTAGTCCTGAACGTAGGAACAGCAGTCACCTCAGGCACCGTGACTTCTGCAAGAGGGAGCATAGTCGACATAAGCCTCAGGAAGCCCGTGTGCCCGATGCCGGGGTTCAAGATAGCCGTGAGTAGACGGATCGGCGATAGTTGGCGCCTCATCGGATTCGGCACACTAAAGGGATAGCACGTGCCTGTCACAGTATGCTTTGATGCCAGTTTCCTAATGTTGGCTGCAAAGTTTCACTTAGATGTCGTATCAGAAACAGAAAGGCTTCTCCAAAGGCAGATCGAGCTCAGTGTTCCCGATATTGTCGTGGGCGAACTGGAGGGTCTGGCCAGAAGACCTGGCGCGGCAGGGCGAGATGCGAGGGTGGCGTTGGAACTGATCTTGACACGAAAGATCCATCGGGTTTCGTCAAAAGAGCAGTCGAACGCTGACAAGGCCCTGTTAGAGGCTTCAGGAAACGCGAGCGTCATTGTTGCCACTGCAGACCTGGACCTTCGCAGAATGATCAGAGATCGTGGAAAGCCTGTGATCATTTTCAGAGAAAAGGCTAAGTTGGAGCTTGATGGCATTGAACCAAGCTACTGGTAGAAAAGGGAAATAGCATCACAATCTGAAGCGGAGATAGTTTTGTTCAGAATCTTGACGGTTGAGGACATAGTTAGGATCCCACCAAAGAGCTTTGGAAATCCGATAGACAAGGCTGCGAGGGATCAGGTGAAACTCAAGTACGAGAACATTGTCGATGAGCAACTTGGATACGCAATCTTCGTGGTTGACGTGAACGTGGATCCGATTGGTAAGATACTCCCAGGAGATGGGTCAACCTACCATCGCGTTACGTTCAAGCTCCTCAGCTTCTATCCCGAAATGCACGAAGTGGTAGAAGGAGAGGTGGTTGAGGTCACGGATTTCGGTGCGTTCGTCAGAATCGGGCCAGAAGATGCTTTGCTTCATGTTTCGCAGATCATGGATGACTACATCTCCTATGACGAGAAACATGGCGTTCTAGTGGGAAAGGAGAGCCAGAGAAAGATCGCCAAAGGCGACTTCGTGAGAGGACGAATAATCGCGGTGAGTTTCCCACGAGGCGGGATGGGCGGCAAGATTGGAATCACGATGCGCCAACCCTACCTGGGCAAGATAGAGTGGATCGAGCAGGATATCCGTCGTGCAAAGGGGCCCAAAGAGGAGAAACAGGCTTGACGGAGAAAGCCTGCAAGAATTGCAGATACGTGAGCAATGGGCCTGTCTGTCCGAACTGCAAGTCGACGAACCTTAGCGACGATTGGACCGGGCTGGTAATCATAATCGACCCGGGGAGATCAGAGATAGCCAAGAAGATGGGAATCAAAGCGCCCGGACGATATGCGGTTCGAGTCCGATAGGCTCTAGGATCTGTACTGTGCTGGTCACGCATTGGCAAAACTGATCTTGACCGAGGAACTCCGACGTTCTCTCAAAGACCCGCTAGGAAAGCTACTTCCCGGATCAGCTCCGGAGATCTACGAGGAGATCTCCACAACAATTTCACTGAAGAAACCACCTCGCGTCATCTTCGTGGGAGATGCAGTCACGAGGAACGCGCTAGCAAAGGGCATCCGCAGAGACATCATGATTATCGACAACAGGGAGAAAAGGGCTCAGACGAAACCCCTTGACGCGCACGCGACAAGAATATTCCGCGTTCGGAACGACCCGGGGACCATCGGATCAGAAGCATGGGCGGCGGTCGAAGAGGCCGTTCAATCTGGAGACGCCATCATGATCGTAGACGGAGAGGAGGATCTGCTGACTCTCGTAGCGATGGCGGTTGCACCGCTCGGGTCCTTTGTGATATACGGTCAGCCTAACGAGGGTCTCGTCTTGGTGGAGGTTGACGATTCAGCGAAGAAGCGCGCATGTTCCTTCTTGGAAAGTATGACCAGAACTGACTAGGCGGGGCTCTTCTTTTCTACATAGTCGGTGAAGCTGCAGGATCCGCATGTCCATCGGTCTATGGGGTTCCTGTGATGCGCCATGAAGTTGCCGCATCTTGGGCACTTCTTGTTCTTCAGCTTGATCTGTCCATTGGCCGCGTCAAGCTCATAGAGGTTTGCAGCTCTGGCCTCATGCTCCTTCTTTGCAGGTTGTTGCTCTGTCATCGATGGTCATCAGCTACTTGGCAGGCTTTGGAGCCTCCGCCTGTGCCTTTTGTTCTGGCTTTGCGGTTGGTTTAGCCTCGCTTTCCTTGGGTTTCGCTTCTCGTTTTTCAGCAGGCTTGGCTGCCTTCTCCGGCTTCGCAGCTTTCGCTTCCTTGACCTTCGCGCGTTCTTCCGGCGGAAGGTTTCTAGTGGCGATATGTTCGGGAACGGTTGACGATGCGGCGCGTGAGTCGTCATAGACCTGTAATGCGCAGGTGCTTCTCTGTAGGCCCGTGGATGTGTCCAAAGATACAACGAACACGTTCTCGATCTTTGCGTTGAGCTTGGAGGCCATTCGTTTCCTTATGTCAAACCGTTGCGGCGTTCCCTCGCCCGTGTGTTCGATCTCAAGGGTAATCTCTTTTCTCTTAAGCAGGGGATTGTAGAACTCGTTGCTCACTTTGATTTCCATCGCCGTCACTTACCTCATTTCTTCTTCTTGGGTTTCTTGTGCGGTTTCTTGGAGGGTTTCGCCTTTTTCACTTGAGTTTCCGGGGCTTTTGTCGGCGTCGGAGCTGGCTTGATCTCCGGTTCCTTTGCTGGGGGCGGCTTCTCTTCAGGCTCTACTTCTCCTGTGAAGACCACAGTATTGACCTGATATGTCTCGTCCGTTATCATTCCTCCTCGGACGAGTTTTCTTCTACGCTCCCCTTCCCTCTTTGGCCTGAACCCGACTCCTCCCGAAAGGACGACGTACTTCTTGGCGCCGCCATGAACGTCCGCTCGCATTGGGACTCCATCCTTGTCGCACCCGCCTGTGATCTTCAGTTTACTGCCGGAGAATCCGATCTGAGATCCATCAATGACCTCTCCAATGATCCGACCAACGAGAACCTGAGCTTTAGATCCTTCAAGCTCCGCTACAGTCGCCTTTCTCGTCTGCGGGTCCGACACAATCATCTTGAACTTTGCCATGATGCGCACCAAGCCGGAGCGAATTTGTAGATACGCAAAGTCAGCCGTTTATTAAGGTTGTTAGCTCTGCTCTAAAAGCTCGGGCCTCGAACTACATCTCGTGTTTGCGCAGAAACACTCCGAGTTCCCTCAGATTGAGAAAAGCCATTTCGTGACGAGGCTCAGTTCTTCTCTCAAGCCACACGTGACGGGTCTTCATTCCCCTCAATCCGTTCAACAGAGTCTCAAGCGTCACTGCATCCACGTGCCCCTCATCTCGGGCGCCCATAACGGTTTCCAGAAGCATGCGACGCTCGTCGGCAGTGCGAGACACTCTTCTAGTTCGGAAGTACATTGGTGTGGACTCACCCCCTTTGGCGACTCCGAACACCGTTCCGTCCCTGAGTTCCATCAGCACTACATCGTACTGATGGATCTCGTTGACGATGTGAAGGATCTCGACCTCCGAAATCATCGAGAACCCAAATCCGACGACTGGAGATAGGCTCAAGCTATCGCTTAAGATTGTTGGCTGATCGTGATTCCGTTGCGAATTGGGTCCGAGCTGATCGCGAGTGGTGATTTTTCTCACAGAAACATTGATTAAAGGACGCCGGCGGCATAGACTAGCCGCTGGCAGATGTGCAGGAGAAGCGAATGCCAAAACCGTCTTACGTCAAGTTCGAGGTCTCAAAGGAGATCATCGACAAAGCGTTACAAGTTGTATCGGTAGCGAAGGATTCGGGTAAGATAAGGAAAGGAACAAACGAATCCACGAAAGCTATCGAACGCGGGGTCGCGAAGCTTGTGCTTATTGCAGAGGATGTGGAGCCGCCTCAGGTGGTGGCTCACTTGCCAATCCTTTGCGAAGAGCGGAAGATCCCTTACATTTTCGTTCCAAGCAAACTTGACCTAGGCAGATCAGCTGGTATCGATGTCGGATGTGCCGCTGTGTCAGTCATAGAGGCAGGAGAAGGGGCAAACACGCTGAAGGATATCGCAGCTTCTGCTGAGCGCCTTAGGTCTGGCAGCGGGGCTAAGGCGTAGAAATGTCTTCAGCACGCGAGAAATCAAGAGAGGAACCCACGCCTGCTGAAGTGACGCAGGTAATAGGGAGGACCGGCGTCACAGGTGAGGTAATACAAGTACGGGTGAGGCTTCTCGAAGGGAGAGACAAAGGTCGCATCATAACTAGAAACATAAAAGGCCCGATCAGAGTCGGCGATATATTAACCCTCAGAGAGACTGAACGCGAAGCCAAGAAGATCAGGTAGTGTTGCACATTGCCGAGGACGAACAAATGCTCTTTCTGTGGCAAGACATTCCCACCAGCCACGGGAATGATGTACATCAGGAACGACGGCACCATACTGTACTTCTGTTCTGCAAGATGTAGGAAGAGCGTTCTCATCTACAAGAGAGACCCGCGCAAGCTGAAATGGACAACGTACTACGGGAAGAAGGAACGCGGCTGAGCAATCTCGCTAATGGCAATTCAGCCAAACACCCGTTCTATGAGCCCATTGACCATAACTGGGCGAGCGCAAGCTTCGACTTCTGGTCGTGGAGTAAGCGAGCCCTTGCAGCTTAAATGTCTGGCACACACCGGATCTGCCTGGGCCGAATGAGACAATCCCGGAAGGGACAATAGGCTCAGATGTGGCTGGGATGTCCGAAGCCTCGAATAAGGCTCTCAACCGAAAATAGGCGGGGCAGGCTCAAGTGAGGAGGCATCGTGAATATGGCGGCTCGCTGCGGCGGGTACGCTGTCAGGCCAATGGTTTGGCCTATGCTTCTACACTGGGATCGATAGCGGGTGGAACCGCAACAACGGAATGCCCACCCTAGAGAGGATCAGAGTGGAAGCATGAATCTCCCGACTCCTAGTCGCGGAGAGAATCAACTCTGGTTCTCAGAGCCCCCATATGGGATTCTGCCGCCGCTTCAGCTGGATCAGATTGCTGACTAGCTCACTCTCTTGGGGAGTGAGTTCGCTCGCAAACTTGGACTGCAGGATCTTCGCATGTTTCTCGGGAACATCAACAATCAGGTTCTGACCTTCAGCCACGTTTCTGCCGACAATTCCCTTGTCAATAGACGCTGCAACCTGCATCCCTTTTGTTGCTTCTTGGAGGTCTTTCCCTTTGTCTTGAATCTGCATCACTTCGCCGACTCTCCGTCCGTTCTCGTCCATGAGCGAGTATTTTGGCCGGATGCGCCCGGCCAGGACTTCAACTCCGACCACGGCGGGTTTGCTTCTTCTGAAGACAAATCCAGGAAGCACCTTGACCGATCCTGGCCTGATCAGACTGTCCAGCTCGGCTTTCACGCCTGCCGCCCGCTGGTCCTCAAACCACTTTAGGTAGTCCTCGAGCAGGTGGTAGATTATCTCGGCCTTGAAGATTAGAATCCCTGCACTGGCTGCCTCTTGCTGGGCATCCGGAAGCACTCTGACGTTGAACGCTAGCACCACGGCATGCAGTCTATCGTCGACCCAGACGGCTTCGGCCTCCGCTATATCGCGTTTCGAAACATCACCCACGTCGGCGAGTCTAAGTGGGATACCGTAGTTTGATAGCGATGCCGTTATGGCTTCGAGTGAGCCCAGAGTGTCAGTCTTGAGAATGACACCGTCTCGATCGGTCTGTATTCTCAGTTTCTCAACCTCTTCCACTATCATTCGCGCATACTCTTTTGCGTTCTTGCCATGAGGGACGGCGTAGATAGCTGATCCCGCCAAGGCGTCGTCAAGGTTCGGGGCAGCGATCTTTACTCCTGACGCGGCGGCTGTTCGTTCCACGTTCACGAATTTCTCTCTGGGATCTCGAATTTCGTCAAGAGGCTTGGGAAGAAGAAGTGCACGAACTTTCGTTGTCAGTGGACCTTGTCTTCCTCCGAGTACAATTGTGTCGTTCACCTTGAGGACACCATCGTAGATAATGGCGTTTATCGTCATGCCCAGACCTGGTTCTTCCTTGACCTCAAGGACTGTTCCAACTGCAGGCCCAGCTCTGGTCTCGAGTTTGTCATGCATGTAGGCCTGTGTTAGCCCCGCCAGAACAACCAATAGCTCCGGAATTCCCTCACCCGTGCGGGCGCAAGTTGGAATTATCGCAACATCTTTCGTGAAGTCTGTGATCCTGTCAAACCGCTCTGACCTGAAACCGAGTCTCGAGAGAGTGCCCATTATGGTGTATATTCGATTATCAAGCTCGGTCTGGATCTCAGGCGCCTGTTGCTTGTAGGAGGCCACGAACGAGGCATCTGCCGTGGATTTCCATCCCTTTATGAGATCAACCTTGTTAGCGGCCACCACGAAAGGCGTCTTCCTGCTCTTCAGAATATTCAGGGACTCAGTTGTCTGGGGCTCAACACCTTTCGAAATATCGATGACGAGAATAGCTATGTCAGCTGCAGAGCCACCTCTTCGTCTGAGGTTGGAGAACGTCTCATGCCCAGGGGTGTCGATGAATAGCAGTCCTGGTACCTGTATCGTGATTTTGAACTGATCCAACAAGGTACCGCAGGTCTCTTTGATAACTGAGGACGGCAGCAGACTTGCCCCTATCCACTGAGTTATCTGCCCTGGTTCCCGGGATGCGACAGATGTGCCTCTGATCTTGTCAAGAAGCGTCGTCTTTCCATGATCTACGTGGCCAAGCACGGCCACAATTGGTTGTCGCAAAGGCATATCTCATCACACGACCGGCAGGCGCTTCATGAAGACAATCTCTCTTAAACATTTGACACAACGAAGCCAGCTAGCGTCAAGCGAGACCCACGTGAAGATACGCTTCGCACTTTTATTCAGCGTTGTTCTCTTGCAGCCGAGGCCACGCTAACATGAGCACTGCTGAAAGCGACGTTTTCTCTCTGCTCGCGAGACCGGTCCTTGAGGCAGTGCGCGAACGCGGCTTCACTGAACCGACAGAACCTCAGGCACAAGCCATCCCAAAGATCGTAGATGGAGAGAATGTCCTCCTGATCTCGCCCACCGCTTCTGGGAAGACGGAGGCAGCAGTTCTTCCCGTCCTAAGCCGGTTCATCACCTCGAAGACGGATGAACCCGGGATTGCGATCCTGTACATTTCCCCCCTGCGTGCGCTGAATCGCGACATGCTACAGAGACTGGAGTGGTGGTGCCACCGCATAGACGTCAGGGTCGCTGTCAGGCATGGAGATACGGAGACGAAGGAACGCGGATTGCAGTCACGCAACCCACCCGACATGCTAATCCTAACCCCTGAGACTCTGCAAGCGATAATGCCAGGAAGAATAATGCGAAAGAATCTCCGGAAGGTCGCCTATGTCATAGTGGACGAGGTGCATGAGCTCGCGGAGGATAAGCGAGGAAGCCAGCTTTCACTCGGATTGGAAAGGTTGCGATGGATAACAGGCAGAGACTTCCAAATAATCGGTCTCTCAGCGACGATCGGAACTCCAGAAAGAGTTGCAGAGTTCCTTGCGGGAACCGCTCGACCTGTTTCTATCGTGCGCGTTCCAGTGGGGCGCAAGATGGACGTGAAGGTCCAACTGCCTCAGTCTGACGCGGAGAGTTCGCGACTTGCGGCCAGACTGTATACTCATCCTGACGTCGCTGCCCGCTTGAGGCTGATGCGAGAGCTAATCGACAAACACCGGTCAGTTATTCTATTCACGAACACTCGTGCGGTCGCCGAGGTCTTGACAAGTCGATTCAAGATCTGGGACATGAACTTCCCAATCTCGATCCATCACGGATCCTTGGCAAAACCGTCACGCGTGTCCGCTGAGCAAGGGCTGAAGAGCGGTGAGCTGAAAGGACTTGTTGCGACCTCATCGCTTGAACTTGGAATAGACGTTGGGAGGATTGACTTCGTCATACAATACATGAGCCCACGCCAAGTGACCAGGCTGATTCAGCGGGTAGGGAGAAGCGGACACAGCGTTGGGGGCGTTGCGGAGGGGGTAATCATCGCAATGGATTCAGATGATGCCCTCGAGGCACTGGTAATAGCCCGTCGGGCGATGCAGGAGGAGCTCGAGCCAGTGGAGGTGCCTGAAAAACCACTTGATGTGCTAACACACCAGATCGTTGGTCTATTGATACAGAAGAGTCGCTGGTACATCCGCGAGATACTTGACATCTTCAAGAACGCCGGACCCTACAAGAATCTAAGCGAGTCTGATCTAACGCGCGTAGTCGAGTACATGCATTCGCGTTACCCTAGGCTTTGCTGGTTCTCCCCTCAGGACCAGGTCCTGCTCAGACCGCGTCGACTCAAAGACATATACACTTACTATTTCGGGAAACTCTCGATGATCCCGGATGAGAAACAGTACCTAATTGTCGACAAGTCCGGGAACTCTCCAGTTGGTGTCCTTGACGAGGCATTCGTTGCGGAATACGGCACACCCGGAACCAAGTTCATCGTGCGCGGAAGCCCCTGGAAGATGGAGAGCATCAAGGGCGAAACGATCTACGTGCGAGCAATAACCGACCCAACAGGAGCCATACCCAGCTGGATCGGAGAAGAGATCCCTGTCCCCTACGAAGTGGGAATCGAGGTCGGAGCAATTCGCAGACGTGTTGTTGAAGCACTGCGAAGCGGCAAGGGCAAAGAAGCAATAGCAATCGAACTGTTGCATGAGTACCCTTGCGACACAGAAACGATGCACTCAGCCCTCTCAGAGACAATCGATCAGGCCGCACTGGAGATTGATGTCCCAACAGACCAGCTTGTCACATTGGAAGATTGGGATGAGTACGTGGTGATCTGCTGTCACTTCGGACTGCTTGTCAACCGCACGCTCGCCAGACTTGTCGGATACATTCTCTCTGAAGAAGCCGGATCCACAGTTGGAGTTCAGCAAGACGCGTACAGGATTGTCATCCAATCTGCTGGCGTTGCAGATGCGGCTCGAATTGCGGCCGTGTTGCGTAGACTCGGGAAGATGGACCTTGAGGACTTGGCTAGGAAGGCTTCCGTCAAGACAGGCATGTACAAGCGACGGATGGTTCATGTCGCGAAGCGATTTGGAGCGATATCTAAGTGGGCAGATCTTAGTAGCGTGCGACTTGGGCGCTTGATGAGAAGCTTCGAAGGCACCGTGATCTCTGAAGAGACGCTCAATGAGACATTGAGAAAGGATCTGGATCTCCCCAACACCAGACGGGTGCTCCTTGACATACGCGACGAACGAATCAAGCTAACCGTTCAGAGTGGATTGCAGGAACTCAGCCCCGTGGCGAAACTTGGAATAGAACGCATCAGCATGAAAACTGACCTGATCCCATCAGATAAGATGAAGCGCATCCTGATCGATTCTGCTCGTGCGAGGATACTGGGTGAATCTATGACGCTAGTGTGCACGTCATGTTGGAACTATGGCGCGATCGTACGCATCAGCGATTTAGAGAACTCTGTTGTCTGTCCGAAGTGCGGGTCAAAATCGGTTGGTGCTCTCTCCCGTGATCCCAACGATGTGGAGGTAATTATGCGTAGGAAGGGCAGGGTAGTCGCCAAGGCCGACAAGCGGATACTCGATCAGCTCTTGGAATCCGCAGAAGTCATACGCAAGTACGGAAGGGCAGCCGTTGTGGTGCAGGCGGGACGCAGACTCGGACCGGGGGACGCCAAGAAGATACTCCGCAAAGAGAAGCGGATCTCAGACAAGATATTCGAATTGATTATGCAGGCTGAGCGTGACGCCTTGAAGAGAAGGTTCCTTTGAGAGCGGCCGCGCGATGCGACTAGGCGAGAGACCGATACATTTAGACCCTATTCTGCGTCATACTCGTGAAATGATTCCCGAATGACCATTGTGCTTGACGGAGCCTCTCTAGGAATTGACGATGTCGTTCATGTCGCACGACACTACGAGCACGTCGCGCTCGGAGATGTTGCTCGAGAAAAAGTTGTAAGATGCCGGAACGTGCTAGAAGAGCTTGCAGACTCTAAGGTGATCTATGGCATAAACACGGGTTTCGGTGCATTGAGCAACATAATGGTCTCGTCAGCAGATCTGGAGGACCTCCAGCTTAATCTAATCAGAAGTCACGCGGCAGGTGTCGGGCCAGCCTTGCCTACGGATGTAACCCGAGCGATGATGCTCCACAGGGCCAACACCCTAGCGAAGGGACTCTCCGGAATAAGGCTTCCAACACTCGAAACACTCATCGCCATGATCAATTCCCGAGTCCACCCGATAATACCTGAAAGAGGATCGGTCGGTGCAAGCGGCGATCTCGCGCCACTGGCGCACTTGGCGCTTGTGATGATTGGAGAAGGCTACGCCGAACACTCGGGCCAGACTATGACTGGCTCTGAAGCTCTCCGCACAGCGTCGATCGCTCCTGTGCGTCTGAAAGCAAAGGAGGGTCTGGCACTGATCAATGGAACCCAGATGATGACCGCCATCGGTGCGCTCATGATCCACGATATCACGCGACTCATTGACTTTGCTGAGCGGTCAGCTTCCTTGTCACTTGAGGCGTTGGAGGGCCTCACCGAGCCCTTCGACAAGAGACTGCATCAAGCCCGGCCCCACATGGGCCAAGTCTCAAGCGCCGAGCATATGGCAGAGCTGCTTGCTGGGAGCAAACTCGTTAGCTCCGGTGAACATCGCATCCTGAAAGGAATGCACCGTCAGGACCCGTATTCTCTAAGATGTGTTCCTCAGGTAATGGGCGCAGCACGCGACGCAACTGGCTATGCATCGAAGACGATTCAGACGGAACTCAACTCGGCAAATGATAATCCGCTCATATTTCCGGAGGACCGCGAGGTTCTCTCAGGCGGCAACTTCCACGGACAACCAGTAGCAATCGTTCTGGACATGTTGGCGATAGCAGCTACGACCATCGGCAACCTCGTTGAGAGAAGGATCGCTAGGCTCCTTGATCCCAAGCTGAACTCTGGGTTGCCTGCGTTCCTTATTCCTCGCAGCGCGAAACCAGGAGTGAGTTCAGGCCTGATGGCTATCCAATACACTGCAGCTGCACTGGCCTCGGAGAACAAAGTCATGGCTCATCCAGCCAGCGTGGACTCGATACCGACATCTGCTGACTTCGAAGACTTCGTCAGCATGGGTCCGACGGCAGGACTCAAGTTGATGCGCATCGAGGAGAACGTCCGTATCATCGTTGCGATCGAACTCCTGTGCGCTGCTGAAGCCGCAGAGACTCGGGGAATCGAGAACCTAAGTCCAGCGAATATGGAGACATGCGGATTTGTGAGGAAAGTTGTTCCGAAACTCCAAGAAGACCGAGAGATATCAAGAGATATCAACAGCTTGGCCAAAGTTCTGAAACAAAGCGATTCCCAAGAGAGCAGTTTGAACCCTTGCGCATCGTCCTCTGCGATCTAGAGGCCTATCATTCACGCACTGAGGAGAGCTCTGGTGCAGGGTCCATCGCATGTAATCCTCTGAAGTTCGCGTCATCAACTTTCTGTCTGTTGCTTCGAAGGCTCTGTACCACATAATGAGTACCTTGTAAGGCAAAGAGCTACGATATTTCGGATCCAGTTCAGGTAATGTGTTCGACTTGCGGGCATTCTTGCCTGCCTTTCCGCGGCGTGCGATAGAATCCATCGGCTACGCCATGTTTTAGCAAATGGTGATCACCGTTTGGCGAGCGTCTTCGATATGCGACCCGCTAGGACGGTAAACACAACATTACAAGCGGCTCAATGTTCACTTGTGTCCGACGCATCCCTCAGCGTCGTCACAAATGGAAGCAGAGTTATTCCCAGGTTACCTTAAGTGATGAATATAGTTTCAATTGACCGAGTTGAGACATCCTGCCGTATGGGGAATGGTTCATTGTCCTCCTTCTTCTTAATCCCATCATCCTTGCTTCAGCTCCACGCCAGATGGCGGCCGTCTTCAAAGTTGGTGCTTGGGGCGATGATGAATCAAGATCTAATCGCGGCGTCCAAGCGGAGATCGAGACACACGCGTACGAGTCTTACCAAGGTGTGCTAGACTACTTCTGGGTTGGGGACAATTTAGGCGATGGATCGTTCATACAATTTGGATACTCATTGGAGCCAGGAGTCTATTGTCTCAAAGGCGCCCTGATCGCAGGTACGTTCAGTTGCGTGGGGTCATCGGAACTCATAACGGATTCGGACGCACGTTGGCAGTGGCAGTACTGGCCTAATCGCCTTGGGCCCGACTTCTACTATCAGATAGGCCCGGCCGGCTCTGCTGGGCAGAATGGCACTTGGCACGTCTACACAATAGATCCGAGTGTCTCAGGCTCCTGGCGCTTTGCAATCGATGGACAAGTGGTCGCAAACACAAGTTTCTCCGTGGATTATTCAATAGACCCAGTTTTCGTTGTAGCGGAGAAAAATTCCGCCTCCAACGCGACACTGGAGCTGGGTCCAGTAGAATTCAGGCATGTAGCCTACCTCAATGCAGGTGAATGGCGCTGTGTGAACTCGCTGGTTACGATCAGCACTTGCCGCACGAATGCGTATTGCGTGGAAAACCCTTACGGAGTGAAGGTTGTTGAAGCGAACACGTTGCTAGCGGGTTCATTGGTGCCAAGATCCAGGGACGGCGTCATTCTATGGACGAGCGACTATGTGACACTCAACGTCAGTGTTCACCCTAACGTTCGATTTCTAGTAACGTCGGTTCTCGGGACGAATTCCTTCTATGAGAGTGCGCAAGTTAAGCTTCCTAAAGACATGTTTGCTTACGTTTCGTTATCAGCTACCACGGCGAGTACTCCCGGCGGGTTAGGATTCATCGGTGCGAATGACCAGTTTCAGGAGTGGACAGACGGCATCCAATCAAGAAACTCGACCGTGCGGGTGCTTATGGATTCAAGTAAGAGCATCCGAGCAAGATGGACTACAGATACCACCGTACCTACGCTCCTGACTACAGCCTTACTTATCGTGGGGGCTTTCTTGTTCCTGCTAACGCGGAAGCGCAGATCCAGGTCAAAACTCAAGAAAGTAAATGCAAGTGACGAATCTATCTGGCATATCCTGATTGAAGCTGAGGACAATTTCGAATTCTCAATTAGAGGGCCCAACTGGATCTTAATCAATTCAAGAATGACGCAATCCTTTCTTGGTTCGTAGGAAACCATCAAGGTTGTCGAGTTTTCTTGATCCCCCTCAGAGCCTCCTCAGCCATTTTCTCACGCCCTTCGACTATCCTATCATAGTACAAGGTGGCTGCCCCAAGTGGGAGAAGCCCGAGACCATAGATGGTCAGGCTTCTGAGCGCATAGAAAGGTGACCAAACAGAACTTAGATAGAATGTGTATGAGCTATTGTAACTAGTAATCGTCAGGAGGTATGGTCCAGATCTACCTGCATTTGTGAAGACGACGAGACCCTTCTCGGCTGACGCAAAAACGACGTTAACCAATGGTGGCCCTATTATCGTTTGACGATCCTGATCATAGGACGCCAATAAGACTGTCGTGGCTCCCGTTCGATCACTGGACACGCTTAGGCTAATTGGGGTTCCTACGTCAATTGGTGGTATGAAGTAAGTGTCAATCCAATACGGAAGGGAAGAAGTGAACTCCACCTTAGGCCCACTTCCTTGAATTCGCTGCGGCGACTTGTAATATGGCATCACTGTTCCGACAAACAGGAAAATGAGGGCCAGAGTAAAAAGAACGATTCCTGTCGCTTGTCCTTTTCTAACTCGCAAGACTGCACCCTAGATGAACTTATCCGCATGGTGGCAAGCAACGAAATGCTCCTTGACCAACTTGTCCTCAAGTCTTGGGGCAACCTGTCTGCATATGTCCGTGGCGTGTGGGCACCGCGGATGGAATCTGCACGCTTGCGGAGGATTGATCGGGCTAGGTACCTCGCCTGGAAGGATAATTCGAGTTGTCTTGTGATCAACGTCCGGGGCTGGAACCGCGGAAATCAAAGCCTGAGTGTATGGATGCAAGGGTTTGTCGAACAACTGCTCTGAGCCTGCCAACTCAACAATTTCCCCAAGGTACATGACCGCAACGCGCTCACTGATCTGACGAACTGAACTCAAGTCGTGCGAAATGTAAAGATAAGACAGATGTTTCTTTTGTTGCAGATCTATAAGTAAATTCAGGATTTGAGCCCTGATCGAAACATCCAACGACGAAACTGGTTCATCTAGAATGACGAACTTCGGATCAACTGCCAGAGCACGCGCGATTGCGATTCTCTGCCTCTGACCGCCACTGAACTCGTGTGGATATCGCTCTGCGTGGTACTCTTCTAAATTCACCATCCTCAGAAGCTCGTAGACGCGACTTTTCCATTCGTTTTTCGGTAGATTCTTATGGATCGTAAATGCTTCGCTTATGATATCGTAGACAGTCATACGTGGATCCAGAGAATTGTAAGGGTTCTGAAACACCATCTGCATTTTGCGTCTAACCCTTTTTGATTCGTTTTGATTCCCATTTGCGAAGACTTCGAAAACATCCTCGCCCTCGAATATCACTGAACCTGAACTTGGCTCTTCAAGGTAAAGGATTACCTTGCCAACGGTTGTCTTGCCACATCCACTTTCTCCAACAAGTCCGAGTGTCTCGCCTTTGAGGATATGGAACGAGACGTCGTCAACAGCGTGTACTTCACCCGCTTTTTTCTTTCGAAGGATACCACGTTCAATGACATCGAAATGCTTAACGAGGGACCTCACTTGGAGGATCAGCCCTTTCGGATCCGTCGATGCCTGCATCTCAGCCACTTCTGCCTTCAAGCTTCAATTCCCGCCATAGGTGACATGCCGCGTAGTGTCCATCTTCTGCTTTCTCCAACGAAGGTTCCTCTTTCACGCAAACATCCTTGGCGTACTTGCATCGGGGGTGGAACACGCAGCCAGTAGGAAGTTCTATCAAGTTCGGGATGTTGCCGGGTATGACCTCAAGCGTACGCGTCTGCTTTACACTGGGGACAGCTTTGAGAAGTGCTTCGGTGTATGGATGCTTCGGCGACTTGAATAGTGTGACCGTGTCGGCGACCTCCAAGACTTTGCCTGCGTAGAGGACGGTGACATGTTCGGCCATATCGGCTATGATCCCCATGTCATGGGTAATCATAACCATAGTCATTTTCAGCTCCTTCTGCAACTTCTTAAGCAATTCTAGGACTTGAGCCTGGACAGTGACGTCCAAGTTCGTTGTTGGTTCATCAGCGAAGAGGAGTGTCGGTTCGCATGACAAAGCCCTCGCTATTGCAACACGCTGCTTCATGCCGCCGCTTAATTCATGAGGGTAAGTCCTGAGTCTTTTCTCTGGTTCCTGAATTCCAACGAGTTCCAGAAGGTACAATGCTCTCTCGGAAGCTTCGGATTTCCCCAGGTCTCGGTGGAGTGTCAAAATATCCGTGAGCTGTTTCTCCACAGTATAGATAGGGTTAAGTGACGTAGTTGGATCTTGGAATACGATAGCCATCTTGGGGCCTCTAAGTTTTCGCATTTCATTTTCCGTTTTCGAAAGGAGCTCTTCGCCTTCGAATTTGACTGATCCATCCACTATGCGTCCCGGCCGGGGAACTATACGCAGCACAGATTGAGCAGTTACAGACTTGCCTGACCCGGATTCCCCCACAAGGCCGACTGTCTGTCCTTTGTTGACTTCCAGGGACATTCCATCCAATGCCTTTACCACGCCTGCTTCCGTGAAGAAGTAGGTGCGCAAATCGGAGATTTCCAGGAGTCTTTCTGTCAACAGGTGGCCCCTCTCATTCACGCAGCCTAGGGTTTAGCGCGTCCGATAATCCATCGCCCATCAGGTTGAACCCTAAAACACATATCACTACGGCCAAACCAGGAAACAGCGAAACCCACCAAGTAGTCCTGACGAAAGAGAAACCCTCGTTTAGAAGCAGACCCCACGTTGAGGTGTTCGGGTCGCCAAAGCCTAGGAAACTCACAACCACTTCTGTCAAGATGAAACCTGCGATGTCAAGCGTTGCAATCACGATGACTGGTGACAAGATGTTCGGAACAATGTGGCGGAAGAGAAGCCTGAAGGAGCCTGCTCCCAGAGAGCGGGCCGCTTGAATAAACTCCATCTCCTTCAGTCTCAGCGTTTCTCCCCTGACGATGAAAGCAATTTGAGACCATCCGAAAAACGCCAATATGAGGACAATCAGCGTCAGACCCAAGCCCTTGAAAACTAACACGGAGAACACTCTCGCGAATAGGAGAATGAGCAGTAGAACCGGAATGACGAAGAAGACTTGTATTACCCCGAGCAATATATCCGATACAACGCCCTTGAAGTATCCAGCGACAGCGCCCACCGCGATTCCGATAATCATCGTAACAAGAGTGGCCGCAAGCCCGACGTATAGATCGTTCCTAGTCCCATGAATAGTCTCGCTGAAGACATCTATGCCCGAGTCTTCAACTCCGAATGGGTGCTTAAATGACGGAGGAGACCCGGCATCTCCCGTGTATAATGACAGGTAACTTCGAGCCGGGTAAGGGGCAACATAAGGTCCGAATATGCCAATTGCAATGAAGAAGACAACAATTGCACTCCCGACAAGAGCGGACTTGTTTCTCCTGAACCGACGCCACGCAAGGGACCACGTACTAGCTCCTCGGGTACGCTGTTTCTCAGACAAACACAATTCCTCAATCTATCGTTACGCGTGGATCAAGCAAAGCATATGACAAGTCCGTGATCAAGTTAGCGATCAAGACCATCACCGTGATGACGATTGTTATTCCCTCAACAAGAGGAATGTCCAAGGTGAGGGCCGCCTGGGTGAACGCGTAACCCAATCCCGGCCACGAGAAAGTGGTTTCAAGTGCAGGCGCGCCACCGAGCGCGGCGCCAAATCCAAGTCCGATAATTGTCACCACTGGACTAATCGCATTTCTCAACGCATAGCGGTAGGTAACCGTACGTTCACTGAGGCCACTCGCACGAGCTGCCAGGATGTAGTCTTGTCGCATTACCTCAAGCATATTGGCTCGCACAAGACGAACTATAGTAGCCAAGCTCACATACGTTAGAACGAGCGTAGGTAGAATCAGGTGCGCAATCCAGTCGAGAAGAGGTGTTCCCCACCACATGTAGCTTACGCTGACCGCTCCGCTGCTAGGCAGCCAGCCCAAGTTGAATGAGAAGATTATAACCAATATAATCCCGAGCCAGAAAGTTGGCATCGAATACCCGAAAATCGCGACTGAAGTGATCGCGTAATCAGTCTTCGAATACTGATGCTTCGAGGAGTAGACACCAACTGGCACTCCGATAGCGACTGAAAGTATCAGCGCTAGAATTTGCAGCTCCAACGTAGTCACAGTCCATGCACCAATCGAAGAAGCTACAGGCCTTCCAGAAATCGACACGCCAAGATTCCCGTGCAACAGATCCCAAAGCCAGAGAAGGAAACGCTCCCAAAGGGGCTGGTCAAGGTGGTAGTAGTGCCTGAGCGCATCCAGCACTGCGGGGCTCGGGTTTTTTAGGCCTGCTCGAATGAGATCCAGCGGGTTTCCCGCCGCATTTCCGACACCAAAGGTCAGGATCGCAACACCCAGGAATACCGGGAATCATGAAGAGCAAGCGGCGAATGATGTAACGGATGAGGCTAGCCAAATGCTACCCCTAAACTCGAAGTGGTCAGGCCACTACGCAATTAACGTTTGCGTTCGATTAGGGATCGGTTCAATGCCCTCCCCTCAGGCAACACAAAGCGCCTTCCTGTGGTTCGCGCAGAGGCGAGTGGAAATCCAGTTCCTCTCTATCTTCCTGAGAAGACATAAATAGAGTTGATAGCCAGAACTTGTGCTTACGTGATATGAAAATGTCGGATAGATCAGCAAAGTATATTGTTCAAGGCATAGCTATGGCACTCCTGATATACGTTATTGCTTCAAGTGCAGTGCCATGTCTTTTCACAACTGCATACGCCCAGGGGCCAAGTCTGTTTTCGGTGACGCTAATCGCGCCGACCGGCGGAAATACCGTTAGGAGACAGTACTCCAGCATCATCACCAGCAACATGATCTCACTAGGAATCGATGCGAAACTGTTCTACGTAAACTTCGACCAGCTTTCGAATCGACTGTTCGCCGCGACGGCTCCTCCGGGATCATCGTTCAGCCAAGGTGGCTACGATATCGGCTTCATAGGATGGGGTTATACCGCATTCGTGCCAGATTTCAGAGCCAACTTTGACGGAAGGCCCGCGTATCTCCCGCCCTCCGGGAGCAATTACGCGTACTACAATAACCCTCAAGTGAACGCCATATTTGACAAGCTCTACAGCTCAACAGATCCCGCGACCCAGGTCCAACTGACTCATCAGTTCCAAGAGATCGTGTTCAACGACGCCCCGTACAACTATATCTACGAGACAATTGACCCCGTCCCGAGAGCCGCGAAATTTACGGCTTGGGGTGACCCTAACGTCTACAGTGAGGTTACTTTCCCCGACGTTCAGCACTGGGCAGGATCAGACAGTCTCACTATGGCTGAAGGAAGCAACATCTTCCCGGGCAACACGCTGAATCCCGCAAACACTGCTTCCTCAAACAGCTTCTACGCAGCTTACGTATGGTTCCAAATAATGGGAGGATACCTACAGGAACCAGATCCGCGGACTTCCAGCTACATAATGGGCACGGCACAGAGGATCACTCCAAGTGCAGACGGATTGACATGGACTGTTGACATAAAGCCAGGCGTCACATTCCAAGACGGAGTTGAGGTCACCGCAGACGACTTCGTCTACACACAATATGCGTTGACCAACCCCAACACCGCATCGGTCGGACTGGGAAGCAACGTGCAATACCTTGGCAGCAAAGTCACATTCACATTCCTCAACGGAACCTCCCGAATAGATGACAACACCGGCCCGCAGGTTCCTGAGACTGATGGTTCGTGGAAAGCGATTAGCAAATATGAATTCCAGTTCCATATACCAGCAATCTATGCTTTCACAAGCACCGTCTACGCCGCGTTCGCACCGCTACCTATGCACATAATGGAGAGGCTTTCCATTCGCTGGCTGGGACAGCGCACCGTTCAGCACCGCTTCCGCGCCCTACACGTACAAGTGGGATGCGACACGGTACGGCGGTTCAGGCAGCTACACTGCAGTTGGTCCCGTCGGCGCTGGTCCATACTATCTTAAGGATTATGACTTTACGAACAATATTGCAACCCTAGTGAAGTATCCGGGATACTGGAACGCTACTGGCCTGCAAGCTCTCGGCCAATTCACGGTCAACACCTACAAAGTGCAATGGATTGGCAGCAAGGACGCCGCTATCGCAGCATTGAAGAACGGTCAAGTGGACCTGTTGGACTACAACTATGCACTCGCCAAAGACAAGCCAACACTACAGCAGATTCCCAATATCAACATCATAACTGCAACTGAGCTGGGCTGGCAGGAGATGGGATTCAACATGAACAATCCTGTCTTTGGTACAGGTGTCGATACGCCCCTTGGGAAGAGTAACCCCTCGCAGGCAGGCGAAGCCGCTCGCCTGATACGCAAGGCAATCAGTCACCTCATCCCGAGGGACCTGATCGTAAGCCAACTCCTGGCTGGATCCGCATACCCATTGGCGACCTTCCTTGGTCCAGGCTGGGGACAGTGGTACGACCCGACCCTCAAACCGGACAGCTACGACGTTAACGCCGCAGCAACTCTGCTGCAGCAAGCCGGCTATACGGTCAAAGTCGGACCTCCTCCAGCGCAGATCGCATACGCTGGTAGCCCAATGCTGGGCACTGGTTCCGTCACCATCACCGGACGCGCCCCGGTGGCGAACGTGCTAGTAATGATCCAGCAGAGTACAGATGGTGGCAACACATGGACCAACTTCGCGCCAGCAATGAGCGACAACGCAAGTAACTACCAACTCGCAGCACCCGCACCACCAGCCTTTGGCACGACATGGTATCGGGCAAACTTCACTGGTATCGTCCCTGCCCCGGACTTGGTGCAGGCAATACAAAATGGCACAATCAAACTCGACCCATGCGAAATTCCAAGAAATAACCAGCGACGAAGAGATGACTGGCTTAACGGTCGACAATTGCTTCCACAAACCATGACAGATCCCATCGCGGTTTCGTCCACGTCTACCGACGCAACGGTGCTCGGCGTCGTAATCGTAGTCATCATTGCACTGGTAGGCGCAGTGGTCTGGCGAAGCCGAAAGAAACCCGCACCCACTACCAAGTAGTCGCCACAAGCGCTTGGAGGGAAACCCCTCCAAGCTCCCACGTTTTTTCTTACATCCCTCTGATCCTAGAGGTGCATGTAAATTGACACGGCTATCAATATTGAGAACAAGATTACCCCCGCTAGAAACAGCACAGACGCCCTCCGTTCTGACATCTTGTGTTCCGACGATGAATATCCCTGTTTCGAAGCCAAGAAGGTTTTTCTGAATTGAGCGACGCCTATCGAAGACGCAAAATCAATTAGACCTGCTGTAATAAACAAGACCGCAACCTCAACTAAGATGAGGTCCCCCACAACCTCGACGAAAGTGAACCTGAGAAATGTTAGAAGAAACCCCACAATAGAGTCAGCGACGAGGATACCCGTGGCAAGCTGGACAGATCGACGTACAATTCTCGGAAAGCTTAACATAAGCCCTTCAGCACCACCATTCGTTACGAGGAATCAAGCGCGTGCCAAGGCCTTGAAACAGCGCAAAGGAGATCGACCAAACAAAAGAGACCGGACTCGGCTTCGGACATACTCCTTCGCAGTAACGACTATTGTCATAATGATCGCCATAGCCGGAGCGTACTATTTATCCCTCCCGACGGTCGAGCATATTCCTGCAAACTTTGAATTCAAACTGCAGGAATGGATGCCGTACGTTCCCACCGATGCACAATATGTCGGATATGTGAACTACGGACAAGCGTTCTACGTGAGCGATAACTCATCGCTCTTCGGGTCGAAGACCGTCTTTGAACTCCCCCAGTTGGGCTTCAAGATCGTTCCAAATGACCTCACTTATGAGTTAGAAATCCAGTTGCCGGAGCCGAAATACAGCGGGTCCGCGACAGTCCTCCAATTGACCGCCCAAGCACAGTCTGACCTCGTCAACGATATCACTTCCGCCAGTCTGGCAAAGATGCATACTCTGAACTACAGCGGATACACGATCTATCAGTTCCTGATGCGCAAGTTTGGAGATCAAAATTCAAACCTCGGATACTTGACTGTGATCAATCATGACTTGATTCTCAGCAACGACATGTCCGCTTCCCTCAAGAACGTAGAAGCGATTGTTGATCAAGTGAGCTCGCACAGTGAGGGCCTGTTCGACGAACTCAGCGTCAGAAAAGGCGTGTTTGCATCCGGAGTCTCGGATCAAAGCTACGTGGCTCTCTTCATAGGCATGTTTCCAACTCAACTGAACGATACGCAGATGATAATCAAATCTGTAATTGGCAATGGCGATTCCATTTCAGTGTCAAGAGCACTTCTCTTTCCGACATCTGACATCGCCCTAGCACGCTGGAACCAAGCGCATGAGATCTACAAGAATGCTGGAGACTACAAGATTCTCGATTCATGGCTGGTTGTTACTTACGATTATCCTCTAGCTAGGATGCCAACTGAATTGATAGGAATCTGAAAGCCCCTGCTATAGCGTCAACATAGGTTTCTAGATTCAAGGGTTCCACGGACAAACAACAACCTTTCCGACAAGTTCGGCCGACGGAAAAACGTGCAGGCTCCCGTCAATCAGACTCCGACACACTTTTTGCTGTATTCGAACATAGGCATTGCGGGGCGATGATGAGAGCTGGTATTGGAGAAGCTTGTGATCGTTGAAACCAGAACCGAGCCCTACCTTATGTGATATCTTGATCGACCGGCTTCTTACGGCCCACAACTGGATCAAGCGGTATGCTGCCCTCATGCAGAAGTACCTAGACAAGATAACTCCCAAGGTCAGCGACACTTGGCGAGCCGATGAACTGTACGTGAAGATCAAGGGTAACATGAAATACGTTTTCGCCATGATGGACGACGAGACAAGATTCTGGATAGCGCAAGAGGTCGCAGATACGAAAGATACGCACGATGCTAGGCACTTGTTCCAAATGGCGAGGGATAGGGCAGGAAAGAAACCCGGCGTACTCATCACCGATGGCCTGCGGTCATATCACGACGCATGGCTCAAAGAGTTCCGAACCAACAAGAATGTGGACAACACAGTCCACATACGCCAAATCACCCTCACTGGCAAGCACAATAACAACAAGATGGAACGGCTCAACGGCGAGATCAGAGACCGAGAGAAGGTCATGCGGTCACTCAAGAAAGAGGACACACCGATCCTAACGGGTATGCAAATCTTCCACAACTACATCAGACCACATACGGGATTAGACGGACAGACACCTAGCGAGAAAGCAGGGATCGCAGTTAAGGGCAAAGATAGGTGGTTGACCCTCATTCAGAACGCAAGCCGCAAATACTAACCGCGAATTATCCCTATTTATGGGCCTAGTAAGTGTCCAGCAAAAGCAAACAACAGACTGGAAAGCATTCTTTGTAGCTGTTCTTGTTGGGATCATTGGGAGTGCGGGTTCGACAATTCTCTCTGTGTATTTTGCCCAAGTTGTTCTAGGTCTAGTTATCAGTTGTCTTTGTGTCGTAGTTGGAATCTATGCTGGACTCAAGATTCAACGTAACGAACTTATCCAGTCGATGAAGGCAACTGGAGTAGGCCAAGGTAGCGGAAGGGCTACTGTTGTAATCGGGCCGGGTCAAACTAACTTCCAGATTGGAGTGGAACGTAAGCATACTGAGCACTGCAATGCAGTACAAAGAGATAACCAAGCCCAAGCAGAACGCCTTGGACCAAGTCTAGCCGACGCATTCCTTCACTTTGGTTGTCCGAGAGCCGCAACTGATTGCGATTGCTGGTGTCACATCACCTGAAGTTAACAGACCCACCAAAACCGACGCTTTTTGACACTTCTTGAGGTTTGCTTGATCCGACGCAGACTTGACAGAACCGAGAAAACAAGTGGCTAACCCTAATCCAAAACGCCAGTAAGAAGAACGGTCATGTCCCGACACGCAACACCGAGAACAGGAAAGGATGTGTCCCATAGATGCAACAGAACCATCGACCGCAACGTTTATTTTGAGTCCGAAGGGTGACATCGAAAGACTCTGCTACCGCTCCTCTGGAGCAAGCCACGGCTCGCAGCCAAGAAGGTACAGGTCGTCTTGAGGAAAAACGGATGGGTAAACGAATACGTGTTCAGAGAAGAGGGCGAGGGGGCACTGTATTCAGGGCCCACATCTATCGGAGAATCGCTCCTGCCTCGTATCCCCCATTGACACCCACAGACAGTGCCGGACGAGTGGATGGTACAATTGTCGACATCATTCACGACCCAGGCCGGGGGTCACCATTAGCCTTTGTGCAGTTCTCCGACGGAAAGTCGTGTTGCCTCAACGCTCCAGAAGGGATCTTAGTCAGCCAGACAGTTTCCCGGGGCACCGAATCACCACCCGAAATCGGCAACATACTCCCAGTAGGCAAGATACCCGAAGGAACAATGATCTCCAGTATTGAGAGAGAACCGGGGGACGGCGGCAAGATGGCAAAAGCCTCAGGCAGCTACGCGATGGTCGTCGCACACAGACAAGGCAAAACGGAACTACGGTTGCCTTCAGGAACCTCGGTTTCTGTGCCGGACAACTGCAGAGCCACGATCGGTGTCGTGAGCGGTGCAGGCCGCACTGAGAAGCCGTTCATGAAAGCTGGAACAAGAAGGGCTTGGCTATTGCCGAAAGGGCGACTGTGGCCCATTACGAAGGGACAAGCCATGGTCGCAGCTTCACACCCGCACGGTGGTGGGCGTCACAAGCACGCTGGCAAGCCGACGACTGTCGGTAGGAACACGCCTCCGGGACGTAAGGTAGGACTAATAGCAGCCAGACAGAGTGGCCGGTCGAAGAGGAGAATCCGCACGGAGTAGACTTGAATTGACGCTGTTAGATCCTCTGGCTAATGCACTTTCCACAATCAGTAATAATGAACGCAGACACAAGCGCGAATGTCTTGTGTGGCCGGCGTCCAAGCTGATGGGTCAAGTCCTGCGCGTGATGCAGAAGAACGGTTACATCGGAGAGTTCGAATACATCGATGATGGACGCTCGGGCAAGTTCAGAATCCAGCTCCTCGGCCGCATCAACAGCTGTGCTGTCGTGAAACCTCGGTATTCCGTCAAGTCCGCCGCCATCGAGGATTGGGAGAAACGATTTCTGCCCTCAAAGGAAGTAGGGCTGCTAATTGTAAGTAGCCCAGGCGAGGTTATCTCACAAAAGGACGCAAAGGAACGCAAGGTCGGCGGCAGACTACTAGCATATGTATACTAGAAGATTGACGGAAGTAGACTGAAGATGGTCAAAGGCTCGCAATACAACCTGTCGTACCGAAGAAGAAGAGACGCAAGAACCGACTACGGTAAGAGAAAACGCCTAGTCTTATCCGGCCTACCTAGACTAGTTGTGCGGCCTGCTAACAAGCACGTTACAGTACAGGTGGTCGAGGCGAAAGCCACTGGAGACTTGGTCCTCGCATCTGCGCACTCATCTGAGTTGAAGAAATACGCTTGGAAGGGAGCGGGAGGGAACGTTCCTGCCGCATATCTCACAGGACGCTTGGCCGGGTACAGAGCCAAGAGCAAGGGAATCGCGAAGGCAGTACTAGATGTGGGGACAAGACCAGTCAGCACAGGATCACGATTGTATGCGGCAATGAGCGGAGCCGTGGACTCCGGAATGGAGATACCCCACGGCGACGATACGATTCCAGCCAAAGAACGGCTACGAGGAGAACACATAGCAGCCTACGGCAAACTGCTCTCTGAGAAACCCGACTTGTATCAAAAACGCTTCGCTACTTACTTGAAGAACAAACTCAAACCCGAAGAGATCCCGCTGCATTTTGACGAAGTGACCGAGAAGATTGCACACTCCTTTGAGAAGAAGGCCTGAAGATAATTGAGCAAGAAAACGAAGACGGCACATCCCCGTCGAGAGAAGAAGGCCGAGAAACCCGCAAGGAAGACTGCAAGGCCACGACGTGCACCCCCGAAGGTTCCTCCATCCAAACCAGCCGAGAAACCAGTTGAAAGGGAACAAGAGCCTGCTGAACGCTACCTTGTTGCGATCCGTCTCGACGGTACACCAAACGTCAAGCATCCTGAAGAGCTGACGCTCAACTCACTGAGGATGAAGAGCCGATTCAGTACGGTCCTGCTTCGAGATGACCCGTCTGTGAGAGGGATGCTCCAACGTATCAAAGATCACGTCACTTGGGCTGAAGCTAGGAAAGAAGACATCGAGCTACTGCTATCAAACAGAGCAAGAACGCCTAGTGGTCTGGGGTTGACTTCGAAGCTCGTGAAGGAGAAATCGGACCTTTCAGGGATGAGTGAACTTGTCTCAGGGCTCTACTCGGGCAAAGTTCCATTTGCCAAATTGCGGGAAATGGGCATCGAGCCATGCTTCCGGCTCCATCCGCCTAGAGGCGGCTTCCCAAATAGTTCAAAACGACCGTTCACCGACAGCGGCGAACTTGGCTTTCGAAAAGAAGGTTTGCACGGTCTTCTAAAGAAAATGCGCTGATCGTTCGCGGAAACAGTTCGGCGAGAATTGGCTAGTCCTTTACCAAGGATCTTATTGGGCAGAACGTTTCTGTGCCAGTGATGTCCTTAATGTTGGCAATCTCTTCCGTCACTATACGAGCAACTCTCTCAGGCACCGACGGGACAATCCCCTTCTCGAACTCCAGCACTGCAAGGACATCAGATTTTCCAAGCAGAAGGTGCGATTCCATGACTGCGCTGTACCTCATGACCTGATTCATTACGCCTTGGCTCTTGCCTAGCTTGGCACTTATGAAGACGAATGCGTATGCTCGTCGCTCTGGATGAACCAAGTGCATCTCTCGCATCTTGGACATTGCCGGCACAATCGTGTTTGTGTCCCTGACGAGAGGCATCTTTCGTATCTTGTCTGTCACAACGTGAAGCATTCGTTCCCTCGGGTCAACTGGTTCTTCTTCGAAAGCCAGCGTTGCCATGACATCCCAAGTGCCGGCAAGAAGGTGAGTTTCCTTCACTTGGGGCAACTTCATCAGGCGTTGCATAAGTGCATCTTCGCTGCCTGTTCGCGCCCGAATCAATTCGAATGCCTTGACCATTCGCGGCAAAACTATCACAGCCTGAACTATTGATGTGCATCATATATGGCGTTTTCTCGCGGCAGGACTACTGATACTTCCGGCAGTTGTAACAGTACCATCGGCTGTACTCGTTGATCCAGGTGAGTGGCTTTCCACATGTTGCACAATAGCTCACATGTGCAGTCTGAGTCTGCATGGCTGGGGTTCTAGTTCTTCCTTTTCTTCGAAGTACGAGGTAAGTGACTAGTACGCCCAAGATGAAACTGCCGATCAGTTGGATCGCTCCGAAAGCTGACGCGGGAATGAATCCGCCCCCAATCGAGTTAGCCCTAGCCGCCGAGAGCAAAGCATCTAGACTGTTCTTGATCGCGTCCGTGTAATTCATAGAAGAGTAAGCCTCCTCTGCACGCGCCACGCTGGCCTTGGCGGATGAGATGTCTCCCTGGTTGACAAGAATGGATGGGGTGTCGCCAAGTAGCTGTGCGGTCACACGCAACAGTTGATCAGCCTGGCCGCGACCAAGCGCATCCCGATCGAATACGCTAAAACTGTTATCATATGGATAGTACGCCATCACTGACGCTACGAAGTTCTCGGTTGGGTCGGATAGTGTCGCGAACGGGTGCATCAGGCCCAGCATGTGACCAACTTCGTGGATGACTGTGTTGGTGAAGCCGAAGCCTTTTCCAGGTTGACGTGGATCCGACATCCAAGTGTCTCCTCTTCTGAAGTCGTCTGTGGAGTGACTGATCAGGACAAGATCGTACAGCGCTACTCCCCAGATCGTTCTGTCGAAGTCTTCTGAAACTGACTCCTTGAACGTGAAACCGAATTCATAGTCGCCTGTGAACGCAAATACAAAGACTGGGATGTCAAACTCGTTCAAGTCTCGTGTGACATTCATGAAATCTTTGATGTGTCCCTGACCTTGTTCGCTAAGCCAGTACCAGACAGGACGCGCGTCTACGGCCGCTACACCTGGTTCAGATCCGTACTTGGCAGAACTTCTTGCATCTACAACAATCTTTTGGAGGTCTGGGTAGTCGCTGATGCTCACATATCGTGTTTCGGCAGTGACATTGGCCCATGGAACCAGAGCCTGCCACTCTCTGACCGCAATATGCTGATCGAATGTGTTCGCGATGGGGGGATCCTGCCCGTCGGTTCGGTTGTCGATGACAACGACTTTCATCTTGTATGAGTATGAAAAGTTGATCGGGTAAACGAAGTCTGGGGTGAACAGATTGTAGACGGCTCCGCTGATGTAGTCCGAGAGGAACTGGTTGACCCACGTTTTCCCATACGTCGTCGAGATGTCGACGGAATTAGCGGCATATGCGAGCTGTATTGGCAATTGCTCAGCCGTTTGCTCAGGCCCTGCTGACAGGTCGGCAAAGAAGAGCCTGGAATGGCCACCCCAAGCGGTCATATACCGCCGGTTCAGGACGATTCCGAGGTCGCTATCCACGTATGTCTTGTTGTAGAAGTGTGGTGTTAGCACAGCTTCCTTGCGTTGCAGCGCGAGCTCAAACTGAGCAGGTGTCGCTGAAGGAAGCCGGGTCGACAGATCAGCCAGTACGAGGACGTATCCATTCTTGGGAAATCCTCCGTAATCGGAGTCATGCTGAATCAGCCATGCTTCTGCATCATCAGCCGGGTAGTAGGTATTTGTGCTCTGTGCGGCGAAGTGGGTGTAGTTCCAGTAAGTAGGCAGTCCTGATTTTCGAATATGAAATGTTCCAGATGACGTTTTGGCGAGGCTCCTCCTTCCCGACGGACTGGAGAAATTGAACAAATTCATCTGTGAAAGCTTTGCCGGGAAAGACGTAATCGTATGTTAGAGAGTACTCCGTGTTCGTGCTTATGCCAGGATTCTGAAACAGCTGGTATCGCATCGTGGGAGAATTCCACTTCAGATAGTCTTTGTCTATCAGTTTTTCATCGAATCCGACCAGCACCACCTTGATGTCGAGCGAAGCAGTCCGTGTTGCCACAGTGCTGGGAACAGTCTGCTGGTCAGCCAGGGCACTAGGGAACGGAGAAGAGACCACCAAAATCAGAACGAGAACCAAGAATAAGCTACTGACTCTCAAGAGCGGATCGCCTAGGCAAGACGAAGTTCGGGCTAATAAATCGCGCCTAGAGCGATCGCAGTATTCCTATTCGAGCATTGGAGCGGTGTGCGAACCGTATGGCACTAGTGCAATTGTGGCATCTTTCCCGGCGTGTCGGATCGCTCGCTCCAGGGCACTTCTTACACTCTTCGCCCCTAGGAGCCCACACGACGAAGCTTGGTGCTCAGGCAGCGTGGACACTAGATACGTACGGCGTTCGCCAGAGACCTTCCGGAATGAATGCTCAAGCAACATGTCAACGGAGAAGAACTTCCGCGCATGCGCAAGTCGAGCTTTCAACTCGGAGCCTGTCAGTCCGCCTGATGGGAACCCGCCGAGCCCACCCGAGCATTCCGCCACTAGAATGACTATTCCTTGGTCTTTGCAGATACTCGCTGCCATGACGGTGCTTGAAGATGCTTCAAAAAGGGAGCGATCCCACGGAGCGCCGCCAGCGCTCGAAATCACGATGTCAACCTTTCGCCGCAAGGATGGCCTGAATATCTTTGCTGCCAGAGCACAAGCCTGTTCGAATGTTCCCGTGAAGTCGCCTGTGAAGGCACCTGCAATTTTTCCATCTGGACGCTCCAAGAGGTGAATCGCAGAATCAATCCGCGTTGTCTGCGACGCACGAAGAAGCGTTTCATATGTGGGATTACCCGACAGGATTCCCGGCAGCCTTTCGGTCCTTAGGCTGGGAGCGAGACAGGCTTTGATTGTCTTTTCTGATGCCAGCCCAGGGATCACAAAGTTCGGTCCCCCACTGTATCCCCAGAACGGATTGATGGTAACATCCGCTACTACGCATCTCAGGTCAGCACTCGCAAATGTCTCGTTCAGCAGTATCTCGGTTCCATCCTCTAGTTGCCCCACTTTGGCAACCGGGGAGGTCCTGGTGTCATGTCTAATCGTCGTACCGAGGGGCAGTGAGTTGCTGTCAGCAGATGTTCCGCCTGATCTTGGCAGCTGTCGCATCAGGGGCGCCCTCAAGCAGCTCAACACTGTGAACGCCGCGCTTCAGGAGTTCCTCCACGAGCCGATTCGCAATCGAGGTACATGCCATCGATTTTCCATTGAATGCCACTACTGTCTTCTCGGCGTGGCTAGCAGCCTCGAGGAGGGTTTTCTCGCCCATCTGGTGCTGCAAACCAGCGGAGACTATCTCATCGATGTTCTGACTCGTCGAATCCTCAAGAGGCGACAGGTAACCAAGCAGATTCTCGTCCGGAACAGCAACCGCGACATCCGTTGCTCCATATGGCAGCCAGAACTCCAATTCTGCATCAACCGGTCAAACACTAGGCACGTATCCTGGAGGCGCCTCCATTGAGAGACGACAGAACTAATTAAAGCACCGCGACAATACCGGTTCAGGTGTATAAGCGCGGTGACCCGCTTGCGGAAGAAGGAAGACTCGAGCCACGACTGCACGGGACTTTGAGGCTGAGCTTTCCAAGATCCTTGTGAAGACTGGCGCGACAAAGTTCGGTCTGTTCAAGCTCTCTAGCGGAAAGCTGAGCCCATACTACATCGATCTCCGAATGATTCCTGGAGACCCCAAGGCACTCCAGACAGTGATCGAGATCTACGAGACGATGGCGAGGTCAAAGATAGGCGTCACATCCTTTGATAGAATCGCGGGCGTGCCCACAGCAGGAGTTCCGTACGCCTCGATCCTTGCCTACACACTCTCGAAACCTTTCCTGTACGTGAGAAGAGAGACGAAAACGCACGGAGGAGAAAGAAGAGTCGAGGGACAACTGTTCCCCGGAGAGCGTGTGGTGCTGGTTGACGATCTCATAACGACAGGGAAGAACACGCTGCAGGCAGCAGAAGCCATCCGAGCAGAGGGCGGAAAAGTGGAAGACGTCATTGTGCTGATAGATAGACAGGAAGGAGGCGCAGCCGCGCTCGCGCAAGCGCAACTAAAACTATGCGCGTTCACGACAGTGACAAGAATCGCTCGCCGTCTACATGAGTCAGGAGTGATCGAGGACGATCAACACAAAGCGATTCTCGCTCAGATCGGAAGTTGACGAATCACGTTGCCGGGAAACTGATCCTGTGCGGTCTGACACCTACTCGCGTTTCAGGGAGTGGATAAGGCTTGAGGCAGCCGTGTAGGGATCAATCGTACGATTCGCTACCTTCTTCCCGTACTCTATGAAAGCTTGTGTTGTCTGCAGATCGGGTAAGAATTCGAACTCCAGCTCCTGCTTGACAGCAGCCAGAAGTTGAGCCTCACCGTCTGCAAGTCCGCGCTTAGCGATATGAAAGTTCGCAACATATGCTTGATGTTCTGTGATAGCAGTTATCAGCTCATGCATTCCGTTAGGTTTGAGAGAATCTGCAAGAAGCACTTGAGGATGCCAAGGGCGTTCGGAGCCGTAGGTTTGAAGCATGCTCCTGATATCGAGTAGAGTCCTGTTCGCACCCGGCAAATCCGACTTGTTCACGACAAAGACATCGCCTATCTCCATAAGACCAGCCTTGAACGCCTGTATCTCGTCTCCCGCTCCGGGAGATAGAACGACCACCACAGTCTGGGCCAGCTCAACTATGTCTAGATCGGTCTGGCCTGCACCAGCCGTCTCCACAATGACGTAGTTCCAAGACGCAGCGTCCAGTATCCTCACGGCATCCATAGCTGCGCGACAGAGTCCTCCTACAGCTCCGCGAGTTGCCATGCTCCTGATGAAGACGTTTGGATCTTCTGTCAGATCTTTCATCCTTATCCTGTCGCCCAGAAGCGCGCCGCCTGAGAATGTGCTGCTGGGGTCGATGGCGACAACGGCGATCTTTTGTTGTGTCCTACTTAGTTCTCTGGCCAGAGCTGCGATTAGAGTGCTCTTCCCGGAACCTGGCGGCCCGGTAACCCCGACGACACGGGCACGTCCAGTCTGCGGAAACAATGTTCTGATTACTTGCTTAGCTGCATCTCGATCGTTCTCGACCTTTGAGATCAAACGAGAAAGTGATCTTCGATCACCATGCAAGGCGTCTGCTATGAGTTGATTGAGATCTTCTTCTCTACTTGGATCCACTTGGCGTCACGATACCTTAGATGTCCAGCTTTGGGGGCAGAACAAACGCAGCTCCTAGAACGACAACTTCGGTTTGTATTCACCGTAGACTTCCCTGAGAACGTTACTGATTTCCCCATTCGTTGCACCCGCCTTCACCGCGCTCAGTATGCTAGGCATCAGATTCTCAGAGGTACTCGCGGCAGACCTTAGGTTCTGCAGGGCACGGTCGACACCCTGCACACCTCTCGAGGTCTTGAATCTCTGAAGCTTCTCAAGCTGCCTCGCTTCCGCCTTTGGGTCAACTCGATGAATGGCGAAATCCATCGTCCCCTTGTCGGTGAACTTGTTTATCCCCACAACCGTCCTATCGCCACTGTCCTGACGCAGTTTTGCGTCGTACGCACTTCGTCGGATCTCATCTTGCATGTATCCTGATTCGATCGCTGCAAGAGCACCTCCCATTGCGTCTACCTTCGCGATCTCCTGATTCACCCTCTTCTCGATTTCATCGGTCAGATACTCAACATAGTATGACCCTCCAAGTGGATCAACAGCCCTCACTACTCCCGACTCGTGCGCCAAGATCTGCTGAGTCCGTAGGGCAATTTTCACTGCATCTTCCGTGGGCAGGCATAGGGCTTCGTCAAAGGAGTTTGTGTGGAGTGATTGTGTGCCTCCGAGAACCGCCGCAAGAGCTTGGAGCGTGACTCGCACGATGTTGTTCTGCGGTTGCTTCGCGGTGAGGCTTTCCCCGCTCGTCTGCGTGTGGAACCTCAGCATCCACGATTCCTTTGTCTGAGCGTTGAACGTGGCTTTCATGATCTTGGCCCAGATGCGGCGGGCGGCTCGAAACTTCGCGACCTCCTCAAAGAAATCGTTCTGGCAGGCAAAAAAGAAAGATAGCCGAGGTGCAAAGGAATCCACGGCCATGCCTCTAGCCAAGCACGTCTTGACGTACTCAGTTGCATTCGCGAATGTGAACGCGAGTTCTTGGATAGCGTTTGCTCCGGCCTCTCTAATGTGGTACCCACTAATGCTAATAGGGTACCATTTCGGAACTTGCTTTGCACAGTAGTCAATCAGATCTGCGCTGAGTCTCAGAGAGGCGCGCGGAGGGTAGATGTACGTGTTCCTGGCAACATATTCCTTCAGAATGTCGTTCTGAGTTGTTCCTCTCAGAGCCTCGGGTGAAACGCCCCTCTCTTCAGCCACAGCCACATACATCGCCAAGAGTGTCGGGGCCGTCGAATTGATCGTCATTGAAGTACTCACCTTGTCAAGAGGAATATCGTTCAGCAAAGTACGCATGTCTTCGATCGTGTTGATGGGAACTCCGACCTTGCCGACTTCGCCGCGCGCACGCGGGCTGTCTGCATCAAGCCCAAGTTGAGTGGGAAGATCGAACGCGACGCTTAGTCCTGTCTGTCCCTGCTGCAGGAGGTATCTGAATCGTTCATTGGTCTCCTCAGCGCTGCCGAAACCGCTGTACTGTCTCATCGTCCAGACTCTCTCTCTGTACATGGTCTGGTAGATCCCGCGAGTGAATGGATACGCTCCTGGTTTGGAACCAGCAGTGCTTTCGGAGGCAGCCGGCGATCCTGAGTAACAAGGGTCTACTGGAATTCCGGAGTCTGTCCGAGTCTCTTTTGATGAGGCCATCTTTTCTGCACGCTTCCGCAGCTTACGTTGTCAGAGAGACAGCTAGAAAAAGTGCTTATAGCTTATGCCCCAGATTTGAGACCAGGAGGCTAGGACGTGACAATGTCCCCGTCGGGCAATACGGACTTCTGGAAAGCGACTCTACGACAACTGAAAGCAAGACGCAGATCACGATCAGGTACGCTCTCGAAGTCTCAGAGGAGAACTCTAGCGGCCACACAGAAGAGATGGGAAAGGAAGCTTCTGCGCCCGCGGCTCTCGGACACACCGGAACGAAGAAACGTATCCGAGAATCTGTCCGGCATCACCTTGAATCGGATGTACACTCCAAAAGACATTGCGTCCGGCGATTACACCAGGGATCTTGGGTTCCCCGGAGAATTCCCATACACGCGAGGAATCTATCCGACGATGTACCGCGGCCGAACATGGACAATGCGCCTCTTCTCAGGATTCGGTGCTCCCGAGGACACGAACCGGAGGCTCCGGTACTTGCTTGACCATGGCGAAACAGGTCTTAGCATAGCCTTCGATATGCCGACCCTCTATGGGTATGATGCGGATCATCCTCGTGCTCTTGGAGAAGTAGGGAAATGCGGCGTCTCGGTCTCTTCACTCGAGGACATGGAGCATCTCTTTGCTGGCATTCCGTTGGGCAAGGTCAGTACCTCAATGACAATCAATGCCCCGGCAGCTGTGCTCACCTGCATGTATGTCGCGGTCGCGCAGAAACAAGGAGTGCAAGCTGACCAGCTGAGAGGGACAGTTCAGACGGACATCCTCAAGGAGTACATAGCTCAGAAGGAGTGGAACTACCCGCCTGAGGCGCACCTGCGCATTATCCGCGACATGATCGTGTACTCGACCAAGAATCTACCCAACTGGAACTACGTCAGCGTCAGCGGGTATCACATCCGCGAGGCTGGATCGAGCGCGCTCCAAGAACTTGCGTTCACACTCGCTGATGGTTTTGAATACGTCAAGCTCGGCACAGGGGCCGGCCTTGGTGTCGACGATTTCGCCCCCCGGCTATCTTTCTTCTTCAACTGCGGAATGGACTTCTTTGAGGAGGTTGCGAAGTTTCGAGCCGCCCGCCGCATCTGGGCTCACGTGATGAAGAACAGATTTCGAGCCAAAGATCCACGATCTATGCTATTGAGATTCCACACGCAGACTTCGGGTGCTTCGCTTACTTGGCAGCAGCCATTGAACAATATTGTCAGGACCGCGATTGAGGCTCTTGCCGCGGTTCTGGGCGGCACGCAGTCACTTCACACGAACTCATATGATGAGGCTTGGGCACTGCCCACCGAGGAGGCCGCGACAATCGCACTGAGAACCCAACAGATCATAGCCGAGGAGACTGGCGTTGCGGATGTGATTGATCCGCTCGGCGGATCGTACTATCTGGAAGCGCTTACAGATGAGATGGAGAGGCGAGCATACGAGTACTTCGACAAGATAGAATCTCTGGGAGGAGTGCTCCCTGCAATCAAGGACGGGTTCTTCCAGAAGGAGATCGCCGACACCGCATACAAGTACCAGAGACAGATCGAGCGAGGGGAAAGGACAGTCGTGGGAGTGAACAAGTACATGATCAAAGAACAACACCCCCTGAGCACGTTGAAAGTCGATGTTGCCGCTCAAGAGAGGCAGATACGTAGACTGAGGGAACTTAAGGCACATCGTGACGACTCACGAGTCAAGAGAACACTGGAAAGACTACGCCGCACGTTGGAGGATGACAAAGCGAACTGCATCGCTCCGATCCTCGACGCCGTGCAGCAATACGCAACGCTTGGCGAGATTGTGGATGTTGGCCGACAGGTTTTCGGAGACTGGAAAGAGCCAGGCATCCTGTAGAACCCCAGTCCTAACTGACGTTAACGTTATGAGAGCCAGATGAGACATACACGTCAAGGTGGATTCCCACGCAAGCGGCAGTAATGAAATCACCAGAACCGAAGTCAGGCGTAGGGATCAGGATCCTCGTCGCCAAACCCGGGCTAGTGCAGATCTAGACAGCCAGACGGGCACGACCGAGGGGCACTGGTTCTCTGCCGAGCATTCAGAGACGCCGGCATGGAAGTCATCTATGCCGGGCTGCTGGCGACGCCTGAGCAAGTGGCACAGATTGCAATAGACGAGGACGTGGATGTAGTGGCGATGAGCCTCCTTAACGGCGCGCATTTGACAGCTTTCCCGAAAGTTGCTACCTTGCTTAGACAGAAGGGTGCCGGTGACATCGTTCTGGTCGGTGGCGGGATAATCCCGGAGGAGGACAAGCCCACATTGGAGAAAGAAGGGATAACGGGCAACTTCGGGCCGGGAACCCCTCTGAGCGAGATCATCGACCATATTGTTGCGAGGGTGAAGGAAGAAGGGCCCCGCAGGTAGACTAGCAAGCGCCTCTTCGAAGCAAGTGCAAGCGGAAACCCTGAGCGGTCTAGTCTCTAACCAAGCTGTTCGATGACCCAACGGTGCCTTGCAGCGCTCCTCCAGAACGCGAACCACACTTGGGCGGCAGCTTGTCCGGCCCTTGTCACAGCTGTTGTGACACACACCTGCTTGTAGGCACGATTGGGCAATTGCTCTTCGGGCAGTCAAAAGCCAAGACTGTTGGCCGAGGTCTGCGACACGCCGAGAGGCCAGATGTCCACGGGGAACCTGGTGCATCGTTGCACTTCAGGCGTCTCAGGGGCACCACCCTCTCAGGGTATGAGCGCAACTGTCGGCGTCACGCGCCGAGGCTGCCCAACTAGTCTTTGTCCACTCTGCTGCGGTCCCGAGTAGTATCTAGTCGCTTAGCGGAGATGGGATCTTCTTCACTCGTCTCCAATTCCGGGTATGCCGGCGCGCCCTTTTTCCATTGTCGTTCGCGGCAAGGCTCCCTGCCGGCATGAGACCTATATTGAAAACAGGCAAGCGATGTGATTGGCGCCGCAAACGTCTCCAAAGTGACCTTCCCCTTCTGATCTGTCGAGGCTGCACAAGACGGCTGCCGGAACAGCTCAGCTACCGCTGAGGACCCGGCGCTTGGGCCGCTACGCCCTTCCAAGACGAACAGGGGAACAAAGTGCTTTATCGTAGAACAGGTTCACGTTCTTGGCTTCGAGGCGAAACCCGTGAGAAAAGTGGCGGTAGTTGCCGGTGGAATCTCCCGATATGAAAGACCAAGACATGAGAACCAGGAAGAGATGGTTGCTGAGGCAATGAAGGAGGCGCTTGAGGACACCCCCAATCTCTCAATCAAGGACATAGACAACCATGTGTGTTCCTACTTCAGCGACCATTTCGAGCAACAGCTTGCGGCCTCTTGGATACCCAACGACTACCTTGGTCTGACTCCGAAACCCGTCTTTAGGGTCGAAAATGGAGGGGCCGGGCCTGGTACCGCAATCAGGACCGCGTGGGCACTTGTGGTATCCGGCCTCTCCGACGTATGCCTTGTGAGCGGCTTCGAGAAGCAGGGAGAAGTGTCCTCTGCGAAAGCAAATGAATTCATCGCATTGGCGAGCGACACAGACTTCGACTTTCCGGTAGGCGGCTACTACACCGGTTACTACGCTGCGATGGAGGCACGCCACATGTACCTCTACGGCGAGACTGAAGAGGATCTCGCGATGATCGCGGTGAAGAACCGGAACTACAGCTTGGACAACCCATACGCGCAGTGGCCTATCGAATGTGGAGGAAAGAAGATCACAGTTGATGACGTACTATCCTCTCGCCTTATCGCTTGGCCTTTGAAAGTGCTAGACTGCTGCCTACTAAGCGAGGGAGCAAGTGTGATTGTGCTGGCGTCGCAGAAGTACGCAAAGAAGATCACGGATATGCCCATCTGGATAACGGGAGTCGGGCTCGGAAGCGACATGATGAGACCCGGAGATCGCCCAGATAATCCCGGTTTCCATGGCATGTTCCCGAGCGAGGCCCGAGCCTACCCAAAGTATGCAGTGAAACCCCGGGAGCCATACCCTGAGATGACGAACTTCGGTGCGTGCAAAGTCGCAGCTCGAATGGCATACAAGATGGCAGGGATCAAGAACCCGCTCAAACAGATAGATATTGCCGAAATACACGACGCATATGATTCGAGTGAACTTCAAACGTACGAAGACCTAGACTTCTGCAAGAGAGGCCAGGGCAAGACGCTCATCAGAGAAGGACAGACCTATGTTGATGGCGACATTCCAGTCAATGTGAGCGGAGGGCTAGAAGGCTTTGGACACCCCGTGGGCTCGACCGCAATCGGCCAGACAGTGGAACTCTTCTGGCAAATGAGACAAGAAATTGGAAAGAAGCACAAGAGCGACGCGACCCAAGTCAAGGACGCAGAGGTCGGACTGAACCACAGTCACGCAGGAACTGGGACCGCGATTTCGGTCATGATTATGGAGAGATGAGCGAAATGGAACCTGACAAAATCATCAAGGAAAAGAAGCCGGACTCGAAATGGTCAGACTGGGGCAGACTCGGAAAGTGGAACGTTGTCGGATACAAGATCATCGAGGGAAACAAGGGCCCTCGAACCGACAAACTCCAAAGAGCACGCTACATGCTCGTGAACAGGCCATGGGACGTAATGTATGAACACAGCTACGGACTAGTCTCAAGATTCTTCGAAGCACTCACGGAGAAGAAACTCGTCGGAACAAAGTGTCCAAAATGCGGAGATGTCTTCTGCCCGCCGAGAGCGCATTGCTGGAGAAACAAGTGCAAGCTGGCCGAGACTGAATGGATAGATATGCCCATGCACGGCATGCTTCACTGTTTCACAGTTCTCGGTTTCGCAGGGGAGGCATTTCTCTCAGACCTGCCCTTCATATTGGCGTACGTGAGAGTTGAAGGCGCGAATACACTCATCGCTGGCCGATTGGTAGGAATGAGTCCAGAAGACGTGGAATGCGACATGAAGGTCAACATCAAGTTCGTTGAACACCCCTCCGGGAACCCAATGGACATCTACTTCGTGCCCGAAGGCCCACCGCTTAACAGGCGATCCGCAGAGCAAAAGGCCCGGATGCGCACTCAACTCGAACCGATACGCGCTTGGGTTAAGGAAAAATTCAAGAAATAGACCTCATGCCAGTTGCGGTCTACGAGAAGCTACAAGGCAGATTGAAGCGATAACCTTGCCCGAATCGCAATCACCCATGGAATCGTGAAAGATCATGACAAAGCCACTGGCAACTATTGTCTCTGCTGGCCTTTCGAAATTCGGCGTTAGAGAAGGACTGTATGCTCGCGAACTTTTCGTCGAAGCCGCCTCAGAGGCCTTCGAGAGATGCCCCAACCTGTCGCCAAAGAAAGATATCGATGGCTTGTTTGTTGGCCAGATGAGCGAATCATACGAGCACCAAGCACACGTAGCACCCATGATTAGCGACTGGGTCGGCCTATTGCCCGCTCCCGCGTATCGCACTGAGGCTGCCTGCGCCTCTTCAGGAGTTGCAATGAGGTGCGCGATTTTTGCGATCCAGTCAGGGATGCACGATATCGTTCTGGTTGGCGGTGTGGAGAAGATGACGAATCGTCGCACCGCAACAGTGACCGAGAACCTAGGTATGGCCTCCGACTTTCCCTTCGAACAATGGCATGGCATCACGTTCCCAGGGATATTCGGGATGATGGCTACTGCACACATGGCAAAGTATGGAACTACAGAGGAACAACTCGCAAAAGTCGCTGTGAAAAACCATGAGAACGGAATGCTGAATCCCAAAGCGCATTTGCAAAAGAAGATAACCGTTAGTGACGTGCTCTCATCCCGGCCGATCGCATCCCCCCTGAAACTCTACGACTGCTCGCTAGTATCTGACGGCGCAAGTTGCATTGTTCTGGCAAACCCGAAACTCGCGAAGAAATTCACTGATACCCCCGTTCACATCGTCGGATCAGGCCAAGCACAAGACACCCTCGGCCTATTCGAGAGAGATGATGTCACAACCATGAATGTGACGAAGCTTGCCGCAAAGCAGGCCTACGAAATGGCGAAGATCGATGCCAAACACGTCGATGTGGCCGAGGCCCACGATTGCTTCACAATCGCCGAGATCATGGCATACGAGGCCTTGGGCTTCTGCAAAGAGGGGGCTGGAGGAAAGCTCATCGATGAGGGCATCACGAGAATAGGAGGACAAATCCCAGTTAATACCAGTGGGGGGTTGAAGGCCAAGGGCCATCCCGTTGGTGCCACCGGGACTGCTCAAGCTTGCGAAATATACTTGCAGCTTACTGGCCAGGCAGGAGGGCGCCAAGTGAAGGGAGCAGAGATCGGCCTCACACAAAACATTGGCGGATCAGCTTCAACCGCTGTGGTGCAGATCTATAGTAGAGGTGACTAGAATGACAGCCACACTCGCACCCACAATAGAGAATTTCTACAAATTCTGCGCCGAGAAGAAACTAATGGGAGTTGTATGTGCCAAATGCAAGAAAGTCACCGTGCCCCCGCGGAGTCTGTGCCCGCACTGCGGGAGTAGCGACATGAACTGGACCGAGCTGCCAAGCAAGGGAAAGTTGGTCACGTACACTGTGATACACGTATCGCCTGTCCAGTTCCAAGAGCTAACTCCCTACGCTGTCGGTATTGTTGAGTTCGGAAAAGGAGTAAGACTCCCTGGAATGATAAGAAACGTCAAGCTCGAGAATCTGAAAATCGGAATGGAGCTTCAAACAGACTTCGAAGTGACCGTTCCGAGCGAGTGGCCGCGCTGGCCTCGCTACTTCTTCACAGAGCCATAGATCGCATGCAGACCTCAGTGCTATGCGTTCGCCCAATCACTCTTGGCAGAGCTCGACCAGCGTTCCCCTAGTCGACTTAGGGTGAAGAAAAGCGATCAACTGACCTTCAGCTCCAACTCTCGGCTCCCGGTCAATAGCGGTCGCTCCTGCTTTCTGCGCGGCATCCAGCGTCGCGCGTATATCGTCAACAGCTAGCGCGATATGGTGCATCCCCTCGCCCCGCTTGGCGAGGAAGGCGGCAATAGTGCTGCTTGGGTCAGTTGGTTCAAACAACTCCAGCGAGCTCTCTCCGACCTTGAAGCTTGCCACGCGAATCTTCTGGTCCTTGACTTCTTTCACGAAACTAGGTTCAAGACCGAGCGTCATCTTGTAAGTCTTCAAGGCTTCATCAAGATTCGAAACGGCTACTCCGACATGGTGTAGGCCCTTGATCAACTTCCACACCGTGCGCCCTCGTAGGCATACGGGGCATATTATGTTTCCCGAACGATTCTGAATGCAAGATTACACGTAGGTGGTGGGTCGCTACTCTCCTATGAGGACAACGGCGACGACCGCGAGGGCCATCCCTACGAGCACTCGCGTGGAGAATGTTTCCTTGAAGATGAGGTTACTTGCAACAGCCGTGGTTAGCACCGTAAGTGCTGTGAGCAGTCCGGTTAGTCGTCCCAGCCCCGTTACAGACATGGGGATCCCGATGAGAAAACGCGAGAGAGCCATCATTACTAGAGCCAAGAAGATTATCGGAGTGAAAAGGTACTCTGCGGCAAAGACTTGACCCCGCAGGCTGTAGCCGCTATAGAAGAATAGGAAGACGCTGAACACAACCAGCCCACCAAAGACAAGCGTGGTGGTGGACATTCTGATATCGAGAAGTCGTTTGAAGTCGATGGTTCCCAGCACGTTCGTACCTGACTTGAACAGCACACCACCTACCGTTCCTATTACAGTTATCAGTATCACGGTAGCCCAGAATGCGAGATCCAACTTCCTGTGCATCCTCCCCGTCTTCCTATCCCAGTGTGGCGCGGGCAAGGTAGTTAGCTCTATCGCGACATGCAATCAGTCGGGGTGGGACGGCATTGCCTCTTATCGTCAGTTCTTCTGTTCGGTCTTGGTCTCCGGTAGCGTCTCGGGCTCCAACGGTGCTGGAGGAGGAGTCGTCATCATCGTCCATCCAATCCACATCGCAATCACGAGGACGGCAAGCACGAAAAGAAGCACAGGCAGCCCCACGGCCCACTCGTGCAACCATCCTGGCAGCGAAAGGACCTGCGGGAAGAAAGCAACAAGGTACCCCAAGGCAACAATGAGTGAGATCGCGAAAATTGTACCTCCGTACAACTGGTCACGGTTCATTTGAGATCACTATCCTGCTACTTACGGCCTGTTCATGACATATAAAATGTTGTCACTGATATGATCGATAACCTGGCCTGCTACTAACGTGAAGAGGAAGCGTGAGGGGCCGGAATGGATACCCTGCCGTTTTCTCCCTAATCTCAGCCGCCAATTTCTCTATCGATATTCTGGGTTGCGTACCTATTTCCCTGACACGAACCGGCAACTCAGTCACTCCCTTCTCTCTGGCTCCGACGACTATGATGTACGGAACCCACAACATCTCGGCGTCCCGCACTCTCTTCTCAACAGTCTCGTCGGAATCGTCGACATCGGTTCTGACTATTCCATCGTTCAATTTCTTGGCGAGTTCATCAGCATATGGCAAGAATTCTCTTGTTACGGGTATGATCCTAACCTGGCTTGGAGCCAACCAGAGGGGGAGTTGAGGTTTCTTGCCCTCTCTCTCCATCCTAGCACAACTGTCCAAGATCGTAAAGATGTAACGCTCAACGGTTCCAATGAGTGCGGTGTGAATTATCGGCGGGAACTGTCTCGCACCGTTCTGGTCAACGTATGAGATGTTGAATCTCTTGGCGTTGCCCATGTCGATCTGGAACGTGGCTATTTCCCTAGGCCGGTCTAGCTCATCGATGATATGATACTCGATGTTGAGGACCCAGTAGTAGATCCCCTCTGGCACAAAGTTGAGGAGTATAGGCTTTCTTTCGAGCTTTGCGAGTTCAATGAAGTATGGCTTGTTTCCTTCAAAGAAACTCCTTGTCGTGTTGTATACTGAGACGTAGTCTCTTGCGAGTTTCCCTATCTCCTCATAGATGACTTTGTGCGTGTTGATGGAGACATTCTTCGAGTTCTCTAGATCACGACAGTAGATGTGAAGGTCGGGCATGTGCAGTTTTCTCACTCTGAAGCATAACAGCAGTTCTCCGCTTTGCTCAAGTCGATAGCTATCTGCAACTTCGAATGTGCCGAATGGGACGTTCCGATAGCTGATAGTCCAGTCCTTCACCATCGCGAATTGCTGGTGACAAGCGGCATACCGCATGACGAAGCTCTTCTCGTCCAAGTCGACCTTGTACAGCCTCGCGCCGAATAGGTCTGCATGCTCCTTCACGGGTCTCACAGAGAGATCGAACAAGTTTGTCCCGCGAACCTGAAGGACTGGTATACCTACGTGGCCTGCAATGGCCCACGAATAATCGGCAATCAGATCGAAGATGAGCGTAGCTTCCGGACCGTATCTCATGTGGCCGACATCCGAATACGGCTCCCACTCGATTCCGAACTTCCTGCAGTAGTCCAGGAAACGCGGCTCGCCGCCGCCAGCAAGCCCTTTCTTGAGGGCTTCCTTTTCAACGAGCGTTCTGAACTCCTCTTCTCCCTTCGAGTAGCGATACTCCCCTGGAGCGTGCAAGCCGCCTTCAAGATCCATTATCATGTATTCCGTCTGAATCGGCGCACGTTCCTCAGGCTTCTTCTCCGCCGTTATGGTTCGGGACAGCTCCGCCAGAGGATGCCCCAAGCAATGTAATCGGAAGCTCTTGTAGTAGCCGAACGGACTTCTTTGAACTGTGAAGCCCATCTTCTTGAGAAGATCTTCCATTGTCGCGACTACTTTGATTGCTGGATCTCTTGAGGCTAGACTACTTGAGAGGTGCGCATATGGGTAGACCATAATGTTCTTGGTTCTGACCTGATCGGCAACCTCTCTGACCGCTTCGGACCCGTTTGCCGCGACCCGTACCGGGTCTTTCTCATCGTCCTTCTCGATCGTGCAAAACGCGACCAAGACATTCTCCATCTGGCCGTGAGAACGAGAAGTCTCGAACTTCTCTGGTTCTTCAACTGCCTTCTCCCGCACTTGATACTCGAAGGACTCAGCGTGGATCAATAGGACTCGCAATGATACTCACTCCGCATTATCCTGACAGGCGCCATCTCTCTATCTGTCGGTCCTTCTTTGACCGCTTCTTCATCTCTTTATAGTGCGTTCGGCACAGGTATGCACGTCTGGCGCCTCCGACGTCCATCTTCGCCTGCGCCACCGCATCTGGTGAAACGGAACGCAAGGCAGTCTGGGTGCATCCAGTGACGTTGCATTTGACCCCTTTCGAGACTTTGCCCAATTCTGAGATGCCCTCTCCTGTGCCGCAAACCTTCGTGCTTAGGACCTATTCAAGCGTGTCTGCGTTTTCCTTGGGTAACCACAGTTGGAAGCCGTCTCAGTCGAGAGGCTCGTCTTAGCAACAAATCCGAGAGGACGACCTTCCGTAGGAGCCAGGAGAAGCAAGCGCTAGCGCTCGGCCGCAAATGTTCAGAGCCGGTATGCGCGCAAGCTGCAGTACAAACGGCATCCGCGCTCTCTTGGGAGTGCCGCGGGTTCTCTCGATTTGATCCTCGGTAAGAGGCAAATTGACCACAATAGTATCCCCGGTAACCGGGTTGCCGAGCAGCCCGGTACCCCCTACGCTCGCTAGTCGGGGAGCATGTGCGTCAGAATTCTCTGTGTAAGACACTGCGTCTTACACCTGCATTCTCCTGCATGTCCAGGCCTGCTATGCCGACGCGGAAGATCTGCAATTCAAGGGTCTTGATCAGCACATCTATACGCTGCAGAGTTTAGGACACTAGGTGCCGCTTTCCATGGAAGAGGTGGTTCACGATCATATCCCCCAAAGGGGGGCCCGTTTCAGGGAAACGGGGGCCCGTTTGAGAGCCCTGAGCAACGCGGTGAAGGCGTGACTCATCGCCTACCATGAATGCGTAGCCGTAAGAATTCTCTGTGTAGCACACAGTGTGCTACACCCATGTTTTTCATCTGGTAGTACTCAGGATGCCTGGCGTGCCAGGTTCTCTGCTTGTCCCGCTTGCGACGTCTCCGGCATTCTTCGCAACGCTTGCGAGACGGTCCACGGCGTGCCTTCAAGGCAGGCGCTCCACAATCGGTGCTCTGTCCTCCGCTACTTGGCCGGACGCTGAGCGTCGGTCATGGTAGATCTTGCGTGATTGATTCTCTGGACCACCGTTATTGCAGAGAACAAAGCTATCAGGAAAACACCTGCGTCGAGTTGACCCACGAAAGCCGCCACTATCAGAATGAGGAGACGTTCTGGACGTTCTGCGATACCGACTCCTTTCATCTCAGCCCCCAGCTGCTCGGCACGCGCGCGAGCATAGCTAACCATTAGAGAACCCGAAAGAGCAGCCAATCCGATCGGCCAGTCAACGAGTTTCGAGTAGACAAGACTCCAGTAGACGACGATCTCAGAAATTCGGTCGAGCACCGAATCTAGGAATGCACCAAAATGCGATACCTCACCGTACAGTCGAGCCATTGCACCGTCCGTCGCATCAAGAAGTCCGGACAAGAGAAGAAGGATACCTGCGGAGACTCCCTTGAGGGAAGGTTCGGCCACAACGACAAATGCGATAGCCGCAGCCACGCTGCAGCAAAAGGACATTAGCGTGATGTGGTTTGGTTTCAGACCGAGACCGTGAAGGCCTCTCGCAAGCCGACCTAATCCAGGCTCCACGAATCGCGACAGTCTACCGATCAAGCGAACCCCACGCAGGACTCACAAAGGCAGCACACTATTCTTTCAGCCGCCGGCCTCACGTCTGACCACAGCAAACCCCTTGCATTCAAGGCTCATAAGAAGTGTGATCTAGCAGTAATCGCCAGATTGATTTCGGGAACTTCATCATGTACAGAGGAAACATGAGAGCTACCTAAGATGACATACGACCTAGTCGCCATAGGGAACCCCGTGTACGACTTCATAAACACCCTACGAACGAGGAGCAACCGGCGGATATTGTCTGGATGCAGCACGAACGTGTGTCTTTCCGCAAAAAGGCTCGGCATGAAGAAAGTAGCACTTGTTGGAAACATTGGAACTGATTTCAGCCACGATTTCCACACCATAATGAGACGCCATGGAGTCAAGGTGATCAACACGAGAACGACAGATCGAACCACTGGCTTCAGCATTAAGAACGCTGAAAACGGGGAACGCACGCTCAGACTGATAGCCGACGCGGGCAAGATATCACTCAGAGGTGTTTGGTCAGAGTGTCAGCAAAGCCGCTATCTCCTGCTTGGTCCAGTATTCTCTGAGATTGATGTCCCTGAGATTACCAGTCTCGTTGAATCATCGCATAGCCAGGTATTCTTAGACCCACAGGGTCTGCTTCGCCGCCTCGGAAAGGACGGAGAAGTGGAACACTTCTGTGAAAGAGGACAACTCAAGAAACTCTTAGAGCGGGTGGATTTCGTCAAACCGAACGGGCTGGAGGCTCAGGTAATTACCGGTCTGCAGAACCACATGGAGTCAGCGAAGAAGCTTGTCGAATGGGGCGCTAAAACAGCAATCGTCACCCTTGGAGCAAACGGGTCGCTTGTCTGCGACGGAAGAACGTGCTTCCGTGTCCCCGCCTTCGAGACCATGGCAGTCGATCCAACCGGAGCAGGGGAATTCTACGCTGGCGCCTTCTTGGCAGAGTTCAGTCGAACAGAAAACATTCGTTCTTCGTGCCTCTATGCTTCCGCCGCAGCGTCGATCATGGTTGAGAGTCTGCGGCCAAACTTCATCCTCACTGATGAAGAGGTGAGAAGAAGGACTAAGCTAATGGGCGAGATCAGAGAAGCCTAGGCAGTTGCTTCGAGCGTCTAGTACGCGAATCGTCTCTCGTCACGTGCTCGGACCTTGGACACTCCGAAGTGAACTGCGCATGAAATGCAGTAATACTTGAAGACTTTCTGTCGAGCGATGTAAGCGCCGTGGGCACGCAGCTCCCGAGCAAGGGATGGTTCCACTAATGAGACGAAGCTAGTGACTCGCTTTGCCTTGTCACGTGGCACCTGCATCCCGCAGTTGGTGCATTGTACCAGTGTGCTGCTGCCTCTTGAGCCTCCCTTGCGTCCTCCGGATTTCCTTTTCTTTCCCATTCGTATCCACGACTACGGCCTAGTTCTAAGAGACTTCGCTTAAACCTTGTGCCCGCCGTAAAGCAGGCATCGCGACAGGCTGTCAGTATGCTCTGGCGAAGTAGACGACCTTCTTGGCGGTCTTTCCACAGCAAACACATTCCGAGAAGACCTGTTCATCATGTACAGGAACCACACGAATAGTGGCGCCAGTCTCGTCCTTGATTCGGTCTTCACACGCAGTCTCCGAGCACCAGCAGGCCCTCACAAACCCGCCTTCGGTCTCGATGGTCCGTTTCAGGTCGTCGTAAGTGTGAACGTCGTGGATAGCCTGCTTGAGTGCACGACTGGCCTTCTCGAACAAGGATGATTGAACAGCGTCGAGCAATCTCTTCGTCTCATTGACCACATCCATCTCAGGAATCGCTGAGCGTTCTGATGTGTCTCTACGGACGATCGTAACCTGCTGACGGCTGACATCTCGAGGGCCAATCTCAATCCTGACAGGGACCCCTTTCAGCTCCCACTCGTTGAATTTCCACCCAGGTGTGTACTGCGCCCGGTCGTCGAGGTTTACGCTGATGCCGGCTTCCTGCAGCTTGTCCGCTAGTGACTTGGCCCGACCCAAAATGTCGACTCCCTCTGCCTTGTAAGGAATCGGTACGACAACAACTTGTATCGGGGCGATGCGCGGTGGAATTACTAAGCCTCGATCATCTCCATGAAGCATGATGACTGCTCCGATCAGTCGCCAAGAGACGCCCCATGAAGCGTTCCAGGCGTAGTGCGTTTCCTCGTCATTGCCCAGGTACCTAATCTCGAAAACCTTTGAGAAGTTTTGTCCCAAGTTGTGCGATGTGCCCATCTGGAGCGCTTTTCCGTCAGGCATCATGGATTCGAGAGTCATTGTATACAGCGCGCCAACGAATTTCTCTCGGTCCGTCTTGGACCCAGCGAGCGCCGGAATGGCAAGCTGTTCCTCTATGAGCTGTCTGTACAATTCGAAGATTCTCATGACCTCCGCGTCGGTATCCTCCTTGTCGGCGTGGACAGTGTGGCCCTCTTGCCAGAGGAATTCCGAAGTTCGCATGAACGGCTTGGTCATCTTGATCTCAGCTCGAAGTACTGAGTTCCATACGTTGATCAAGAGCGGTAGGTCCCTCCAGCTTCTGATCCATTTTGCATACGAGTCGTAGATGACGGTCTCAGAGGTAGGTCTAATTGCTAACCGTTCTCCGAGCTTGTCATTTCCGGCCGAGGTCACCCAGAAGACTTCAGGTGTGAAACCTGAGAAGTGCTCAGCTTCCTTTCTGAGAAAACTCTCAGGTATCAACAGTGGGAAGTAGGCGTTACTATGACCCATTGCCTTGAGACGCTTGTCAAGGAATTCCTTGATCTTCTCCCAGATCGAGTAGCCATACGGCATCAGGACCATGAATCCTTTGACACTAGCGTAATCAGCAAGCCCTGACTTCGTGACGACCTGAGTGTACCACTCGGACAGATCGTCTTTCTTAGAGACAGTGATTCCAATCTCTTTGCTCATCTGCAGAACACCACGTGCGGTAGAACGTTCGAGGTAGCATGCAACAAGCGCTATGGCTCTGGAACAGAGCCACCCGCGATAATTGACACCCTCACGTCTGTTCCCTCAAACGCACTATTTCGGCCTCTACCCTCGTACCGATCTATTTAGTGTTTGCCGAAATTGTTCAACTATCCGGGAGGTCCGACCCGTTCGTCAGTGTTGTGAGCACCATGCACCTAGTCTCCCGGATCACACGCTCGCTGACACTATGATGAAAAAGCCCTTTAACCCCTTTCTTCGGGTGACGTTTCGTCATGATTACGAAAGCATAGTCTTCAGCATTCGCCTCGTTGACAATAGCCTCTGCAATGTCGCGAGCTACCACGATCTTCTTACGGCTAGTGCAACGTTGTTCCTTCAGCCATTCAGCAATCGGGGACAGGACCTCGTCAGCGAGAGTGATCTCTTCCCTATGCGAAACCACCTCGATGGGCACAGTGCGACTCGGCAATTCCACAACATGAAACAGAACGATCTCTGGGTCCTTGAAAGCCGACAAGGCATACAGAGCCCTTGTCATCAGCTTCCTATCCGCGCTTGTGGCAATTGGGACCAGTATCTTGACTGGAGGCTTCTGAGTCTTGCCTCGCATCAGGATACAGGCTTCCCTTCTTTCTTGTGTGTGTAGAGAATGACCGCCGAGACCGTGCTTCGGATACCGTCGATGGCAAGAATCTTCTCCTTGATAAATATCCTGAATGCCGCAATGTCCTTCGTTTCGATCGTGGCAACTATGTCATATTCTCCCGTGACTTCGTACAAGTCTTTTACTTCAGGCAGCGCAAGGAGCTTCTTCGTCACTTTATCCAACTCTTTTGACTGCACGAAGATATTGAGTATCACGACTACGCCTGGTGCCATGCTAATCACCTCTTCTGACGACCATGAGCTTGCCCGGGTACTTTGACGCTATCGCGTACGCTGTGTCCTCTCTCTTTTCAAGATGGCCCTTTAACGTCTTTCTCTTGATGAGAACGATAAGATCGTTATCGCGTGATTCCATCTCTCTTTCCACGATGGATGTGGTCGATCCGATCTCGACTTGCGAGACTACGTCGAATCCTTCTGAAGCGAGAGCCTTTCCCACGCGTCTTAACTCGTCTAACGATATTGCTTGACATTGTTTCAGCTGGGAGTAGTCATGAACATTCTCAGTGCTTAGGCCGAAGTCTCGTGGATCTACGATACTCAAGAGCCTGACCCTGAAGCGGTTGTCAAGCTCGTACTTGAGAGATTTCACAACCGCATCCTCGTCTTCAGGGGTTCTGATAAGAACTGTGGCATTCATCATATATGCGCCGGGGGCAATGGTCTTGCCGACCTCATTTCCGAGGAGGCTCATCTTACGGGATCTTCTGAATGCGACGAAACCTACGACCCCGATAATGAGCCAGATCGTCCCCACTATTCGTCCCTCAGCATGAAATCCGACGACCAGCGTCCACATTGTTCCTGTTGCGATCGCACCGATCACGCTCACAACAGGGATGAAAATTGTTTTTGCTCCCACGTGAATCTTCAATGTGCCCGGCAGCTTCCAAGCTCGATATGCGTCAGGTTCCTTGTTTCTTAGAACAATCAACGAAACATTCACGATCACGTACGAGAGAAGAGCCCCGAAGTTGTACAAGTCCGCAACGAAATGAAGCTCGCCGAGAAGCGCCATCCCTGCACCAATGAGTCCGAAAACGGCTATCGTGCGAACCGGTGTGCGAAATCTCTTGTGAACCTTGTAGAACCAAGTCGGCATCAGCGAGAAGCGGCCCATCGAGAAGACGACACGAGATGCACCGATCACTCCCGTGTTAGTGGACACATAACAGATAGTGAAGCCTGTCAATGCGACGATTGGTGCGAGTAGGTGTCCGATATACGGGACTCTTGATGCGATAGCAGCCATTGGGTCTGTTTGGGCGGCGGCAAGATCTTGCCACGGCATCAACCCCATGCTCAAGGTTGAAAGCCCAACCGCGAAAATAACAACCGCGATTATCGAGAGCTTGTTTGCCCGTGGAATCCACCGCTGAGGCCTCTTTGTCTCTTCCGCAGCCTGTGCAATGGATTCGATGCCTATGAACGAGGTCATGGCGAGAGTGACGCCGTAGATGAAATTCTGTGTCTGAGTCCCATACTGTGGCATAATGTAGACAATGTTCGAGAATATTGAAGTGGCACCAAAATCCTTGACCTGACTCAGGAATAGCGCCAGACCAAAGGCCAACAAGATACCTATTATCAGAATCGATGACTCAACAACAAGGTCGAGCGACACAAGGATTTCATTGAATTTCGAGGATTCCTTTATTCCGACTGAGTTGAGAAGCAACAAAGCAATGACCAGCAAGAAGGCGGTGAATCCAATATACGATATCTTGAGCTGAAAACCAAGAAGGGAAAATAGAAAGTGCGAACTCTTCAGCCAAGGCAGGTAGAAGCTGAGATAGCCTGCGCTCGCAAGTGAAAACAGTGCGATGTCCACCGTGTAGTCAAGCATCACCGCCCAGCCCGCCACAAACCCGGTGATGTCGTTGAAAGCTTTCATTGAATAGACGTGAGCCCCGCCGGCGTACGGATAAGCCGTTGCCAGTTCCGCGTAGGCAAGCCCTGTGCAGACATAGGTTATCGAAGCGATCGCAAATGCGATCGGTGAGGCGCCTGCGGCATAGAACGCCACAAGGCCAATCGCAACATAGAGGTCCGCTCCGACATCGGCATACCCCATTGCAAAGGAACCGTACCAGCCAACCTCACGTTTGAGCGCATGCTCCTCACCTTCATTGGACAACTCTGTCACGCTTCATGTGTAGGAGCCCTTTGGCTTCCCAAGCTCTCTGGTACGACGCCTCCTGACCCCATAGCGCCCTTTAAGGGATACGCGGAAACCAACAGCAACTCGCTGGACTTCTGCACTGGACCAGCGGATATGTCAACAACCAGTAGCTGCTCAATCGGTGTCATGGCCCATCAATGCCAAAGCAATCGTTCAACGGAACGCCTTCTCATTCGCCAATGATATGCACATTCACCGTGCGTCGCGATCTTGGGCCATCAAGTTCCAGGAGAAAGATATTCTGCCAAGTGCCACGGACGAGTCGCCCATCCTCGATTGGGAACGTACGTGATGCACCGATCAGCGCTGAAGCTATGTGACCGGATGCATTGTCGTCAATTCTATCGTGCAGGTATCCGGCACTGGGAGGGAAGATCTCCTTCACCTTCTTGAGAAGGTCGTGAATCAATCCGCTCTCATGCTCATTGCAGATTATGGCGGCGGTTGCATGCGATGCATGCACCAAACATAAGCCATTTGCAACTTGAGACTCGGATACGATCTCCTCAACCATCTCCGTGAGATCGACAAGTTGATACTTCTCCCTTGTTGACAGAGTGATGGCTTTGGCGAAGTTCTTCATTCATTCCCACAATGTGGGCGAGCGTGAACGGACAGGCTATATGCCTTTCGAAAAAAGGGTTGAAAAAAGGAGACGAATCCAGGAGCTTTCGGATCTCACTGGATTCTGGCTTCTTGCACAGGAACAGGGGGCAGGTCTGGGAAACGTTCACGCATCTTTTGCTCTGCGACGATATTTGCTTCGCTGAGGATTTTCTGTGCGTCCTCGCCTGAAACGGGTACCGCAAAGGATTCCTCCGCGGCGTCGCCGACTTGTGATGCGAGGTCTTCGAGTGACTCGTTCACTGATGCAAGTTCAAGCGACACTTCAGGGAGTATGCCTTGGAGCTGCGTCTTGATCGTCCTGACAACGGATGCGACAGGTCTCATGGTCTGCGCGACATCACCGAATTCGCGGACTAGGTCCAGTCTCAGAGCGACTTGCTCCAACGCGAGTTGGCTGTGCAGGACGACCTTCGCGACTTTGCGTATCTCGGCGCATTCGCTGGCATATATGGACGCGAGTTCTGTGTTCTTCTGCTGCACCGCCGTTACGCACTTGCTGTAAAGTGTAGCGTCACGTTGCTGCATCTTCTGAGCTGTCCTGTCCAAGCGTGAAAGCTGCATCTTGAGGCTTAGCAGCGCATCCATGATCCGCTTGCGGACTGGTGTGGGGTGAAAAGCTTCCTTGACTTTGCCCATCATCGATCTGTTTTCCTTAAACACTCTCTTTCCCCCCTTCCCAAGGTTGATCCGGGACCGGCTGTCTGGAAAGGCTCCTCGACTCCTCGAATTCTTTCGCAAGAAGTTTCAGGAAGTTGCAAAGGCCTCCCTCATCATAGGTGCGCACTATCGAGCCGGTGTACTCGATTTTCACATTCATGTTTCTGAGCCTCCACATTGTCTTGTCGACATCAGCCTTGTTCTTTCCAGCCAGGAACACGATGTTTCCAGGTTCGCCTAGGGAGCTCACAACTTGGATTGTCTGAGGCATTGAGGCGATCTCTTTAAGGATTTGCTCGCGCTGGGAGTTGCCTGGTAAGCTCGCAGCAACAAAGACCTGCTCCGAAAGGCCGAGTTTCTCCAAGTCGAGCCGAGTCGTGTAGTCCTTGATTATCCCTAAACGTTCGAGCTTGCTTACTCTGTATGCAACCACGTTCGGGTGAAGATCGAGCTTCTTGCCGATATCTACGAACGATGATTTCGCATTCTCCACCAGTTCTGCAAGGATCTTCAGGTCGGTTGAATCTGCTGACATTTGCATGACCTCACAACGCCTTGTACCTTTCAAACCACTTGTCATAGAATCGAAGCATCTCCGGCGACACGCTTGGACGTCGTTTGCGAAGGACCTCTCGAATATCTTCCATGCAGATGGCTCTCGGCCGTGAACGTTCTGTGATCTTCTGAGACTGAAAAAGCTCCCGGACGACCTTGATCTGTGCTCCCTGTAGTATGTCGCGTATATCGCTTCCAGAGTAGCCTTCTGTCATATGGACTAGCTCGTCGGTGCTAACATCACCACTGGTGGTCAGGTCTTTCGAGTATATGGAGACGAGTTCAGTTCGCGCTTCAACGTTAGGCAACGGAACGAATATTCGCTTCTGAAAGCGGCGGATGAACGCCTCGTCAAGTGCCCACGGCTTATTTGTTGCACCAACAACATACACATGGGATGGGTTGGACTTGTCCGAAATGCTATCCATCTCCTTGAGGAATTGGTTCCGGGTACGCACTTCTCCGCCCACCTCGTCCCCCCTAATTCCAACAAGAGAGTCCACTTCGTCGATGAAGATTATCGCAGGGCGCCCCGAACCCGACGCCCGCCTAGCGTCCTGAAACAAATTCGCGACATTCTTCTCGGACTGACCCAGCCACTTGTCCATTACAGTTGCGGCGTCGACACAGAAGAAATCGGCATTGATTTCAGTCGCAATTGCAGCCGCTAGAAGGGTCTTGCCGCAGCCTGGAGGGCCGAAAAACAGTAACCCCCGAGGCCACCCCAGCGGGAACAAGTCCGGACGCCTAGCCGGATAGACTACAGATTCCTCAACAGCCATCTTAGCGTCGCGCAGGTCGGCAATGTCGTTCCATCTAACATTCGGCTTCTGGATAGGAGCGAAATGCTCTATCTGCTCAACAGCGAGCTGCGAGGAGGGATTTACACCAACACGCGAGCCTTGATCGTTCAGTTCCTTGATTCTTCGCCGGAAGTTCTCGATGTGCTCCATGTAGACTTTGTTCGTTGGTGCTTCGGGGTACAGCGAGCATAGCTTGAGCAGCACCTCAGATGCCCTCTGATAGCGTGATATGGCCATCCCTTTCGAACCCTGTCGGTCAAATTGGATCGCCTCGTTCGCGTAGCGGACGGCTAAGCTCTCGAGCTCTTCAGAGGCCGAACCCGATCTGGTCTCAGAACGAAAGGGAGAAGGAGATCCGACTGTCTGAAGGCTGCTCGGGCTCCTGTGTGGAGTGCTACTCGACAACTACCTTTCCCTCACTTTCCAGCCGGTCGAGGGCGATCTTCACTCTGTCTGACGGTATCCCGATGAGGCGTGCTGCATCGGATACGTGAAGGTTCCCTTGGTGGCTCTTGATGTACTCGTAGACGCGCCGGTCCACTTCTGTCTCGCTCGCCGCAGCAGGCATCGGCTCAGGCGAAGCGTTCCTGTGTTCGAGAGTAAGCTCCGGCAGTTTGGGAAATGTCTGAGACAGCCGCTCCTGTGCAATCACAGACGACTCCTCAAGGACCTTCTTCGCATCTTCGCTGGTTGTCTGGACAGCTCCTGCGTTGTCGAGAACCGGACCAGCTTCATCGCTGAGGTCCTGTAGCATGGTGTTTATCTCTCCAAGTTCGTTCGCTATGTGCGGAACAACGTTGGAGATCCTTCCTTTTGTTTCAGCCACAATGCCGACAATGGGCTTCATGTCGCCCAAGAGTTCTCCGAACTCAAGCGCCATGTCGAGCTTGAAGACAACCTGCTCAAGCGCGAGTTGGCCGCTGATAATTATGTGAGCAATCTTTCTTACCTCGGCGCACTCGTTCGCGTACAATCGTGCGCGAGCAAGATCATTGTTCGCCTGTGCGCCAACGCATCGTTCGAGAAGCTCCTGATCCTTCTGCTGGATCTTGATTGCCATGCCCTCAAGTCTATCTTTTTGAATTTCAAGTCTAGACCTCGCTTTGACGATTTGATCCTTGAGGGGGACCTGATGGAGATGCGGAACGATTCTATCGACTATCGTCAAATTGTGCCACTGCCTATGCAGGCATCTCTTCGTTGATTTTCACAACAACATAATCTGGGATCCCTTGGTCAATTCTACGAGGCAAAGTCTGGTCTTGTACTTGCGGACCTCTTTCCAAGGAGGTCAAGCTCTCAAGCGTTGCCTGAACGTCCTTCTTCTCAGTAAGGTGCCCGTTCAGCATCCCGTGTATGATTTGAGAGGCGTCTTTGTACGCAATCGCCTCAACCACCCCAGACGAATAGAGCAGCTTGTTGTCTGTCAATACTAGCTGGAGTCTTCGTATTTCATCTTCCAGCTTCAGCGTTCTTTCCTTGAGCGAATCAACAAGCGCAATACGGCGACTTTCCATTGCATGTATGGCGCCTTCATATTCGCTGGCCATTTCTCTATACGCTGTTGTGTCGATATCGCCGTCGGAGAGGAGGGACTTTAGCGCGGTAATACGCTTCGACGCGGTCGAGTACTCGCGTTCTAAGTCCGAAGCTTCGTGCTTCCACGCAGGCGTAACCACGACAGACCCGTTCTCCACCTTCACTTGCGTGGCGGGGTATTTCGCGAGGATTCCTGATTCCTGCTCGACGTTGACTTGAGTTACTTCGTTGCGAATGTTTGTGTCTACACCAATCAGTTTTCCGACGGGGGTGTTGTAGGGGGTTTGAACCGTTTTGCCTAGGTATCTTCCAACATCCTCTACGAGCATTACCATCAGTATCCACCATGAAGGGTTCGGTACTGCTACTGGAATCCCTGCTCTGCTGTCCTCTGAGTCAGAGGAGACGGAGCCGTTGGTATCTCTGGGAAGTGTTGCTGAATTCTATGTTCAGCTAGGACATTGGCCTCTGAGAGGATCTTTTGTGCATCTTCACCAGAGGCTTGTACTGCTGAATCTGAGCCGAGAGGGCCGCCAATGTCGCACACGGCATTGTTTAACACCTCTCCGATCTCGGCGAGCTCGAATCCCACTTCAGGGATGATTCCAGTGATGTGCCCTTGTACTGACTTGACAACCGATGCGACAGGGGCCATCATGGAAGCGATGTTCCCGAATTCACGAGCAGTCTCGAGTCTCAGGGAAGCCTGCATGAGTGCCAGCTGGCACTGCAATGTTATCTTGGCCATCTTCCTGATCTGCGCGCACTCGTTAGCGTACATTGCTGCTCGGGCATTATCCTTGGCAACTTGAGCTCGCACGCACTTGTCAAACATCTCCTTGTCGTGCTGCTGCATCCGAGCCGCTGCCCCTGCGAGCCTATTCTCTTGAGCTTGCAGACGGAAGATCGCCTCGGCCAGTCTTTCGTTCAACGATTCACCGCGATGGATCTTGCCTGTTATTCGCGTCCGAAGCGGTGGTTCATCCCAGTTGCTGAAGCCATATGACAAGATTGTCTCTCCTAGATTGTGCAACCCACAAATTGAGTTGTGAGTTCGTCGTTTAGGGGTCCTAGTGCCATTAGATTTCTGGAAAGAAAGCTGTCAAAAAGAGTATGATCCCAAGAGATGCTTTCTCACAACAAGTCCCTCTCAGGTCCAAGAGAACGAACATATCATGAGGCAGGAGCGAAAGTTGGAACCACTCACAAATCCGGTGCTTAAATAGGATTCATTCTTGTGTTTTTCAAGAGACGCATTGGAGAGACCACAGCGGAGTGGCGCTCGTTGTGTGTCTCCATCGAATGATTTGAGGTCTTTACAGACGATTCTACAATGGCGTCTGAAACACTGAACAAGCCCATACAGTGAAAGCATGAGGAGAATACGACATTCACGAAGCACGTCGAATATACTCAACTGCGTCAATTCTCGTGCTTTGCCTCACGCTTGAAGACCCTGGGATGGTAAGGCTTAAGTCAACTTCTCGAAAGCATAGGCTTGCACTTACCCCAAGATTACTCTGTTTCGGAGGTGAGCATTGCATGACAGAAAAGCCAGCGCCGATTGCCCCGAGAGAGCCCATCCCCCCTGATACGATACTCATCGGGAAGAAACCCGTAATGGCCTACGCGACTGCGGTCATGATGCACTACCAGAGCGGAGCAAAGATCCTGACCATTAAAGCTCGAGGAAGAGCGATTAGCACAGCGGTCGATGTTGTCGAGGTTGTCAGGAGGAGATTCTTCGGCGGCAAACTGTCCGTCAAGGAGATCACGATCGGAACACAAGTGATCGGCGAAGGAGGAGACATGCGGAACGTCTCCACCATAGACATCAAGATCGAGAAGAGCGACTGATCGCCAATACGAGCCCTTTCAAACCCACACTTTCCATCCAGCTTGCCCACGTTAAGGTCTGCACCGGACTACTCGGACCGTGCATGTGCCCTAGCTGCGCCCCAGAGCCTCATCATGGAATGACCTTGAATGGGAACATTATGTAGAAACCTATGATTACGGCAGCGAGGTAGAACACTACGATTATTCTTGGCGGTTTCTGATCAACGATCATACCCGCCACTGACGCGGCGACGGCTGGCACTGTGTTGAGGAAATAGAAGATGTACATTATCCGGTGCCCGAAGATCGCCGCGGGGAAGTAGGGTAGATAGGTCATCGCGAACCATACGAGCATGAACAAAGAGAATTCACTCTTAGTCTCATGGTATCGGTATACATTGTACGCCATCGCCGGAATAGTCAGGAACACTATGGTTGGGTTCATCGCCCCGATGAAGTCCACGCTCGGATATGTTCGGGCGACATTATGATCCGTGAACACTGAGACATTCACGGTCGCATAGTGAATCCTCACCTGATCAACCAGCCACTCCCAAGGGTAACTCCAGATGTCGGTCGGCTTTCGAACATCAGGGGCACGAAGTGCGAAAGTGTAGCTGTAGATGTGGGACAGATGCTCGAACGGATTCTTGTAGCCTGCCCAGAAGAAATCAAGCACAGCCATCAGACCTATGAAAGAAACCAAGTAGACGATGGCATACTTCTCGAAGACGCTCAAGAGGCTTTGCCAATCAACTTTCCTGCCTCTTGAGAGGAGTTCTCTTCCCAAGTGGAAAGCTCCGAGAGTTAGAATTCCATAGAGCCCAGATATCTTGCACAGCGTAGCCAACGCCATTCCGAGAGCGCTGAGGTTCATTCTATTAGAGAAGTACCAATAGAAGCCCAGCAACATGAATCCTAGAACGAATATGTCCAATGTCGCGATTCGACTATGCACGAAGACCAACGTATCGAAACTGAAGAGGAACGTCCCCATCAGAGCAATCAGCGGATTCTTTGCGGTCTTCTTCAGAAGGAGATAGAGGACAAAGATCGAGAGCAGACCGAACACAACGCTTGGGATTCTCCACCCCCATCCGTTGTCTCCTATGATACTCATCGAAAGCGCGATCAGCAGTTTCGCGAGGAGCGGATGCTCCTGGTTCACGGAATCAATTCCAGGAATAGCATTCGGAAACACGTTCGGCTGCTGAGGCAGCCTCAGGATGATTCTCGCGACATTGACGTAGTATGACTCGTCAAAGATGAGCAGCCCCGGAGGCTTATCGAGCCAGATGAGTCTAAGCGCAGCACTAATGACGAAGAGATACATGAAAGCGTGATCGTATTGGTTTCTTCTCGGATGGAAATCGACCGCAAAGATGCCTCTCAGACTGACCAAAGATGCCCTCGCTCCTCGGAGATTCGTCGGGTTGTGAATCGTTTCCCTGCGCGCTGTAACCTACTGGCGGTCATGGGCCTCATCACATTCTTTCAGACAAATCCATACCAAGCACATTCATCGAGTTCGCTAGAACGATCCTCAACGCACGAATCAGCATTAGCCTCGCGGCTTTCAGCTTTGGTGTTTCCGCTCGAAGGACGTTCACTTTCTCGTAGTATTCGTGGAATTTCTCAGCAAGCACATTTGCGTAGGCGGCGACCTGCTCAGGTCTCAGTCTATCTGCAGACTCGGCGAAGATCATAGGGAACTTGCCTATCTGGAGGATCAGTAGGTGTTCCAATGGGTCAGTCAAGGCAGCGTAGTCTGGGTCTTCCTGGACCTCGCCGGCTTTGGACAGTATTCCGCCTCCCCTAGTGTAAGCGTAGTTGATGAAAGGGGCGCTGTTCCTTTCCAAGCTTAGCACACGATCCCAAGTGAACGTGATAGTCTTCGCACTCGATGTCGAGAGCATGGCGTATTTTATCGCGGCCAGTCCCACTGTCTTGCTGATGTTCGTCCGATCTTTCTCAGACAGGGTTTCCTCTCTGGACGATATCTTCTCTTGCGCGCGCGAAACGGCTTGGTTGATGATTTCATCGACACTGATGTATCGTGCCCTGCGTTTGGACATCTTCACTCCTGGCAGCTCGACGATTCCATATGCGTAATGAATCAGATTCTCCGCGATATGCTTGGCACCCAGCGCATAGAGGGCCAGTTTCAGCTGCAGCTGGGCGAGTTTCTGTTCCGAGCCTATCACGTTTACAACAATGTCAGCGTCACGGAACTTCTTGATCGAGTAGGCGATGTCGCGCGTAACGTAGAGGGTCGTCCCGTCGCTCCTGACAAGTGTTACCTGGGGCACTTCGTAATTCTCGGCGAATCCGAGCGTCCGGTCCAGTCCGTAAGTCTTCGCGATCTTGTCCACATCAAGCGCGAGCGATGTTCCGTCCGTGATCGCGAATGGAGTCGAGGACAATCGTTTCATCGAATCTCGGACTTCGCCACTCCAAACCAACTCGCTCTCCCAGTCCCACTCATCAAAGGTGACCTCCATCTGCTTGAGAGTCTCGCGAATGCCTTCGAGTGACAATTCGGCGACTCCCCTCACGATCCTCCGCGTCTTCTCGTCACCCTTCTCGTATCGGACGACGATCTGCTCAACCTCCCGCATTGGCTCAGTTCTTGAGCGAACCGCTTCGACAGTCCTGTAGAACAGTGTCGAGTCGATGGACTCGAGCTCTTTGGCTACTGTTGTCCAGTCGTCGAGTTCCTTTGTCAGCTCTGGAGCTTTCTGTTCAGGATCGGAGGTTTCGCGAAGACGTGAAATCTCAGCTTTCAGGGTTTCGATTTGTACCGCGCAGTTCACGCATGCATATAGTAGACCCAACCATTGGTCTGGTTTTCCGATGGGCTTAGGCTCGCCTAGGAGGGAGTACCCATAAGCGAGCATTGCGACCTGCTTTCCCACGTCGTCGACGTAGAACCTTGTCTGAACTCTATGACCTCTAGCTCTCAGAAGCCTAGCGAGCGCATCACCTAGGATAGTGTTTCTTGCGTGCCCCAAGTGAAGTGGGCCACTTGGGTTCGCGCTGGTGTGCTCGACCACGATCCTCTTCGGTTCTGCCGTCGCATCCAGTCCATACTTCTTTCCTGCCGACACCGCGACCGTGAGAATCTCCCGCGCGGCCTTGCTGAAATCTAAATGGAAGTTCACGTATCCTGATCCTGCGGGTTCAACTCGGCCTAATAGTTCAAACTTGGATGGGACAATCTGACCTGCTATCTTCTTTGCGATTTCCGGGGGACTGGTCTTCAGTGTTTTTGCAAGTTCAAACGGGATAGAAGAGGCCAACTGACCGAATTCTTGTGATGGGGGCTCCTCAAGCATGGGGTCCGGGCAGTCGAGATGATAGAGTTGCTGAACGGACGATGTTATGGCTTGATTGCATTGCTCCTTGAATCTCGTGAGAGTTGAGGGCATTTGTGCTTCCGCCGAGTCACCGCGTATGGATGGGCATTGTACAGATGTAACTTGTTGAATAGATTTGGGGAGACACTGAGAATGTCGACTCGGCTGATTGGTCAATGACGTAACTTAAGTATCTTTCACGAAAGTATCTGCCTGCGATCGCAGGCTGGAGAAATGATGTGCTCTCGCTTGCTATTGGCTGCAATGTCGGGCGGGTATGGGCGGGTATAGACTGCGTAGTTTCTCCCGACGCCTAGCCAGGATAGGGCACAGGCCTCCGGAGCCTGGAGTCGCGGGTTCGAATCCTGCCCCGCCCGCCATAACCGTAAATGACCGCAAATGATCGGTATGTGATCTTCCGAACGGGGAGAGTTGTGTCATCTTTTGGGCCGTAGAGACTGATTTCAAAGCGCTCCGTCAGAAAAATCTCCGCAAGATGCTGGGTATCTAGCTTTGCACGGCCAACACATCATCAGCCTCAAAGTGGAGCAGTTACGGCATCATGAGTGCCTAGCGCTTTCGGCGATGGATAATGCCGAAACAAAGCACTGTCAGCATCATGCAAGCTACTGTCCCGAGCTGTGAGAACTCCGGGATAGGCGTGCTCATGGTTGGCAGCTCCACGAACGAATCCTTGCTGGGACTATCGAAGTAGGCTTGATAGCGCCATCCTTCAGTGGTCGAGCCGACGATAACGAAGAAGCCCAAGATGTTGCCTTTTGCGAAGGTTCGATTGACGCCGAAAACTAGCGTATATCGTGTCGGAGATTGGCTGAGGACGCTCCCGGTACCATAGGTGTATTCGTAGAATTGACTGCCGATCGGGTTCCCCTTGCTGTCAACTTCGGTCAGACCGAACGCGTACCCTGATGCGATTGGACGTGAATCAACTGCGCTCATCCAGACAGTCATGCTCATGTTCCCTTGAATCGTCATTTCCTCAGCCAGTGGCTGAGTGATCCATGAGACGCCACCGAACCAGACGTCAACGCCAGCGAACCAGATCTGAGTACTCTGATGAATGGCACAGGATACTGGAGCGGTCAGGGCGGTTGCATAGGTCGGAGCATTCGTGTCCGCGCCATTGTAGACGAATATCGATGAGTTCGAGTTACTATACACCTTCCCGTATATGTGAAAGCTCATCTTGACAAAACTCGGCTGAGAGGTCTGCGGGTCAGTTGCGTTTGCTTGCGCAAATTGCGTATGGAGTGCTAGGTTGACTATGAGCGCCAAGATCAGCACTGGAATGATGTATCTGCGCTGCCAGCCGACCAAGGCCCGTTTGAAAGACATCGTTGGACGTGCTCGACCCGGCATGATTTGCCCGACTTAAGGCTTTCACAATGCAGCCCATACGACCAGTCCATATTCTTCGTAAGGAGGGTCAGGATGGAGCCGGGGATGGGAGTCGAACCCATATACTGCAGCTCTGCAGGCTGCCGCCTGAACCGTTCGGCCTTCGGTGGTCGCATCACATCTGACCGACCCCGGCGTCTTCCCCCGGCAACCGAAACTTCGATTCTTGCCGTATAAGTCTATTGAACCAAGAATGAGAACTAACGCTGCGATTTCTGCTGACATGGGGCATCAGCTTTTTGTTTGATCATTGTCTCTTGATGGTCGAGAGATGTCCGCGATGGAACAGGGAGCGGCGTTCATTATCAGGCTGTGTTCCGACAAGGCAGCCTATGAAGCCGTTCCAAGAAGCAAGTTCAAAGTAGATCTAGCAAGACTCAGGCGCTCTCTTGAGCGCGGGTGGAATTGCGAGACTACTCTGTGGACTCGGCAGCTGATGGTTGTGAAGCGAAGAGATGCGACGGAGATCACGATTGTTGATGATGGTCGCCTGATCATCAGGAACGTTGCCGACGAAGAGGCTGCACGGAAGATCGCGGAGACCCTATTGCCTGAGTTAGCGGCCAGCAAACGCTAACCTATGCGTCCACGATCTGCGCGTTCTCGAGCGCACGTGAAACCATATGATCCAGATCTAGGTACGTCTCGGACTTCGCTATCTCTTCAGATCGAGAGTGCGTCCTAGGCTTGCGTGTCGGGATGCCGCAAGCTGCTACGCCGGGGCTTGTTGAGAGTTCGAACGTCCCGATAGTCTTAGCGAGTCGTTCGATTTCGTCCTTGTTCATGCCGACAAGAGGTCTGATGATGGGAAGCCCATCTGTGGTCGCATCTGTCACAAACAGGTTGTGCAGTGTCTGGCTGGCTTTCTGTCCCACGACATCTCCTGCGACTATGCAGTCCGCCATCTCCCTGTGCGCGATCTCGCTCGCGACTCTGAACATCATTCGTCTCGAGATCACGCACGCCAAGTTCCGCTGGCAGGAGGAAACGATCTCTGACAGGTCTGGAGAGTGCCCGACGACGTACGTTTTGATCGGAGGAGCACCCAAGTAGTCCCGCACCTTTTTGATGCTGAGCAGAGCGATCTCTCTGCCTCTTCTGTCTGCCAGCGGGTAGCTGTCGAAGAAGACAGCGATTGGAGCCATGCCAGCCTTCATTGTCAGCCAGAGAGCGACAGGGGAGTCCATGCCTCCTGAGATCAAGCACACTGCTCTTCCTCGAAAGACAGTTCGAGTTGAGCTCTGAATGACTGATTCTGTGACGCTCACGCGGATCGGCTCCTTCCTTTCACGCTAACCTTGTCCATGATTTTTCGATAGACTTCGATTGCATCTTGTTCAGAACTGATGCCCTTGATCAGCATTCTGCCGTGGGTGAAAAGAGTGACCTCGTATTGATCATATTGGAAGACTAGAGCCATCGGAGTTCTCAGATGAACCCTAGCACTCTTGCCGAGGCGCCGGGGGACCGATCTCAGGTCTATCTTCAACTGCTTCGACGGATTTACGTTCACGGTGCTATCGCCGCAAAGCCAGCTTAGTCTTTCCTGCTCGACTTCGCGAATTGGCTGCTTGAGCTGACACACCTTGCAGTCTCGTCTGATTTGGATGTCTATTGCTCTGAAATCCATCTCACGAAGATCGCAGATGAGTAGTTTCCCTTCAAGCAACGGCTGAATCCCGGCAAGCAGTTTGATCGTCTCCGCCGCTTCGAGTGCACCGATGCTTCCCGTAGTTGTTCCAAGCACTCCTCGCGTCTCACAGGTCGGCAAAGAGGCATCATCGAGACCCGGCATTATGCACTCCAAGCATGGGGTTGCTGGTGGTCTGAATACTGAGATGTTCCCTTCCATCCCGATTGCGCCTGCGAAGACGTACGGAATAGAATGCTTCACGGACGCGCGATTGATTATGTATCGCGTCGCCATGTTATCGAGTCCGTCTACGATGCAGTCGCAGTCGGAGACTATTGCGTCAACGTTCGCTTCCCGGACGTTCTCTGCGACTTGTTCAAGGCGGACCTGAGGATTGAGGGTCTTGAGTCTTCGAGCTGCCGCCTCAACCTTCGGCGCCCTAACGTCATCTATGCCATAGAGTATCTGTCTCTGAAGATTGTGAGTCTCAACCGTATCCTGATCAACCAATCGTATCCTCCCGACGCCTGCCATTGTGAGATACGCTGCAGCAGCCGCACCCAAGCCGCCGAGTCCAATTATCGCGACTGATGCGTGTGTCAGCTTGTCTTGGCCTTGCTTGACCGAGCTCTCGCATGACAACCTGTCGTGAGTAGTAGTCCTTCAGGGAAACGCGTCGTTTCGGTCCCAACTTTGTTCACGAAGCGATATGATGGCTTAGCTATTAAGGCTCCAATCTGTGACTGAACCCGATGTCTTGCCAACTCGGGCGCTTAGGGGAATTTGTAGCTCAACGAGTTGTTGGCGCATGCGTCTGCGCATTCCCCGCATAGGATGCATTCCGGATCGTTGAACTTCTCCCAAGGCAGCGATAGGATTCGGATCTGCATTGGGCAGGCTGCCTCGCAGTGTGGACATTTGCTGCATTTCACGGGATCTCTCTTCATGCCTAAGAAGCTGTACTTCTGGAACGGAGCCATCTTGGCTCCGACTGGACATAGAGTATCTGCACCAAAAGCGTGGGACCTTGTATGCGCCGTAGAAGAATACGAACAGGAGTATTAGTCCGGCGTAGATCATGAGCGGGACTGATCGGATCCACGTTACCAACTGATTCGCGGAAATCTTGTCCAGGAACGTCGGGGCCACTTCCAGCCTTAGATACATTATGGCTCGCGGAATCATTGAGAATAGAGTGCCTTCAGGTGCCAAGGGAATCAGTAGTCCGTTTGCGAAGATCCCTAGTGAGTTCTTGTAATCGGCTCCGATTCCCATTGAAAGCGATATGGCTAGCGATACGCTGACCAATAGCGCGACCCCGAGCACAAAATACTTGAATCGTTTCCCACTCTCGTGCATTCGTACGTCGACTTGGCCAAACGGGCCTCTTACGATCGTGACCATGTCTTGAATGAACCCCATCGGACAAACCCAACCACAGAACGCTCTGCCTAGCACTGCCCCGATCACGAACACGAAAGCCAGTGCAACCCAAGGGACAACCGGACTAGCTAGAGCTACTTGGATCACGTCTAGGCTCCCGTATGCGAGATTAGTTGGTGCGTTTATGCTCAGTAGGATGGGGAGAGTCACAGGATACCGCTGAAGGTTCAGGTTAGGGTAGAGTTCCGCTAGCAGTAATCCGTTCAGAAGCAGGAGCGACACGAGCTGGACAAGGAAACGGGGTGTGCCGTACTTGAACTTGAACCGCTTTTTCTTTTGCTCAGCCATGAAGCTCTCAACTTCCACTATGGAAACGACACGGCATATGATTGCAGCACCTTCACAACAGCCTCCACGTTGCCTAGATACAAGGTCAGCGTCACGAAGGTAAGCCCCAAGAGAAGAACAAATGATGCGATGACTCGTTTCAAGTGGCTCCCTTCACTAAACTTCAGGTCCTTCCAGAGTTTTCTAAGCGGATACGGATGTGACATAATTATGTCTTTCTAGCCGCTTCGTCCACGGAGTCATGACGTTGGCGACAGTTCGCAATTGGGCAAGACAAACCAGAATGTCCGCGTCACCAACACATTCTCCCATGCGTACAATCGAGTCAAGCCTTATGTGACCAGATACTGTCCACGAAGCAGAAATGTTCAGCTCGGTGACTTGAATCTGTGTGACGAGACATGCGTGGGATTCTGTGGCTCTGGGGAAAGATATGGTCGACTGCTCGCCACGGAGTCAACAATACACCGCCACGTGCGTCGCCCTCTCGAGACCCCGAGCTCGTCGCAATAGCTGAGATAGCGCAACGAAGGAGATTGGACACTGAACGAAGCTTGGAAGCCGCGTTCGAGAAAGCGAGGCTCATACTCGAGCGGGAAACAGCATCAGCACGTCCTGTCCAGACCTCGGAGTTACCGGCAGAACTCGAAGCGCGAGTCAGAGCCATGCCTGATCCTGAGCAGAGAATACGTGCTATCGTAGAGTTCAAACTGTCCACCAGAACCCAATCGGGTCATCACGACCAAACCATCTGAGCTGACGATGCTCAGTTCATAATGGAACAACGCGCGCCAGGGAAGGAGCCAACGTTCTGAGATTAGGCGTGGCTTGCCGAGCGTTTGGGCTCCGCAATCTGCGGCCTTATGTGCTTCTTATGTATGATTTCTGTCAGCCGATGGTGCCCGAGATGGTGAAGCTGGAGAGACCGCGCGGCCTATTTGTCACAGCCTCCAACGCGTCAATGCTTGCTGACCTCTACGAATTGACCATGGCCGCCGCCTACTTCGAGAACAATATACCTGGAGAGGCCGGTTTCGAGCTATTCGTCAGGCATCTCCCGAAGAACTTCTCCTACATAATCGCGGCGGGGCTGGAGCAAGCTCTTGACTACATTCTCAACCTGAGATTCACCGATGAGCAGATACAATTCATCAGACAGCATCCATCCTTCCGTCACATCAGCCGGGAATTCTTCGAGTACTTGAAGGATTTCAGATTCAGGGGCGACGTTTGGGCAGTTCCAGAGGGCACCGTAATCTTCCCAGGAGAACCTCTCGTCCAAGTTGAAGCGAGTATCATTGAAGCACAGATTGTTGAGACATATCTGCTGACAATGATCAATTTCCAGACTCTAATCGCTAGCAAAGCGTCTAGGGTCGTCGAGACCGCGAAAGGCCGAGATGTTGTCGAGTTTGGTTCCAGACGAGCGCATGGCCCAGAGGCCGCACTTCTCGCAGCAAGAGCTTCGTACATCGGGGGCTGCACGGGCACCTCCAATCTGCTTGCTGGATACGAATTGGGTATACCGACCTTCGGAACGATGGCCCATTCGTTCATAATGACGTTCGACTCAGAACGAGAGGCTTTCCTAGCCTACAAGAAAGCCTTCCCAGATAACATGGCACTTCTCATCGACACTTACAACACGATCGAAGGAGCAAAGACAGCTGTGAATCTCGGAGTTTCGCCAACGCTCGTACGTCTCGACAGCGGCGACCTCCTTGATTTGAGCGTGAAGGTCAGACGGATCCTCGACACAGCAGGACACAAGAGCACGAAGATCTTCGCAAGCGGAGACCTCAACGAATACAAGATCCGGGATCTGATCGCGAAAGGAGCTCCGATCGATTCTTTCGGCGTCGGAACAGAACTTACCACATCAAGAGAGGACCCGGCTCTACCAGGCATCTACAAGCTGGTCGAACTCCGCCGGGGCTCGGAAAGTATTCCTCGGGTGAAACTGAGCCCAGCGAAGGTCACGATTCCCGAACTCAAGCAGATACATCGCGCCTACGACAGTTCAGGCCTAATCAAGGAAGACATCGTAGCAATAGACGAGGAGATCTTCCCAGGCCTTGTCGCTCGCCCACTTCTTACAAAGGTGATCGATAAGGGACGACTGGCATACAGCGTGCCATCCTTGCTCGAAACTCGCGAGTATGGAAAGAAACAGATGGACAGTGTCCCGCAGGAATTCAGGGATCCTGCGGTTGTAGCCGAGGCGCCTGTGCGGCTCAGCCCCAGACTCTCCGCGTTGTGCGAAGAACTCTACCATGGAATAGCCTAGGTTTCATCGCGGAAGAGACTCCAGCTGGGTGCGGGAATTACAGGTGTCGACCTGTGATGGAGCATCCACCTGGGCAATCGGGAGCTGAAGACTTAAGTGAGGTGTCTCGCATCCAACGCGGGTTTGCGAACGTGACTGTTTCACCAAGGAGGATCAAAGTAATCTTTCGTGATCGTGATGACGCTTCTTCTCACTCTAAGAGACTACATTGAAGTAACGAAACCTAAGACCGTCGCGCTCCTTGTGTTCACATCTGTCGCGGCGATGGCGATCTCGGCGCTCTCACAAAAGTGGTTCGCACTGCTCCCGATACTGGCAGGCTTGATCGCGATCACGACCTCAACAGCCGGATGCAACACGGTAACATGCTACATCGACAGGGACATCGATGCCATCATGCACCGGACGAGTCACAGACCAATTCCCACTGGCCGCATCGCCCCTCCACAGCGCGCACTGGGATGGGGCCTGTTCTTGATCGCAGTAGGCCTTGTGCTGGGCCTATGGATCAATATCATATCTTTCGTGATTCTGCTGCTTGGCGTTCTCGATAACGTCGTCGTCTACAGCCTCTTGCTGAAAAGGAGAAACCCACTCAACATAGTCTTGGGCGGTTTCAGCGGAGGATTGCCAGCGATGTTCGGATGGAGCACGGTCACTGGCACAATTGGTCTTCTGCCGGTCCTGCTTGCTGGGCTAGTGGTCCTATGGATCCCCAGCCACATTTGGAGTCTAGCCATTCTCAGCAAGGAGGATTATGCTCGCGCAGGTGTACCGATGCTTCCAGTCGTGATGGAAGAGAAGGCGGCCCTGCGATGTATTGTGGCGACTGTGATTCTGATGATTCCCTTCTCATTGGCTGTCTATTTGGAAGGGGGATTTGGCTGGATCTACGCTGCGTCTGCCCTTGTTCTCGGGGTTGTCGTCTTGTTGGTGAATCTCTACCTATTCGTCAGGCCAACTCGAGGCAACGCCTATCGGGCCTTTAAGGTGTCCAGTCCCTATCTCTTCCTGCTGTTCCTCAGCATGGTCATTGACAGGGCGCTTCTCTGAGCGTGCCTCAACAGCTTAGTATCCGAGCAATCTCATCAGAATGCCTACTCGCCTGGGTATCTTACAAGTAACGATCCTCTTGATTCCTGCGGTCCCAAGGATTCTCAAAGTGCAATCGAAGAGTACATCGTGAGGCATGAAGACGTCAGCAAATCGTCTCATTCGCGTCGAGGCAGTGAGCTCGCGTCCAAGGGCTTTCTTCCACCTAGCCTCGTAGGTGGAAAGGGGCTCGTTCTTCTTCACGTGAAGGGCTGCGATTTCGCCGGCGATTCGGCCTGATATCATCGCGGTCGGGATTCCTCCGCCGTTTGTCGGCATCACCATCCCGGCAGCATCTCCGGCCAAGAGGATTCTTTCAGAATAGGTCTTGGACACTGCACCATCAATTGGCAACACGTCTGCGATCATAGTTCGAATCCTGCCCGAATGCAGCTTGTCGGCCGTGAGAGGATAGCTATGTACGAAGTGGTCAAGCCGGTCCTTTGCTCTTCCGGATTTGAATGTCGTTCGGATGCCTATCCCAATGTTCGCGGTTGTGGAGTTCTTCGGGATTATCCACCCGTAGCCGCCTGGGGCAATGGAGGTACCCATGTACATCTCGGTGGCATCCGATTCGATATCCAAGCCATCTATGACGTACTGGTAGTTTATCGCCACGTTGTCTGGAAGAGCATAGCGATCACAAGAGAGCCCTCCTGACGCGGCTGCTACGGACGGAAAACCATCTGCAGCGATAACCACTTGAGCCTCAAATGACTCCTGTTCGCTTGCGCCGACTCTGATCTTACCGTCACTTTCAAAGATGCGAACGGTACGTCCGAGCTTAATTTCTGCGCCGAGCTTGTGCGCCTCCTTTGCCATGTGCTGCTCAAGGACTACTCGATCAAGGACATGCGCCCTAAACGGAAACTCCCAGCACTTCCCGTGCGGAGAAAACATCCGGAGCGTTTTACATGTGTTCGTGATAGCATCAGGCGGCATCTCGAAGAGATGAGCGAAATCCCGGGATCCCGGCAGAAGATCGAGCATTTCCTCTTTGCAGGGAAAGAACTCGCCGCATCTTACAGGCGTACCGATTGTGGTCTTCTTGTCGAAGACAAGGACGGACGCTCCTCGCTCTGCCGCAGCAATGGCCGCCTGCAGTCCGGCCGGGCCGGCTCCTGCGATGATGACTTCGAAGCTTCGCGAATCTCCCAATTCTCATTCAGGCCGCGGCGCAGGAAAGTCCGCCTCGACCACTTGTGGAATTGGATGTTTAAGCACTGTTCCGGATTGGATTTGGTCAATGCAAAAGCGCATCATATATAAATCAGGTTCGCGGGCATGTCCAGTAAATACGATAATGAGGTTTGAAGTTTGGAGGCAAGGAAAGTACAGCGTGTAGGATATTCTACCCTCACAGTTTCCCTTCCCCGCAGCTGGGTGCAGGAAGTCAACCTCAGACAAGGCGACGTGGTCTCGATCAAGAGAGAGGATGACGGATCTCTCAGACTTTTCAGCGGCTTGGAACAGAAACACGAAGAGGCAAGGAAGTGCATAATCGACGCCGATCTCTGCGATAGACCCGACCTGCTGACGCGGCTCATCACTGGTAACTACATACTGGGCCATGATACGATTCAGGTGGTCTCCAAACGGGAATTGAAGCCTGAACACCTTGAGGAGACTAGGCGGGCAACACAACGTCTGACGGGTCTTGGGATAGTAGAACAGACGCTGAGACAAGTGACGGTTCAGAGTTTTGTAGATCCGACTAAGTTCCCCGTTTATGGGCTGATTCGCAGACTCCACATCGTCATCTCGTCAATGCAAGAGGCTGCTGTCAAGGCGCTCGTTGAGAGGCGGCCGGAGTTAGCGAACGAAGTATCGCATATGGAGTCAGAGGCTGATCGAATCTATTGGCTGGTCGTGAGGCAGCTACTTCTTGCGATCCGCGACAGAAGCGTAGGTGCGAAGATCGGAATATTGTCACCAACTCATGTTGCAGGAAACAGAATAGTAGTGAAGACCCTGGAGGAGATGGCTGACTCCGCCGAGAACATCGCGAAGGAGGTCTTGTCCATGAAGGATCTGGGCGCCGCCAACGAACAGATACTGGAAGGAATCTCCAAATTCAGCACCATGGTTCAGTCCGTCTCTGATAAGGTCATGAAGTCGTTGATGACTCTGGACGTGAGACTCGCCAACGATGCCATTGCAGGCTCCGAGCTCGCGATGAAGGAGCAGAGGAAGCTTACAGAGAAGATACTCACCTCAGTGAAGGATGTCAGTCTGGCCGTCGGCCTGCGGACGATCGTCTGGAACCTTGCCGAGGTAGCCAAGTACGCGAAGATCATCGGCGAGATAGCCATTAACCGCACACTTGAGGCACCTAGCGAGATCTGCAGGCTCGAGAAGGCCTAGAGTCCGGTCGCAATCCGTAGCATCAGCGAGAAGACCGGTTCTGGATAGACGCCCAGCAGGATAATGATCGCACTCGAAAGTGCTAGCACGCCGACGAAAAGGCGTGGTTCCTTCACGGCCGTCATGTCCGGTGCGTCGTCAAGATACATTCGCTTAATGACCCATCCGTAATAGGCAAGAGAGAAGGCACTATTCAGTACACCGGCGAGTGCCAACCAATACAGATGCGAGTCAATAGCAGCAGTGAATAGAACCAGTTTGCTCATGAAGCCGTTGAGTGGAGGTACGCCGGCGAGCGCCAGCAGGGACAAGCTCAACCCAAGCGCTGTGTAGGGCATTCTCTTTCCCAAACCGGAGTAACCTTCAAGGTTTGTTGTGGAGAGCTTCATCAGGACAGCTGCCGCGGCGAAGAAAGCTGCTGATTTCATGATCGAGTAGTTCAGAATGTGGAACAAGGCGGCTGCTATGCCGAATGTTGTCGGTGCCGCAAGTCCGATCATGATGTAGCCCGACTGAGCTATGCTCGAGTATGCAAGAAGACGAGTGAAGCTCTTCTGCATCAGCGCCCCAACGTTCCCCAACGTCATCGTCAGCAAGGCAACGACTGCAAAGATCGCTGACCAATCGCCTCTGAAGAATACGAGCGAGACCGCGAACACTCTAAGCAATGCCGCAAATCCACCGCTCTTGGTCCCCGCAGCAAGCAATGCCGCAATTGTTGTAGGAGCGCCCTCGTAGGCGTCTGGTATCCACATGTGGAACGGAACGGCTGCGACTTTCATCCCGAAACCGGCGATGAAAAGCGCGATTGCTAGCAGGGTCAGGGGCTTCAGCAGCAGGTTCTGGGAAACTAGGGTTTCACTTACGGTGATGATGTTCGTGCTTCTCGTGACCCCGAAGACCAATGAGATAGCATATATGACTAGACCGGAAGACAACGCGCTAGTTAGGAAGTACTTGACGGCGGCCTCGTTGGAGGCCGGATCTTTCTTCCGAATTCCGGTAAGCACGTACGTGGGGACACTCATTAGCTCCCAAGAGATGAATAATACAACTAGATCCACGGACATAGCGACCAGTATCATCCCGAACGTTGAGAAGAGGAGCAGGTCATAGTAGGCGAGCTGATTGTCATCCTGCTTCATGTATGATATTGAGGTGACATTGACGAGCACGGAAATGAAGAGAAAGATAACAGCAAAGAACAGCGAGAAAGGATCGACCACAAGCACATCATAGAGAAACAAAGGTTGACGCTGAGTCTGGAGAAGCATGACGAAAGCGGAACCTAGAGAGACCAACAGCGCTGCCATTGTCCAGTAGGGGATGAGGTTCCTCCCGGACCGACGCAAAAGTTGACCAACAGCGGGGGCAAGTAACCCAAAAAGAGGCAGAGGCAGAAGGAACAACACCAAAGACAAGTCCAAGGCCTCAACCCCGCAAGAATGTCGTTGTTCAATCAACGACGTATAAAGAACTTAGTTCAATCACCTCTCGCCGCGAACTCGTCTACAGGTTCACGAAAAGCTATGATTACGCCCGATTTCGGTCAGACAAATGCCCTGCTTGTTTATCCGTCCCATTTGGTAGGGTTAAAGCTATTTGTTCCTCCGATGGAGCTCATGCGAGAAGGTTCGCAAGAGGAGAAGGGGTCCATTTGTCCTCGCCGGAGATCATGAACAAGATAGTTGAGGCAGAGAAGGAGAGCCGACAGATACTCGATCAAACGAACAAAGAGATCTCCGAACTGAAGCGAGATGTCCCGAATAGAATCGCCTCAATGAGACAAGACATCCTCCAGAAAGCAACAGAGCGAAGAGAGAGTGCGCTTGCCGAGGCCGGGAAAACTGGTGTCGAGGAAGCGAAGCGGATAGCCCTGGAGTCCAAGAGGCAATTGGAGACGATATCACAGATCCCGAGTGTCAAGCGGAGACAGGCAGTTGACAGGGCTATCGAACTGATTCTTTCGTGACATGGGGAGGGATACTGCGTGAGCGACGGCTTGGACAAACTCGTCGAGGACATTGTCAGGGAAAGCAGGACAAGGGCTGAGGAGATCAGAAAGACGGGCCTGGCTCAAGTAGAGGGTAGGTTAGCAGGGGCAAGAGCTGAGGCGACCAGAGAAGCAGATCAGATCACTCGAAATCTCAGAACCGAGTGCGATGCCGTTGTCAACAGGCGGGTGAGCCAAGAGAAGCAAAAGGCTCGTCTTGCATACCTGGCGGAGAAGAACAGAGTACTCAACGATGTCATGAAAGACGTGCAGGCAAGGCTTCTCGAATTCTGTCGTAACGATTCATCCTATCGCCCATTCCTGCTGAAGTCCATTGTGCAGGGAATAGATGCAACCCCGTCTGACAGGGTGAAGGTCGTTCTATCCGAGAAGGACATTCGCCGATACAAAGGTACCGAGCTACTCGCAGACGCCCTTTCAACTATGCACACAACCAAGATGGCTGTGCTTAGCGATGAGCCTATCGAGACGACTGGCGGAGCCGTTGTGGCATCGGAGGATGACAAAGTGAGAGTTGACTGTACTCTGGAGGCGAGGCTCGAATTGATGAAACCACAATTGCTGGCTGAGATCTCGAAGATACTGTTTGTTTCCTAGTCAATTGTAGATTGGTTTGAAGCTGGGCAAGCACCCGTGTCGGCCAAACGAGCCTCAAGATATGCCCAAGTCTCGGCGTCCGTTCGCGCCATGAAGGGGAAGATGTTCGACAAGAATGGCTATGATCGCTTGCTGAGATGTTCAACATCATCCGAGTGCGTGTCGATTCTGCAGGAAGAAGGCTACTTCCGGGATTCAGCCACAACGAGTGAACTCCTTGATCCGACTTCGTGGCAGAGACTATTCGATGCCAAGACGACCGCGCTTGTGAAGAAACTGGCTCGCTTATCACCAGACGATTGTGCACGGCTCTTGACCGAATATGGGAGTCAATATCGCCTCGAATCCCTGAAGTCCAGCTTGAGATTGATGGCTGCCCGTGAGGACGAAGAACCGCAACCGGATGCTCTGTACGACGATCTGAGAAATGATTCTCTTCGTGGTGCGGTGGAGACTCGAAATGTTGAACGGCTCCTCGAAGCTGTCGGTGCACCTTCTCTCTACGGTGAGATCTCTTCTGCCTTGGCAGAGAAGAAGTCTGTCCCTATTGTCGAGGCGATCATCGACAAGTACGCCCTCACGCACGTCTGGGACGCCACCGATATGCGTGACTGGATAGACAAGGAGTCGGTGCAAGGCTTAGTTGGCGAGCGAATCGATGCAACCAACCTACTCCTCGTGGCACGATCTAAGATACTAGGAATCTCAGCCGAGGATGTGCAGCTGATGCTGGTGCCCGTGAACTATCGCCTCAGAGACGCCCTTGTGGAAGCAACAAATGCTGGATCTGTAATGAATGCTTTGAGAGCTTTCACAAAGACTGCCTACGCAAGTTCTGTGGAGAGATTCCTCGATACCTTCAAGGACGGGGAATCACTTCATCCCTTGGACGTGTTGCTTCGAAGGCAGCACGCAGGCCGTTGCCTCTCTGCCTTCACCGGCTTTCCATTCCGCGCAGGCTTGCCGCTGGCGTTTGCGTATCTCATGGACTACGAGATGGCGGACATGCGGTCAATAGTGTTCGGCAAGCGTGACGACCTTCCGATGGAAAGGATCGAGCAGTTTCTCATACTCCAGAAAGTATTATAATGAACTCTTGAGGTAACCCACGACATCGTGATTCGCGTGCCAATGAAGTCGCGACGAATATTACTTGCAGCTCTTCTGATGCTAGTGGGAATCACGGCCATATCACTCATGGCTGCGGTGTCATATTCAAGGCAGATCTCAATGCAGCAGCAAGTGCAGGCGATCCCGGAGAAGGGCCTCTTCTTGATTGGTGCGGGCATTGCGGCAGGTCTGGCCGCATTGGGAGCGGGCTTGGGCTTGGGAACGGCAAGCGCGGCAGCCATAGCAGCTATTGCTGAGAAGGAGGAGTTGTTCGGCAGAACGCTCGTGTACATAGTGCTCATTGAAGCGATTGCGATCTACGGGCTCGCTATGTTCTTCATCATATTCAGCCTGCTTTAGGTCGCGGAAGCCCGAACGGCTACAAGGTTGTCGATACGCTAGTGAAGGTACGTTGGATCCCGAAGGGCCTGAACGCCACCCCTGATCCCGAGTAGAACTTCAGGAACCATTCCACCCAGTGAAGCCTGAGATCTTGAAGGAAGACGAACGCCGTCTCCAAGACAAGGATCATTATGATCGTGAGCAGGGCGAAAACCGGAGCGCCAATGTAGATCGGCGTCGCGAAGAGGATGCCGAGGAAGAGGATACTGAACACGTCATGTATCATTTTCATCGCCATGATTCGAATGTAGGAGATCGTGTGCGAGATTGAGGCGAACATGGACTCCATCCAGTGGCCGACTCCTTCGAATGGTCCTTCGATTCGAGCCTTCGCCACCAGCATTAGCAGAGCCGGTATGCCAAGCATTGCGAGAACTATGGGAAGGTTCGAGAGAACGTAGGATATCAGACGGAAACCATGTGCAAGAACAAGATACCCGAATGTCAAGTAGAACCAAAGCCAGAGTCCAGGACCAGCGAGTAACTCATCATATTCTCGATTCCGGACCTTGTTCACGATATCCAATATCAACCCAGACGACACGTGCACGATTCCTATGATGATCGAGACTTTCAGAAGCTTCGTGGGTTGTTTGAATGGATTGAACCAGAGGGGGCTGGGAAGCTTCGTCAGTTCCACAAACCATTGTTCGCTGCCCATGAAAGTTCCGTAAAGCAGGCCGAAGACGATCGCGGCGGCACCTCCCAGCATCAGGAGCCCAGATCCGTCAAGTATCATGTTGAACAGACTACCGAGTCCCCCAAAGCTCTGCTCCGGATAACGCGTCCCTCTTCTCTTCGCATACATTAGTATGGCAGAGACCACGAAAACCAGCAAGCCGTGACCAACGTCCCCGAACATTAGTCCGAAGAACAACGGGTACGTGACGGTCCACAACACGGTCGGGTCTATTTCGCTGCTAGTTGGGGTTCCAAAACCGAGTGTCAGTCGTTGAAAGAGTCCTGTTCCTCTTGGGTTTCGTAGGAGCGTTGGGCTGCCTCGTTTGGACCAATCTTGCACCACGCAGTGACCATCCGAGACCTTGCCTAGCTTCTGCTGCAACTCCGGGATTATGTTAACGGGCAACCATCCTTCGATCACATAGGTCGATTCTGTCTTGCCGCACAGCCCCTTGGCCTCCTCCAAGACCCTCTCAGCATTGACGCGCTCGCCGTCAACCTGCAGCCACTCTGAGTTCCGCGATGCCAGTTCCTTCACTTTCAGATTAAGATCGATTGCCAGATCACGTGATTTCTCAACCCGACTCTCTGGCTCGAACCTGAGTGCCTTCGCGGTGGAGCCGGGGACGATCTTCAGCGCCAGTGCTTGACTTAGTGTCTTGATAACTGCGGCTTCGCCTTGGTGCGCTGCAACCGCGTGGGCTACCTGTTCAGTTATCGCTCGTCTGATTGACGAGCCCACGTCCTTCCTATCGATTGTCTGTCCGAGAGCGACGGCCTGTTCAATCTCCGGTGGGGCGAGAGTGTCAAGGATCCTAGACACTATCTCTTCGAGTCTGTGTCTTCCTTCTGGCGCATTGATGTCGGTGATCTTCATGATCTCCTTGATACTGACGCCCAAGCCCGTGTCTGCGAACTGTGTGATCTTTTCTGCAGCCTGAATCTCCGAGGAAAGTGCCGTCAGCTCTGCCTCAAGTGATGAGACGCGACCTTCGATGTCTCGTATCTGATCTTCGGCAAGGGAACCGCTGACTTGAACCGGCCCTGCCGTGTTAGGACTCAATTGCAGCGTGTTGGTGAGATTTCCGATCTTTGAGCCGAGCGTCACAAGACGATACAGCCTTTCGGATGTGGGACAGGGGGATACTGCGCCGTCGTACCCTTTGATCATGTCCTTTACGTCAAGGAGCTCTAGCACTCTAGCCTCGCGAAGATATCTCATAACCGGGTCGTAGTGATCTTTGTGAACTATGATCTCAACACGTTTCATCTTCGCGGGAAGCAGCATGCTGAAGGCACCCTAGCGGAACTATCTCACGGACGTGTCTGTCCTCTTAAGAATTCACTTTTTCGTGCCTGTGGGACTGCCGCAAGGCATGCCCGACACGCGTCGTGCTATTGTCTCGTCACACAGTAGGAGAGATTGTCAGCTCCCACCTCAAAGATGGGTTTTATTGCTGCCGAACGACCTCATAGTTCAAGGTCAATGCGTTCATGCCAGAATGCGACAAGTGCGGTAACGACTCCAAGGAGTTAACCAAGTGCACCTACTGCGGAAAGCACTTTTGCGATCTGCATTACGCGGACCACATGTCGTGGGAACAAAGGCACGCAGGGTTGGCGTCTGAACGCGGCCGGTTTTGGAGAAAGAAGACCTCACAACCTGCCTAGACCAGTATGCGGTCACACGAGTCCCAACCTTGCTAGGCTCCGGACTGTTGAATCAATGACCTGAAGGATCGGAGCTGGATAGATGCCGAACAGTAGAAGTGGGACAAGAAATATGGCTAGGGTTACCAGCTCGAATACGGGTGCTTCACGCTTTCCGGGTGGAGACTCGACGGGACCTGTCAGGACTCTTCGGAGCATCCACATGAAGTAGCCAGCAGTGATTGCAGGCACAAGCACTACGAATGCAAGCAGCAAATTCGCTTTGATAGCTGAGAGTATTACCATGTATTCGCTGATGAAGCTCGCGAGACTGGGAAATCCCATCGCGCCCAGAGATCCCAGGACTAGGAGAAAAGCAGTGATGGGCATCGCTCGCCCGAAGCCTGAAAGCTCTCTGATGGTCCTAGTTCCCATTTGATGATGTATCACACCCGACATCAGAAAGAGCATTCCAATAGCACAGGCGTGATTGAACATCTGAAAAACGGCTCCGGAGAGCCCGATTGCTGTGAAGGAGAAGGCCCCTAAGAGAACATAGCCCATGTGGTTGATGCTCGTCAACGCGATCATACGCTTCAGATCCTGCTGGACCATGGCTACAATAGCGCCATAGAACATCGTTAGCACCGCCAGTCCAATCAGAACAGGCTCGAGAAAGCGAGAAGCCTCGGGAAACAGCCCCAACATCACGCGAATGAAACCGTAACCACCCATCTTCAGGACGAGACCTGCGAGCAACACGCTAATTGGAGCAGGCGCCTCGACGTGAGCGTCCGGAAGCCACGTGTGGAACGGGACCACAGGAAGTTTCACGGCAAATCCGAAAAATACCGCAACGGCCATCGGTAGCTGCAGAAGCAGCGGTAACCTCAGGTTTGACAATGTAATGAAATCGAACGTGTGAGGTTGAGAGTAAACGTAGAGTCCAATGAATCCTAAGAGCATGATAGTGCTCCCGACGTGAGTGAAAATCAGGAACTTCATGGCTGCGTATTTCCTCCTCGGTCCTCCCCACACCCCGATGAAGAAGAACATGGGAATGAGCACGAGTTCCCAGAAAACGTAGAACAGTATCAAATTGAGTGAAGTGAAAACGCCAGTTATCGAGCCTTGGAATAGCAGGAGGAGCGCATAGTAGGGACCTACTGAGAACCGGATCTCACGCCATGATCCTGCTGTTGAGAGTGTCGTCAAGAGTGTTGAGATGATCAGCAAGGGCAAACTTATGCCGTCTATTCCGAGCGTGAACGTAAGCCCGAAGGATTCGGCCCAGGAGTAAGTCTCGATCATCTGAAACCCTGCACGCTCAGGCCTGTACGCGGCAAAGATCAACAAAGCAAGAAACACCGTGGTTATCGATATGAGAAGACCAAGTATCTTGGCCGCCTTCTCACTTACACGTGAAATCAGGAAGACGAAGAGTGCTCCAACGATTGGAAGCAGCACCATTATTGAAAGCATACCGAGCATGAGTAGTCACTTGCCTAGGAATGTCAACGCAAGTACGATCAAGAAAACTCCGAACGCAAAGACCAGCAAGTATTGCTGAACAACTCCGGTCTGGAGCTTTGCGACAACACGGGAGAAACGTTTGCCGGTGGTGACCACTCCATTGACCGCTCCGTCCACAACCCCAAGATCGAACCTGTCGCCGCTCTTCGAGAGGCCAACAGACAGTTGAGAAACCGCCCCGTTGATGCGATCGAAAAACCCGGATTCGACCCAATGACTTAGCGACCCGCTCAATGCTAACGTGCCGTTCACAAAACCGATGTAGTAGGCGGGATTCACGTACAATCTATTCCACAGGAACCCGTGCACGGATCTCAGCAGAGAATTCTGAAGGAGCTTCGATGGATCAATTCTTCGTGAAATGTACAGGACATATCCGATCGCTCCGCCTGAAAAGAGGACCACTATTGTCGTAAACGCAACTGCTACCTCAGGCGAGATGTACTGGAGATTGGCAGCTGTAGCTCTACCGGATGTCGTAGCGGCAACGTCGAGACCTCTACTGAGGAATTCGGAAAGCGCCTGCTCGACTAATGGTCCAGCGACACCGATCACAATGGTCGTGGCAGCCAGCAGCACATATGGAATGTACACCAGAGGGCTAGCCTCATGAATGACTGAGCCCTTCTGTTCCAGTTCTCTGATGTGCGCGCTCTTCGGCCCAAGGAACACCGACCCAACGATCTTCAGACTGTAGATGAATGTCAGCGTAGCCGTCACTGCTGCGATCAAGAAAAGCCAGAACTGCCCCGCCTCCCAGGTGGCTCGCCAAGATGGCGTCCTTGCTCCAGAAACCACTGAATGGGGGAACTCCTGACAAGGCCAGAACTGAGACTAGCATTGCTGCAAATGTGAATTTCATACTCGACCTGATGCCGCCCATTTCGTCCATGAATCGGGTGTCGCATGAGTGGATGATGGCACCCGCGGCCATGAAAGCTGCAGCCTTGAAGATGGCGTGGTTCATCAGGTGGAATAGGCCTGCAGTGTATCCCGCAGCGAATTGTAGACCCATTCCGCCGACGCCTATCGCGAGCATCATGTATCCTAGTTGAGAGGCTGTCGAGTAGGCGAGTGTCTTCTTCAGTTCCTTTGCGACTATCGCCTGCGCCGCTGCGGCGAGAGCTGTGATCGCTCCGACCCACCCGACGACCTCGAAGAACGTGAAAGGCTGACCGTATGTGATAATGGCGTTATAGAAGATCGGCCCTGTCCGTGCGACCAGATAGACACCGGCGTTCACCATTGTGGCAGCATGGATCAGCGCGGAGACGGCTGTGGGGCCGGCCATCGCGTCGGGTAACCATTCGTGCAACGGCATCTGGGCCGATTTGCCGATTGGACCCCACAACATTAGAAGTGCCGTAGGCAGGAGGAAGCCCGTCCTCGCCAGATCGCCCGCCCAGCTGATGTTGCGGGAGAGCTCAACTAGGTTCATTGTGCCTGCGGTCGCGTAGATGATGAATATGGCGATGAGTAGACCGATGTCACCTATTCTCGTCATTACGAATGCCTTCAGTCCGGCATGGCTCGGAGGATACGCCATCGGTACCCCCCACGTCTTGTGCCCCTTAGATCCTACCCACTTGTCAGGCTCGTCAGTGTACCAATATCCTATCAAAGCGTATGAGCATAGGCCGACTCCCTCCCACCCGAACATGAGCTGCAACAGATTGTCCGACAGAACCAGCAAGAGCATGTTTCCGATGAAGTAGTTGATGAAGAACCAGTACCTTGTGAGCGTGGTTTCACTGCGCATGTAGCCGATACTGTACACAACGATGAGGAAGCTAACCCATGCGACAACATTCGACATCAACACGCTCAATGGGTCGACAAGGACCCCGGCCTTCACTCCGAGAGATGGAATCCACTGGAGTTGCAGATCATGCGTCTCACCCTTGAGGACATCCGGAATCATCGTTGTTGCCAGTATTGCTGCGAGTAGAGGAAACGTGGCGGCGACCGCGTTTCCTGCCTTGCGATTGATCCGAGAGATTGGCACGACCAGTAGTGAGCCGACCATCGGGAGAGCCCAGACCAGCCAAGGGACTATGGTGTTCATCTTTCAACTCTCATCTGATCATGCTTGAAATCTGAGCGAGCAAGCCGCCGATCACCGGGTCCGGGAAGATTCCCACCAAGATCGCGGTGGCGGCCAGCACGATCAGTGGGACGGTCATCGTCAGGGGTGCCTCACGAACTTCGGCTAACTCTGCGGGTAAAGGCCCGAAGAAGACTCGCTTCATTGTCCAAAGCGTGTACCCGGCCGTGAGTGCTGTAGAGACGACCGCGCCGATCGCCACAATTACCTTCGACAGAATGATGGGATGCATTGCTGAGTTGAAGAGTCCGAAGAAGATCAGAAACTCCGAAACGAAACCGCTAGTGGGCGGCACACCCAGAATCGTTAGGAATCCGATCAGTGCTGCAGAGGCGGTCACTGGCATTTTTCTTGCGAGTCCTCCGAGTTTGGATATGCTCCTAGTTTCGTGAGCTTGAACTATGATTATTCCGGCGACCATGAATAGGATTCCCTTGCCCATTCCGTGGCTCAGGTAGTGAAGCATCGATCCGGAGACGCCATCGATTTGGACTGAAGCGATTCCCAGTAGGATGTATCCCATCTGGCTGATGCTGGAATATGCCATCAGGCGCTTGATGTCGTCTTGGGCGAGCGCCATGAGCGCGCCATATACCATTGTGATGAGCGCCCATATGCTCAGCTGGAAGGATACCGCGCCGATCAATTCGGGGGAGATCGTCATGAGGATTCTTACTATCGCGTATCCTCCGATTCCGATCATTGCAGGTGATAGCAAGGCACTGATCGGAGTAGGCGCCTCTGCATGCACCTGAGGAAGCCAAACGTGCACTCCAAAGGCCGCCATCTTCACGAGGAGCCCCGCGAGGATCATGATTGTGATCCAGAACCTGTAGGGTTGGGGAATAACGGCTGAGGACAAGGCTGAGAGATCGAACGTTCCGGAGACGACCCACAGTGTCAGGATTCCAGCCAAGAGTGCAAGTGCGCCAACATGAGTCCACATGAAATACATGAACGAAATTCTGTCTCGATCGCCGTATCCCCATCGAGCGATCAGGAAATACGAAGGAATCAGCATCAACTCAAAAAAGAGGTAGAACTCGATCAGGTTGGTAGCAAGTACGGCCCCGATCATCCCAGCCGAGTACAGCAAGTACAGCGCGAAATAGAGCCCGTACTCTTTTGATTCCTTTCCTAGCCTGTGAGTCATATACGGCATCGAATAGATTGCGATCACTGAACATAGTAGGCTGATAGTGAAGAGAATCGGTATGCTCAGCCCATCAGCTCTGAAGCCAAAGTAACCGATCGGCTCCCATCGAAACGCCTCAACCACAGTTCCAAGAGAACCCGAGAAGATCGCCACTAGCGTCGAGATCGCCAATGGGATGGCTGCAATCCATCCGACGTGTGCACCGAAACGTCGCGAGAGAACCCACACTACAGGCACGATCATCAACAGGAGAGAGACACATGTGAAAAGCAATGGGAACAAGTATTATCCTCTCAGACGGTTGAGTTTTCGCACGTCAATTGTGCCGTTGAGTCTGAACGCCACAAGTATCAAGGCCAAGCCCACTGTTGCCTCCATAGCGGCCGCGGCGATCGAGAAGAAGACGATGTTCCAACCAGTCAACATCGGCGGGTTAGCGTATCTTGCGAATGCAACGAAGTTGATGTTTGCCGCGTTCACAATTAGCTCCACAGAGAAGAGTAGACGAATAGCGTTCCTCTTGGAGACTAAGCCATAGATGCCGATTCCAAGCAGTGCCGACGAGAGGATGATGTAGCTACTGAGTGGCTCCACTGGTTTTCTCCTCCCGCTCTACTCTCACTAAGGTTAGACCGCCAACAATTGTGGCCCCGACCAGAAGTCCAAGGATCACGAGCGCAACTGCGTAGGACGATGCCAAGAGGCGGCCGAGTTCTCGTAATGAGAACGGGTAGAACTCTGGCGCCTGCAAGGAGGCCGGCATAAGTACGAGAACGGCCCCTGCCACAGCGAGAGCGACCAAGCCAGCGACAAGTATGCCCGCACGGCCAAGCCGGCCCGGTTCTTCCTCCTCCAATATCCTACCAGACTCTCTACGAACCAGCATAATCGTGAAGAGGATCAAGACCACGACTGCACCTACGTATACGGACACCTGGAACATCGCGACGTACTCAGCGCCTAAGAGAATGAACAGACCGGCCACGCCGATTAGTGAGAAAGCAAGCCCGACCGCACCATAGATCAACTCTCTAGCTTCAAGTGCAAAGATAGCTGACACGATCACCAGACCGCTGAGGGCGAGGAAGGCAATATCGGGCATCCTAGATCCTCCAGATCCAGTCTAGCCCAAGTGAGATCAGCGCAACAGTGACGAAGATGTTCGCGATCGCTAACAGCAGCAACCTAGTCCAACCAGCCCTGAGCAGAATGTCAACTCTGACTCTGGGAAAAGTTCCACGGATCACAACTACCACGCTTGCAACAAGAAATGTCTTCAGAAGAAACCAGACAGGTTGAGGCAGGAGGCCGGGGCCGGACCATCCCCCAAGAAATAGCGTGGTGATCAATGCCGACATCACATACAGCTTAGTGTACATTGCAAGGAAGCCTAACATGAAAGGGACACCGCTGAGTTCGGTCATCCATCCCATGACGAGCTCAGTCTCAGCTCCAGGCAAGTCGAATGGGGTCCTCTCAAGCTCGGCCAGTGCAGCCGTGAAGAAGACTGCAAATCCTAAGACTTGTGGCACAACGAACCATAGTCTCTGTTGTGCCTCAACGATCTTGGTAAGGTTCAGTGTACCGGTAAGCATGACTATCCCGAGTACCGAAAACCACATTGGAATCTCGTAGGCGACCTGTTGGAATAGGGATCGTAAGCCGCCTAGAAACGAGTACTTGCTGTTGCTCCCCCAACCAATCAGGAGGATAACACTCGGAAACAATGACATGACGGCGAAAACGTAAACTAGGCCTACGTCCATGTTTGCGATCACGAAACCCTCGCCAAACGGAATGGCCACTGCAGGTGCAAACGCGAGCATCATCAGGCCGAGCGCGCAGAGCATGAGCAGTTTCGTGTCGGCCAGTTCGGGAAAGATCGCCTCTTTGAAGATCAATTTGACGCCGTCCGCTATGGGTTGGAGGATGCCCGAGATGCCTGCGTACAAGGGCCCTATTCTCAGCTGGACCCGAGCAATCACTTTTCGTTCCAGCCAAGTCAGAAAAGCAGCACTCAGCATCACATTCAGGAAACCGGGGAAGAAGACTATCTCGAGAAAAGTCCGCGAAGTAATGATCCTCAAGACAAGACCGATGATTCCTTGAAGTGCTGGCGTTGCCTGCGACAAGGTCACCAGAGCTCCCGCTTTCCCGCGAGATACGACGCGTAACCCAACGGTGCAACGAGAATCGCTATGAAGATGAGAAACAGGTAGTTCTGACTTGATGATACACTTGAGAAGGCCAGCCCCCAAGTGAAGAGAAACATCGCGACGACATCGAAGACTATGAACATGATCAGATACGGGTAGTATTGCATCATGTAGCGTTGCCTTGCTTCACCCAAGTGAGTTTGGCCTGATTCGAACGGTGCATCCCTAATCGGATTCTTTCCCTTGGCACTCATCAGCCAACCGAAAACTAAGAGCGGAAACGCGACGAGGAAGACGACGGCCTCGAATAAGGCAACGAGACTCCAGACATCAAGCCCCATGCGACTCTTCCTCAGCGAAGTCGTCGGCAGACGGTGAGGTCACTTACCGGTACCGATATAAAGCGTATTGCTCAAATCAATTGAACGAGATGTCGGTTCAGGCATGGTTCGTTAAGTCACTGGCTGATCACAATTCAGACTGGATGAAACTCCCATGACGTGGAAATCGCCCGGAATGACGCACATGTGGTGCCCAAAGTGCAAGCAGCAGTACGCCACGGACGTTGAACTTCTTCTGAAGAATGGAAAGATCGTCTACAAGTGGAAATGCAAGGTCTGCGGAAGCGAGAACTTCTCCGAAGACTAACGGGCGATTAGGCCTGTCGCTCGAGGGCGAAAGTAGCAAGCTCTTCCAGCGCTGCCTTTCCGTCCCCGTCTCTCAGAGCCGCGATCTCAGATTTCGCTTTCTGAACATATTCTGCTGACGCGTGCCTTGCGAAGTCCACGGCTTTCTGACGTAATGCGTCAGTTGGGTCACTCTTGTTCTCGTTATGATCCAACATCTGAGTCATGCGATCCTGTCGTGCTGTGTCCCCTAGGTAGTGAGCTAGCACCAGATTAGCCCGTTCTTGCTTGGAGGAGTTGCCATTGCCGGTTAGGTCCATTATGTCGTCTCGGATTTGGAAGGCGACACCGACCGCTCTTCCATAGTTGTACAAGGCGCTGACTTCCTCTGGAGATCCGCCGCCAATGAGGCCGCCTATCCCGGCGGATGCGCCGAAAAGTGCTCCTGTCTTCAGGTCTGCGATGTTGAGATAGTGCTTGACATCTATTGCGATCTCAGAGATGACGTCGAGTATCTCGCCTTGGCTGAGGTCGACGAGAGCCCACCCTATCATCCTCATGACTTTGGGATCTTTGTAGTCCGACAGAACCTGTATGCCCTTCGACGCCAGAAAAAGTCCCGCGCTGATTGCCCTATCGTTATTGAACGCGACATTCAGGGTAGGGACACTCCTCCGAACCCTGTCTTTGTCAATCAGATCGTCGAAGATCAACGATGCCGCATGCACGAACTCCACCGCAACTGCTGCGTTAACCGCAGGCTTCTCCTGTCCTCCCACGGCCTCTGCGGCAAGCAGAACCATCGTAGGTCTCAGACGTTTGCCCCCTGTCTTGAACGTGTATCTGACGAGCTCACTTGCCTCGTTCTGCTCGAAGCCGGATGAGAGGATCTCGTCTATGCGATCGTTTACGACATTTCGTTTCTCCTCGAGGAGCTGCTGAAATTGCACTCACGCCACATCCGAGAGATCGAACATTCTCATGCTAGCCCTAGATAAGTAAACAATTATTTCGGCAATTCTGATGACATGGCCTACTTCCCGGCTCGCCGGCAGGCCCCCGCCAAGTCTTCGATCGCGGCAGCCTGATTCTTGGCCTTGACGATCCCACTTGCTACGAGGACTCCTTGAGTGCCAAGACGGAGCGCTTCCTTGACATCCTCTCCGGAGGTGATGCCTGCACCGCAAAGTATGACGACATCGTTACTGATACTTCTGATTCTCGAGACCGTGTCCGTGATTATCTCCGGCTTAGCTTTCGAGACAGCTACTCCGCTCCCGATGAGTTCTGGCGGTTCCACGGCTATCATGTCGGGACCGAGCGATGCGACTGCCGCGGCGATTGCGGATGTGTTCGCACAAACCACCGTTGTAAGTTTGAGACCTCTGGCTCTTGTGATGGTGTCCTCGATTATCCCGGCTTCGAGTCTTCGTTCGGAGTGATTGATGAGGACACCGGAGACGCCTGCTCCGAGCACCGATTCAGCGAGTACATGCCCGGTGTGCGATCCGGGCTTGATCGGATCGATATGTTGAGCGAATACTGGGATCTTCGTCTGTTGCGAAACGAGTCTAAGATCTGCAGTCTGAGGAGCAACCGCCACCGTCACGCCGAACTTCTTGCTAGCCTGCTCTGCGATATTTTGCCAGCTGAACCGCCCTGTCTCCCGTCGCATCGAGATAGCATTTGAAGTTGACGAGAACCAAAGGTGGAGAAACCTTGCTTTGACTCATCTTCGAACCAACCCTGATCAGACACGGACGGCCGTGCACAAACTTAAGCCTTCAGAATGTTCCGTAGCGTCGGCCCATGACTGTGAAATACCCTTTGATCCGGGTAGTCTGACACGAAAGCTTCTGTCGGCTTCTGAGTGACTCAACGACCGCCTCGTTGGGCCCTAAGGATTCCCGCCAATTCCGGGTGCGGAAAACGATATTACAGCAAGTGGACTATCGTTGACGAGGTCTCACCAGTGCAGCTCAGAGTCTTGATCTGCGATGCCATTCACCAAGATGGCGTGAAGCTCCTGCGAGAAGCGGGTTATGATGTTGTTGAGAAACCAAAGATAACCAAGGAGGAGCTTCTGGCGGATGCAAAGAACTTCAATGTGCTTGTTGTCAGAGGAAGAACCAAGATAACGGCGGAGGTCATAGCTGCTGCTTCCTCGTTGAAAGCGATCGCTCGATCAGGAGTTGGGCTTGATAACATCGACCTTGAGGCCGCGAAGAAGCGCGGAGTCACTGTCCTTTCGACACCTGCCGCGCCTGTCACGAGCGTAGCTGAACTCACTATTGGCTTGATGCTCTCACTGCTCCGACAGATTCCCATTGCGGACCAAGCAATGAAACAGGCACAGTGGACGAAGAGCCAGCTGATGGGACACGAACTCCATGGAAGGACGCTCGGAGTTGTCGGAGCCGGCGGTCGCATCGGCGCTGAAGTCGCTCGAATTGCAGGCCAAGGATTCGGAATGAAGGTCATCGGATATGACGTAGTTGATCTAACGAGCAAGGCGAAGGAGCTCGGATTCGAGATCGCACGGGATCTCGACTCTCTGGTCGAAAGGGCTGATATCGTGACAATCCATGTTCCATACCTTCCTTCCACTCGTCACTTGATAGACAGCTCAAGGATGCGTCGCATGAAACAGGGCGCCATACTGATCAACGCATCTCGAGGGGATATCGTCGACGGAAGAGCTTTGCTTGAATCTCTTAAGGAGGGGAGAATCGGTGGCGTCGGACTTGATGTCTTCCATGATGAGCCACCGAAAGAGGATTGGGAGAAGGAACTTGTCGCATTGAGAGACGGTCGTTCTGTCTGCACTCCACACGTTGGCGCTCAGACACAAGAATGCCAGCGACTGGAGAGCCTCACGGTAGCAAAGGAGATCATCAGACTGCTCGGAGGATGAGGTGATTGAGTATCACGTTCAAGGACTTCGAGCGACTGGATATCCGCGTGGCAAAACTGGTTGCTGTGGAGAACATACCTGGAATGAAGAAGATCATGAAAGCCAAAGTGGACTTGGGCGATCGAACCGTCTACGCAATCCTAGGCGGCGCCGAATATTACAAACCAAGTGATCTTGACGGTAAGCTTGTAGCAGTCGTTGCAAATATGGAGCCGAGAACCGTAGCCGGTGTGAGATCGGAATGCGTGCTGTTGGCAGCCGACGACCATGGCAAGCCGGTCTGGCTCACTCTGACCGAAAACGTTCCACCCGGCACCAAGATACGGTAAGAATCAGCAAGATCTCCTCTGCGCGAAGCGGCTGAACCTTATATATCCACATGATCAATGGGTGCGCCACACCGCACAAAAGTCACGGAGATTCGTCCATGCAACGACAAACAATCCTCGCAATCTGCTTGCTCACAGTACTGGCATTCTCCTGGTCTGCCGCTACCGCACACGCCTCGTCAGTGAACTACACGATTCATGACGGCAAGGTATCCGTTGAACTGTCCCTCCAAGTCTATCAAAATGCCACTGCAATACCAAGCATCAGCGAGAAATTCACAGGTGCAGCAGCTCAGAATCTATCATCCGCGATAGAGAAGAGCCTCAAGAGCACAGCTGAAAACATTTCGATCTCCTCACTTTCAGGCGAGCTAAGATCTGACAGCGGCTGGATAAATGTCTCAATTCGATTCGATGTGAACGGAGTTGCCTCTCAAAGTGGGAACCTCTTGGATGTTAACTGCTCGTGGGTTCGCTTCAAAGTGTCCGACGACCTTAGGCTTGGAAACGTGAGCTACAACCTGATAGGAGGGACATACGTCAAACCCATCTTTGAGAAGTACGTGAAGTTTGCAGAAGCGCCTCTGAACGAAACGATCCAGACAGTCACTTATCTGACCGGCGGAGCAGACACGGAGGGTTCACTCGCTTCCGAGGGTGCAGGGAACATGATGCTTCTTGACTTCAGTAACATTCTGCCGCCGATCGCGAATTGGGAAAAGGGATACAACTTCACCAGCAGCTCGACGGTATGGAGCTACGATCTTGCTCCCCCTAAGGATCTAACGATGACAGTCGTTCCAATCGAGGGTGCACAATTCACCGCGCATGCCTTCTACAAGTACAACGCCACGTTGTCCGTCGCCGGCCTAGCTCAGGCACAGGGAGATACCATAAGAATCGACGTTTCCAGCGGTCTCGAACCGTTGCTGATGTTTGTGATAGTTCTGGTTACTTTCGTGATCGCCGTGGGGGCCAGCTGGACTTATAGATCGCGGCGAAAGCAACTGCCTCGAAGACGGAAGTAATTCTCCTAGGAACTTATACGGTCTCGGACCATCCGGCCAAGTACATCTTCATCGAAGAGACTAGAGAAGTGTTTCCGTAGCATCTGTCTGTACAGCGTCGCCTCGTCGTCGCTCATGTATTGGAACATGTATGGTCCCTGGTACGGTGATGGCTCGCCATCTCTGGTAATGAATTCTATGTGCATCAGGGGTTCGCCCCGCTTGATAGTTATTGGCGTACGGTCGTTGCTCAGATTCACCAGCTCGAGCGCCAATCGTCCCACGAAGCCACTGTGAACTTTAGCCGCGTTCAGGAACGATAGTCCCAATCTTCCATACCGACTCTTGGCGGTGAGGTGAGCCACATAGTTCGGCGGAGTAAAGACCACCTCATGAGAAATCAGATTCTTGTGCTCCAAGTAGTGCAAGGTCGTCTCGTCTTTGACCGTCAGAACGTACCCGTCTCCATCTAGGAGACTGAAATCAAATGGGTGAACGCACTTGAAGGAGTTGACCAGTTCGACGAGCTTGTCTTTTCCCAGTATGCCCAACGCTCATTTGACACCTTGCAAATGGACTGTTCCATCAGAGACTTGTAGGTTTCGGACGCAAAGAGTCATGGAGATGGATTTGCAGGGACACCCGTGAAGGACAATTTCAGGTTCACCACGTTCCCGGTTACTTGGACCTCCGGAGAGACCTTGAGCATGATGACTGTGCTCGTACCGAATTGTGTTAGGAACGAAACCGGGACTGTGAAGAGCCGCGACTCAAGCTGGACTCTCTGTGAAGTGCCGTTGATCATCACCGTCGCGTTCGTTACCCTCACCCTTATCGTGTTGTATTGTCCGAGAGGCAGATTGCCCAAGGCGACTGTCTCGCTCATGTTTGTCTGTGTGAGATCCAAAACAGTGGACTGGTTAGATATGGACTGCCAACCCGATGAGGCGCCAAGATCTGCTCTCTGTGCACTGATCTCTCCGATCGTCACGAAAACATGATCTGCACGAACAGAGGTTGTCGAAGACAAGGTCACTTTCACGCCCCCATTCAGAAGCGGTGGAACGATTATGAGAAACACCACTACCAGCAGCACAACGACAGCGAGGATTTGCTTTGCGCGCATCGGCTTCAGCTTCAAGCGGCCCTATCACAAGTGAATTCCATATAATCGTTTCAATTGTTCTGGCTAATTAGCGGGCTGGCTGGGGGATGGAGAGGCCGGGGCGGACATTTCGCCGCACAGCCGAGCAACCCTGTTCCAGTTGCTCTCCACCTGCCTCTTCAGTTCTTCAAGGTTCTTGGCGAATTCGGGAGCGAACAGGTGCCTGAATCGTCCCTGTGGCTTGAGGAATTCCTCAAGCGGGGTTGGGTTCGGTACCTTCATGCTGAGCTTGTAGTTGCCCTTTTCAACCTCGTATAGAGGGAAGTATCTGGTCTGGACAGCGAGCTTGGCAAGCTTGATCGTCTGGCTGGTGTCAAATCGCCAGCCAAGCGGGCATGGTGCCAGCACGTGTATTACTGCCGGCCCTTTGACGGCTGCCGCTCGCCGAACCTTGGTTATGTAATCGTTCCAGAATGCGACAGAGGCCGTCGCCGCAAACTCGACGCCATGGGCAACACAGATTCCAATTAGATCCTTCTTCGCATCTGTCTTTCCGGCGATCTTCGAACCTGCAGGGGTAGTTGTTGTGGCAGCTCCGTATGGTGTCGCGCCAGATCGTTGTATTCCAGTGTTCATGTAGGCTTCGTTATCGTAGCAGATGTAGGTGAAGTCGTGCTTTCTCTCCAAAGCGCCCGAGAGAGCTTGGATCCCGATGTCGAAAGTGCCTCCGTCTCCACCAAATGCAACTATGTCCACGGCGTCAGCCTTACCCTCCTTTCGTAAGGATGCTTCGATTCCTGACGCTACCGCCGCAGTATTCTCGAAAAGTGTGTGGACCCAAGGCACCTTCCAAGCCGTATCAGGGTAGATCGTGCTCGCGACCTCGAGGCAGCCGGTGGCGTTCACTACGATGGCTGGTTTCTGCAGCGCCTTCATGGTGATACGTGCCATTGCTGCAGGACCGCATCCCGTACACATCCTGTGGCCGGGTCCGAACAGCTCCTGAGTGGAAAGCTCCTTCAACGTGACCATTAAGGCCGCACCCCCAATAGCGTTGACGGCTCATCAATTGGCGCCCCTTCCGCATGTCGAAGGGCTCTTTCGAATATGCCTTCGATGTCGGCTGGTTTGATGTCTCTCCCACCCAGACCGCATATGACGTTGAAGATCTTGGTTTGGATTCCCGTGAGCACTTTGGTTGAGGCGATATCGCTACACAGCGGACCATAGGGTGCCCCGAATGATACGGCTCGATCAATAACGCCGACACTTTTGATCTTCGACAATGCTCTCGCCACTTCCTGTGTGGGGAAAGGCCTGTACTGCCAGAGTTTGAGAACGCCCACGCGCTTGCCTTGCTTTCTCAGCTTTGTCGCAACAGTCCGAGCTGTCCCAGCGACGCTACCCATGCATGCTACTGCCGCATCGGCGTCAGCTCATGTTGAATCCAGAAAGGTTGGAGTACTGTCTGCCCGAGATTCTGTTGAATTCGTTCGCGACTGAGGTTATGACCGGGGGAGCATTCTTCATTGCCTCGACCTGTTGCTGTTTGAACTCTGAGTAGTAGTCAGGAAGCGTCAGAGCCCCGAAAGTCATAGGCTTCGCGATATCCAACTTGTACATTGGCGTCCTCTTTCCCAGAAACCGTGTGACTTCGTCTTCTTCGAGCACGGAGACACCTTCCATTGCATGAGAGATGGTGAATCCGTCTAGGTTCACAGTCACCGGAAGTGAGACTTTGTGGTCCTCTGCGATCCTGAAGGCCTGGAGGGTCCAGTCGTATGACTCTTGCGCGTTTTCCGCGTATATCTGGATCCAGCCGCAGTCCCTGGAACCCATCATGTCCGAGTGGTCATTGTGAATGTTAATCGGCGCCGAGAGGGCCCTGTTAGCTACAGCCATCACAATTGGAGTGCGCAGACCTGAGGCAACGTAGAGCACTTCGTGCATCAGCGCCAAGCCCTGGCTTGATGTCGCGGTGAAGACACGAGACCCAACTAGACTGGATCCCACGCACGCTGAGAGTGCGGAGTGTTCGGATTCCACACAGACAAACTGCGTGTCGACTTCCCCGTTCGCCACATAGTCACTGAATCGTTCGACTATGATCGTCTGGGGAGTAATCGGATAAGCCGCTACAACATCGACTTGTGCCTGTTTGGCCGCAAAGGCAACAGCTTCATCGCCATTCATTCCAACGATCTTCTGTGAAACGGTCTTCGTCAACTCAACTCTCCTCCGTCATCGAGATGGCCTTCGTGGGGCACTCCGTCGCGCAGATTCCGCATCCCTTGCAGTAGTCATAAACGAACTGAATCGTCTTTGCCCCGCGCGCGATTGCTGGCTCCGGACAATATATCCAGCAGAGGAGACAGTTTGTGCACTTCTTCTCATCCAACAAGGGGCGCTTGAGTCGCCATGTTCCGGTCTTATTTCGCTCGGCGGCGCCTGGAGTCAGGAGTACTGCTCCAATCGGTAACGAGCCCCAACCAGGCTTCTCTTCTTCTGCACTCATTCTTTACTCCACCATCTCATAGACACGACGTATCAACTCGACATTCTGCTCGCCCAAGCTCCCGGCGAAACGATCCTTGATTGCCTTTTCGATTGAGGCTAGCGCTACGAGCGGCGCTACCTTTGCAAGCGCACCGAGCATTGCCGTATTGACGATTGGTCGTTTGGCTATCTCCATCGCGAGGTGTGTGGCGTCGATGGTCCGAACTCGGGTCTGGTCCAGTGAGAGTTTCGACGCCATCTCGCTCGCACGCTTAGGAGAATTGAGGATAACTTTACCATCCCCCAACAGTCCCCTAGTCACATTTACTGTCGCAAGAAGCGATGGGTCCAGAACGACAACGAATCCTGGATTGTAGATCTGGCTTCTCGTATCTATAACTTCGTCACTTATTCTCGTGAATCCCGAAATAGGAGCTCCCAATCGCTCGGGCCCAAATTCCGGAAACGCTTGCACATGTTTGCCCTCAAGGAGAGCAGCCTGAGCAAGCAACCTGCTGGACGTGATCACGCCTTGCCCAGCGCGTCCATGCCACCTCACTTCATGAAGCAATTCTGGGTCTCCTGCAACTTTCCGCCGTCTACGTGGAAAGCTACATATTAAGCGCGCGCAATCTTATTTTCTATATAGTCCCAGAATTCGCCCGGACTCAACTCGCCAACAACGAAGAATCCCATTTGTCTGGCAAGTCACGCGTTCGTCGTGCAAAGAGCTCACGCAGACTTCGAGAATTTCCACTCGCACCATGCATTTTCGGAATGCGCGCCTGGTGGACAAATGTTGCATGTGACTGTAACGCTTGGGTTCAATTCTTGAACGAACGCTTTCAGGTAACCTTCCCTTACGGGTCTGCAGGGAAACTCTGTCAGGCCCTTCCGAATCCTAGTGAGCTGAGTGCTGCAATTCACAACTCGGAAAAGCGCTTGACCTTTCTGCACTTGCACCTTCTTCTCACGCTGGTCGAGCGCCCAGCTGGTCAGCCCCAGTGCCTCCATGACCTTCGGTACGGACCACTCCTTCGTGTGGAGCATCTCCTTGAGTTGGCGAGCTTCAAGAGTCCCCATCGCCTTCCAACACTCCGCGTCGATCTTTGAAGCAGCCGAGGTACCGAACTCCTTCTCAATACCCAAGAAATACAAGCCGTCCACACGCCAGATGTTCCGAATCTGGAAGTAGAAGAGATCGAGCAGTCTCTTCTTCGACAGCTTGGAAAAAGAATCGCGGCCTTCTATTTGATTCATCGAAGCTTCACGCTCATGACGTCAGCATGCAAGGAGCACCTGGCGATTCAAGAACCTTCCCACGGCCGCCATCAGGACGCGCAAGGTTGAGAGATCCCAGATTGAGCACACAAGTCAGTTCTACGAGGCTTGCACGACCAACTACTGCAGCTCCACCTATCCGCCCGGAAAACCCCAAAAGGGTTATCGCGAATACAACCCCTCAACAATAGCCGGTCAAGACATAGGAGATGACAGTATTGAGAGAGAAGACAATCGCCTACTACGAGACCCCGAGCGAAGCAGACACCGAAACTACATTCCTTCGCGCAAGAGAGAGAGCGGAATCATTGGGAATACATGACATCGTAGTGGCTTCAACGACTGGCCGGACAGGCGTGAGGGCTTGCCAATTCTTCAAAGGACTCGGAGTGATCGTGGTCCGTCACCACGCTGGCTTCCGGACCCCTGGAATTCAACAGATGACGCCTGAGAACGAGAAGGCGATTCTAGCATCAGGTGCTCGCATTGTGACAGCCGGGCATGCCTTCTCAGGCATCGAGCGAGCAATCAGAGCCAAGCGTGATACGATTGGGCCCTTAGAACTGATGGCCGACACCCTCAGAGTGTTTGGTGAAGGGATGAAAGTATGCCTAGAGATCACCGTCATGGCGGCAGACGCCGGAGAAATTCCCATGGACCGACCCGTTATCACCATCGCTGGAACCAGCGGAGGAGCGGACACGGCGCTGGTTATTCGACCTGCTCACTCGAACAACTTCTTTGATCTATTTGTGAAGGAGATCATTGCGAAACCCTCCGAACCAAGAAAGGCCTGAGGAGAGTATCGGCAACCACAATAGAGCTTAAGATCGCGACTATCATGTACCTATCTAGGCGTCCGAATGCAGCTTCGCCAAATGCTGTGGGCTCCACGCCGAGTTCCAGTATGCGTGTTCGAAAGGACCCCGAAGAACAGCCTGACGCCTGAACGTCGTCTGATCTTCGTTGGACGGATGGCTGTTTCACCGGTGCTCTTCATGGGTGCCGCGGGATATTTCGCCTATCTGGCTGATCGGGATCGCTTCCGCTCGGTTGTGCTATCTGAATTGAGGCGCATCATGTCATTCGCGGACCTCGACAACACATACTACATAGAGGATTGGTTTGCGACAAGGAAACGGTTGGTCATTCAAGTGGCAAAGAGAGGTCAACGAAACGAAAGAAGATTTGATGTGCCGTACAAGAGAACGCTCTTGGCTGGGACGAAGAATCTCCGGACTACGCTAGACAGATGGTGGGCTCAAGCATTCCATTTTTTGCAATGATTCTTGACACTCCAAGAAATTGGAGCGCCCTCTTGAGACTCGTGCAGATCGTTCGTGACAGCCGCCAATTGACCTAGCTGGCTTTGGGATCATTCTCCATGATTCCGAAGACGTTTCCTTCTGTATCGATGCAGTAGCTGAAGTATCCTACGCCCGGAATTGCCGTTTTTGGAGTAAGGACCTTGCCTCCAGCGTTGACGATCTTCTTCGCATATTCGTCGACCGATGAGACATCGATCGTGTTGACTGTGGTCTTCTGAGTCTCCTTGGTCATGATCGCTCCATTGATCCCGGGCTGATTGTCTGGTCCCGTAGTGGCGAGCCAGTAATCAATGGGGCCCCATTTGCCGATCTTCCAGCCGAACACGTTCTCGTAGAACTTCACAGCTCGATTTGGATCGTCTGCGGGGATCTCGAAGTGTATTACTCTAGGCATAGAAGTCCCTCGCTCGATGTCTACGATCAACGGGCGTCCAACCTCAAAAGAGTTGGGAGGCCCCTCCAGTACAAATCAGGCGATATTATCTCAAATGGGGTAATTCAACGACTCCAGTGCTAGCTTCAACGCGTAATCTGGATCATTTGATGCACCCACCCGCCCATTTACCCCATGTGGGAACGCTTATGCGACTGGGCACCATTCTATACTATGGGGTAATTGCGGATGTCGATTCCTGAGACCACCAAGGACAAGGAATACTGGGCCGAGTACATGAAGAAGCACGGCTTCGTCACTCCCAGGATCGAAGCCGATCGAACCAGCATCGGCGACTTGAAGGTATTCTGCAGCATACTCTTCCCATACAATCCAAGAAAGGCCGAACTGGCCGAAGCGATCCTCCGGGAAATGAGCCGAGCGCACCTCAGCAAGGTCGAGCTGTACAAGGACCTCGCGCCGAAACTGATTCGGGAGAAACATTGCTCTGCACGAACACTGAGCCAGACCTGGCAGTCGCTTCTGAAGAGCGGGCTTCTGAGTCGCGTGAGAAGGAACGAACCAGCACAACTCAGCGACAAATTCTCCAACAGACTGGAGATGCTGGCGCGCTATTGGCGTGAAAGAATCGTTGAGATACCTACAGGGGAGCTAGCTTAATCGCCCGGCCTCAACCGCGTCGCAGCTCGCCGTAGAGCTTTGGCACGGCATCACAACGACTCACAGTCCGTCTCTTTCATGAGCCGCAAGAAACAGAAATGTTTGAGACCCTGACCAAGACAACGGTAGAATCAGACGAGAGATGTTCTCCGCCTAGCTAGTGTGAAGGCTTGAGGAAAGTTTTCAAAGCCTTAGTTGCTTGGCTTGCGATGTTCGCCTGTGCGGACACAGGATGGTCGCTGTACGCCATTCTGTTCTCTGAGGAAATTATGAGCTATCCGTATTGGCTCCGCTTGACTGTCGTGTTGGGACTCTTCGGATCATGTTTCGCCACAATAGCAATCGGAGCGATGGCATGCCACTACACCATTCCAACCGAGAGGCATCGCTGACGGTCGAGCAAGACACCTCTCGCTAAGTTGACGGAGCATCACGGAAAAGACGCCCTCCAATTTTCTGGAGAGTTTTGGAACCCTCCAGTTTTTTGGACTATGCAGTGTACCGTGAGTCGGCCTTTTGCGGCGCCTGGTTAGCAGGCGGGTTAGGGAGGGGCGGCAGCGGTGGGGGAATGCCAATCGTCTTTGAGATCAAGATTGCTTCAGCTATCGCCGTACTCGAAATGGCTTGAAGGATTTGATTTGGAGGGGCTTTCTTCTCTTTCTGTTCCTGGAGGATCTTTTGCAGCTCGTCCTTCTCGCCTTGGATCCTTGCGCGACCTTTGATGCTGATCTGCGCGATGGCGGGCGTGAAATTCACAGTGAATACGAACGGCGACCGTAGGCTCCCGTCGCTCTGCTCTTCGATCCCGAGCACGTTGATGTTGACCGCTATCTGGATTTGAGCCGGCAAGTCCTTCTCGACTTCCCAGAGACGCTCGCCCGTCATGTTCGTCACGAATACGTTGACCTTCACTAAGCAAACCTCAACCCAGTACCCACTCCTTCACGGCTCTTTAACCTTGTCAAACCACGCTCACTAGAACGCATTACCTTGACACGAAGCCGCGAGTCACGATTTTATGTGTCCGTTCCAATCTGCTTTCCATATTCCTTTCCACTTTGGAACGGAAAATCAAATCAGGACAAGATGATCAAATTGCTGGAAGTTTTGGCAAATTACGTCGCGACGAGAAAAAGAGGAAAGAACGGAAAGACGTACGAATCGCCGCGGATCTACCTTCCGACGAAGCTGACGTGCGATTCGGGCTTCCCGATGTCTGGAAGGCTGGTTAGGGTGAGGGTAAGGGTAGAGGGAAAGCGCCTACTCGTAGAGAGGGCGTCGAAGAAAGATTTGGAGAAATTCGGCGAGTTGCCTGCCAAACGCGCGAAACGCAAGAGACGTAGGAAGAGCCGATAGCACGGGTTACGTGTGGGAGAGCCGAGCACGCCTAGAACGGCGAGCCCGTTCCAGGTAGCCTTCGCGGTTGATCTCCCCTGCCCTTATGCGTGTGGAGGAAATCGGTTCGAAGTCCTCGGCCACGACCATTCCGATGGATACTACGGACAGCGGCTTGAGCCCGCGCCTTCTCCGTATCGTGTTGATCTTGCCGGCCATCTTCTTTGTCATGCGGCTGACCACCAAGGCACGGACTGTCGAGTCCTTGATGGTTGGCCCGTAGGGGTCATCCAAAGGGATTATCTTCGCTCTGTCAAGCAGCCTTTCCTTCTTCAGAAAAGAGACCAGTTCCCGTTTTCTTTTCGGGTACGAGTCCACCCGATGGTTTTTGACGAGACGCCTAACGAAGCCGTTCCTGCTCAGTCCGATTAGGACTCGGTCGCCTGCTCGGAACGCGGTTCTGAGAAGGATCTTGTGTCCCCTGTGAAGGACATCGAAGGTCCCGCCGATCGCGACTTCGTTGAAGGGCCGACTTCTTGCCGTCATAGCAGACGAGCTCCTGCAAAGTCCAAGGAACACTGAAACGCCTGTGCCTTGGGAAAGCGCCTCTTGACAGCCAGTAGGATACGCCTTGCCACATCCTCATCTGCAATCGCATGGACCGCTTGGCCTAGCATGTTCTGAGTTGCGCCGATGGCTCCAGCGGCCTCCATCAGCTCTATGAGTTGAGCGGTCTGAGGAGACATCAGGCCCAATCCGTATGCGAATCTCTTTGAGGCTCTCATGAAATTGTCCGGTCGGAGATCGGTTACGATAGATCGAAACGTCTCCCTGCCCAAGGCATTGACTTTCCTCCTGAGATCCTTGGATTGGAGAGCCTTCTTCGTGGATATCGGGCCCAAGCAAGCCGAGACGACCTTCAATCTCTGTGAGATCGGTAGTCTGTCAATCACAGCAATACCGGGGCCCCCACTCTTTCTCGTGAGGATGAAACCACCGGTAAGGACTGGCCCAACGGTTCCCAGTCCGGTTCCGTTCGCAATCTCAGCCTCGTGTACTATTTGTCCGACTTCGTTTACGGACATGCCTAGGTCAGCGCCGTCGGAAAAGGCGAGGGCAGCTGACAATGAGCCTGCGGCGCTCGCCCCGTAGCCTGCCCCAATCGGAACTTCTACGTGATGCTCAACTGTCACACCGTATCTCTCACCGGAAATCTGAAGGAGCTTCGTAACTGCTGAAATTGTGGTCTTCGCATGGTTGGCAGCTCGGCTGTTGATCCTGGACAGAGACACGTGATTTCTTGGCGCGCTTCAACCGCACGCGGGTCAACACGCCTCTGGAGATTACGAAGCCGCCTCCTCTTGCGCCGGCATATGAGAGATCCTTGAAGGGGCGCCCGTCAGGCCGCCTGTCGAGGATTTCGAAGAAGCTGCTGATCCCTGCCGGTGAGAATGCGGACGTCTCACGCATTTCTGCTCTTGCTCGCCTGTGCACGCTCGATCTTGAGGCTCGGCAACGTAGCCTTTACCGCCTTGACTATTGGCGGGGTGAGCACCAGGAGAAATGGGATTTCGGATAGGTAGGTCCAGAGCGTGGTCCCGTAGGCGAAGACGATGGGCAACGCACCAGAACCAAGCCCTAACACCTGAGGCATCACGAAGAAGGAGCTGTAGGCGACTATCCCAAACCCGATTATGAGACTCCCAGCTGCGAGTCCGATCGATGAGGCGGCCTGCACTTCAGCCCAAGACGAACGCGCCAAGTACGGCACAGCAACCAGCACAACCGCAACAGCGGCTACCCCAACAACCATCGCCAGTGTCGATCCTGAGAATGCGTACAGCCCGTATACTACCATGATGAGTGGGGCCGCCACGCCGGTAGCAATGCTTCCGAGCCTTCCGATGCCTTTCAATGGTTTGCGTGAGAGATATCCCAGAACAGCAAACATGACAAGGTTCGAGGGCACTCCAACGAGAAGACTGAGAAGTGCATCATGGTGCCCGTAGACTACGTCAGCGATGAATATTCCGACGGCCGCGCCTACTCCTCCGACCCAGGGACCGAAGAGAACTGCGAACGCGCCTGGGACGAAGACCTGCGGCCAGAACCTTACTCCGAAGAGCGTGATTGGAATCAGGGTCCATAGTGCACCCGTCGCGGCGTAGAGCGCCGCGTTGAGGGAAGCCATGGCCACCTGCAGAGCGCTTTGCTTCATACGAAATCGTGAGATGCCTGAGGCGGAGAGGCCTTAACACTTCCCTAGAGACACTGGGCATGCCACCAAAGTCTATATAGATTCGGACTTGATCTAGGCAGATCATCACCCAGAGGCAAGTCCGCACTTCGTCGGGCGCTCAATGATCAACCACTGAGAGGCACGGGCCACGAAGGATCCTCTTGCACGGCGAAGCATCGATTTCGGGCAGAGAACACTGGTAAGATAGGCACACGCGACCACTGCTTATCGGTGTGGGGCTTGAATTGTCAAACACCCAAGAAGAGGTGTCAAACACCCTTGAACGCATCAAGGCCCTCGTTTTCTGACACCAGAGAACTGGTGGGTTTTCCAGATCCCTGCAGCCGGCTAATTTCGTGGGATAGAGACCTAGATGAAAAACGTGGGTCATGCATACCCTAGAAAACTCGGGTGTGCTACACAGTGTGTTACGCCGCAGTCTTGGTCGTGAGCAACCAAGCCTGAGTAGCTAACAGGTATTGTTGGTAGCCCGGGGGTAGAAACCAACGAGTACCGTGGTTATCTCAGGGGCGCGGTGCTAGTTTCGTTCGTCTGTCTCCTTCCATCCTGATTCTCTCATCGGCTATGAATGCTGTTGATTGACAGCTACACTGAACCAAGCTCGTTAATGACCATCTGAGAGAGTCTCGCGCACCTTTGACCAAGCTCGGGGCCGATGGGGACATTCATATGGTAGTCCGCATTGACTCTCTTCTCGCGCAATGTGTTCAGTTTGTTGGCCGTGTCGCTTTTCCGAGACATCAGTTTCTGAATTACATCTTGATGAAGCTTCTCAACATCCACGAAGTTGCAGCCACGTTCTTCCAGTCTCTTCTTAGCAGCCAAGAAAGCTGCATAGTAGGCTCGTCCGATTGCTGTACGCCAACCTGCTTCATCTCGATAAGAGCTATCGCCAAGAAGCTTGTTCGCAATGTCCAGGAAGTGGCTCGAATCGAACAAGGGTCAGACAAGCTCCATGTCGAGGAAAAGGTTCCCTGTAATGTCTTTGATACGCGTGGAATCCTCAGGAGTGGCGCCGCGCAGTCGGGACAGATCCTTCCTAACCCAGGCGTCCATCTCAGACCAGAGTCTCATCCTGTAATCGAAATCAAGGGGCGTGTCTATCTTGATGATGTACCTCATCCAGTTCGGATACTCAGGATCATTGGCGATGGTGAAGTTGAGTTCCATCGGAACTTCAGATTCCAGAGCAAACGTACGCAGACTCAACTCGGTGGCCTTGGCCACTTGTTCGAGAATCGTGTCCGAGGTGACAAGTTCTTGGAGCCGCGATTCCAGAGAGAAACGTACCGCAGACGGTCTGCTGAGGGCCACCAGGTTGCCGCTGTCTCGTCGAAGTAGCAGAGTCGGACGAAGAGGGGTCCTGGTCAGTCCGTCGCCATCCATGACCATGCCTCCATTGATCGTATCTGCAGCAGTGTACTCTGTCGGCAACGTTGCTACGGTTCCGCATCCGCCGTCTGGAGTACTAAGAGACGAGGGGATGGTGCCGTTCTCTGCATGTCCGTCGAGCTTGCTTCGAATGCGGTACAGTTCAGCAATGAACGACTCACGCTCCGAGATATCCTCCTGGAATCTCTTACTGGACTTTCTACGTCGCCTCGCTTGCAGATCCCGCAGCGCGGGTGTAGTCGGGGAGGGAATGCCAGTGGCTGGAAGAGGAATCGATTCCAAGGCTTCCGAAACGCAGATCTCAATGTACCGTGACAGAGCATTAGCTAGATCTTCAGCCGATGCTGATGGATTGATCTCCAAGAGTGCATTTAGCGAGCCGTTCAAGGTCATAGCCCTAGTCGTCATTTCTTGGCTTTTTGCTTTACTTCCAAAGCCTTCGTGACTGCTTCAGCTATTCTTTTCCTAGTCTCTTCAGGGAGTTCAATGCCTTTCTGCACAGGGACCTTGACAAGGTGAGGCACTTCTAGGTAGTTAACGAAAGCTTCTCGCCACCTGATAATGAGTTCAGATAGAAGCTCATCGATTTTGACGATTTCGATGGGTTGAGCTTTCATGACATCGAATATCCGGTCGAGATAGGGGGTCAGTTCTCTTTTGGCGCTCTCGGAATCGATAGAGTCGTCTGCCGTTTGGTGGGCGAAACGCACATAATCATAGACTCGATCAAACGCCATGAGCAGCGAGAAGAAGATGATCTCCTGTTCTTCGGCACCATGAACTCTGCACGTCCGCCCGAGTTCATTCAAGATGCCCTTCAGAAGCTGACTTCTTGGCTCCAGCAAACGTTTCTGTTCCTTTCGAAGGTACTCCAGCAGCCAATCAGCGACCTTGCGAGTGAATTCCTTGTTCTCAGCATATGCCTTCTCCTCGTGCGGTGTGAGGTGGAACTTGCGGAGATTGTCGCTTAGTTTCACATATTCCTTCCAGATTTCATCCTCGGCGAAGCCTTCCTTGTTCGCATGATCCTTCATTTTCGAGAGGAACATGGTCGCGTGCGCTTTAGCAGTGGCAAGAGCCGTTGCCGGTTTCATTGCAGTCAGCTCCATCATTTCTGCCGCCACGTCTTTCGAGAAGAAACCGATCAGAAGGTGCTTATGGTCATTCAGGATGGCAGCGTCGCTCATGAGTCGATTGGCAAATATGTTCGTATTCTCGAAATCGTCTCCTTCGAGAGCCAGGATAATCGCCTTGAGATCCTCCTGCAGAGCCCTATCTGTCAAACGGGTCACCTCTGGAACAGGTCTGCCTGTCACTGGTTACCTTAAGTCTTTGCATATTAGGCAATGACACCAGATCGTCAGGGTCCGGGCGGCTTATGCCGGCTCACACCGCGCCAGCGTCAAGGGAGGATGAGTAGAGGCAGGCTAAACAGAATGAAGCTGAGCGAAGTCGGTCGGTTGGTCAGGCTCACGTGAAAGAAGGAGACCTCAGAGCTCGCGCCGCCAGTTTCGTTTGGGTCTCTCTTTGTGGTGTCGGTTTTCCCTTAGGCATATGAATGATGCGCATGAGCAAGCGCGGGCTATGGAACCTCTCAGCTCCGAGCCCCCTGACCTCATGCAGGTCATGATTCCCCGGTGGATCTACAATAGGATCGTCACACTACTAGTTGCCGTGCAGAGCGGCGCAGATCCTGAAGACTACATAGTCGCAGTCCTAGAAGGCCACGTAAGGAGACTCAACCTATGAACGGCGACCACAGTAGGACGCTCACTCGCTAGCAACGGCCTTCATTCTCCCTCAGCTGCAGAGGAAAGGCGTCCGATTGGATTGAGAGGTCAAGGTTTTTACGGGCACAGGCGCTCTGGACGGTCAGTAGCCCGGTGGTGTAGCGGTCAAGCATAGCAATGGCGCCAGACCAATAGGGCCACTAGATGGCTCTGGATCCCGCTCAAAGGAGAAGAAACCTGCCGACGGGAGACCTGAAGGCCCGAATTCGAATCTCCCCCGGGCTACCATTCTTACGCTGTAACTTGTATCGTTCTGAGTTGTGTGAAGTCTCTGCTGTCGACTCTTCCTTGAGCTTGTGCTTCAAGGCATCAAAGCGGCACCTCTTTCCCGGAAAGCGGCACCTCTTACGAGGGCGTCGTCATGCACGAGCCTAGCGCTCCACCGCAGTGACCTGCCTTGTTGTCCGCCAGCATTCATCAATGTCAACCATACTCGATCTTAACGTCGACCTCTGGGGGTGGAATGTCCAAGGAGAACCGTCTGACAGTCAAGCCCCACGAGTAACGGAACCGTTGACAGTCGCGTGAGTTGAACGATCCGGGTGGTTTCATTCTATGAGCAGTAGCCCGAAACGGTTCATCTCTTCTCCGTATCTCTTCAGCACGTGGATTGGATATCTCGCTCTGCGGGCCGTCGCGTAGACATCTACTGCAAACGCTTCTAAGCTAGGCCGAGCGGCGTACGGGTTCTTGCACTCTCTCCTGTTTGCCGAACAAGAGGCGCATATTCTGCAAGGGCCCCCAGGCGGGAACACGAACGCCTTGGGGTAATCCGCTAGGAAGACTCCTCTTTCAAGAGCCACAGCTTTCTTCTGTGTCGCTTGGCTCCATCGGCGTCGCAGCAGAGGATTCTCGAATTTGACTGCGCAGTGAAGCAGCAGGCCGACTTTGTACTCGTCAAAGAATCTTCGGCAATCAGTGACCGAGGGGACTTCTGGCGGGCAGCATCCTCCTTTGCCGTAGCCATCACAGCCGAACTGACACTTCATTCTAACCCAATTGCCCGTGACGACATCTTTCGAGTTGATCCATTTGAAATCGGTAAAACCGTGCTCATGTGCCATTCGCTCGATCTTTTTCGAAACCAACTTGATCATTTTGCGTCCCACGTCTCGCCATCAAGACTTCAGGGCTGGAATATGTGCTTGATGTGATGATGAGGAACCTATGTTCCGGGAAGTGGCGCCTCAACTGTATTCTGTTCACCCAGCGGATCATAGGTTTTGATTGTGCTCTGGAGTTTTCTTGTGTGTTTGAAGAGTCGCTGTCATCCGGACATTGACTTTAGGACCGGCCGCGAAACAACCGTTTGAATCCAAGGTTAACCGCATCCTTGAGAAACTTGCGGCTCTCACGACCAGTGTAGTGTTTCCAAGGGGAAGAGGCTTGATCAATCGCAGCAAACTCGTCGTGGCTCAGTTCCCAGTTGAGTGTGCCAGCGTTTTCCAACGCGTGGCGCTCCTTTGTAGCGCCGGGAATTGGAATCACGTGTTCATCTCTCCGCAGAAGCCAGTTAAGGGCAACCTGACTGACACTCTTTCCACGCGTCTGTGCAATCGCCTCGAGGGTATCCTGAAGGACTTGTTCTTTCGACGGCGCGTTTCCTTTCCCGCCTGTCGAAGGTGAGCCAGACGGCGCGCCTGGAGCGGTGTTCGATTTGAGTTGTCCTCCCTCCAATGGACGATAGGCCACCAGCGCGACATTGAGTTCCCGGCAGGCATCGAGCACGCCGTTCTCTTCCGGCTGGCGTTGCAACAGGTTGTACCGAACTTGGTTCGCGGCCAGAGGGATATGGTAACGTTCGAGGCGGGTCGCGGCTCGGCGCATCTGGTTGGCATTGAAGTTGCTCACGCCCACGGCGCGGATTTTGCCGGCCTCGACGGCCTGAGCCATCAGGTCCATCAACGTTTCAATGCTCAGCAAGCTGTAAGGAAAATGGATGTAATACAAGTCTATCGTCTGTACGCCTAGGCGGCTTAGGCTGGCATCGAGCGCGTTCATGAATTGGCGGCGTGTCAGGCGCGTGGGCAACGGCGCGAATTTGCTCGCAATAACGACCGGTCGGTGGTCCCGCTGGAGACATGCGCCGAGGAGGCGCTCCGATTTTCCACTATTGTAGACCTCAGCAGTGTCGAAGAAATTGACGCCGGCATCTACAAGAGACTGATAGGCCTGGAAGACCGACTCATCATTCTTTCCTTGTGCCCACCTATTGGTCCCAGTGCCCAAGGGCTGAGACCTTAATCCCCGAGGCACCGAGGGAGCGGTACCGATTCTCTTGCATGATTAATCCATCCTTCCTTTGCGATTAGAATAGCATTGCGTCCGCGTCAGTTGAATTCTTTTCTCCGAAAGAGCAAGAGCCGAAAGGCGATCGTAGTCTTGGAGGAGACTGGTTTTCTCATTTCCCCTGCAGTCAATAGGGCGCACGGATCGAGGGGAGTCATCTGGCACTGTCAAGTCCTTGTTCGGCCTCGATCATTGTCACTTGAATATGCAACCGAATATCCATTTGAATGAACATCAAGTTGAATGAGACAATCGGAAACCTTTAGGATGATTCGTCCATCCTGCTTATATCCGACATGAGGCAGGACCCCGACCACAAGGCGTAGTACGTTGACTGGTATTGAAAAACAGGTAAAGTACGCATACTTGATCACGTTGGTAGGTGTAGTTCTCGCGACTATCACAACTGCCTACACCACGATCCGCTCATTCATGGCTCCCCGAAGGTTCGGATCCAATCTTCCGGGAAACTTCACTGGAACTCGCGGGTTTGGAAACTTCACGAGAACAAATCAGTTCGCAAACGTGAACCCTTATGGCGGTTTCGTGAACAACTTCGCAATACTGGCAGTCATAATTGCAATTATTGGTGTCCTGTGGCTAGGCTTGTCTCTCAGGAAGCACCACTCTTGAGCTACATGAATGTGAGTGCGAGAGACTAATCCAAGGTTGACGAATCGCACGCGCATTCAGACACGTTCTTCTTCTTCGGTTTCTAATCTCCCGCTCCTGCTATACGTCTCGCGTAGGGGGAGCATTGCTTCCACATGAATCGCGACTTCCCCTCAGCATTTCTACTCCTAATCTGTCTGGCTTTGCTGCTGCCTAGGGCTTCAGCTCTTCCAACGACAACGACCACTTACGCCTCAAATTGGAGCGGGTGGGTGGCGACCGCTCCCGGCCCATACACTGCTGTCAATGCTAGTTGGACTGTTCCGTCTGTTTCAGCAATTCCCCGACCGGCCTACTCCTCTACTTGGGTCGGAATAGGTGGATTCTTCAGCAACAGCAGTAGATTGATTCAAGTAGGCACCGATCAAGATGTCCTAAACAACGGCTCGGCCGTTTACTTTGCATGGCATGAGGTCTATCCTGCATCTCCCGTACTCGTCGCCTACGTATCTCCCGGCGATTTAATCACAGCAAGCGTTTCTCAAGCATCTGCAAACGCTTCCACATGGCACATGCTTATCGTTCGCAACTCAGCCACGCTGGTAAACATCACCGTACGCGCACGTATCAATCTCGCATCCGAAAACACCGCAGAGTTCATCGTTGAAAGGCCGGCGATGCAAGTTGGAAGAGGAGACGAGCTGACGACTTTGGCCGACTTCGGAAATGTAACCTTTTCGAACTGCACCACGAATAAAGGCACACTAGTATCCTTAGCGAAGGCCGCGATGGTTACAATGAAAACTAACGCCACCAGTACCGGAACAGTTCTCGCCCAGCCCGGCACACTTGACATATCAACCAACGGGTTCAGCGTGCAATACTCCGCAGTCTCATCCGTAGATGAATTCTCGAGTTCCACACCGGTATTGATTCTTGTTTTAATTTCGAGTCTCTTGGGGATTAATCAGATTTCAAGGAATGGAAAGAAGGACAAGACCGTAGTCATTCGCATAGAAGTAGTAGCCCGAAACGGTTCATCTCTTCTCCGTATCTCTTCAGCACGTGGATTGGATATCTCGCTCTGCGGGCCGTCGCGTAGACATCTACAGCAAACGCTTCCAAGCTAGGCCGAGCAGCGTACGGGTTCTTGCATTCTCTCCTGTTTGCCGAACAAGAGGCACATATTCTGCAAGGCCCACCCGGCGGGAACACGAACGCTTTGGGGTAATCCGCTAGGAAGATCCCTCTTTCAAGAGCTACAGCTTTCTTCTGTGTCGCTCGGCTCCATCGGCGCCGCAGCAGAGGATTCTCGAATTTGACTGCACAGTGAAGCAGGAGGCCGACTTTGTAGTCGTCAAAGAATCTTCGGCAGTCAGTGACCGAGGGGACTTCTGGCGGGCAGCATCCTCCTTTGCCGTAGCCATCACAGCCGAACTGACACTTCATTCTAACCCAGTTGCCCGTGACGACATCTTTCGGGTTAATCCATTTGAAATCCGCAAAACCGTGCTCGTGTGCCATCCGCTCGATCTTTTTCGAAATCAACTTGACCACTGTGCTCTCCACGCCTCGCCATCAAGACTTCAGGGCTGGAATATGTGCTTGATGTGATGATGAGGAACCTACGTTCCGGGAAGTGGCACCTCAACCGTATTCTATTCACCCAGCGGATCATAGGTTTTGATTGTGCTCTGGAGTTCTCTTGTGTGTTTGAAGAGTCGCTGTGCCATCCGGACATTGACTCTAGGACCGGCCGCGAAACAACCGTTTGACTCCAAGGTTAACCGCATCCTTGAGAAACTTGCGGCTCTCACGACCAGTGTAGTGTTTCCAAGGGGAAGAGGCTTGATCAATCGCAGCAAACTCGTCGTCGCTCAGTTCCCAGTTGAGTGTATCAGCGTTTTCCAACGCGTGGCGCTCTTTTGTAGCGCCGGGAATTGGAATCACGTGTTCATCTCTCCGCAGAAGCCAGTTAAGGGCAACCTGACTAACACTCTTTCCACGCGTCTGTGCAATCGCCTCGAGGGTATCCTGAAGGGCTTGTTCTTTCGACGGCGCGTTTCCTTTCCCGCCTGTCGAAGGTGAGCCAGAAGGCGCGCCTGGAGCGGTGTTCGATTTGAGTAGTCCTCCCTCCAATGGGCGATAGGCCACCATCGCGACGTTGAGTTCCCGGCAGGCATCGAGCACGCCGTTCTCTTCCGGCTGGCGTTGGAACAGGTTGTACCGGACTTGGTTCGCGGCCAGAGGGATACGGTAACGCTCGAGGCGGGTCGCGGCTCGGCGCACCTGGTTGGCGTTGAAGTTGCTCACGCCAACTGCGCGGATTTTGCCGGCCTCGACGGCCTGAGCCATCATGTCCATCAGCGTTTCAATGCTCAGCAAGCTGTAAGGAAAATGGATGTAGTACAAGTCTATCGTCTGCACGCCCAGGCGGCTCAGGCTGGCATCAAGCGCGTTCATGAACTGGCGGCGTGTCAGGCGCGTGGGCAACGGCGCGAATTTACTCGCAATCACGACCGGCCGGTGGTCCCGCTGGAGACACGCACCGAGGAGGCGCTCCGATTTTCCACTATTGTAGACTTCAGCAGTGTCAAAGAAATTCACGCCGGCATCTACAAGAGACCGATAGGCCTGGAAGACCGCCTCATCATTCTTTCCTTGCGCCCATCTATTGGTCCCAGTGCCCAGGCTTGAGACCTTAATTCCCGAGGCACCGAGGGAGCGGCACCGATTCTCTTGCATCATAAATCCATCCTTTCTTCACGATTACAATCAATGCGTCCGTGTCAGTTGAATTCTTTTCTCCGAAAGAGCAAGAGCCGCAAGGCGATCGTAGTCTTGGAGGAGACTGGTTTTCTCATTTCCCCTGCAGTCAATAGGGCGCACGGATCGAGGGGAGTCATCTGGCACTGTCAAGTCCTTGTTCGGCCTCGATCACTGTCACTTGAATATGTAACCGAATATCCATTTGAATGAACATCAAGTTGAATGAGACAATCGGAAACCTTTAGGATGATTCGTCCATCCTGCTTATATCCGACATGAGGCAGGACCCCGACCACAAGGCGTAGTACGTTGACTGGTATTGAAAAACAGGTAAAGTACGCATACTTGATCACGTTGGTAGGTGTAGTTCTCGCGACTATCACAACTGCCTACACCACGATCCGCTCATTCATGGTTCCCCGAAGGTTCGGATCCAATCTTCCGGGAAACTTCACTGGAACTCGCGGGTTTGGAAACTTCACGAGAACAAATCAGTTCGCAAACGTGAACCCTTATGGCGGTTTCGTGAACAACTTCGCAATACTGGCAATCATAATTGCAATTATTGGCGTCCTGTGGCTAGGCTTGTCTCTCAGGAAGCACCACTCTTGAGCTACATGAATGTGAGTGCGAGAGACTAATCCAAGGTTGACGAATCGCACGCGCATTCAGACGCGTTCTTCTTCTTCGGTTTCTAATCTCCCGCTCCTGCTATACGTCTCGCGTAGGGGGAGCATTGCTTCCACATGAATCGCGACCTCCCCTCAGCATTTCTACTCCTAGTCTGTCTGGCTTTGCTGCTGCCTAGGGCTTCAGCCCTTCCAACGATAACGACCACTTACGCCTCAAATTGGAGCGGGTGGGTGGCCACTGCTCCCGGCCCATACACCGCTGTCAATGCTAGTTGGACTGTTCCGTCTGTCTCAGCAATTCCCCGACCGGCCTACTCCTCTACTTGGGTCGGAATAGGCGGATTCTTCAGCAACAGCAGTAGATTGATTCAAGTAGGCACCGATCAAGATGTCCTAAACAACGGCTCGGCCGTCTACTTCGCATGGCACGAGGTCTATCCTGCATCCCCCGTACTCGTCGCCTACATATCTCCCGGCGATTTAATCACAGCAAGCGTTTCTCAAGCATCTGCAAACGCTTCCACATGGCACATGCTTATCGTTCGCAACTCAGCCACGCTGGTAAACATCACCGTACGCGCACGTATCAATCTCGCATCCGAAGACACCGCAGAGTTCATCGTTGAACGGCCGGCGATGCAAGTTGGAAGAGGAGACGAGCTGACGACTTTGGCCGACTTCGGAAATGTAACCTTTTCGAACTGCACTACGAATCAAGGCACACTAGTATCCTTAGCGAAGGCCGCGATGGTTACGATGAAAACTAACGCCACCAGTACCGGAACAGTTCTAGCGCAGCCTGGCACACTTGACATATCAACCAACGGGTTCAGCGTGCAATACTCCGCGGTCTCATCTGTAGATGAATTCTCGAGTTCCACACCGGTATTGATTCTTGTTTTGATTTCGAGTCTCTTGGGGATTAATCAGATTTCAAGGAATGGAAAGAAGGACAGGACCGTAGTCATTCGCATAGAGTCCAAACGGTGAGACCCCACTATGTCGTACCGAAGAGCCCAAGAACATACTCTTGCAAAGAGATGAACGTGGGAGTTACGGAGCCTGCAATACTATCGAATCTGAGAGGCCCAAACATACAGGGCTCTCAAACGGGCCCCGTTTCCCTGAAACGGGCCCCCATTTGGAGGACATGATCGTGAGCCACCTCTCTCATGGAAAGCGCCACCTAGTGTCCCACACTCTGCAGCGCATAGATGCGTTGATCAAGAGCTTTGAATTGCAGATCTTCCGCGTCGGCATAGCAGGCCTAGACATGCAGGAGAATGCATGTGTAAGACGCAGCGTCTTACGCGGAGAATTTCACGGCTACGCATTCATGGTAGGCTTTGGATCTGTTCGGGATGTGAGAATACTTATGGTATCTAGAAATGAGCCCCTACGACCCCTAGGGGGTCCCCTCCGGAACTACATACTACAGCTTCGTCGTATGCTGGGCCTTCAGATCATGAACACAGGAGCGGCATCTCAACCAGATCAGTTCGCCTGAAACACAGTCCGTGAACGCGCTAGATTAGGAAGAGTATTGCGACTCCAATTACCGCTGTGAGTGCGCCTAAGATTCCTCGCCAGCTAGTCCTCTGCCTGTACAGCACCCAGACTACTGGAATTATCATGACTGGCATCAGGGATAGGAGGGTTTGTGCAACACCTGTCTGCGTGTAGGTCACGGCGAACATGGAGAGTGTGACGCCTAGAAAAGGGCCAAGTATTGCGGCTGCCGTTGTGTCCCGAATCCCTTTCCGGTTCTTGGCGGCTGAGCGGAGTTCAGGCCATCTTCCAGCAATCGGCAACACGACCCACAGCGCCAAGGCCGCCAAGATCATGCGCATCAATGTGGCGGACAGCGGGTCAAGCGTCACCCCAGGATACAGGTCGATTCCTTTCTTCGCAAAGACTAACCCGCTTCCCTGCCCAGCCGCTGCAATCAGTCCGAAAAGAATACCGTAGACTTTCGACTTCTTCGCGACGGGTAGTTCTCCGGATTGTTCCTCTCTCTCCAATATGACTATTATAACCCCAGCTAACGTGATAGCCATGCCAACTATGTCGAACGCGGGAATTGTTTCTCCAAGCATCAAGTACGCGCCTACGGCTGCGAATATTGGAGACAAAGCCATCAACAGAAGTGAACGCCGAGGCCCAATAGTAAGATACGCGGCGAACAATCCCGAGTCGCCAATGCTCAGACCAAGAACCCCGCTCAAGCCCATCCAGAACCACTGGGTACTGCTCGCGATCGGCAGAAGGCTTCCAAGCAAAATCGCATGCGTAAGCGCAAGGAAGACTATCGCGAACACTGTGCGATAGGCGTTTACGCTTAACGAACCAATCTTCTTCCCGGCCGATGTGAAGACTATCGAGGAAATAGTCCAGAATCCCGAGGCAATTATAGCTGCAGCCTCTCCGACAATGTTGAGGTCCATGCTAGTCACGCTCACGGTGGTATCCGCTAGATACGTGAGGTCCCTTTTTCGCCTTTTACGTGAATTATGCAAGAGATGCCAAGAAGAATCGTTCAGGAGCAGTGAATGGTCGAGACGGACCAATTCATTAAGATGGTACTAGGCCGCACTCGCGAGCGGAGTCTTCAACGACACTGATTATTCTACTAATCTCCTCTAGGGTCATGTTCGTTTCGATCGAGAGTTCCACGTGTTTGTTCTCGAAGGGAATAATCAGCATGTATGCCTTCTCGTGTCGTATTAGCGCGAATCTTGCTCTCCCAATAGACTCGGCCCATGCATGCATGATGCCGTCCAAGACCGCCACCTGGAGATCGATGCGTTGGGCAGCCTCAGGAGTTGACTCCAATGGTTGAACACCAGGTCGCATCCCTCCCGCCAGGATATTGCAGCGGCTATCCGTCACGGTAGCATATCTGATTCGCTTGTCAGCAGAGAACAATCGGGCACATAGCTCATTGTAATCCATATTCAGTAAGCCCGGTTCCGCACATTGTGGCTCCGCTGCCAATTAAGATAATGCCAGTAACATCTCGAACCGTCACTATAGCGTCCTGCTTCCAATGCTTACGGGTTGAAACTCAAGTTCTCTCGCAATTCTAAGTGGCCAAGATCTCGGCCAGTCGGTACAATTGATCATCTATCGGTTTGCTGGCGTTGGAAGCGTATTGCAGGTCGACTGGAACCACGCGACCGCCCTGGATTCCGGTCATGTCTTTTCTTCTTCCTTCAAGTATGAATTCAACGCTTGCCGCGCCCATCTTACAGGCGAGAAGCCGACTATGGGCGGTTGGGTGACCACCCCTCTGTATGTGGCCTAGCCTTGTGAGTCTAACGTCGAATCCAGTTTTCGCCTTTATTGTATCAGCTATCTCCATGCAGTTGCCCGCGCCTTCAGCCATGACTATTATTCCGGATTTCTTGCCGCTGTGGTGAGATCCTTCCAGTCTACGGCATATCTCCTCTATGTCCCATGTCATCTCTGGTACGAGTATCACCTCTGCCCCAACCTCTACGCCGACCTCTAGAGCTAGGAAACCTCGATTCCGTCCCATCACCTCAACAACGAAAACTCTCTCATGCGAGGTAGCAGTATCTCTTATCCTGTCAATGGCCTCTAGAGCAGTGTTCACGGCCGTGTCAAAACCTATCGTCGTATCGGTTCCGGCCAAGTCATTGTCGATGGTCGCGGGTATTCCGATAACTGGGATTTCGCTTGCTTCATGAAGCCTGCAGGCCGCTTGGAAAGAGCCGTTGCCCCCTATGACAACCATAGCATGCACGCCATTCTCTTTCAAGACTTCAGTCGCTTTCGAAATTCCCTCGCTGGTCCTCATTTCTTCAGATCTGGATGTCTTGAGAATAGTCCCGCCCTGATGCATTATGCCGCCTACTCCTCTTGCGTCCAGGGGCCTATGCTCATTGGCCAGAAGCCCTGCATAGCCTCTCTCGAAACCGATGACTCTCAGCTTCCTCGCGATCGCTGTTCTGGCGACAGCCCGTATCGCAGCATTCATTCCCGGGGCATCGCCGCCGGTGGTAGCGACCGCAATCAGTTTCGTGACCATCCTAGTTGACTCCCCCTGAACCCTACCTCAAGCGTTTCCTTGGTCACCTTAGACAACAAATCCGATTATCGAGCATCCCCTAGAGTGGATATCTTGTTGTTTGCTTTTCCGTCGAAAAGGGATAGGAGGTCTGAGACATCGGCCGTTGCGACACCAACTGTCCTATCGTCTGCTCCGTAGTAGACGAAGATCTTTCCATCCAACTGCACTGCTCCGCAGCAGAAGACGATGCTTCTCTCGTAGTCTTCTCTGGGTTCAAATATCGGTCGTCTGAGCTTGTGCAACTTCTCTGGGTTGTTTCTGTTGACGAGTGCTAGCCCCAGTCTGTATGTGAAGCTTTCATCGACTCCGTGAGTAATGAACAACCATCCTTTCTTGGTCTCGATCGGGGGTGCTCCAGAACCTATTTTCTTGTACTCCCATTTCTCCTGTGGCGACATCACTATCTTGTGGCAGCTCTTTGACCAGTCATCTAGACTGTTTGAATAAGAGACCCAAATGTGCGGCGGAATACGATGGTATATCGCATATTTCCCATCGAATTTCTTCGGGAACAGCACGCAGTTCTTGCTATCAACTTGAGGGATGGGAAAAACCCGTTTGCCCCAATTCCATTTATGGCCAAGGAAGCGGCTGACTGGAATCGAGGTTATCCCGACCTGAGCCAGTCTCATCTTGCCACCTAGTTCGTGCCATCTCTGAACTCTGCCAAACGCAGTATAGCACATGTAGAATCTGTCATCGACCTTCGTTATTCGAGGGTCCTCGCAGCCAAATGTCTCGAAGTGGTGTAGTGGTGAGAAGATCGGCGAGTCATGCCTGTAGTCGATGTGGTAGCCGTCAGAGCTAACGGCGTAGCCAAGTCTGGATATGTTATCATCACCTTGCGCTCTGTAGACGATGTGCACTTTGCCCTTCTCGTATGCGGCGGCGCAATTGAATACTCTGGCTGATTCCCAAGGATGTTCCTTTATGGGTTCAAGAATCGGATTCTCTGCGTATCTTTCTAACATGGTATCCATTTTTCAACAGGCCTCGGTATCTGTTCATGTTCCTTACGGTTCGACTTAGCAGCTTCGGTAAAGATCTCGGCGTAGTCTTTTGCCGTTTCTCGCCATTCGACTTTTGTTCCATAGTTTCTTGCACGCGTCTCAAGGCTCCGTCTCAGTGTCTTGTTGCTCAATATGCGATCCACTTGATGGGCAATTGATCGGGCGTCATCAAACTCGCAGAGAAGACCTCGCCCGGAGGCAAGAGTCTCCTTTGAGAAGAATGTGGGCGTAGCCACTATCGCTTTTCCGTGTGCCATTGCTCCAGTCAACGTCCCACTGGATACTTGATCCCGACCGCGGTACGGAGCCAAGTAGACATCAGAAATGCTCAAGTAAGTTGAAAGTTCCTGATCTGACACAAATCTGTCGACGAACATCACATTATCACTCAAGCCGAGATCGTCTGTCAGGTCTTCAAGCTCGCCTCGGTACTTCTCATCCTCGTGTTGTCTCACAGTCGGATGGGTCTCGCCAACGACGAGGTAGAGAATTGACGGGTGCTTCTGGACCATGATCTTCATTGCGTTTATTGCGCAATCGATCCCCTTCGCTGGGCTGAGAAAGCCAATCGTCGAAACGATTGTTCTTCCAGACAATCCAAGCTTCTCTTTTTCGAGGGAGCGGTCGCACTGAAGCACGAGAGGCGCACCATGTGGTATTATTCTCACCTTGTTTGCCGGGACGTTGTACTTCTCGGTAATGAGTTGTGCTGCCTTTCCGATAGTGACCACAATATACGTGCTTCTTGACGCCAAGTCAATCAATATCTTTCTCCCGAGTTGTGGTAGGTCACCAAGAACCGTGTGGAATGTTGTCACTAGCGGCTTTTCGAGAGATCTTGTGAATTCGAGTATGTGTATTCCCCAATCTCCTCCGAATATGCCGTACTCATGTTGAAGACTGACCACGGATGAGTTGGAGTTGTTCAACAGCCTTGCCGCCTTAGCGTATTCTGAGGAATTGTTCGCATTGATCACGAGACTTACCGGACGTGTGTACTTGCAGTGTAGCTTGGCATCATCCAAGGCTAATATAGAGTGCACAAATCGATCCGAGCCGATGGATTGTACTAGATCCTCTGTGTAGAGGGCGATTCCACATTCTCTTGGAGGATATGTGCTCAGGTGTGCAATGTTAAGGCGACGTGTGGTTGCCTCCAAAGCGAAGTCCCTCCAATCGGTTGATCCCCGGCAAACTCGTTCAATCCAAGACAACTGAGCTAGCTGACAGTTGTTCCCTGGGAAGACGATTCTTCACGTAATCGTATAAGCAGTCGCAACATCTGACGTTACAAGCGGTGCAAATAGGCGGTTGCCTACGCATGAGTCAAGGAGTCCTCGCGGGGCGAGGCCACAGCTCCGATTCCTGCCCCCGACCCAGAAGCAGTGATTGTTCCTTGTGCCCCCGGCCTGCCAATAGCTCCCGTCACATGATTCGTCTTTGTTCTACTCTAGACTATCCCCAGCTCAAGCCCTAACCGTGCACATGTACCCGCCCTCAGTGGGTACCTCTCACCCTGATGTCGCATCGGTTTGCTAAGGCAGTGCATGGGGCCCAGAATTCCTCAAAGGCTACGGACCCTTTGCTACGCAGGAAGCGCCACTCATCGTATTGTGCGAGTCAATAAGCTAGTGACCGCGCAACGAATCACCAGTCAAGGTCGCGTATCCCACAATAGTTTGGGCTACGCTAGATCTCTCTCTAGAAGTATGCCGCGTTCTTCAAATCCACAGCTCCTGTAGAATGCTCTTGCGCTCTTGTTTGTCGTTTCTGTGCTGACTTCGACTTCGCAGCATCCGAGTTCTCTGCATCTTTGAATAGATGCTAACAACAGTCGCGTACCGATTCCTGCTTTGCGAAAGTCTTTCGCAACCACAAGCTCATCGACTAGCCCAGACAGGCCGCGATGAGTTACCGTCCCTCTTGTTGTGAAATGCACGAAACCTACGACAGTCTTACCGTCCTCGGCCACCAGGAAGTGAGAGTCAGCACTTCGTAACAGACTCCGAGAATTGCGGGAAACGAATTCGGGATCAATATCCTCTTTCTTGTCGAGCGTGCTGATGAGTTGGAAGATCAGCTGATTGATGGCAGGCAGGTCGCTCTTCTTGGCGTTTCTGATGGTTACGCGATTCATGTCTCTCGCCGACACTGGTTGCTTCTAGAAGGGTGTTATGAGAATAGAGCGATTTGAACCATTGACTCTGCGCGCGTCCATTCTTGGCGCGATACTCGCAATCCTAGCTAAATGGGTCATGTCGCGTGGAAGTCTTGATTAGAAACGTCGCCAGAGGACCACGCACGGTGCGGTTGTGCCATGAATGAGTCGCTCGCCGGTTTTCCTGTCGTGATAGACATACCAATTGCATGGGGAGAAATGGACGCTCTACAACATGTCAACAACATCGTCTACTTCCGGTATTTCGAAAGCGCCAGAATTGCCTACTTTGAGAAGTTGAGGTTCTGGGAGTTCATGAACCAAACTGGAGTCGGGCCGATCCTAGCGTCTATTCAGTGCAAGTTCAAGATACCGCTGACCTACCCGGACACGGTTTCTGTCGGGACACGGATCCCTAGCATCGAGCAGGACAGGTTTGTGATGGAGTATCGCGCCGTGAGCCACAAGTCCCAGGCAATTGCGGCCGAAGGAGAAAGTGTGGTGGTCTCTTACAACTACCGCGAAAGCAAGAAGACTCCGTTGCCTGAGGAAATGAAGCAACGCATCCTAACGCTAGAGGAGTCCGTGACCAAAAGCAAATGATCAAACCGCGTCGTCGCCGCGTCACCTAGTGTGCACGTACGCAAAACAGGGAGCCACGACGAACGACCTGAATGACAGATTAGAACTAAGACCTCCAGAACCGACATAATAGGCAATTATCGGCCAGTCTTGCGTCTCGTCAAAAGTACCGAAATGATTCCTATTGCTAGTGCGGATGTAACAAGGATTCCACAGCCGAGGACGGAGCCAACGTACATGAACACGCCTTCTCGCAACCTTATGCTCTTCTTGAGAGAGCGAGGTTCTGAAACCAAAGCTACCACGGAATTCTGTGCCCACGGACCGTGCGATTGAGAAATATTACTTGAGCCTTCGTCGGAAACGTTTGGCCGAGAAATCGCGGCCCAGATGTAGTCGCCTGCACGTTCGAGGTGGCAGTAGTGAGCTAAGGCCCCTTTCTTCCCATGTCGCTCGTTTCTTTCCTGCGAATGTGGATCGTCTTCTCGACCGTGGCACACACTGTGCCCTCATCATCAGTGAGGTCAATCACGTAGACGCGGTCAATGGAACCTGCCTGAGCAAGTTCCTCTCTTATCCGAAGGAGCTCCTCTTGATTCAACGTGAAACTGGCGTGAAGTGTGGAGCGACCGGGCTTCTTGAACCGGATAGTCGCCGCCTTGTCCCATATCTCATAGCCCGGCCCCAAGTTCTTGATCAGCATCAACATGTACAACGGGTCGACCGCGCCGTACATGCTTCCGCCGAAAATGGTTCCTACATAGTTCCGTGTGCGCCAGTTGAGCGGGAGCTCTATACGCATCTCGCGGAAATCTCTGGCGATGTATTTGAGACGGACGCCCGTTCCCCAATAGCAAGGCCACAAGTTGTACAGCCGCCGGAGCAGTAGCCGCGTCAGTAACGATTCAGACATCCTTTCACCTCGCCCGCATCTTCCTTGTTTGGGCAGACGGATCAAGGGGCTGTCAGCGCTTTATTGGATTTCTCAGGCAACCGTAACCTGTCCTTCGTCTTTCATGCAGTTCTCGGTCCCTCGTCATTTGTCCGTCGTCGCCTCGTGTGCCTTTCATGGCGCAAGCGTCGTAAGTTGGACCGTCGCGAGTAGGAGCAGTTTCGTGTGTGGGTGCACTCGTGCGGGGGACATAACGTAAGGCGTGTTTTTGGGTGTCCACGTGGATGTGGTTTTGGGGACGTGGAAGTCCACGTGTAAGCCAGAGTCTGATCTTTGGGCCTGAGCGTCCTAGCTTTCCTGTAACATGATTTCACAGATAATCTTCGAGCGTTGCCTTCTGGCACCGCAGAAACGTATTCTTCAACCCTATTTCTCGCTTGCCCCCAGATTCGAGTCGTCACGGCTCGTCATATGTTCTAGTTTCCTGGGATGGGTCAAAGAGATAGCCTAATATTAGGGATGTCCTAACTTAGGCTTTAGCTAACTTCGGGGCGATCCTATGAAGCGGCCGTACATCGTACTTATCGGAATAGCAATGGTTGTACTTGTGGCGCTCTCGGGTGTCTATTTGTACAGTCGGGAGGTTCATGTCGTTGAGCCGGCGGGGGGACGAATCAAGGTGCTGGCGACATTCTATCCGGTGTACGATTTTGCGGCGAATGTTGGGGGTAATCGGATTTCGCTTTCGCTGCTCGTGCCCGAGACTGTGGATGTCCATCAGTTCGAGCCGACGCCACAGTCAATACAAGAAGTGGCTAACGCCAACGTCTTGATCTTCAGCGGAGCTGGGCTTGAGCCTTGGATTCCCCAGATTACCGCTGCAGCGGGCAATCCCGGATTAGTCCTAGTCGATTCTAGTCAAGGGATCCCATTGTTGCCGGTTCCATCGCAATTCCAGAAAGGCAATCGTACAGTGGATCCGCACATATGGTTAGACCCACTACTCGCTAAGCAGCAGGTCACGAACATCCTTAATGGGCTCATAAAGGCTGACCCTAATGATCAGGAGTACTTCACCTCCAACGCAGAGAAGTATATCGCCAGACTTGACACGTTGAATTCGGAGATATCGGATGTTGCTGCGCACGCGAAGACGCGATACTTCGTCACTTTTCATGAAGCCTTCGCGTATTTCGCGAGACGGTACAATCTCACGCAGATCTCTATTTCGGGGCCATTTGAGGAAGAACCAACGCCGGGCGACATAAGCAACGTAGTCGCGACGATAAACGAATACCGCCTCTGCTATGTCGGGTACGAATCGCTCGAGAATCCAAGCATATCACAATCAATTGCCGGTCAAACGCATGCAACGCTGATCTTGATGGATCCGATCGAAGGTCTCAGCCAATCTGATCAAGCGGCCGGTAAGGACTACCTGACGAAGATGCAGGATGACTTGGGTTCCTTCAAGTTGGCGCTCAACAGTGTGGGATGCTAGCCTCATCGAACTCATCAACGTAGGGGTTCAATATCCAAACGGGGTGTGGGCCGTGGACCACATCTCGTTCCAGATATCCAAGAATGACTTGGTTGGATTCATCGGGCCCAACGGGGCGGGGAAAACCACCCTGATCAGCGTAATTCTCGGCTTGATCAGACCTACGTCAGGCGCAGTTACGCTGTTCGGAGAATCAATATCGACGAAGAACCTGCGAAGAGTTGGCTATGTTCCACAGGTTCTCGAGTCAACCGCCCATGGATTTCCCGCGACGGTTTTTGAGACTGTCATGTTTGGAAGGGTTCCACACGCGGGGCTACTCCGTCCTTTCACCAAGAATGACAAGACGAAGACTGAGGAGGCTTTGAAGCTTCTCGAGATCTCAGAGCTACGAAATAGGAAGCTGGGTCAACTTTCAGGCGGGCAACTGCAGCGTGTCCTCGTGGCAAAAGCACTTGCAACAGAACCAGAGATCCTAATCCTCGATGAGCCTACGAGCGGTGCTGACATTCACTCCAAGACGGAATTCTACACCCTTCTCGCTGACTTGAACAGGGATCGAGGAATCGCCATTGTTCTGTCCTCGCATGATGTTGATAGCGTGACAAAATTGGCGAACAAGGTTGTGTGCGTTAATCGGACTCTATTCTATTACGGACCGAAGTCGGGGTTTACGAATGGAATTCTAGCGAAGACTTATGGTTACCCAATGAAGGTGATTGACGATTCCCACACTTGACGCATTTTTCACAATGATGGCTCAGGGATTCATCCAAAGAGCATTCGTGATAGGAATCATAGTGGCTCTTTTGAGCTCGATCCTGAGCGTGTTCATCGTTCTGAAGAGAATGTCTCTTATCGGTGACGGCTTAGCGCACACAGCCTTCGGCGGCCTCGCGTTGGGCTACTATCTTGGCTTCCTGCCGTTGTGGGTTGCTGGCGTCATCGTCATTCTTGGTTCCATTGGAATAACTAAAGCGATGAGATCGAAGGTATCCGGTGACGCCGCAGTCGCGGTTTTCCTCGAGCTTGGCCTAGCGTCCGGGATTTTTCTACTCAGTCTGGCGCGTGGCTATGGAATAAACTTGGAAAGCCTCCTCTTTGGAAGCATCCTCTTAGTCACCTTTGATCAGATACTCTATGCTCTGCTTGTTCTCGGAGTCACGTTTGCGTTTGTGCTTGTCTTCTACAAGGAGCTAGCCTACAGCACGTTCGACGAAGTCCAAGCAAGAGCTGCGGGAATAAGGACATGGTTCTTCGACTATTCAGTCGGCGTGTTTGCTGGGATTGCGATAATAGTCTCAATACCAATTGTCGGCGTTCTCCTGATCTCGGCCTTGCTTGTTCTTCCCGCTCTGACAAGCGTTCAAATCAGCAAATCGCTACGGCAAACAGTCTTGCTATCTCCAGTATTCGGTCTTCTGAGCGTTGTGCTCGGCTTGATCGCGTCAGTTATTACCGATACCGCCTCAGGTGCAACAATTGTATTAACAGGGTTGGCAATCTTCATAGTCACGTTAGTCGCCACACGGAGAGGAAAACGGCGTGTTTCCACGCGCTAGGGTTGCGCTTGTTTGAGTGTTCCTGAATTAACTAGATCTGAGGTGGCATACCTCCAGACGATGCACCGTCTCAATGAGTCCCGTCGCGCGACATCGGTGTCCACATTGGCGAAGCAATTTGGTGTGAGGCTACCGACCGCGATAGGGATCCTAGAAAGGCTTGAGGAGAAAGGGTTTGTCATGCGCAAACCTTGGAAGGTTCCAAAGCTGAGCACAAAAGGTGTCACGTTGGCAGAGTCCATAATGCATCGACACAGGATTGTCGAACTCTACTTCAGCAGAATACTCGGCTTGAGTCACGAGAAGTCTTGCAAGGAGGCTTCGAAAGTCGACTACCTGCTTGACAAAACCGTCATACAGAAGATGTGCAAAGCCCTCAACCGGCCTTCCCACTGCAATCATGGAAATCCAATTCAGCACCCAAACCACTAGTCTGCAACTAAGTGAGAGCGATCATGGGCTTGCACAGCACAGACTTCCAACACATAACTGGGCTCCACTCGTAGTGGTGTCTGCAATACCCGAGAATTTCGATTGGGTATTCTACGCTTTCCACGAGGAGACATGTGTTCGATTGTGTTCCTCAGTTTGACCCCAGGAGAGCTTTTTGAACGGAAGGTTCAGCTTGCAGGGATGCTGGTGTGACGCTTGTTTGTTCCGGTTAGGAACGCCAGTCACTCCGCGCGGTTGTCAATCGCCTGTCTGCAAAGAGTTAAGTGTGGTAGTGGGGCCTGTCAGGAAAGTGGAAGGTCAGCTATGCCACTCTTCAAGAAACGTCATACAGGCCACGAGAATCATCTGTGTAGGAAAGTGGAAGGCGGAACCACTTTGAAGGCATTTCTGGTGTTCGTCAGGGGTCCAAAATATGTTTGCATGCAGTGTGGACGGGCAGCGGCAAAGGCTGAGAACCTCTGCGAACCAACACCAATCCAGAACTAGGACTGTACTCCATATTCCCTACACGCCCGCTTTGGTCATATGCGCTCACCGTGCGCCTCAACCAGCGCTTTCGCCACACTTAATCCCAGTCCCGTGCCCTTGGCGTACGTTGGTTTCTTAATCGCGGCGAAGAACAAGAGGGGGAACATAGGGTCGATGGACGGGTTACGACAATCGATAACATAAGGAAAGAAAGAGAATCTGAGGGTTCGCCTACTTCTTAACCATGGGCTTATCGCAACATATTAGGGGGCCACAGTTTGGACAAACTTCCTCCGTGCAACCCTTACTTACGGTGACTTCAATATCGCACTTGGGATCGTCGCAAACGTAGACATCGCCCTGCTTGTATGATACCAAAAACCTCACCTCTTCCGTAATTCTGTCCAGCTTAAATCACAGCCTCGACTCATATCCCTTTCGTTGGTACACGATGGTAAGCCTTGATGAGCCAGCTCCTGACTTCACAGCGGATACAACGAGAGGCAAGATCTCACTATCCAGCTTGAGAGGAAAGTGGCTGGTACTCTTCGCGTACCCTGCCGACTTCACGCCCATCTGCGAAGCAGACATAATCTGTTTCGCAAATAGGAAATCTGAATTCGATCTGATGGACGTCCAATTCCTTGGATGGAGCGTCGACTCCGTTGAAACACACATGAAATGGATTGACGACATCAGGAAGAGAAACGGGGTCATCATAGACTATCCATTGATAGCCGACGAGGACAGAAAACTAGCGGAAAAATACGGAATACTCCATAAGACAAGGAGAATCACGTATAGAGGATTGTTCGTGATAGACCCTGAAGGCATTCTAAGATTCGCAGCAACATATCCCCTCGAGGTCGGAAGGAACACGGACGAAGCCCACAGAATCATTAAGGTTCTAAAGAGGGCCGAGGAGCTCAGCCAACTGAAAGAACTTGATCGGGCAAGAGAACTGAGCAAGTTCAACAAGTAGACCCGGAATTGGATCTTCGAGCAAAGATCAAAGAACCCACTAAACAACACCACGTTCGATATGATAGGCTCGTGTGCGCGCACATTCAACGGTTCAATTCAATGGTTCACCTATGAAAGCGCCGACTTCAGGATCTCAGCCGTGCTGTACCTAGGCAACGCTAATTGAGAAGGAGAACACTCACTCGAAATACATTGGCATCTACGTGTTCTCTTGCAATAAGATTGTCGAGGTGCTACGTCATCGGCTGTGAGAGTTTGGTTCCCACTTTGCTGTAGATCTCGAAGGTCTTGTGCTCGCGAGCCCTCTGTTGCATGTGCCACAGGGCCTTCTTTCTGATCCCACGCTTTCTCGCGTCAGCTGTTGTCATGTACAGTATTCGATTTCTGATAGCTTCGGAATCAGTCCTATGTAGAACCGGCTTGGGTTTGCTGAAGTCCAGATCAGTCCGTCTGCCTAGGATATGGTTTGCCAGCTCCTGTGCTTTCAATCTGATTACATTGTCCCAGCTGTAGAGTTTCCCTGCATATCGAACAGGTGAGTTGAACCTAACTCGCAGGGCGTCAATGAACTTCCTTGCTGCTTCGAGCCTGAGTCTGAGGACGTAGTTGTCCATTCTGTAGAAGTCCTTCTTCCCGAATCGGCTGCTCTCCAAGCAGGAAATCACTGTGGTATCGACTAGCCATCGATAGGGCTCCTGGAAGTCGTGGACGAGCGGATACTTGGTCTGCCTGAGTTTTCTTCGTCATGAACGAACCTTGATAGAATCTGCGTGTGAGGATACTTAAACGGAGACTGAAGTGACGCCCAGACCTATGAAGCTGGGTTTCGAAACAACTAGGACAACAAGGCCCAGTTTACACGTTAAACAACTGAACTTCCACGTTCCACTTACACGTGGACTTCCACGTCCCCAAAACCACATCCACGTGGACACCCAAAAACACGCCTTACGTTATATCCCCGGTGCATTCGTGCGGGTGTTGTAATTCGAATCCTTGACAGGTTAGTGTAGAATAGGTCATGCTGACTTGGGGGCGACTGTCGTGCGACCGCCAGGGGAAAGCATTTGGGGCAAGCCCTCACATTATACGATACAGTCGTGAGACATGGATATGACCGATCAAGTTGTCCAATTGACTACAGCTGATAGTGTCGCCACAATTACTCTTAACCGGCCTGAAGTACTGAACGCTCTCAACCTCTCCACGAGCGAGGCATTAGCCAAAGCAATCCAATCCTGCAAGGATGACAACAACGTCCGAAGTGTACTGCTCACAGGAGCCGGTCGGGGGTTTTGTGCAGGAGGGGACATGAAGGCAGCTTGGGAGCACCACCAGGCGGGAGGGGATCTCCGTGACTTCTTCCGCGATTTGACGGTGCCCCTGCATCGTGCGATTACCGACATTCGCTTGATGGAGAAGCCGGTGATTGCGGCGATCAACGGCACGGCCGGTGGTGGCGGAATGAGCCTAGCAATGGCCTGTGATTTCCGCCTTGCCGCCGAGAGTGCTAGGCTAAAGCAAGCCTACACATCTATCGGCCTTATTCCGGACCTGGGATGGACAGCAATCGTTCCCCAGATCATCGGAGGAGCGAGAACGATGGAACTCCTATTGACCGACCCAATATTGGACGCAAGGCAAGCACTGGCCCTAGGACTTGTACACGAAATCGTGCCAGATGACAGACTACTTGAACGAGCGCGAGCGGTCTCAACTCAGCTGGCCCAAGGACCGACGACTGCCTTTGGCGGCGCCAAGGCGCTCGTCAATGCAACACTGTTCCCAATGCTTGAGACACAACTGGAACGAGAGCGACAACGACTCGTAACACAAGCCGGCACGGAGGATTTTCTGGAAGGACTGTCTGCGTTTATGCAGAAAAAGAAGGCTCGCTTCCGGGGCCGGTAGAGGCCGCCATCAACCCCCTCATTGCATAGATGACGTGTAATGGCTGCTTCGATTGGTTAGGACTCGCCCGCTGACCTGCCTAGTCGTCTCAGCCGAGAGGATCAATGGGCCACTCGTCCAACCCGTTGTCGCCCGGCCGCGTGCCTCGTCTGCGTGGAAATCAGAGGATCCGGGAACGAGGTGAACAACGGACGGTGACGGAGAAGTTGCTTCCTCTGGTCAACATTCTTTCCGATTGGCCGTCTCTGAGCCAATGGAGCCTAGCACGGAAGAAACGTATGTGGGACAGCTCAGGTGTGCGTGACTATCTTATGAGGGCGAGAATGGCCAAGACCCCTATGGCGCCTGCCCCAAGAGTGAAAGCTATCAAACGCAAGAAATCAATCCTTTCGGAGCTCATGTTCTCACTTCTAATGTGACGAGTCTTCGAACGTACAGTTCGTGTCCTTCCCACATGGGCGTGCTGTGACCGCGGTTAGGAGGGTCGAGCGACATGCTGTGTTGGACCGTTTACGTCGTTGTTGCCCTGATCCTCTGCTGAGGTCGCTTCTCGCTGTCAGGATATGCCTTCGACAGTTTCAGAATCAATCTAAATACAATGCAAGGCTCATCGAGGACTGCGAACGGCCTATGCCAGAACTTCCTGAGATCACGAACCTTTCGAGGCAGATGACGAAGCAGCTCCAGGGGAAACGAATCACCGATCTTGACGTGACTCAGCCCCGATGCATTAACATGCCAGTTAAGAAGTTCCAAAGAATAGGAGCCAAGACAGTTAGGGAAACCAAAGCGCGGGGAAAATGGCTTTTCACAAACCTAGATCCGGACGATAACCTACTACTGAATCTTGGCATGGGAGGAGACTTGCTCTACCACGAGAACAACACCACCCTGCCGAAAAAGTATCAACTTCGACTGACCTTCGATGACAAAACCGGACTAACGGCCACATTCTCCTGGTTCGGCTACATCCATCTCGCGTCCGACAAAGAGCTGCCCAAGCACAAGATGACGAACAAGCTGGGAATATCCCCCTTAGATAGGGAATTTACAGCAGAGAAGCTGGCCTCCCTGCTGTCGGGTAGACGGGGGGCGATCAAGAGCTTTCTGTTGAATCAGAAGAATGTTGCTGGAATAGGCAACGTGTACGTTCAGGACATCTTGTTCAAGGCTAGACTTCATCCTCTTCGCATGATCCCCACGCTTGCCGAGCCGGAGATCGAAGCTCTTCATCAAAGCATGCAAGAAGTCCTGAATCTGAGTATCAGACTTGGAGGCTTGAAGTATGAAAGGGACCTCTACGGCCGCTATGGGAAATATGGGCCGGAGTACTACTTGGTCGCATACAAGACAGGCGAACCCTGCCCAGTGTGCAAAACTGCGATAATGAAGATCAGAACCGGCAACACAGCGAGCTACATTTGCCCCAAGTGTCAGAAACGCTGACTGGTAGGCGTCAGCTGGCGGCACGAGCAACAGTCGCTAACCAAAGAGGTTCCTGCTGGCTTCTGTGACAGATTGGACTTGTCAACCCCACCTCTTCCATTGGCCGTTTTGTGTTTTCCACAAACAAGCGGAGGTAGCGAGACTCTGTGAGCGCTCTCTCTGGATCATATTGCGATACGGGAAACTAGTGTCTCAGTTGCCGACGCTGTGGCTCCCAATTCGATTCTGAGGGCAGTCTTCCGCGCGTCGTTGCCTCTAGTGTGGACCGTTCACGTTGCAGAGCTTTCTTCACTGCGGTATCGGGCCTGAAAGGAAACGCAGACGTGGCATCGGTAGCTGCTTTCCTCGGCGGCACTCATCAGTTTGGTACTCGTATGTAGCTGTGCCAGTTCCAGCAGGGATGAGGCTCGTGACGATGGTGAGAACACGTCGCGTGATTTCTCGAAACCATCGAGGCTGATTCTCAGTATAGCTTGAGTCAAGTCGTTGTCCAAGACTATTGCTCAGATTGATCGTGACTTCAGTGCGTTTCGTGCCGTCTCGAGAGCTTTCGAGACACCGTCCCTGAGCATGGGCAGATCACCTCCGAGCGAGATCAATTTGAATCCCGATCGAAGGCTTTCCTCGACGGAGCCTATCGGAGCCAATAGCCCCGGAGCAACGTCATGCGCTCGGCATGTGGAGACGATCAAATCCAGCGCTTTCATGAACTTTGGATTGTCAAATTGGCGGAAGATGCCAAGTGACATTGAAAGATCGTATGGGCCGCAGAAGACCGCTTCGATGCCGTCAGTGCAGATTATCTCTTCCAAGTTCTGAAGGGAGGTCTCCGTCTCAATCTGCGGGATCACCATGAGCTCTGTGTTGGCGGTGGCGGCATAGTCGGGATCTCCTTGCGTGGCGCGTTGGGCCCAGCTTCGTGTTCCTTTCGGAGCGTATTTCGCCGACCGCACGGCCTTCTCAGCATCTTCCCGGCAGTTTACCAGAGGAATGATCACGCCAGAAGCTCCAAAGTCCAAAGCATTGTTGATGATGGCAAGTTCGTTCGATGGCACTCGGACAATCGGCACGGTCTGAGAGTAACTCATCGCTTGGATCATCGTGGTAAGAGTCTCGACGCCTAGAACTCCATGTTGCATATCGAAATTGATCCAGTCTAGGCCAATGTTGCCTAAAGTGTATGAGACTTCAGGGTGTCCTATGCCCACCGTAACTCCGAACGTGGCTTGACCCTGATGAAGCTGAGATCTCAATCTGTTCTGCATTCTTGTTCCCTTCAAATTGTCACTGTTGGCGACATTGTGCAACCATTGCCTATTTATCTGAACACGCTCTTCCTGCCGCACAATCTCGCTAGTATTGGTGACTATTCGTACACTTTCTCTTCGGTCCGATGAGCGTCTTGGGCGTCTGCTTCCGTATCTCTTGTCTGGGGCGGAGCGGCGAGCAGTTCCCGGTAGTACTCGTGTTGAATGATGAGATCCATGACTTCGTTGGTGCCTGTCCAGATCATGATGAGGCGTGCGTCACGTAATAGACGCTCGATTGGGTAGACGCTGGTGTATCCGATGCCGCCCATGATCTGCATTGCATGATTAATGACCTGCCACGCAGTATCAGTTGCAAACTTCTTGGCTTCTGAGACCAACCGCCGCGAGCGGTTCGGATCGTCACCTGTATCGACGGTGCAGGCGGCACCATGAACAAGCCCACGTGCGGCGTCAAGCAAAGTGATGGAGTCCGCCACTTTGAAGCTGATCGCCTCGAACTTGCGGATCTTCTCTCCAAACGCCTTGCGCCGATCTGAATAGCGGGTCGCCACTTCCAGCGCCGCACGACCCATCCCGATCGCTCCTGCAGCGCTCGTCATACGCTCCGGAATCATCATTCGATAGAAGATCTCGCTCGCGCAGTTCTCCTTGCCGAGAAGATTCTCTGCAGGAACTTGAGTATCACTGAGAACGAGACGTCCGGTTCCACCTCCACGGGTGCCTAGCAATCCATATAGGTATTCGGCCTCGACACCCGGTCCTCGCTCCACGATGAACGCACTGATTGATTGATGTGCTGGACCGTTGGGGCTGGTGCGAGCGTAGACTAGGAAGAAGTCGGATTTTGCTGCACCGACGATGAAGCGTTTCTGGCCACGTAGGATGTAGTGATCGCCTTCTCGTCGGGCTTCTGTGGTTGTGCCGAAGAAATCTGATCCGCCTCTTGGCTCAGTTAGGGCTTCGGCGGCTACCTTGTCTCCAGTTAGAAGGGGTCTGAGCCATCGTTCCTTTTGCTCATTGTTCCCGAACGTGTTGAGCGCTTCCCCGACGATGCTCGGCATTACGTAGGCGCAGGCTAGTGAAGTGCCGAGCACGCCCACTTCTTCAATGGCGACAACCTCGTCTTTCCATCCCAGTCCTCGTCCGCCATACTTTGCGGGAAAGCGCAAGCCCAAGAGGTTTCGCCGTCCGGCTTCAAGCACAAAGTCACGCGGATATTGCACACGATCAGCATCCATGTCCAGGATCAGTTGACGTGGCACTGATCTGACGAACTCCCGGGTGTCGTCACGTAGTTTCCGTTGGTCCTCAGTCAACATCGATTCGAGCATGACTACATCATTTACCGCGGTATCGTATTTGTAGTAGTACGGTCCGTCAACGTGCGCAGCTTGGCAGGGCTCAGAATTTCTCGGGGGCCCTTTGTTCCGTGGTGAGTTGATATACTGGCGCCGGCTCTTTGGCAGATTAGAAGGCATGTCCCGATGTCGCAGGGTCAGAAGTTCCTAGATGACGTGATTGGCAGAATAGACGACGCGGCAAAGAAACTGAACCTTGAACGCGGCATTCACAAGACCTTGAGAACGCCTCGGAGAAGCCTGATGGTTACTTTTCCCGTCAAGATGGACAATGGAGAAGTTGAGATTTTCACCGGTTATCGCGTGCAGTACAATTACGTGAAAGGCCCAAGCAAAGGCGGGATCAGATATCATCCGGATGTCAGTTTGGAAGAGGTGACAGCGCTCGCCGGCCTGATGGCGCTGAAGTGTGCAGTTGTGGATATCCCCTTTGGAGGCGCAAAGGGCGGAGTTGCCTGTGACCCAAAGAGGATGTCCATGGATGAGCTTGAGCGGTTGACCAGACGTTACACGTACATGATCCTCCCGCTCATCGGGCCCGAGCAAGATATCCCTGCCCCAGATGTCAACACGGACTACCAGACAATGTCGTGGATTATGGACACGTACAGTATGCTCAGAGGATACACGGTCCCGGGCGTCGTCACAGGGAAGCCTCTACAACTCGGAGGATCAAAGGGGAGAGCCACTGCCACCGGCAGAGGACTCGCATACGTCGCAGAGGAGATGCTACAGCACCTCAACATGGACACGAAGGACACGACAGTTACCGTTCAGGGCTTCGGAAACGTCGGAATGAACGTCGCAAGGTTTCTGCATGATGATGGCTGCAGAATCGTTGGAATTACCGACATGAGCGGGGGAATCTTCAACCCCAAAGGGATCGATGTTCCAAACCTCGTCACTTCACGCAATGAAGACGAAAGGAATTCGCGGCTTTGCGGGTGGCGAGGTCGTTACCGACATGGCAGAGGCAAACCGTCGATTGCTGTCAATGAAAAGCGATGTCATGGTTCCGGCCGCGCTTGAAAACCAGATCACCGAATCGAATGCATCAGAGGTCAAGGCCAAGATAATAGTCGAGGGAGCTAATGGGCCAGTAACTAGAGACGGAGACGACATCTTGCAGAAAAAAGGTGTGCACGTTGTTCCTGATATCCTTGCAAACTCGGGTGGAGTGATAGTCTCGTACTTTGAGTGGGTTCAAGATATCCAGGCATACCTTTGGTCAGAGGGCGAAGTCAACTCAAGGCTGAAAGTCTTGATGACGGGCGCGTTTGGTCAAATCCACGATTTCGCTGAAGAACGCAAGGTCACCTTGAGAGAGGCAGCCTACATGTTGGCGGTAGACAAGATGGCCGAGATAACGAAACTCAGAGGAATATTCCCGTGATACGTCTGAGCGAACGGTCATTACATTCGGTGGCCGGAGCCCCGGTTCCTTTCAAGATTTAAGAGGCAAGCCCTCAATACTCGATGGCATGTCGTCGAAAGTTCGTGACCCATCTCTTTCCGAGCAAGGACTGCTCAAGATTGAGTGGGCAGAATCTCGTATGCCTGTCTTAATGGCTCTGAGAAAGAGAGCGCTGAAGAATCGACCACTTAAGGGCCTCAGGATCGGCGGTTGTCTTCACGTGACCAAAGAGACTGCAGTTCTGGTGAGAGCGATCCGCGATGCAGGCGCTGAGGCTGCTTGGTGCGGCTGCAATCCGCTCTCAACTCAAGACGATGTTGCTGCTGCCTTGGCGAAAGAGGGCGTGTCGGTGTTTGCTTGGCGAGGACTCTCGACATCCGAGTACTACTGGTGCGTTAGTCAGGTACTTGACCGCAAGCCTCAGCTCACTCTGGATGACGGAGCGGACTTGGTTTTCACGCTTCATCAGGAACGACCCAATCAGATAAGCGGAATCATTGGGGGAACTGAAGAGACAACGACTGGCGTTCATCGCCTGCGTGCGATGTCAGATCAAGGCATGCTCAGATATCCGATAGTGGCAGTCAATGATGCGAAGGTTAAATCGGATTTTGACAATGTCTACGGAACAGGTCAATCCTCTCTGGATGGAATCCTGAGAGCCACGAACCTCCTACTGAGCGGCAAGAGCTTCGTAGTTGCGGGATATGGGCACTGCGGACGTGGGCTCGCAAACCGGGCGAGGGGAATGGGAGCTAACGTCATTGTCTGCGAGGTCGACCCCCTGAATGCTCTTAGAGCGGCTATGGATGGTTTTCGGGTAATGTCAATGGCTGAAGCCGCCGCTGTAGGAGATGTCTTTGTTACAGCGACTGGTTGCAAGGATGTCATCACGGAGAAGCATATGAAACGCATGAAGGACGGAGCTGTCCTTTGCAACACGGGTCACTTTAACGTCGAGATCTCCGTGGGAGACCTTGCTCGTTTGGCCAAGAGAAAACGGGAGATCAGGCCAAACAATGTGGAGTACTCCTTGCGGGACGGCCGCAGGCTCTATCTCCTCGCCGAGGGAAGACTGGTCAACCTAGGCGCAGCAGAGGGACATCCTTCGGAGGTGATGGACATGAGCTTCGCGACACAGTTCTTGTCGTTGGTCTACCTGGCTGAGAAAGGCAGAGACCTTCAACCGGGAGTGTATCCCGTTCCGGAGAACTACGAGAGGCAGATCGCAAAGATGAAGCTGGAGACAATGGGGATGACCATCGATAGTCTGACGACCGGCCAAGACCACTACTTGCACGACTACCGAGAAGGCACTTAGCTGGAACACTAGCTCTACAGCGTGACCCTCACTTTCCCTTCTTCGGATCCTCTCACGACAACGAGAGAGACACCGTCGCCAGCTCTTCGTGTTCTTATTTCTCTCTGCAGGCCTTCCATGGAATCGAGGTGCGTGTTATCAATTCCTACGATCACATCGCCCGACTGCAGTTGTGCGCGTTCGGCTGGACTCTCTGGGATTATTTGCATCACGAAGATTCCAGAACCAACGGCCAAGCTGAACCTTCGCGCGACTTCGCGGGAAACATCGAGGCCGATGACTCCCAACCAAGGCCGGGTGACTCTGCCGTACTTTACGATGTCGTCCAGGACCGCTTTTGCCGTATTGATTGGGATTGCGAATCCAATACCTTGAGCGCCGGGGATATTGGCGGTGTTGATCCCGATGACTTTGCCTGTCAAGTCGAGCAAAGGGCCGCCACTGTTGCCAGGATTGATAGACGCGTCTGTCTGAATCAAGTTCTCGTACACTCTTTCCGCTAAGATGTGACGATTTAGCGCGCTGACAACTCCCACTGTGACTGAGGGCCCACCAGCCAACCCAAATGGGTTCCCGATGGCGATGACCGTCTGACCCACTCGTAACTCACTTGAATTGCCCAGTTCGGCCACAGGCAGATCGCGTGTGTCAATCCTCACGACGGCGAGATCGTTGGCAGGATCTGACCCGACGAGCTTTCCTTCGAAAGCTCTACCGTCTGTCAACGCAACCTCGATCTCACGCGAGCCAGTTGTGATGTGATGATTGGTGAGGATGTGCCCCTTGTCATCGATAATGAATCCGGAACCGATACCCCGAGCCGGGTGCACATGCAGGAACGCATCCCTCTCGAAACGAATAGTGTTGATGTTAGTAACACTGGCTTGGACTTTCCCTATCGCCGCAACTACATCGTCGTCCCTTGACACTCGCGAATCCCCGCCCGCCTCATTTCCGTCTGCGCTCAAAAGGTTGCTGAAAGATAAGCAGATCGAGCAGCGTTTCGCACGATCTCAACGCTCTTACCCGACTCGCGCCCACATGTCACCGGTCTTGCCCATCACCGTCTCAGATGGTCGGTTTTCGTCCAATTTGAGCCCTCTTGGGCGCGATTTTGCATTCTCAAGGCCCAAATTCTGATCCGGAGTCATTTTGTCACGTCACGGAGGGGTCATGGAGCTTCAAGTGGAGGGTTATATTCTCTTTTTGGACAAGTTTTTTATACGACTATTACGAGGCTATTATGCCTTCCGACCAAATGGCCGCCTTCCGTCCCCGACTGCGTTGTGAAGGTGCGTTTTGGCGACAGATGGTGTAGGCACGCCGAAGTATGGAGAGTGGAGAAAAAAATGGCCGCAACGACCAAGAAGATTGGAAAGATAACGAACTGCCCCGAATGCGCGAGCAACAACCTCGTCGAAGACTTTGATCTAGGAGAGGTAATCTGTCAAAATTGCGGCCTCGTTCTGAGTGAACATGCGATTAATCGTGGACCAGAGTGGCGGGCTTTTACGAAGGAAGAGAGAGATGAAAGGGGGCGTGTCGGCCTCCCAACTTCGTTCTCTATCCACGACAAGGGCCTATCTACGGTCATTGATAGAGTGAATAGAGATGCGTACGGGCGTCAGCTGCCATTGGCGACCCGCCTAGAAATGCTCAGACTTCGCAAGTGGCAGATTAGGACCCGAGTTCATTCATCCGCTGATCGGAACCTCGCTCAGGCAATGGCTGACCTCGACAGACTGACCGACAAACTTCACATCCCCAACCCAATCAAAGAAAGAGCCGCCATCATATATCGAAAAGCTCTCGAAAGCGGACTTGTGAGAGGAAGATCGATCGCGGCGATCGCGGCAGCTTCCCTCTACGCTGCATGCCGACTCTCGGAGACACCAAGGACACTTAAGGATCTGGCGGGAGCGACACGTATACGGAAGAAAGATGTCGCTCGATGCTATCGACTCCTCGTCAGAGAACTTGACCTCAGGATGCCCGTCGAGGATCCAGTCAAATGCGTCTCAAAAATAGCGACCAAGGTCGACATTAGCATGCCGACCCAAAGACGAGCCATGGACATCATCAACGAAGCACGAAGGAAAGGCATTGTTGCAGGCAAAGACCCCATGGGCCTAGCCGCTGCAGCGCTCTACGTCGCATGTGTGCTTGAGCAAGAGAAGAAAACTCAGAAGGAGATCGCTGAAGTCGCGAACGTGACTGAAGTCACTGTTCGCAATAGATACAAGGGCCTCAAGGAGTCCCTCAGCCTCAACGTGTAGGTACGCAGTTCGTTATCGTCCCTTTTTTTCCACCATGACTTTCCTCTGCTTGACGTGAGCATATTCTCTCAAGGATGACGCTCTCGCTCAAGCCAAACATAGGCTCCCATGTCTCATGCGCCGAAACGATCGGGTGAATGGCGATGCCTTCGTCGCTCAGCACGTTCATCTCGTCACGAGCCTTCTCGTAGTTAATTCTTGGCACGAACAGATCCGTTATTCGTACTCTTTTTGTCTTCAGGATCCCAACGAGCTTCCCCGTCTCCGAGCCAAAACCACCGAGACCGCCTACCGGCCCGACGTCTAGCTTTATGCCGATGGTGCCGGTCATGACTTTCGAGACATGGCATCTCATGTTTGCCAGCTCGGACACAAGCGCAACGAACATGGTTAGGCCCGCACTCGGACCGGAGACCCCTTGACCCGGAGCGCCCTCTGATAGACTCCTCATCTGGAAGTGGACGTGCATTTCGTTTAGTTCAATCCTAGCCGCATTCCACAACCATCCTCTGACTGCCTCAACCGCATTCTCTGCACTCTGCACGACCGAACGATCTGGAACTGCAGATTGACCCAGCACGACCGATGTTGCTTGACCAGTAACTGACACTTGCCGTTCCCCAGGCACTATGGGCCTGACGCTGCATTGCACCGCCATGATTCCGCCGACGCCGTGAGAGGTTGTGTATAGGCCGTATGCGACCCCAGGCGTTGGCTCGGGGAGAATCAGGGATTCCGTTAGCTCTCGAGCATGTCTGTCTTCCGGAGTCTCAAGGGAGTTCAGCGCCCACTCGAAATGCTGCAGTGTGAGCCTGTACGTATCGACCTGAACTTGATCCAGAAACGATAGATCCCTCTTGACTGCCGGAAGCAAATGCTCGATCCTCTCGAGGTCCGCCCGAAATCGCACCTGTACCGTCGTTCTCTTCTCTTGGTCTGTGGCTGCCCGGACTTCGTTGGCCGCGCCGATTTCTGACACCCATAACCTGTGCGCCTCCGTGATGGTCTCGGCGACCCCTCGGGGGCTCAAGATCCGCTCGCGTCTGAACATACGTGTGATCTTCTTTGCCTCAACGTCTGGAGCTAGGTACGGTTTGATCTTCAGAAGGTGTATCTCAACAACTTCGTTCCATTCGTCGTCATTCTGCGGGGGTGGTACAGTGTAGACGTGGGGCTCGAATCTATCCCGAGTCGCCCTGTCGATGAGCTCTTCCTTGTTCGACGTTGCGATCACCACGATTCTGTCCTTGGAGGTTAGCTCGCTCAGCTCAGACTTGACTTGGGCTAGAAGCTTGTTGCTTGTTGCATCTCCTCCCCAGAAGATCGCGTCGGCCTCATCTAGGAAGAGAATGCACGGGCTACGCTGTCTCGCAAGTCCGAACAGTTCCTTAATTCGCCGTTCGGGCTCGCCATGGTACGAGGCGCCGCTCATCAATTCGCCTCCCCTAACCTTGATGAAAGCGACGTTGTTTTCTGCGGCCGCAACCAACGCTAGTAGAGTCTTCCCTGTTCCCGGCGGGCCAAGCAAGAGAAATCGGCAGTTCGAATCGTAGCCCAGGTCTGCCATCTTTGGATTAAACGCCAATGAGATTTCGTTGAGGATACGATCCTTGATCTCGTGTAGTCCTCCAATTTGCTGCCGGGTTTCCTTTGGACGGATCAGGTAGACTGCATCCATGACTTCGCGGGATTTCTCCTGTTCCGAGTACAGTTTCATGTTCTTGGATGCAGCAATGAACTCCTCAATCTTGACTCTGTGCCTAGTGACCGGGAGTTGTGGAAGCGCGAAGGTGAGGTTCTTTCTTAGCGTCTCCAATACCGGGGTCTCTCTGGCTTTCTTGACTTCTCTGAAGACGGATCTGACATCATTCGGAGTTATGGAACCTCTACGACGTATTGTCGCCTCACGTTCTAGTACTTCGAGAATCTCCATCGGAGAAACCCCTTTCCATCCCTCGTGCTGCAAGGAGTCCTCAATTAGAGCGAGAAGCATCTCGCGAGTCACTCCTGCATCCAAGTCGATGCGCATCATCCGCCTTCGGATGTCCTCACGAGTCTGCTCGTACGCGTTAGTGGCAACCACCACAAGTGTCCTGGATGGCCCTGAGGTGATCTTGTCGAGCCAGCGATTCAGCTCGTCTTGGACGCGCGTATCCTCCATCTCAGTGCCGGTCTCACCCCTGACCTTTTTGCCGAGGCTCTGGAACTCGTCGATGTACACGACTGAGGGTGTAGAGGCGGCCTGATCCAATATCTTGCCAAGCTGCTTTGTGCTTCGCCCATAGAACTCAGAATATACATCAGAGCCCCTGACTATTACAGGGGAGACCAAGACTCCGTTCGAATGCCCTTCAAGCAGCATCTGCTTTAGTGAAACCATTGTCAGGAATGTCTTGCCGGTTCCGCTTTGGCCGCTTAGACAGAAGGCCTTCGGCAACTCCTCTCTCGTGAACAGTTTCTCCAGAACCGGATGTCTCAGCACATGCAATCGAAATGCGTCTAGCAGGAGGTTGAACTCCTTCTCTCTACCAATCAGATTGCGTGGAGAGTATGTCTCGGGCGGATACTGACGGTCTAGGCGCTCTTTGAGACGGCGGAATCGTCTAGGCGAAACTCGCGCCCTCTTCCACCTGCTGAAGTTCCTGTCCAGTGCGTTGAGAGGCAGATAGAAGGCCAAGCGGAGCCACCTGTGTTTAGCCCACCATGGGACTCGGGATCCGAACAGGTACTGGATCGCCCTGTCTTTTTCAGCCTGGACTGCTTGCTGTGAATCCATTTCGGTCAGTCCTGGAACAATGGGTTAAGGTCAAACGATTTTTGGAGAACGAGCTTGAAGCAGTAAGCGATCACTGCTATTCCCGCCGCGAATCCCAACACGTACAGGTCCCAGAGATTCAGCATGTTGACTTGCGCGAGAAACATGAATTTCAGAACTGAAAGCAGAATGAACTGTCCACTCATCGCTGCTGCAATTACAAGCAATGCAGTTAGGAGGAGCTTGGAGAGTACCTCGCTCCAAAGATAGAGCAGGTTCCCTCTGTCGAATCTTGACATCGAGGACTTGTCTTGTCTTGCATCGTTCTCGAATCTGATCCACTTGTATCCTACCACGGCGAATTGGAATCCGAGTACTGCATACAGCAGCTTGACCCAAAGCGGAAAGGCAGCTCCGAAACGAGCTGTCCAGCTTGCGAAATCGTCCCACCCAGTGCCGTGAGTACCTGCGATACCCGGGTCAGGTGCGCTGAAATTCAGATCGATTGTGAGAAGCAGTTGGCCCGAGGAGAAATAGTATGAGGCAATTTCTTTTCTAGCTGCATTGCTCACGTTGACTAGGATGACTACGTTGTACTCTGAAGGAAAGCTGAAAGCCATTGTGATTGAGTAATGGCCCTGGGCGTAAGAGGTCATGTTGAAGCTGTCTGCCGGGTAACGCAGGGATGAAGGGAGCTGGACCGCAGATAGGTTTCCTGTAATCTCGATTGACTGGAGCGACTCTCTGTTGCTGGATACTGAAAGCCAATCACCCGCACGCAGATCTATCGACTCAGACCTCTCGACCGGTGTGGCCTCTGCATGAGCGACACCCATCGTCAGTGCAGCAGCAAGGACAAGTATGATGAGTACGCTGAGGATCCTGCAAGAGCGTGTGGTTGTGCTTTGACTTGCATCCTGATTGAGCATTCGGATCTATCCGCGTCTCGTCGGGTTTGAGAGAGCGTAGCCAACGGAACGGGAGAATATTAACGTTCCGAATATGGAACGTTAACGTACCGTCGCGTTCTTCTCATCCCCGGAGCCCTCCCGGCACGTGTCCTGGGCCTGAATCTCTAGAACAACTCTTCCCGCATATCCACAATCACGACAGAGATACAATGGGGGAAGCATCCATCCGTCCATCCCGGTTGACTTGGCTATGTTCAGACTTCCACATTGCGGACATGCGACAGCCGATCGGCTGCGACCCCTGAGCGCTTTCACTACTTCGATGAACCGGTTCACCTTAGCCTCCCCTCGAATACCGTCAGTGTATCTCAATGCTTGATTCAGGAAAGCCCTGTTGTACGAGAATCTTGCGAACCTTGTCTCGATGATCGCCCTGGAGGAGTATCTGGTTGTCTTTTGCGGTTCCACCACAAGCACAGTAGCTCTTCAGCTTCCCAGCCAAACTGTCAAGGTCAACGCTCTTTGCATCGATCCCTTCGATGACAGTAGTGGGCTTACCCCACTTCCTTGTTTCAAGGCGGACCTTCACAAGCTGTTGTTCCATGCTAATAGTGCCACAGACGCAAAGATCCTTTGGGAGACCGCACGTCGAACAGACTTCCGCCATTATGCGATTCTAAAGCTCCTTGAATTGGTGACGACGCGTTAAGGCCGAGAACATATTTAAAGATACTCACACCTGCCTGACTCGCGCACCAGCTGACGATAGCATGAAGCGTGTATCGGGCCGATGCGTTCCAACGCCAAGCTTTTTCCGAATCGATCTGTGGTTGATCTACAGGATCGCCCTTGCCTGCGAACCTTACAGCTGAAGCGAAGGCCAAATGGAACAAGGCTGAGCAGGCGAGGACGGCCAAAGAGAAGATACTTGCACTGCAGGAATTCCTTTCAGCAATTCCGAAACACAAAGGGAACGAGCGTCTCCGTGCACAAACAAAACGCAAGATTGCCCTGCTCAAAGCCGAGGTGCAGGTCCAGCGGAGACGGGGTGGCAGTAGAGCCACGGAGCGAAGCCTGCAGAAGACTGGAGCAGCGCAAATTGCGATTCTTGGTTTGACGAAAGTAGGGCGTAGCAGTCTCCTAAGCGCCGTCACTGCAGCCAAGCCAGTTGTGGCGACATATCCGTACGCAACGAAAGAGAGCGTGCCGGGAATGCTACTCTTCGAGGACGTACAGTTTCAGCTCGTCGAACTTCCAGCTCTCGTGCCCGGAAGCGGAGGGAGGTTTGTGTTTCAGGAAGGCTCGGCCGACCTAGTGCGTACATGTGATGGCCTGATCGTCATGGTCGACTTGAGCGCTGACGCTGTCGAGCAACTCGGAGCGATACTGGCTGAGCTCGGTCGCTCGCAGGTGAGCACCCAGAGGTCGGAATCCAATGTTATCATTCAGAAGACAAGGTCTGAGGGCGTGCAGCTTTTCGCCACGGGCCGCCTAATGGGTTGTACTCGCGACGAAGTCTCGTCACTGCTGAAGAGCTACGGGGTTTCAAACGCGATAGTCCGTACAACGGGGGACGTGACGCTTGACGATATTGAGGATGTGATCCTCGAAACCAATCTCATCTACAAACCCACGATTGTGTTGGCCAACAAGGCAGACTTGATAGATGCCCCCGCAAGTGCTCGACGACTTCTCGACAACATGGACTTGAAGATGTCGGTGCTGGTTGCTTCTTGTCTCACCAGGACTGGACTGTCGGACCTTGGAAAGCGACTATTCGAAGTCCTGGAGATTGCCCGAATCTACACGAAGGAACCCAATGCCACGCGCCCTTCGCCCGAACCTTTCATCATCAAGAAAGGTACGACTGTCGGTGAACTAAGCCGCCAAATACACAGCGTCCTCTATCACCAGTTCAAATATGCAAGGGTCTGGGGAAAGAGCGCAAGCTATGATGGAGAACGTGTTGGGATCGGCCACATACTCTCTGACGGAGATATAGTACAGATACACGCGTGAACGGATGTCGACAGCACGCAATAGTGTACTAGATCGTGGAGCGGCGGCGCCTTTTGATGTTCTTAACTCGCCAGAATCCGCTGGCGTCGCGATAGTACTCGAAAGATTCCATTGACATGATTTCGCCTTGCGATATAATACGTCAAATCATGACTTATTCCTTGAATCATCTATTGTCAGTGGTTGAATGTTGGAAATAGTGAAAAACGGCAGGTTGACCTGCACATACGCGTCAACGTCGGGGATACAAAGCGGTTGGGATACGCAGACGAGGCTCAACAACGAGGCGGCTGCGGCACCCGAGTTCGATGGATTGACTGCGTTTTCCCTTATATCCGACGCTCACTAGACACCTGATTTGGTCACGGTATGACACGGTGTCGCATCGCTGCCAGACACCTATCTTCTGACCATTCCCAAGATGCCTGCCACGATCCCGAGAATTCCCCCCACGATGAACCCTCCGCCCATCACGAAGCTCAACACAGCAAATGGGAACGTTATGATCGCTCCAATCGGGCCTCGCCTCATCAACATCATAATGCCACCGGCGATTACGGTGAGCCCGCAGATGAGGCCTATTAGGACCGCAATAGGCTGCCCCAGACCTGATGAACCGCCTAACCACCAAAAGACAGCGGACCATCCAGTTGGAGGCCCCCAGAAAGTCGGGGAAAGCAGTGCGACTGTGTTCACGAGTATCAGAATCCCTCCTATCATCGCCAACACAAACCCCCATACGGCTCTTCTCTCACGAATCCGACGCCTGGGAGTCACGGCTAGGCCAACGACTCCAATTGCGACAGGCGATCCCCGCCTCCACCCACAGAACGGGCAGTACACCGTATCTAGCGCGATCGGATTCCCGCAGTTTGGACAACGCATGCGTTGTGCGTTTACTGGAACGACATACATCATTCCGCCAGTGGCGGAAGGACCTCGGGACGACAACGCAAACGCGAGGATGCCAAGGACGACTCCTACCAAGGCAGCCAGAAGAATGAGCAGCAGCGTTAACCATGGGATTGAGGTGGGAGGTGGCTTTTCTATTCTAAGTGTGAAGAACTGCAGACTGCAGGGGGCCGTTGTCGTGTCTCTCGTGCACGATGGCCCGCATGTGCCATTCGAGCCTATTATGAGGAGATGATAAGTGCCATTGACCGCATCCGCGCCTACCGTGATTCTCATTATCGAGTCTGCAGAGCCCCCTGGTGGTGGCTGCGGCGCAGCAGGCGTGAAGGTTGCCGTTACGTGCGCGGGCAATCCCGTCACGTTGAGCGTTACATTGTGATTGAACGTCCCGATCGAAGTGACTGTGACAATTGCGTTCTTGGATTCTGTCGTGTTGATTGTAAGAGAGTTCGGAGATACGCAGACGCTGAAGTCGGCAGGCGCGAGCGTCACGTTCAACGTGACGAGGGTCCATCTCACGACGACGGGACTCGATGTGTCGTGCCCTGTCACATTAAGGAGGTAAGTCCCCACTGGAGTACTCAGAGGTACTGCGACCGTGAGGGTTGAGGTCACGGCACCGTTCTCCGGTGGCTGCGGCGCCGGAGGAACGAAGTTGTATGTCGCGAAAGGAGGCATTCCGGACGTGATGCTCAAACTTACAGGCTTGTTGAAGACCCCATAGGATTGTACGGTTATCGTGTAATCCACAGATGTGCCCTGAGCTGTCGTGCGAGATTTCGGGGTCGCGTCAAGCGTGTAGTCTTCGGGTGGAGGGCCGTGCACGAACTTGTTGCCATAGAACTCGTATACAGCGTAGTACCCGTTGGCCCCAACAGTGGATATAGTCTGCTCCTGCGGGTGGAATGCTAGTCCTTCCACAATTCCTTGACCGTATCCGAAATAGAACGCAAGGATCGCATACTGGTTGTGTGAACTCCCGAATTTATTTGAGTCCGCCAGAATTCGAACGTCATTTACTCTGCCCGACGGTATCGATGAAACCGCAATTCCCATCGACTCTGTGTAAACGTTAATCTCATTCGGACGCGACGGAGCATTGTAATACTGGCTGGGGAACTCTGACGTGAACCTGTCAGCCGAACCTCCGAATTTCGCTGGATCGTACTTTCTAGGCGGGTTGTAGGCATACGCAGCTGAAACACTATCTGCGGGGAAGAGACGAGTGAGCGTCACATATCCAGGAAACGTCGAGTTCATGTCCATCATCGCGCGATCGGTGAAGATCACCTCGTGTCCCGAGTTAGCCTCAGTTCTGAGGTCCCCTGCAATCTGGGATGGAATGTTACCATTCCAGCCGTTGCAGTCGACGACAACCAATGTGTAACTGAACATCATGTCGGGATTTGCTGCAAGTTGCGCGTGAGTGGTGGTGTTGTAAGGGATCTTCATCGCATCGAGGGTCGTGTCGGTTCGTCCCCACGCGGGTTCGCCGATGACAACCAGAATCTTTGTTGGTACCGTGACTTTGAAGATGTTGTTCAGCACGTGCTGCGTTGTCAGTACTCCAACGGTCACATGTTTGAAGTAAGTCTCGCTCTTGACTTGAGCTACCTTTGCCGCGTCGCTGGGATTTACCAGAAACGGCCCGCCCGCGAACACTGCAGGTGATGCAGTCATGTTAGTGGTCAAAGTCACGTTCGGCGGCTCTATCACTCTGTAAAGTTGAATGCCATTCGGGGCAGCCAGTAGGGCGTGAACGAATCCGAAGACCAGGATCCTTTCCGCTTGGTTTCCATCCATCGGGATTACGAACGTGCCTGCCGGAAAAGTGATCCCATTCTCCAATGGGGGAAGAGCGAATGCTATAGGAGTAAACGTCGAAGCTATCGCAAGCAGTATCACGAGAACTGCTGATACATTCCTAACCCGCATTTGGGTGCAAGCTCCAAGCGTTTCGCTACTGGTAACCCGAAGTTCTGTCGGACTAGACTGGTTCTGGAAGTCATTTAAGACTTGACGAGTGCATCCTACGTGTGCGGCGACTCATTTTTCGCCGCAATAGCACATGGTTCGTGCTCGCTTGACTTGAACGTGATGATCTTGACTTGTCTGAGTGCTTCCCATAGTCAGGAAAGCATGATCATTTGCGTCAATCCTCGTTGCCACGAAAGTCCCCTGCCATGAAAGGGGCTAATGGTCGTTCTTTAGCGGTTTAGGGGTTTCAAGGCGAGCGCTTCAAAGCTGGGAGCCGCTCCGAACATCAGGTTTGGTTCAGGCCTTGAACCAGCGGAATGCCAGGTAGTCCATCTTGTCTTTGTTCTTCTTTGGGACTGCTATGGTGAACTGCTTTCTTACGGTTGTGGCCAGTCGACCAGCCAGCACAATCTCGAATGGGCCCATTTTGTCTTTCTCAGTTCTTCCGGTCACTATGAAAGGAGCATGGTCGATTCCGGGGCCGTGCTCGTAAACGGCAAAATCCGACCCGAACCGAATACCCGGAGTTACGATTAATCCTCGATCGCGGAGGTCTCTGTAGACCGAGTATCCGAGCTCGAAGTTCTTGTATGTGACCGCTGCGAGTTTCATCAATCGCGTGCGAGCTACTGGCTTCTTGGTCTTCGTGTCGATGACTTTGATTCTCTCCTTCTCCTGAAGGTAGAGCGCCTCCATCATGTCCAGGACGAGAGGCGCTGAGAAGTCCTGATCCGGCTTCGGTTTAGGAATGCCGACTGGTTTCCCAAAGAATCCTTGTCTATAGATGGCTACGCCATCTTTGGGTGTCCATACGATGAGCCTCGTCCCTACAAGCTCGGCGACTATCTTGTGGACCAATCTGGAACCTTCTAGGTGGTCAGTGCTATGACTCTGATGAGGTCGACAACTTCGACCCCGAGATCAGCGATTCGCTCCGCCCTCTCGACTATGTCGCGCAGGAGAAGTACCTCTGGCAGAGAAAGCTTGCCGGACAATATCTCGAAATCAAGGTTCCTTGAATCGACATCGATCTTCCGTTCCAATTCTTCAACTGATCTGGCTATCTCCACCGCTTTGTCAGGATCGAAGCCTAAGGAGTGAAGTGTCTCCTTCATCCTCGTCACCTCGCTCAAGACGAGCGAGAGTACCTCAGACAGGCCCTGAATGTACTTCTTGTCAAGCTTCCAGTTCCTCTCCGTCGCCCCCATTAGCCTGAATGCCAATGCTTCTGCATAGTCCGCGATTGTGGTCATGCGAAACATCAACCGGAGGAAGTCTTCACGGCTGACCAGAAGCGAGCCTACGGAAGCGACTTCCTCGAGAAGCGTCGTCCGCAACTTGTCGTTGTCCGCGATCAGTTTCAGCATTGCATCATAGTGCGTCTTGGTAGCCTTGGGTTTCCTCTCGGCAACGCTGTCGACCATGAGGACAAGTTCGCGAACGATATCAACGATCATTCGTGCTTGGCCTTGACAGACCTCGAGTATTCTCCGTTTGATTGTGGCTTCAGTTTGGATCGGAAATGTCATCGACGGTCACTCGCTCTCTCAGACGGTTACTGGCTCAGTAAGTCTCGAACGCCAAATTAAAGGTCTCTCTCCGCATGTCATCGCTAGGACCCCAAACCAATGGGGCGTAAAAAATCAAACAGGGTCCAAATACGGACTGGCTAGGGTTCAGCGCTGTCTGCAATAGGAGTTCCGAGCGTCGAGAAGGGGCGGGATTCCTCGAAGTACGCTCTCAGTTTGTCCACGAGCGAGGGTATGGGAGTTCTCACTTGCTTCCACGTGATGCGGTCTCGAAGCGTCACCGTCTCCTCTTTCAGCGTATCATAGTCAATAGTGATTGCTATCGGGACACCGATCTCGTCAGCTCGAGCATATCTTCTTCCGATCGTCCCACTCTCATCATAGTCAATGTCAAACCTTGCACGCCGCAGCACATCGCACACTGAACGGGCTTTGTCGTCCAGACCGTCCTTCGCCATCAGCGGAAACACAGAAGCCTGGATCGGGGCAATATCGATGGGTATGTTCAGAACGATCCTGTCTTTCACTTGTGTGTAGGCGTACTCAAGGGCTGCATACAAGAGCCTCTCAGCGCCAAAACTGGGCTCAACGACCTCCGGCACGAACCTTCTGCCTGACTCTTTCGTTTCTATCCAGTCGAATTTGACATGTGTTGGAAGCACCTTGAATTCACCTGCCATGTAGAATCCCTTCTCCTTGATCGATTGCTCAATGTCTGTGGTCTTGGCGCTCTCGATTAGTTTCTTGACTGTTACAGCTTGCGCCTTGAATGCTGGTCCGATGGCAGAATCAATTGGACGAGCGACCCTCTCTCTGCGGATCACAGGCGTGTCGTACTTCTTGAAGACTGTGAGATCGGAGCCTGATCCTTTGATGTGGCTTGAAAGGTCATGGGTTGACCGGTTGGCATGCCCGGCCATCTCAACCCACCCCCACCGATCCAGTAAGATCTCATGATCGTAAGTCTGTGAAGAGTAGTGCGCGCGTTCATTTGGCGATTTTTCCAGAAAACGCTGGCTTGCGGGCGGTATCCCCAAGCTTGACATGAACCGCTGTGACAGACCCATGAAATATGCAGACCATTCTGAAATAACGAACTTCTTGTCAAGGACCTGTCTTATCGTCACTGTGACGGGCTCCTCAATCCCTTTGTCCCGAAGTTGAAGCGGAAGTATGCGAACCTCCTCGTCTGCCACCTCACTAATGTGGGGACATGCGGATTCCTCTGGATCATAGAAGAACTCGAACTCCATGATCGTGAATTCCCTGAGACGGATTGGCCCCTGGCGAGGGGAGATCTCATTTCTGAGCGCTGTCCCGATCTGAGCGATCGCTATCGGCATTCTTTCTCTGAGCGACTCGTACACACGCTTGAAGTCCACGAACATCCCTTGAGCTGCTTCCGGCCGACCATATGCTATTGACTCGCTGTAGGGGCCTATACTGGTGCGGAACATCGTGGAGAAGTATTCTGGCTTCGAGAGTTGACCGCCGCATTCGACACATCGGATCTGCTTCTCGTTGATTGCCTGCTCTATCTCTGAAAGGGAGAAAGCTTCCGCATTGATGTTGGCGGCCTCCTTGAGGAGGTTGTCAGCCTTGAATCGCCGTTTGCAATTCAGGCATCCGACCATCGAGTCCTTGAAGTGAGCCACGTGCCCTGAAGCTTCAAAGATTCGTTCAGGAGTGATTACGGGAGTTGATATCTCGACGAAACCGTGTCTCCGGATGAACGTGTCCAGCCATTTCTCAATGATTCGCCTCTTCATGGCCGTTCCTAGTGGACCGAGGTCGAGGAATCCGCTCACTCCACCATAGATCTCGAACGAGGGCCAGAAGTAGCCCCTCCTTTTTGCCAGGTCAGCAACCATTTCGTACTTGTCCGGCTTCGTCAATTGTCCGCGTCACCGTTTTGGTCTGTTCCATGCATCTCTGATTTCTGACGAGACGTGACGTTCTCCCTGAGCTGAAGCTTCGGGGCTTCCATATGCGTTATCCCTCCCGCTGTCTGGCGGGGTTCGTCTACGCGTACAGAACTTGTTTCCTGCTTCTACGACTAGGCTTGCTCTCATCATTGGCCTTGTGGCCTCGGCAAGTATTGGTCTAGTCTCCACAGGCGTAAATTCGGGCACGCCCATCCCTACTGCTGTTTGGATCCCACTCAACTCGACGCCTAGTTCCAATATGTTGGTTGATGCGTTGTGGTCTCTGTTGGCCATGTATCCGCAGTTTGGGCAGCGGTATGTACGTTCCGATAGTGCCACAATTTGTAAGTGTCCGCACTTGCTGCATCTCTGCGTCGTGTACTGTGGAGGAACCTTCTGAGTTATTACTGGGTCGGCGGCCGTTGCGGCCTTATGCTCGACCTTACTCCAGAAGCTACTCCACGCCGCATCCTGTATCGCCCCGGCTAGGCTGTGATTTCGCATCATGTTTCCGACGAGCAAGTTTTCGTATGCTATGAAGTCGTGCTTTCTCACGAGTTCTCCGGCGAGCTTCCACTGCCAATCGTTCTTGGCGTTATCGTAGTCTTGCCATCGGCTCGCCAGGATCCGCCTCGCCCTGAGGCGGTTCTTCGACGGCACCTTCACCGTCCGGCTTTCTCCGTTCGCAGTCGTGAACGTCTTCTTGGACAGCTGCTTCCTGCTCAGCCATCTCTGAGCTTTCACAATTCTCTGCTGATGTACTTTGATGAGTTTCGGATTGTCAACCTGCGATCTGTCCGAGAGGTACAAGTAGTTGATGAGGCCCGTGTCCACGCCGACTGGGCTGTAGGCTACCTTTGGGTTTTCCGTCACGATGCTAGGCCTGTTTTCTACGGTGATGCATGCGTACCATTCGCCGCTATCCGTCAGAACCACTATAACCGTCTTTACCCTGCCCATTATCGGCCTATGCTTCACCATCCTCACCCGCCCGAGCTTCGGCAGCAAGATGCTTCCTCTACCGATCCAGGTATTGTCCGCCTGCGGATACGTCATGCTCCTGTAATTGCCATATCTCTTGAATCGCGGATACTTTGCCCGTCTCTCGAAGAAGTTCACGAACGTCTTGTCGACTCGCTGGAGTACGTCCTGAAGAACCTGGCTGTGTACTTCCTTATGCTCTGAGTGTTCGCTCTTGTAGCGTGGAAGCGTGTTCTGTTGCTGCCGATAGGTGAGACTGCAGCCCGTCTCCTTGTAGTAGCTCCTCCGTTCAGCAAGCGCCCAATTGTAGAGGCGGCGGCAGAGCTCAAGCAGAACGAGAAAACGCTTAGTTGCCTCTTTTTCCGGATAGAGACGGTACTTGTACGTCTTCACCTGATCGCCTTCTGCTCCTCTACATATCCTCATGATCTACTGATCGGCTATAAACGCGGAGGGTCGTGCTTGCGGAATTGGTCAGCTTGAAAGCTGACACGCAATTCATCCCATCCCTAAAGGGATATGGGATTTCTTGCTCAATTCCTCTTTAAGCCTAGTGCAGTTTCCGCGATTATCACGTGGCTTAGGGTCACCATTCAGTAGGCCTTGCTGTGATCTCAATTCTCGGTTGGCAAGCCGTATGAGACTGTGAAAGAATCTTTCGCTCCGGCGCGGCCCCTTGCCCATTCCAGAGCAACTCGAGTCGAATCCGATCTCAAACGCGTTGTCTCTTGCAGGACGGAGGGAGAATGGATAGAATCTGCAGATGAGAGGCCGCGCTCCGTAGATGGAGCATCTTGAGTCTTGAAGAAAGATGCATCTTCCTCCGATTTTTCTCATCTTCCTAACGTATGGAGATGGGCCTCGCGAGGACGCGCTGAATTCCTTTGCCGTGAGTTTTGTGGCACCGGTGATCTGCATGATATCACTTGGGGCAAGCAGTATGTTCCTCTTTCGGCCTGGAAGATCACGGCACGACTTTGCGCATCGGACGCAGACCCATTTCAAATGAGCAGGATATCGAACCTCTCCCTCGTCCGAGGTGAAGCTACCGGAGGCTCCCTGTGGGCGCTTGAGCTGGCTAGACCTTCTCCGAGTCGGGCTGTCCAAGTTCGAACCTTCGTGCAGGGAAAGCGTTCCCAAAGCACTAACCATCAAGACGGGAGGAACCGTCTCCTCTTCGGGCGATGAAGCACTGATCGTTTCTATCTTGCCTTGACGCGCTTCACAACGGGCGGTCTCGTCTTCTTGAGGACCCTGTAGCCGCAGAATGGGCACTTGATCTCAGGAGTCATAGCTAGCTGATCTAGGGTGAGCTTCTCACCGCAGCTGATGCATTGATACAGTATGCCAGTCGGGGACCGCTCTTTCTCCTCGCTCATCTAGATCATCCGGGGACACCGCTCATGGGTTAGATTAAAGGCTACTCTTGACGGGAAAGTGGTCCGATTAGGCCTCTCCAACTCATTCTTCCCACTATGCTAGTGTGCTCCGCGGGCCTGCTGTGCATTCGCGGGTTTTTATCCTTTCGATTCAGATCGTCAGCAGTAGTTGAGTGTTTCCCGAGTCGCTGCGTACATCTCGCAGAGACGGATGGCCCATGCATCTCTCGTGGCCTTTTCCCAGACATGTTGCATTGTCTTTGCTGCAGCATCAGACCCTCGTGTGTTGCCGTTCTTCGTGTAGTCGGCTTGTCGTCACGTTTCGATCGCACACCAGATAGCGATAGTGCGTTTCGCATTCTTACTTGAGCTTAACCAACGGCTCGGGTCGTGGGTGGTTGCAGGTGTTCGGTTGTGGAATTGGGCTCATGCTTACGAGATGTATTCGGTTCGAATATTGGCGTGAGAGGTGACGGGCGGAAGAGTCACCGTGGAAGGCCTTCGACAGTGACAACACCCCAATCTGGTCCGACGGTTATACTTGGTTGGGTGGGCTCGTCAGTGGAGACTGTTCAGATACCCCAGCGTTGCCCCTCTTGTGACTCAGATGATGTCCGTGAAGAGATACCTGCTGTGATGCGATGTAGTACGTGCGGACACGCTTGGGCGCTCTATCTAGACTAGGTTAGCCGGAGGCCCGTGCGGCCATCGATCCTGTTTGCGTTTCAAGACTTGTGCGATTCAACGGCTAAGCAGTTTGCCCAGTTGTTTTGCATACCCTGGACAGATTGTCGGGCTGAGGCGTGGAAGCCGTTTCTGACAGAGCGTGCACCGGTTGACTGGTTTGGCGCTCGCTGTCATGCTGGCGCGAAGCCCTGTCACTGACCATGATCGTAGCGGGGGATCCATACGGTCTCGCGGAGAGTCCCGAGTGAGAGCGTAGATAGGTCACGATTCTCCGACTCAGAATCTGTCAGTAGAATGGCTTGATCATCGGCTCAAGGCGTGTTTGACCGGGCGATTCGGAAGGAAACCTGTCGTGAGCTGATCCTGCGCAGTCATTGTTTCTGCGGGGTTGATGATGTGCTGCCCTGCTCCGGCGTCATGGGTCGTTCGCGTTTGCTGTACCAGACCACAATTGCCACTACTGCAAGCAGCACTGCAGACAAGATTCCGGTCATCACAGGTTCGCCTTTGAGCTGCAGAATTAACGGTGCGAAGATCACTGAGATTAAGTTGATCACTTTGATCATTGGGTTCAGTGCCGGTCCGGCGGTGTCCTTTAGTGGGTCGCCGACGGTGTCGCATGTCACTGCGGCTTTGTGTTCCTCAGAGCCCTTCCCGCCATAGAATCCGTCTTCGATCTTCTTCTTTGCGTTGTCCCAGGCTCCTCCAGAAGTTGACATGAAGACTGCCAGCAGCTGGCCGGTGACTATGATTCCTGCAAGGAATCCGCCAAGGGCTGCCTCATGCAACAAGAAGCCGAGTGCGATCGGGGTCAGAATTGCCAATAGAGCTAGGCTGAAGAGTTCCCGCTGAGCCGCGGATGTGCATATGCTCACGACCTTTGCGTAGTCCGGAGGTTTCTCTCCTTCAAAGACTCCAGGGATCTTGAACTGGGAACGGACTTCCTCCACTATTAGGGAGGCGGCACGTCCGACTGCTCGGATCGAGATCGAGCTAAATAGGAACGGTAGGGCACCTCCAATCAGCAGGCCGACGAGCACCAGTGGGTCAGCAATGTTCAGGCCGATCTTCTGGAGCCCTGTGGTCTCTGTGTATGCACCGAAGAGTGAGACTGCGGCCAAGACGGCTGAGGCTATAGCGATTGCCTTGGTGATTGCTTTGGTTGTGTTGCCTGCTGCGTCGAGATCAGCCATTATCTGGCGGGCTTCAGGCTCCAAGTGCGCCATCTCGCCGATTCCATTAGCATTGTCGACGATGGGGCCGTATGTGTCCATTGCGACATTGTTACCTGTCAATGTGAGCATGCCGATTCCTGAAAGTGCGACTCCGTATATCACATAGATTGCCGACGAGCCTGTGAAGAATAGTACTGAGCCTACAATTGCTATCGCGATCACTAAAAGAGCCCAGACGGCAGTTTCGAATCCGAGCGCTAACCCCTCGAGGATCTCGGTCGCAGCTCCTGTTTGAGAGGACTTCGCGAGTCGGTCGATTGGACGTTTCCTCGGATTCGTGAAGTGATCGGTTATCTTGTTGAAGCATATCGCGAGAATGATCCCGACCGTAGTGGCAAGGAAGACGCGTAGGTCGTGGACGTAGAATTGGGCCAAGATGAAGAAGCTGGCTGTTGAGATTGCGGCGGAGAGGTCGTAGGAAAGATCCATTGCTTTGAAGGCGTCGCCTTTCGTGAACCTGTCGGGCCAAAGGGAGACCGCGTAGGTTCCTATGATCGTGCTGACGACTCCGATGCCGCGGGCAAGTAGTGGGAATATTATCCATTTGATGTCGAACGGTGTGAGCGCTAGACCTAGAATCATGCAGGAAACTATTGTGACTTCGTAGGATTCGAATATGTCAGCGGCCATTCCAGCGCAGTCGCCAACGTTGTCGCCGACTAGATCGGCTACGACAGCTGCATTTCTGGGGTCATCTTCGGGGATGTTTTTCTCGACTTTCCCGACGAGATCCGCTCCGACATCGGCGGCTTTTGTGTATATGCCTCCGCCAACTCGCATGAATAGTGCGATAAGCGTGCCTCCGAATCCGAATCCTAGGAGAACTTGCGGCGCCGATTGCCGGTAGATCATGAAGATTACCGTTCCCCCGAAAAGTCCGAGCCCGTCGGTCAGCATGCCCGTTATTGTGCCTGACCTGTAAGCGATTTTAAGGGCGCCGCGGAAGCCTTTCCTTGCGGCTGAGGCCACTCGGACGTTTCCTCTAACGGCCATATTCATGCCCAAGTAGCCGACCGAGGCTGAGAAGACCGACCCCATCAAGAACGCGCCGGCTCGGCCGATGGAGATGTTGAAGGGTCCCCCCACGAGGGCTGACGTGAGATAGAGCACGACGGTTAAGATGGCTATGAAAGGCACGATCGACTTGATTTGCGTCCTCAAGTAGGCGTTCGCGCCATTCAATATGGCTTGCCAAACTTCTTTCATCTTGCCCGAACCGGAGTCCTCACGTCGAATCTGACGCGAGAGCAGGTACGCATAAACCAGAGCCGCTATCGCGATGAACAGGATAGTCCAAAGCGCCATGTCCTCAAATGCCCATGCCAAACTTATGCCCACACCTTGTTCGTGGAAGTTCGACGTTCCACTGATTCAGTCACATAAAAGCTCTTCTTGGACCAACCATATGACTGAGCAGGGAATTTGGCGCGAACCCCGAAACACATGAACACGCAGCCACTCTGCAAGCGTCGATTGCCAGAAACCACGACCCGCCCGATTCGCCAGTCGCCAAAGCATCTTTAGGCTGGCCGGAAATCGCCACTGACGTGTTAATCTTCACTCATCTCTCGCCCATTTAAACTTCAACTAGAAGGAATTGTCAGCCTTGCAGGTTGTCAAGACTGTTTGTGTGCCGGTTCACTACGCGTTAACGGAGCGGAAACGCTGCATCCTCGACAAGCTCACGGCTCGACTGACATATGGTGTTTGTCTCTGGTCGAAACGGTTCGATGAGTACAACCTGGAAGGCACCTATGCGGATAGGGCGCGGTTCTACGAACAGGTGAAGGCTGAGACGCATCTGCCTGGACATATGGTTCAATGCTGCTACGATACGACGAAGTGGATGTGGAGCAGCTACAGGACACTGCATCGTAAATGGCGACGGCAGGTCGCCGAAGCGAGACGGAACGGAGATTGGCGATGGCTGCGGCGGCTGCTGAAACGTGAACCCCAGAAGCCATTCACGAAAGGCATGCGCCGTAAGGTTCCAATATGGTTCGACAGCCAACTCGGCTCTATCGAGAAATCTGAGAGGGCGAAACTATGCCCGTGCGTCGCACGTGTCTCCACGCTGCGAAGAGGCGCAAAGCTCACAATTCCACTGAATCCTGCGATGTACCATCTGGATCTGCTGTCGAAGAGTGACTTGAAGAGCTTCCAGCTTGTGAAACGCGATGGCAAATACTACGTTCATGTGAAGGTTGAGTACAGCGTCCCCGACCAGCCAGCCCATGCAGTGCGCGGGATAGACCTCGGCGTGAAACGCTCAGTAGCAACTGTAGCCATGAAGCAGCTCGGAGGATACGACTTCAAGACGGTTCGGGGTGGTACGAAGCGTGCCCGTCTTCGAATGTTGAACCGCAGAATCGCGGAGCTGCAGCGGGCGCGAAAGTGGGAACCACTGAAGCGTCTCCGACACAAACGTATGCACGTGGCAGAATACTATGACCATCTCATGGCGAAACAGGTCGCGGATCTATCGAATCGTACGCTCGTCGCGGTCGGACACCCGAAGCTGTTGAAGTATCGTAGCGCATATCGTGGTAACGGGAAGCCGTACCTGCGTAGACTGTTGACTGGGTGGGCGTATGGCCGTGCCATACGCTTCATCCAAGAAGAATGCGCTGAACACGGCATCCCCGTCCGCGTCGTGGATGAGCGGTGGACGAGCATGACTTGTCCGCGTTGCGGCTCACGGAACACGGACCGTCCCACGCAGAGCATCTTCCACTGCTGGGGCTGTGAGCTCATCTACAACGCGGACTATGTTGGCGCATTGAATATCGGGTCGCGTTTCTTGCCATTGGCCACGACCCGAAGGGCCACAGTAGGCTTGGCCCAAGCTGGGGATGAACTCGGCGCAGAACCGAGTGAGCCCAGAAACCGAAAAGAAGCGCAGTTGACACAACCAAGTCAACCGCTATGAATTTTCGGCCAGCCTCTATCTTATCTATATGGAGGATGTGATTCGAGAGGATTTGAGCGCAGTCCGTGATGAAGAATGAGAGGCGATGTGAGAATCCTTGGGCTGAAGGGTTTTCCGCTAGTGAAGCCGGGGGATGACATCGCCGAACTGGTGTTAGAGAGGGCGAGGCGCCTTCATATCCGAATTGCGAATGGCGATGTTCTCGTCATTGGTCACAAGATCATCTCGAAATCGGAAGGTCGGATCCGTCGACTCTCCGGAGTCAAACCATCTGCCCATGCAATCAAGATCGCACGAAAATGCCTGAAGGATCCCCGGCTTGTTCAGTTGATCCTCAACGAATCGTGTCGGGTCATCAGGGCCAAGCCTAGGATACTTCTTGTTGAGACTAAGCACGGGATCGTGTGCTTGAACGCTGGCATCGACAAATCCAATGTGGAAGGTCCCGACACGTACTGTCTCCTACCTTGGAACCCGAAGCTATCAGCTGCGCGGATCGCGAAACGAATATTGAAGCAAACCGGAAAACGCGTGCAGGTAATCGTTACTGACACGTACAGTAGGCCCTTCAGAGCTGGACAGAGCGAATTCGCGATCGGCACGAGCGGACTCAATCCGTTTGTTGACTACCGTGGGGCCAAGGACTTGTTCGGCAACATCCTGAAGTTCAAGTTCGTATCGATCGCCGATGAGCTTGCCTGCGCCGCGGAACTCGTAATGGGTCAAGGCGCAGAAGGAGTCCCAGCAGCCATCATCAAGGGTGCCAAGAGAATCAGCATGAGCAAGCGAAACATCGGTTCCAAGCTAGCGATGAATAGGAGCCGTGATCTTTTCCGAGAAGCGCTATGAAGCATTAGGATGGCCGCACGGGAACGATCGGAAATCATTTAAGACCCGACCCATTCTGACGCCTCTCTAGTCCGAATGATGCACTGAGGATCTGAGTGATCGGGCTTGAGCGAAATCCCAGAAGACAAGTACACAGTTGACGTCATAGAGGTTCCGAAGGCGATCCCTACACCCAAAGATAGTCTCGAAGCGATCAAGGGCGCAGTGAAAGGCAAAGCTCTAGCGAAGATGAAGAAGGAAGCTGTCGATTGCCCAGTCAAGGCGAAGAGAGTATCCTTCGTCGAATGTTTCACTTGCCCCAACTTCAACAGACGAGTAAGAGGCAAGGTCGGCTGCGCAGGCCTGCCGCTCACTTCTTGATTCTCTCCGTGATTGAAGTCGGGAGCTCGCACTCGCCTAGTCGTGGCTACGAATTATGATGATGTCATACGTGCGATCGATGGCGGTAGAGTCGACATGATCATAGACGCGCACATATTTTCCATGGAAGAAGCTAAGCGCGAAATCTGGGCGCGAAGCGTGGTCGTGGGTCTAAATCTATGTTTAAACATCCCCGCTCCATTGAGGAGCCTTGACGAAGACCATAACGATACGCGATGAAGTTTACAGGAAGCTCCTGGCGGTCAAGAGAAGAGACGAAAGCTTCAGCAAACTATTCGAAAGGCTCACCGAAGACATCAGCACGCCGGAACTCCTGAAGAAGCTCAGGGGATGCGTCGAATTCACGGACAAGGAGCGAATGCTTTCAGAAATCCAAACTCATAGAGTCGAGCGCAGAACATGGTAGTACTGGATACCGGCGTTCTGATTGAGATCTTCGACAAACGATCCGGGAAGGGCGATGAAGCCCTGAGAAAGATCCTTGAAAGTGACGACAAGATCAGCATTACCGCGATAAACCTCCACGAGATCATGTACGGCTTGCACAAATACGCTAAACCCGTAAGAGAAGTTCTACAGTTACCCGTGCTAAGCTTCGGAAAAGAAGACGCGCAACTATCCGCCAAGTTGGAGGCGGAGACTGAGAAAGCCGGCACAACCATACGTAGAACAGATGCGATCATAGCCGCCGTGACGATCAACAACGGAGCAAGCTTATACACCCTGAACCTTAGACACTTCAAACCCCTAAGAGCACACGAGTTGAAGCTATTCGATTGACCGACACAACTGTTGATTCTCTCCTCGACTGAAGTCGGGAGCTTGCGCTCGGCCAGTTATGGTCAGGACCTGCAACTCCAGTTGATGCAATATGATTCCAAGAACGGGATCCGCAGTCATAGCGCGGAGAGCCTTCGGCAGCACGTCTCACACGGCTTGGACACCGAGGCTTCTACCACACGAGCATCGATATCGAAAGTGAAGGAGGAGGCAACGTTCGCCAATTCTGATGCGGCGGAGCATTCATTCCGAAGAGCTAATCAACCTTCGGATTGCCTCTGCAATTGTCCAGACATCGATTATGCCTTTCTTCTTTATTCTTCTGAAGTGGCGGTCATTCGTTACTAGCACTGCGCCGGCCTGGAGACATGTTGCGGCGTGTAGCACGTCTGCTGGGTCAGGCGTCTTGAGATAAGCCGTACATACCCTCCGATAGTTCTCCGAGACTGAGACAATGGCGGTCTTGTCAAGGAGAGCAGCAACGAGAGCCGCGGCAATAGGGGACTTCAGGAGCTCCGCGTAGCGCAGCATCTCATATGTGAGGAGCTCGTTTCCAACGAGACTGATGCTTGGATCTTCGATCATCCTAATGAGTAGCTCGAGCGTCCGTGTGCGCTTCCTCGGATTCTTTATGGCGGCGATGAAGACGTTGCTGTCAACGAAGAAGGTCCGGATACTGGGTCTTGATCTTCTTGTTGACTTCTTCTCTGACTTTTCGAACAATGGCATCGATGTCCTTTCCAGCGAGCTCCCTCTCAAGTCTACGTGCAATCTCATCAACCTCGAGTTTTTGGAGCATCAGTTGACCCTCGCCCCGCTCCACGAGCAGGAACCGCGTCCTCCCCTTGATTCCCAGCGCCTGGCGCACGGTCTTCGGGATTACTATCCTTCCTGACGCGTCACTTTCGACGACCTGTGCCATTTTACCACCAGCCAGAGCTATGCCAAAATACCACAAATAACCTTTTCTCTTCCCTCGCGATTCAGCCCATGAATGCCTCCGCAACGACACTCTGACGGTCTTCCCTAGCTGAACACTTGGGAGTCCCGTCCGGGGTGCACACGAGAATAGAACTCGTTCGATTGACAGATTGACCCGCTCCCTCTCTTGACATCCCCAACCTAGACCTATTCTTCCTTTAGCTTCCAAGGCTCCCCGAGGTAAACTTCGGGCCATGAAACCAGAGTCCGGAAGTTACAGAACATAGGCTTGCTTGAATCTTGACTCTCTCCGCGACTAAAGGTCGCGGGGATTCATGCTTCCACAATGATCCTCTTCGCTTGGTGGGCATTCCGCTGTTGCGGTTCCACCCGCATCCATCCCATCGTAGAAGCATAGGCCAAACCATCGGCCTGACAGCATACTCGCCGTAACGAGCAGCTATATTCAAGACGCCAACTGCGTCCCGGTGCGCCTCTAAGCCACAATCCATCCAAGAGACTGCATTTGATTGTCTCCGCGACTGAAGTCGGAAGCTTGCGCTCGTCCAGTTATGGTCATGTATTCAACCGTGGCCACAATTGGCGTTCAGGGTGCTGTTCGTCGCGAGTCTCAATGGCTCGTTTGGGGGCTATGCTGCCGCTCGCTTGAGACTGCTGAGGGCTCGCTTACTCCATGTCTGAAGAGAGGAGCTTGCACGCGCTCTCATCATGGTCATGGGAGCCAGCCCACGCATAATAGGTCGAAAGAAAAAATGGAGTATTGCAGCACCGAAACGTTCGGTGGTTTTTGTAGGAGGCGTCTACTTGACGACCTCGGCGGTTGCAAATCTGGGGCCGACCTGAGTAACACGCACTTTCACGTGGTCACCAGGCTTGGTCTCGGGGACGAAGATGACGAAGCCTTCCACGCGGGCGACACCGTCGCCTTTGCGGCTGGTCTCTTTGATGTCAACCTCGTACTCTTTGCCCTCTTCAACTGGCTTGTTGAAGGATCTGCCACCGGATCTTTCCTCGGACATTAACAGATTCACCTCGCGTCAGAGTCGTTCTACGCTAGGACAGGGAAAAGGAGCGTTGGCCTACACGCATACACGTTACGGCTAACAGCGAACCTTCCACTGTGGACCTAACTAAGTCGGCGAAGGATTAGGTACTCCTTATAAGTGTTCGCACCGCAAACTCTTGAAAGCCCTCATGAGATCCTTTTTTTTCGGAGAGAAGATATTGGAGAACGAGCCGAAAACAAGGAGAGCCGCGTGAAGTGAGCGACCAAGATCCAAATGAGATTGCCAGAGCTGTGCACAGAAAACATGCGTGGCTTCAACAACACAAGTCAATACGCCGTGTCGACATGATCATGGAAAGGTCAAGCAGATGGGCATCATACATATTGTTCCTTGCAGCCACAGCTCCTCTTCTGGCATATGGCTTACTACGCTCACACCAGAACAGATCGAGAGAGAAGACATGATCAAGAGCGTCAGAGTTCTGCATGACTACGATAATCCATACCCGTCTGGACGATGGGCCCTGGAAAGAGGCCTCAAACTCATCCTGTATGCAGTAAGTAAGAAACTCCCATTTCTGAGGCGATATTGCCGAAGCGTCTATGATGAGTGCTACGAGCACATGTGGACGCTTCATCAAATAGACTCCTTGCTTGGAATCAAGAGTATCTTTGGCATCAATGACGATGTTGTGAAAGCTTACCCGGATTTGCAGCCAGACGTGCTCCGCGGGCATGGACTCAACGCGGTAAGACATTGGCATCGTAGCTCTAATGAGGTTCATTGGCAGCCTGAACTTGATGTACCTCAAACCAATTGGTGGTTTGACATTCAGTATGCCTGCGGACAACGCAAGCCTCAGAAAGACGAGTGGTTAGTCTTCCACTGCGACTATCCACATCTCTTGCCCCACTACGTCCGTTGCCTCTATGAGCTCGTTCCCAGGCGACCTGACGAATCGGGTGAGAAGAAAGAATGAACACGTTGACCCGATACGCGTTTTCATATCTGCCAAGTACTGCGAAAATCGGGTATCTGAAATCAAGAGGTCATGTTGGACATAAAGCGAAGATAGGTTTTGGATCACTAATACTGGCAGAACACGTCGAAATCGCAGATAACGTGCGAGTAGGGGTTGGCACACATATAATTGCTGAGACAATCAAATTGGGCAAACGTGTTTGGATCGGCCACAGAAATCAGATGCGTGTTCGCACTTTGGAAATGGCGGATGATAGCGAGATCACAAATGACGTCACGGTCGGAGGAATGGATTCTCCCGATTCGCGACTGTCATTGGGCAAACGTTCTAGCATCATGGCACACTCTTTCATCAACACAACCTATCCCGTTGAGATAGGAGACGACGTTGGGGTGGGAGGCTACTGCAAGCTCTTTACACACGGCTCGTGGCAGAGTCCTCTTAATGGGTACCCGATAGAATTTGGACCGGTGAAAATCGGTAACGGCGTTTGGATACCGTGGGACGTGTTCATAATGCCAAATGTGACTATCGGAGAAGGTAGCACGATTGGAGCAAGAGCACTCGTTAGAAGCTCGATCCCGCCCCATTCGCTGGCAGTGGGAATCCCGGCGAAGGTGATAAAGTCTGCACCGGATTACCCGAAGCCACTGAACCAAGAAGAGCGCCTCTGGTGGGTAACCAGGATAATGGGTGACATGCAACAATACTTCGCTTGGAAAAGAGCGAAGATCACTATCAGGCAAGATCATGCCCAAGGGATATGGTCGATCGCAAAGAACGGTGAAGATGATGTCTTGGTTTTCGACGACACAACGGAAAGGATATCGGACCCGCATGTAGCACTGAAGAAAAGCACTGACACCTTGGACCTAGACAAACAGTGGCATCGTGAAATTCGCAACTTTCTAGGACGTTACGGAATAAGAACGCAGAATGTCAGAGGGGTGGACTCCGGTGCAATGTAGCTACGCAGTCATACTCCCGACATTGAACGGGATGAAAACAATCGAGCGCGCCATTGACTCAATCATGGGACAGACCGTCGCTCCAACTGTGGTATGCGCAGTAGATGGCGGAAGCAGAGACGGCACATGGCAACGACTCGTTGACTACGCCAAGGAATACCCCGAGGTTTTCATTGCGTGTAGGAACGACCTACCCGATAAGCACTCCGTCGTGATCGTGCACCACTATAACAAGGCACTTGACATATTGCGGGGATTGGACATTGATTTCCAGTACTATTTCTTCCACGCGGATGATTGCGTGTTTCCTCGGGATTACGTAGAGAAACTGGCCGTCCGGATGTCAGAGGATCGGATTGATGTAGCAAGCGGAGACTGGGGCGTCCCACTCCCGCTAGACAGACGGAAAGCTCCGCAAGGTGCAGGACGGTTAGTCACACTCCGTGTCATGAAGGAATTGGGATTTCGCTTTCCAACAATGTACGGCTACGAGAGCTGGCTACTACACAAGGCTGAACAACTAGGTTTCCGTTTGGAATGCTATACTGATCTCAGGTTTGAATTGCTCACAAGGTTCGGTATCGAGGCATGGCACCCTAGTCCGGAGGATACGCCCGACATGCCGACTGGCGGGCACAGTTTCTACGAATGGGGCAGAGGAATGCGTCTGCTAGGATACCATCCACTCTATGTTCTTCTACGTCTATTCTCTGATCTGTTGTGGAATGCGTCTATCCCGAAGAGATATGCCATCAGAATGGCATGGGACTACTTCGAAACCTTCTGGAATCCGACTGTGAGGCTTGATCCGTATTGCAGAACAGACTACGACAAGGCGTACAAGGACCATATGACCGCAAAGCAGATCATCCGTGTTGGATATGCGTTAGCATTTCCTCTCTCCTACCTTTCACGCCTTTTTCGGTGGAAGCAGTGCTCGCTAATTTGGTAATATCGGGCAATAGCGTGGCAAAACTGACATGTCTGGCTGGTCAGCATATCGATTGACAAAGCCAATGACAAAAGCGTTGTCAATGTAGCGGAGGCGAATATCGATCTGCGGAATAGCAGGACTAGTCGGTAACTGTGCCAGCAAGGACACACTACTCAGAATGCTTGATGCCATCAGGCACCGGGGACCTGATGAGACCGGAACCTACGTCGACGATGATGTAGCCCTAGGATGTGACAGATTAGCAATCGTTGATGTTCAAGGCGGCGCCCAACCTGTAACAACTGAAGACTGCAACGTGTGGGTGGTTCTGAACGGCGAGATATACAACCACAGGGAACTCAGGGCTACTCTTCAGCAAATGGGACATCGATTCAGTTCCCTTTCCGACACGGAAGTCATTGCACATGCCTATGAGCAATGGGGAGAAAGGATGTTAGGCAAACTCGAAGGCATGTTTGCCTTTTCCGTCTGGGACACGACAAAACGGATGCTAATGCTTGCTAGAGATAGAGTAGGAATCAAGCCGCTTTACTACACTTGCGCTAATCTAGACTTTGCTTTTTCGTCTGAAGCCAAGGCAATACTCGCCGCAGATGTGCTGGATGTCGTAACAGTCAATCCGGTAGCCGTCGAGCAACTCCTTGAAGTCGGGTATCTTCTGAGCCCAATGTCTATGTTCAAAGAGATCAAGCAGTTGCCGCCCGCGTCGTTTTTGAAGCTCTCTAACGGTCTCATGACCACCGGAGCATATTGGAAAACGGCGGGCCACAGAGACGATCATCCGGCAATCGAGGAAATCAGAAATGCATTGAGGAGTTCTGTTTTGAGGCAAACGGAGACTTCAGATGTTCCGGTAGCTGCATTTCTGAGCGGAGGACTTGACACAAGCACAGTCGTCGCTTTTGCAAGCAAGGTCAGACCCGAGGGACTGCGCACTTTCTGCATGGGGTTTGGAGAGCATACTGACGAATTTAAAGACGCGAGAGCAGTCGCGGAGTTGTTCGGAACGGACCATCATGAAATCCTCATCGACTCAAGTCAAGGCATGAAGCTTCTGCCAAGGATGATATGGCACTCTGAAATGCCGAAGGTCAACCTTTATTCCTGGTTTGTCAACGAAGCGGCAAGCAAATTCAGCAAGGTATGTTTAAGCGGGCTCGGTGGGGATGAGATTTTCTGTGGATATCCCACCTCCGCACGTTTCAGAAGGGCCAGGCAAGTCTCAAACATAATGAGATTCTCTCCGCTTAACAGACTTGCAGCCTTGGCGCGTGTTCTTCCCACAGAGAAGGCAAGATATGCCCAAGCACTCAACAGCGAAGTCGAATCCTATTGCACAATAATCACAGGTTTCCCCCCACCGGACTTGGACCCCACAATTCCAGAATCCATAAAGGAACATTTCCAAGGCAAGGGTGATTTCCTAGAGAAAATTGTCCGTTGTGAATTTCATACCAAACTGCCACATGATTATCTCCTCGTGGAAGACGCCATGAGCATGGCCCACTCACTTGAGGTTAGAGTTCCCCTTCTCGACGATAGCCTAGTGGAACTGATGCTCGGAGTACCAATCAAATACCAAATGACATCAGACACAGGGAAACTTCTTCTTCGTTCCGCAATGAAGGGAATACTGCCGGAAAGCTGCTTCGCCAAGCCAAAGTGGGGCTTCAGTGTTGATGTCTACTCCTGGTGGAAGGGCGCCCTTGGTGAGTATGCAATGAAGTACCTGCCAGAATCCAAGACCTTGACGCAAATCGCTGCTAGATGGTATCCGAAGGTCCTTGAGAAGATACAGTTACCACCAGACCCGTCAAGAACGCGCTGGTATGCCATGGCCTGGACGATGCTCGGGCTCGAATACTGGAATAGAATGTTCATTGAAGAACGTGGAAAGCAGCCAAGTTGCCCTGACCTGTGACAGAGGATAGCTCGTGAGAATCTTGGCCATGTCTAACGCTACAGGTCACAATTCACGCGACACCCAGAACGGCCGATACTGGATCTGCTTGTATACGCGAGACGGCGCCGCAACCCTGAGTAAAACGCTAGAATCGATCATGAAACAAACCAAGGAAGCAGAATTCATCGTTGCAGTAGATGATGGTTCCAATGACAGTACTCCGACCATACTCAGAAATTGCAGTAAGGTTGCCATAGTTAGGACTGAGAGTAAAACAAGAAACATCCTTAGAGCTCCTCGACTGATCAACATGGCCTATGCTAGAGCAGAGGACATAGGAATCCCCGAATACTGCATGATCACAGGAGACGATTGTATCTATCCGAGCGACTATGTCGCAGAATTGCTCAAGATCATGGATTCTGATCCCGCCCTAGTCATCGCATCAGGCGGCTGGAATATGAAAGCGTCGCCTGATATGATGAGACTCCCCCAAGGCGCAGGGCGCGTTGTCCGCGAGTGTTTCATGAAGACAATCGGAGGTAGATACCCAGAAAGATACGGGTGGGAAGCATGGCTGCTGTACAAGGCGATGCAGATAGGCTATCGAGTATTGGCTGTGAGAGAGCTGCACTACACGCACGCCAGAGCGTATTCTGGGACGCAGACATTCAACTGGGGACGAGGCATGCAAACCCTAGGATACGATGTACTCTTCGTGCTCGCCAGACTGGCAAAGAACATGCTCTCTAGAAGTGAACCGTTGGATCCATCTGCGAACCTTAAGATGCTTGCAGGATATCTCTCCGGCTTCTTGCCAACTAGCGACTACTCAAAGCCCTTTGATAGTGACCTACGAGAGTTCATCCGAGAATCTCAGCACATTAGAATGGTGAACACCATGCGACTAGTCTTGACGCGAATCACGGAGAGAGTACTCAGAAGACGACCTTGACGAAGTCATTTGGCACATGCACCTAGACTGCGGCACTGTTCAGAGCCGGCTACTCGACGCAAGTGACCTTCCTGCTACGGATCATCAGCGTTCCCGTGATAGGATGGTACTATTGGTCTAGTATGTGCGACTTGTGGTGCTTTTGCCAAAACCGTCTGCCCCTCTCGCAGACTATGAGGAGTACTGTGCTGAGTATGAATAGACTTGATTCGGACGTGAAAGGAAATTGATTTGGAGAATAACACGGGCTGCTTCATCAAGGTTCGACGATCTATGGCTTGCTAGAAATTCAGACTTCTCCTTGGAAGCCCCAAGTATCCACCCTCTACTAGGGTTGTCAGTTTCTTCTCCAAATCACCTATTTCTGCTCGTTCTGAATCGCTCAGAAGCGCGCTCGATTCCGCAAGTCTTCGCAGGATCTTGAGCTGGGCCAAGACGGCAGGCATATAGGCCTCCCTTGTGTACCCCGGCGGGAGTTTGTATTGATATGGATTGGACTCAGCTGCTATGTCTAGCTCGCTAGTGAGCAGCCTACTTCGCTTGATATGTACCCAGCCGACCAAGACACATGTGGGTGCTCCTAGTACTGTAGCAACAACTGCAAACCATTCGAAGTGTGGAAAAAGACCGAGCAACGTCGGCATGTTCTTGATTGCCAGATAGTAGAGAGTCACGAGTGTTGTAAGATACCCGAGGAGGAATGTGAAGTAGGTCGAGTAGCCTTGCCTGAAGTAGTACCACGCGCGGAACAACCAAGTCGCACTTGCCAAGCTCTGTAGCCTCATTCGCGACACGCTCCGAGTGTTCTGATGTAGACTGACTGATAAATGATGGCGTCTGGGAATTCTCTGCCGGCACGCTTCCTTCATGTGAGCACGTCCAAACTACGCGTGGATTCCTGCGCGCTCGGTTCACGCCAGACGAGGGGCCCTCACTTCATTTCCTGAGACCGAAACCTCGGTCGAACCGCTGCAGAACTGAGTTGTGATTCCCTTCCTATTCCTGTCAAAATGGCTCTGGACCAAGGGCGTTCAATCACTTGGTCGCACGACATCGAGGAGTTGCGAGAGCTTGCTTTTCTCAGAAGCAGGTTTCTTGTCAGACACTCTTGGGCTGATAGTTCGGTATGCTCCAGTTCCGCACAGCAAAAGGTGAGCTCGGCGAACTAAGATCCGTTGCTGAGTTCCACCAAGACGCATCAGGATACCATGTTGAAGCACTAATGCATGCCCTTGGATTTCCACTAGTAGAATGCCAGATTGGGGGTCATGCAGCGGGAAGAAGCGACAGCTTAATGACCATTTTATTGCCTTGGAAGTAGGATGAGTAAGAATGGTGCCCAGACAAGATATAGACGAGCTTTTGTCAAAGAATCAGTTGCGTGTTCTCCACGATTTTGACAGCCCGTACCCATCATACAAGTACGCCTTGAAGAGGATGTTTCAGCTCCTCCTCTATTGGCTATCAGCATCAAGGAAGTTTCGTTTCTTACGTGATTTTAAGTTTGTTCAGAACTGCTACCGGGAGAACTACGACTACTGTCTTCTTCTGGCACACTTGGACAGACTTCTAGGAGTCAAGGCGAAATGGGGCATACATGTTGAGGTGCAGAAGGTCTTTCCAGACCTGAAGAGTCGGATCGAATCGCTGGGTTTCCAGGTTCACGATCACTGGCATGTTCCGGTATCAGATGGCGTGGCCCCAAAGTGGAACCCCCCGCTCGATATTCCAAGAGAATACTACTGGTGGGACCAAGACTATGTGAAGGGCAAAGTAAAGCCCAAACCAGGCGGATGGATCGTGTTCCACGGTGATTACCCTGAGTTCCTATTGTATTACTTGAGGTGCTTGAATGAGCTACCAAATCTTCACGAGCTTCAAGAATGATGCGAATTATGTGCGATACTATCTCCGGGGCCTGGTATCACTTTCGCCAGAGGAGAAACGCACCTGCAAACGAATAGTCCTAATAGATGACGGCAGCAATGACGAAACACGACTGACGTTAGGTTCGCTCACGGGAGACTTTCGTGTAGACATCGTGCCTGGAGTCAATAACCGTAGCTGGATACATGAGAACTTCAATCTTGCCCTCCAGAAGTTTCCAGATACGGATTACCTGATACGTTTGGATGCGGACGTTGAGCTCGAATCAGGATATGTGACATCGTGCCTAGGATACATGCGGACGCATTCTGACTGCTACTCCTGTGGAGGAATAGTGCGGGACATGGCAAGCATGAAATGGGTTCGCAAGGCCAGCCTCATCCCTACGACGCCTTGGGGTGCTGCCAGATTCTACGTTGTTGCCAAGCTAAAACAGATTGGCGGTTTTCACGCAATGGTTTGGCGAACGCCGCTTGGATTGGTATATGATGAGGACGAGTCCACCGACAGGGTTGGAAGGGAACATGGCTTCAAGGTCGCAGTCGTGAATAGCGCGAAAGCTCGACATTGGAGGCCACTATCAAAGGCGGCTATCTACGCTGCAAACAAGAGGTCGGGAGTCTTCCGTTACTCTGTGAAGTATAGAGACTTCAGATCTTTGTTGGACACGCTCATTCTTCCCTCATCAGCCTTCTGGGACGAATGATCCACATGGAAAGATGGAAGCAGCACGGAATTGTGCTAGGATCAATCAATCACACGGAAGAATACTTCACTGACTTGGACGGCGTTCCTCAGGGAACCGACCTCTCAGGCTTGGACATATTCACGTACTGGCGACGGAATTGGGTGAAACGGCAGACATCCGACGACACGATCCTGAAACGGAACATTCTAGCTGTCCTCCGACTGCCCGATTCGTATGATTGTTGGTACGGAAGCCTCGACAAACGTGTTCGACACGCAATCCGCACTTCGAGAACAAGCGTTGAGCAGTGTACCGTTGATGATGGAACAGATGCAATTGCCTCAATATACGCGGAGATTGAAGAACGACAAGGACGGCCTTTCCCGTTTCACAGTATTGATGCCGCTGAACTGGAAAGGATCATGGTCAGGCGCAACGAGTCTGTTTTCTTTCGTGGCCTCGTAGGTGATAGGATTGTCGGCGCAGCGAGAGTGATACCGTCAATGAGCGAGGGCTTCGCTATTGTGGCATCCTTCATAAGTCGAAGCAGTGACTTCGATAAGAAACCGAATGATCGACTCCTTGCGGGAATCGTTGAGTGGGCGACTCAGAATCAGATACAGCTGCTCATGTACGACTACTTGGGTGATGACAGTCTTGGATTCTTTAAGCGCCGTCACGGATTTTGCCCCCTCCCGATTCCGCGATACGCCGTTCCCTTAAGTATTAGAGGCAGCCTCGTCCTTCGTTTTTTCAGACGGTGGTTGCAGTGAGCACGGTCATTCTAGGATGGTTTGGGCATAACAATTTTGGTGATGAGCTAATCCTTGACTCAATGCTAAAGCACCTGGTGTCTGGCGAGGTTCTCATTCTATCAGATGATGCGGACCATACGATGCGGACGCATCATGTGCCTGCGATCGAGTGGCGGAAATATCAAGTTCCCTACGCCACACGGTTCAGCGTTCTAGGGCTTCTCTGCGTGGATTGGGTGCATCTACTTCTGGCATTTAGAAAAGCAAGCGTAATCATTGTTGGCGGAGGTGGGTTGTGGAATGATGTCTTCCCGCTCAACATTCTCTACTATGCCGGCCTGCCTCTCCTACCCGCTCTCTTCGGAAAGCCAGTTATCGCTCTCGGCGTCGGCGTAGACAGCAAGCCGCGAAGAACATTGTCGAAAGTTCTACTGAGGCTTGCAGGGATGTTTTTCAGTGGAATCTATGTGCGAGACAAGAGAAGCCAACGATACCTGTCAGACGTGAAGGTGAGGAGCGATGTACTGTTCGATCTAGCAACTCTTGGAAGCTATGTGCGGCAGAAAACGAGCGGAAACCTACCGATCTTTGCCTGGGCCATTTCCCCCCCAGCACTCGCTGGGCTAGATTCGGTAAAATCAATTCTCGAATTGAGAACAGTGAGGCACGTCTTCATTTCCTGTTTTGACCCAGAGGACATCCCAGCCATCAGGCAGGTTACGCAAGCTCACGAATGCGAAATAGTGACAAGCGACGTGGAGAGAATCTTGCACGTTCTATCGTCAGCAGACACGGTTCTTTCGAGCCGGCTGCATCCGCTGATCGTCGCGGCTCAATTAGGGATCCGAACTCTGGCTCTGGCTCGTACGGAGAAAATCGTCTCCTTTCTAGATAACGAGAGAGAAGAGGCACGAGCAATACAATCGCCATAGGATCTGGCGGTACACATGACCCTCAAGCCGCAAAGACGATGACTCCGCTAGACCGTTTGTTCGACGAACCGCAGGCGATTCAATGATCAAGACATATTACGCGACCAAACGCATCCCTTTCATCGTGGATGATATGGACTTACCGTTCGTCAACAGTTTCGACTTGGAAGTTGTTGGTCGCAAAAATGGGAAGGCGATCCCGCGAGAACCCGCTTCACCGTCGCGCGCCTTGTAATGTTGATGGATGTAACGATTCATCTGCAGCAGACCCCTTCAGCACAGCTTCATAAGTCGAAGCAGTGACTTCGGTAGGACATCAAGTGATGCTATGACATCTGCAATTGCACCTTGGGTCATTCGAAACAAAGCATCGAAGCTCATCTACGACTATGTTAGACGATCGAACTCTTGCCTTCTTCAAGAAGCGATACAGTTTCAAAGCATTTCCTGTTCCACGCCACGTGATTCCGCTATCAATCAATGGACGGATCACGCGAGGTTTCTGAGGCTGGTCTAATGAAAACCATGAGAGCAATCAAGGAGCAAAGGGACTACTGGGAGCAGAGAGCGGCAGCTGGCTCAGACCTAGAAGCAATAGGAGTAAGCAGCGATCACCCACAGTTTGACGAAACAACGTTCCCAGGCATTGACGAAACCACAACGATTGTAGATTGCGCAGCCGGATACGGAAGGCGTACAATTCCGCTAGCGCAGAAAAGCAAAGCTGTGGTGGCCCTAGATGCCTCACTCGCCATGCTCAAACGCTTGAAGAAGAATCTACGTACACAGAACGGAATACAGGTGTATCCACTTCTGGGATCAATCACTAACATACCGCTTAGAGATAGATCCGCAGATATAGCGCTATGCTCAGGTACGATCTACTACTTTCCTCGACGAATACGCAAGGTAATACTTGAAGAATGCAGAAGGGTAGCGACTCGAAGTATCATCCAATATCGAAACGCTCTGAACGCCCACAATCTTAGACAGAGACTCCTAGGTGCAAGACCGATAGAGTACTTGACTATGCCGAACCGCTTAACATTCAAACTGCTCTTCTGGTCTGACACAAGTTGCGAAATGGCGAGTAAGAAACGATGAGTGGTGCTTTCGGACAGAGATGACGATAAGCACGATAGTATTCGGCTGATACGAGCATGGGAACTTCGGCGACGAACTGATACTTGACTCGATGGACACGAGGAAAGGGAGGACCCGACGGGCAGTCTACTTGATCTTCCCTGCATGTTGTGCGAAGTCTGAGGATTTGCCAACGTGAGGACACGCATCACTACGCCCCTCCCTCTATGCGCCAAGACATACGTGTCGGCAACAGGCTTGAGTTTTAGACATCGAGTAGTGAGGCGGAGGACGCTCTAGCGAAGTCCACGTCTGAAAGGATTCATGATTACCTAGCCTGCCATGAAGACTGCGCTCATGCAGAAGATGTCGGGTTAACTTCTCATCATGTCGAGGCGTTTCGCGATCGCGGATACCGAGTTACCCAGAACACGCCGTTTGTGTGCGAAGATATCACGAGCCACTTCAGCGCAGCCTGCCCAATTGACCTTCAGAAGGCGAAGATCTCCTCCACGTTCACGAGGTTGTAGTAGTTGGAATAAGGAGCACGCGCAGTGGCGAGCAGGGCGCCATCTTGGAAAGGGCCTCCGTCCTGAGGGCTTGGTATCTGGCCTCTTCTGGTACGGTGACGGCATTGGATATGTGCTCAAGCCCAAGCTGGGTCAGTTTCTGCCAATGCTTCACCGCTCGGCCTTTTGAGCCAACGCCGAGCTTGTACCCAACGGCTCAGTTTCGGCAGCCTGGGCGCGGTGTCAGGGAATGGCACCAAGTAGATCGGACTCGTCGCACGGTAAGCGACTTTCCCGGCCGCTATGACTTCAGGGTTTCATTTGAAGCCGAGGCGTTCGAGCAAGGTGTCAGCGTCCTGGGTCGTCCGGGCCTCTCTATAGCGATCTTCTAGCTTGCGGTAGGCGGTTTCAGCGTCGGTCGACGGTCCGGGTGATTTCATCGCCCTCACAGTGCTCATTCTGGAAGTGCTCAGCTGCCTGCACATGCGTTGGGGAGAATAGAACGGAGAAACGCGCGACGATCGCAACTATTGAGAACACGCGGCAGTGGAAGGTGCCAGTCCCCCCAAATTCTCTCCCCCCTGCAATCCGAGAGAAAGGGCGCGCCACAGCCTTGATGGCGTGATCGGAACTAGGGTAACTGGCACATTTGTCTCATGTACTCAAATCTCGGATGTATCCCACCATTGTTTTGCGGTTTCATCGTGCTCAAATGGGCCGCCAAAGCCGCCCGCACGCACTCAGAGATCGCCATTCTAACCCGTATCGTCTCACCTTGGCCCAAGATGGGCCACCCTCGGGAGTGCCATGTCAATCATCAGCGAGTTTCTGCATCTGTGCGTTTCGCCAGTGAGCGTGGAGGGTCATGGGTATACCACCCTAGGAGGGTCCGGGCCTGTGCGCACCAATTCCGCACCTATTCTCGACTATCCAAAAAGGGAACTGATCATCAGTCGGTATGCCAAATGCAATGAAGCGCCAGGTAAGTTCGAGGTGACCGCGGTAGCTCACTAAGTTCAGTACGGTGCAGTGGGCGGCGTGAAGTTGCTTGTCCATCGAGCAACGCCCTTGCTAATGCGATACTCATCAAGCCAACCATTGAAAAAGCGAGCCGTAGTACTCATCGCGCCGATACGAGCATTCGAAGCGAAATCGGGTACCGCATTCGCATTCGTTACGGTTCCACCGCATTGTGTGCCTGCCTGAAACAACATGAAAGAGGTTCCGCTTCTCACCAGGGCAACATGATACCAAGTGTTAGTAGCCAACCCTGGCGAATTGTTCTCGATCGCAATGATCTGGTTACCACCGGAGTTGACCACGTATCTCCAAACGTACGTTCCACCGACGTTCTTGACCTCAAACTCCTGCAAGTTGTTGAGATCAACAGTCTGAGCAAACATGGACATGGAGTTTCCATTGCTAGGCAACGCATTGAATCTGACCCAAAAATCAATCGTGAAATCGCCAGTGCCGAAGTACCAGTCCGGCGAGTCCGGCGTCGAGAGAGAAGAGGAACCGTCGAAGAGGCCGCTTGCGCCACCGAACTCCGACTGGGCCGTGCTGATTCGCGCATTCGCGTTCACGGTGACGACGTGCGTTTGAGGAGAGCTATCAACAAAGGTCTGGGAACCATCCGTCCCGTCCATGTGTAATAGTAGCTTTGTGTAGGTGTCGAATCCGGTGACGGTCACCGTGCTCGTGCTAGTCGTATACTGGACCGTCGTCCAGACGCCGTAAACCACACTTGTCACAGTAGACCAGATAGTCGATGTAGTCAGGCTGGTCGTCGTAGTGAAGAGGGTTGTCGTGGTCGTGACATTCGACGCTTGCTGAGGGAAGAACGAGGCGCCAGCATAGAGACCCGAACCCAGAGACAGCAGCACCACGAGAACCAGTAACACCGCCATCAGGACGGAACGGCTTCGTCGGTCATAAGAAGCAGAGCCGTCAGCTCCACAGCTCTTCTTCAATTACCCGAACACCTCTTCCCCATCCACGATCGCACTTTCGGGATCTTCAAACCTTTCCCAACAATGACCCTACCAAACGTGAAAGCAAGCAGCGATATGAGCCCAAGGTAGGCCAAGGGGCTCGATACACCAGCGCTAGCTAGACTGGTTGCTGTAGTGTAGACCACCCTCGTACTTGTCGAAGTCAACGTCCCCGTGTAGACAACTGTCGTCACGGTCGTATATTTGGTCACCGTTGTGGTACCAGTCGACGTTTGAACCTGCCTTGCTTGGACTGATGAAGTTGTGGCCAACGGAGCTAGGGTGACGGTCGTTGGAACCATCACTGTGCTCGTCAAAGCCTGCGTACCAGTGTAACTGGTCACCGTCGTTGTGAGAACTGACGTTACATATTGAGTGTTTTGGACGGCTAAGGTCGCCGTAGACGGAAGCAAGACAACGGTTGTGACAGTCGGGATCGTACTCGTCGAGGTGCCTGTGTAACTGGTCACCGTCGTTGTGAGAGTGGAATTCAGAAGTTGAGTGCTCTGGACAGTCGAGGCTACCGTCAACGGGACCAAGATGACAGTTGTGACAGTCGGAATCGTACTTGTGGAGGTGGACGTGCTGTAACTCGTAACTGTCGTTGTCGTGTCCCCATATGAGTATGAAGTCGAATTCTGTATGACTGTTACCGAAACCGTGGCCGTGGATGTGGTGTTTGTCTCAGGGACAGATGTGGAATTGGTCGTTGTCTGTGTTGGCGAGGATCCGATGGTGAACGTGTACTGTTTCACGTTGTTCTGTTCGTTCAGTTCCGTGATCTGATTGTCAGGGTCCACGACCCATGTCGTGTTATGTGTGCCAGCCGTGGCGGTGAGTGGCCCGACATACCATTGCTGGACCTCGCCTGCTGTAATGTTGTCCGGCCCGCCGCGACCGTAGTTACTGTCATAGTACACGTCCAGATAGTACCCGTTGGCAGCCTCTTTTCCTATGTTCTTGATACTTGCAACTATGTTGAATGACTCGTTAAGAGCCAAGTCGGTTCCTGTCACCGGCACGCCAGGAGCTGAGGCTCTCTCAAGCCATATACTGTCAACCGTGAGATCTGGGAGGCCAGCGTATACGGGGAAACTAAGCGTGCTGAGCGCGATCAATAGACCAATCAAGAAGCAGAGGCTGCTCAGCGCCGCCCTCGCACGGATCACTTATACTCGATGCCCTCTTAGTCGAGGACTGATGGAAGTCCCAGATAAACCTTGGTATGTATCGAACGACGTTCTATGATCTTGGGGGGTCTCGTGTGCTGGAATTCTCGGGGGATCTTTTCGTGTGCTGTGTCTGCGTGTCTGGCCTGCCTTGTCTGCGTTGGATGAAATGTCTCGTCATTCCGCCCGTTGCGTTGGTGGTCTGCTACTGGCGGTGGGCCACCTTCTCCCCGGGTACTCTTTCGCTTCGTGAGTGTTCCTTGGTCTCCTCTTTTTTCGGGAGTTCTCCAGCGCCTGCCTAATGGTCCGCACACGCGGCCATGTTTCCCTCTTAGCATGCTGCCAGAAGAGCTGCATACATCTATTACTGGGAAGGCGACAGAGGACGTATCGTCGATGCGCTAGGTGTGACAACTGTGAAGAGAGCTGTGGTCGGCCTCATAATTGTCCTGCGCAGTACTTCTATGGGCAGTTTCCCCGATCTTTCTAGGAAGCCCTGAACACGTTCTCACGTTGGCTGTCAACCCAAGCACGAACAGCGACTGTCCCAGTGATTCAGCATGTTTCACGCTAGAATTGCAGAACCGTGGACCATGGCCCATCGCAATCGACATAGTAGATTTGCAGTTCTATCCATCCCTAATTGGTCCGAGTCTGAGCATCAGCTGGTTGGGGCCCGAGCCGGGGAAGAATCTGCTGCTGATGCCGTTCTCCGGGCATACGTATGTTTTCTTGATCAAGATAATGGGGGGTTTTGGCCCTCCAGACAGAGTCTATGCGATTCTGACAGCCAACGTCACGGTACTGTATGTGCCTCACTACGTGGTGTTACACAGCGGGAAACGCTAGCGTGCGACGACAGGCTTCCGGTCACGTTCCGCTGCTCACATCAGAGGCGCGCCAAGACAATAGTACGTGAAGGGGGGGCACTTGCCCCAGCAATGATAGGAAGGGTGAGATGAGAACCCTACCGACGAATCCGTCGCTTCGCAGTGCCGCTTTGTCAAATCCATCGGGATTCTAGAGGAGCTGCTGGTTCTCTCATCCCTCAGATACCCTTGGTGATGTTCGCAAGATGACGATCTTGTAGGCGCCTCCGACTTCTGCCGGCGGTGACCCCGTGGCTAGCCATGATAGCGAGTACTGACATGAAGCCAAGATAGGCCAATGGACTCGATGCGTTAGTTCCTGCTCCTCCTTGACTCACGGTTACGGTTGTGTAGACTACGCTCGTGCTTGTGGAGGTCGACGTGTCTGTGTAGTTAGTCACTGTTGTTGTGGAAGTTGAGGTCAGATACTGTGTACTTCTGTTCCGTTGAGGTCGCGGTCAACGGGACCAAGACAACGTTGTTGGACACCAATATTGTGCTCGTCGAGTCTCCGTGCCAGTGTAGTCAGTCACCGTAGTCGCAGTTGTAGAGGTTAGATATTGGGTGCTTTGGGCGGTTGAGGTCGTGTAGACGGAACCAATACAACAGTTGTCGGAACCACGATCGTACTCGTCGAAGCCTGAGTGCCAGTGTAACTCGTAACTGTCGTGCTGAGAATTGAAGTTAGATACTGGATGCTCTGCACAATTGAAGTGATGACTAACGGAAGCAAGACCACAGTAGTGACGGCGGGGACCGTGCTTGTGGACGTGGCCGTGCTAGTGTAGCTTGTGTCGTCCTTGTTGTCGTCAGCGACAAGTAGGATGCCGAGGTTACGCCGATGTAGACGTAAGAGTTGAAGTGACTATGAGCCCTGCGAGCGCAGGCGCGAGAAGGCTCGCTACCGGGGTGCCCCAGCCCGTAACCGGATCCCATCCCGATCACAGCGGAGTAGCCATTTGATCCCGATGTCACATCATGGAAGATTGACGAGTACAAGGGGCTGCTGGCGGTTTGGTAGAGTAACGGATCGATGTTACCGAATGGGCTGCCTCCTTTCATCTGCAGAACAATCGCCAGAAACCCTGCCCATAGGGGGGTGGAGAGGCTGGTCCCGTACGCGCCGAACCACCCGGAACCAGTTAGGTAGGTCCAGAAGTATGGGCTTTGACCAATCATCGAGATATCCGGAACCGCTCGCCCCGACCTTGCACCGATTGTCGATGCCTGCCACGAAGGTTCTGCGAAGTTCCCGCTGTATCCTCCCCCGCTTATCGAGGCCCCCGTCTCACTAGCGTAGCCAGAACATGTGTAGTAGCCACAGCCAGACAGGGCAAGGTTAGTCCCACCAACGGCCAGCACATTCGGGTCCGATGCGGGAAACTCCGTGCCATAAGTGGTGCCGTCGGGCGTTGCACCTTCATCGCCTGACGCGAAAAGTATCGTGAGCCCTTGCGCCGCATAAGTGGCCAGTAGACTGTGCACGGAGTCAACGAATGATGAGGGAAGCTGAGTGTCGCTACAAGGCACGCTAGACGCGCAAACGTATCTCCAGCTGTTGGAAACGATAGTAGCAAGATGCTTGGCAGCCACATAGCCTATGGCGTTCATTGGGTCGTAATCGTACAACAACACGATCGCAGCCTTCGGAACAACGGCATGGACTGCTTCAACATCCAATGCCGTCTCAACAGCCCAGCTCGAGTCATATGATGAAGGTAGTCCGTCGGGATAGCGGATATCCAACGTGGTTGAAGGTAAGCCGTACATCGTGCTGTATGTGTTGATTGTGCTCGTTATGTTGGAGTCGCCAGGAACATCGACTATTGCCACTTTTTGTCCTGTTCCATCATACCCATTTCCGAAGAGACTGGAGAGCGAGTATCCCACTTGGATTCCTTGGGGACAGTAGGGGCCAGAGCAGGGATGCTCCGCGGGTATGGGGCGCGTGGAATTGTCTAGGCCCATGATCCCGTTCACCATAGATGCGAAGTTCTGTGGCATCATGGGGTCTGAGTCCGTTGCGTAGAAGCCCGCGTTCGCCTTTTCTGCGTATAGATTCATCGTCACTCCAAAGGCCTTCTCGATCGCTTTCACGGTCCCCGAGAGTTTCAGAACCAAGGGCGAAGCGCCTTCGGTCACGTCGAGTCCCATTCTAGAAAGATGCGACATGATCGATGCTCTTTGTCCGGGAGTAGGCATGTAGGGCGCCAGCGTGGTCGCATTGAGAAAATGGCCATAGTCGGGGGAAGAGGGGTCGCTTATTGATGCTAGACACTTTGAGAACTGATCCGGATTTCTCAACTTGAACACAAGTTCGATGTGGAACATGAAATCGCGGGGCATCCTCCCCTTCTGCACAGCCTTCCTCGTTACAACATCTGGGATGACATGACCACTTATCGTGCCGTTGGCGCTGGCAGCTCGTATCTGAACGGTGGCATAGTCAGCTGGGGACGGTGTCAAGCAAGCCTGAGTTGCCTGTTCAATCGTTTGAGCATCAGCTTGGAGCGGAGCTGCCATTTGCGAATCAGGTAGTGCTCCTTGGCTGCCGAGAACGTGGACCGGGAAGAATACAAGAGCGAGTAGGAGAAGAAGCAAGAACGCTATGTATGAAGGGGCTCTACGTTGGCGCTTACCAGGCAAGTCTTTCACGCAAATACTCGGCTGCCTATGGCTGTCGAAGTGAGAAGCTTTACCGGTTGGACCAAGCGTATTTAGCGTTTCGTTCAGCACATCGTTACAAGCGAGTAACACGGTTCTCAACGGAGAATCGGAGACAGGATGGTGGTCTTCGCTTCATGCGTACTCTGGTGCGAGCATGAGCTCAGTGGGGCCGCCCGACAATCTCGACTGTATCTGAGTCTGCTTATCTCGAACGCCGGTTCTTCATCGACGACTTTCGGTGTGCTCGTTCGATGCGCTCCAGTCCCAGTTGGATCAGTAATCAGTTTCTGCCAATGCCGAGCGGCTAAGCGACTTCCTTGATCAGACTTCGATCACACGCCGAGTCTACGGGTGCAGTTGGGACGCTTTTCTCACTTCTATCTCACGGATCTCCGCGAAGTGCAGATCTTCAGTCACGACGAACTTGGCCTTGTTCAGTAGAGCTGTTGCGGCGACGATGCAGTCCCCCCACGGCACCTTCTCTTGATATTTCGCCCTTAGCAACCCGGCTTGGTACGATACGTCTTGAGTTAACGAAGCAATGTCAAGGCCTGAGTTCACAACCTCTCTGAAGTACTTGTCCGCAACGTCTCTGCCGGTCCTCTTGTAAGTCTGTGCGTAGAACTCTGCCAGAACGATAGTGGGCAGGATCCCTTTGTTTCCGAGTTTTCTAGAGACTTTAAGCCCTTCGCGTGTCTTCGCTAAGACTGCCTCGTCATCTGAGAAGTAATGCAGTATGAGGAAGGTGGTGTCGAGGACCAGAATCATCTTGCCTGCGCTACCTGAATTCCCGTTCACGCGCGCGAAGTAGGTCACGAATCACTTCGTCAGCTTTGTCGTACTTGGAAAGAGCTCCCGCTGATTGGACGATGTCCCGCACTGGTTCTATCATGACGCCTTCTCGCGTGTTCTTGAAAGCCACAATGACCCCCTCCTGGAACCCATGCTCTTCTCTAAGAAACGACGGTATGGTTACCTGGCCCTTCTTCGTGACTTTGGAGTATGTCACATTCCATCCCTTACACAGGCAGGAGTATTACGGAATCTTAAGTCTTACCTCGTCGCCTTTGCGGACACGAAGGGGACGAGACATGTGCGATGAAACTGACACGCCATCTACTGCATATGCCCTTCAGATTACGCGCATGAGGCCTGAAGATTCGCCACCGTGAGCCCGCGCATCACTACGCCCTTCTTTCTCAACACCAAAACGAAGGCACCTACCTACGCCGCGCCTTTCCAAGGAGCGCGCCATCTTGGAAACGGCCTCCGTGTTGAAGATTTCCGACCCGGCCTCTACTGGTATGGTGACGACACGGATATGTGCTTAAGCCCGAGCTCAATCAGTCTCGGTTGGAGCGAACTTGCGATCCTAGGTGCTCGTCCGTAGGATCTCGAACATGTCTGACAGTCTGTTTATCTCAAACGCCGGTTTCTCTTCGGCAGTTTTGGGTGTGCTTGTTCGATGCGCTCCAGTCTTGATCCTTACGGTGATCATCTTGGCCGCATTTGCAAGTGCGATTTCATTCGCCAAGTCGGAACCTACGAAGAGCGACCGTTCAGGCTTCACGTTGCCCAGTCTCTCGAGTGTCCTAGATAGTGTGTCCGTGGTGAGTTTCTCGGATCCTGTCTCTTCGGAAATGGTGACGGCGTGGAACACGTACTCCAAGCCAAGCTGGATCAATTTCTGCCACTGCTTCACGGCTCGGCCCTTCGAGGCGACACCGAGCTTGTATCCAGCATCTCTGAGTTTCAGGAGCGTGGGGGCGGTGTCAGGGAACGGCGTCAGGTAGATAGGGCTCGTCGCACGGTAAGCGACTACGCCTGCTGCTATGACCTCGGGGCTCCATTTGAGGCCTAGACGTTCCAGCAACGTGTCGAAGTGTCTTGTGTCGTCCGGGCCTCTCTCCTTAGCGATCTCATCCAGCTTCCGATAGGCTGTTTCAACGTCGATGGGCAGTCCGGCTGATTTCATCGCCATTACAGCGCTCATTCTGGAAGCGCTCAGCTGTTGGGACGTATCATATAGCACGTCATCTATCGAAAATAGTAGAGATTCAATTTTCAAGCTATCTTACCACCTTAGTCAATTTCGTGGGTTTGTCCGGGTTGAGCCCTCTGGAGACCGCGCTGTAGTAGGCAAATAGCTGAATCGGAACTATAAATGCAAGCGGACTTAGCGGTTCAGACAGACCTCCCGCGACCATCAACTGGCCTTCTTTACTCCTTGCGACATCGAGCTCAACTACGCACAAGATAGGCGCACCTAACCGCTTGAAACTCTCCAAAAGCGGCTCGAGAGATTCAAGATCGTTCTTCGTGGAGATCGCTACGACAGGTGTGCTCTCATCCACGAGCTGCATCGGGCCGTGCAGGAATTCTCTGGCGGCGTGCCCTTCGGCCATCACGTTGCATGACTCCTTCAGTTTCAATGCCCCTTCGAGAGCGGTAACATAGTTGGCACCTCTCCCTAGCAGGAAGAAGAGGGATTTCTCCCGGAAAGCGTTCGCCGTGACTTTAGCTTGATCAGTGCATAACCTGATCGTCTCTTGCACTGCCTGAGGAGAATTCTCCAATTCCTGACGAAGAACCAGAAGCTCTGCGTCGGTGCCAAGATAGGATTCAGAGGCCTCCATCAGCTCGAAGTCCAGAAGAAGGCTCGCGGCGAGACAGCAAACAAACGTCTTCGTGGCTGTGACCGCCTTTTCCGGACCGGCCTTAGTCAGTACTGCGAAATCCGCGGCCTTAGCAAGTGAGCTTGAGGATCCGTTCGTTACCGCGACTGACCGGATTCCCCGCTTCTTTGCAGTCTTCACCGCAGATAGGACGTCCACACTTTCCCCCGATTGCGATATCGCGATGAGAATATTCCCGGTGCTTGGGGGCGCACGGACCCAAGCGTCGAATTCAGAGGCGGGAATCGAGTTGCATGGCACGATACTCGATGACGACATCAGATACTGGCTCGCGAGCGCGGCGTGATAGCTCGTGCCACTTCCCGAGAAGTAGATTAGGCCCATCTTCTCTCTCGCCAGTTCCGACGCAATCTTCTTGCAGCTGCTTCCGACGCTTGCAAGCGTCTCGCGAAGGGCTGTGGGCTCCTCTAGAATCTCCCGCAACATGTGATGGAAGCCCTGATCCTTCTGCACGCCTAGCCCACGTCCCGGACACTGAGGGACCGCGAGATATATACGACATTACGCCGGCAGACGATTCATCGCATCTTGACTACATGCCGAGCGTACGAAGATTCAAGATTTGCCAAGGTGACTCCTTGCATCTTCACGTTGTGTTCTTTGAGCGCGAGAATGAAGGCTCCGATGCACGGTTCGAATCTCGGATGCCGGAGAACGAAGCGCGGGACATTTCTGCGGAGCTCTTGCCTGAAGGGGTTCAAGAGCATTGGACCTGCGTTGAAGACTCCTCCCGTACAATAGATGTCGGGCTTGCTCTTCGACATGTCGAGGCGTCGTGCGATCGTGGACACGAGGCTCGCTAGAGCTCGCGCTTCATACACGAAAATACTACGGGCCGCCTCGTCGCCCTTCACGGCGGCTTGCGCGACTAGTTTGGAGATCAAGGAGATCTCCTCCACAGTCATGGGTCTATTGTGCACTTCGTACACTATGTCCTCAAGAGCGTGAAGCTTGAACTTGCGAACCAGAAGCCTCGCGATCGCTGTCTCCCTATCTGCCCCGTCCAGAGCGCGCAGGGCTGCTCTTATTCCGAGCTTGCCGATGTGGTATGCGCTTCCTTCGTCGTCGATGATGTTGCCCCAGCCGCCTGCTCGAATCGTTTTTCCGTCTACACCGATTCCTGCGGCGAAGGATCCTGTGCCTGCATTTACCACGATCCCTGGTCTGCCGAGGGTGGCGGCGTAGATAGCGATGACCGAGTCGTGTACGACAAATCTTTGTTTCCCGAGATCTGCAAGATCGGCAACTCTTTGTCCTGACCGGAAGTCCCGTGGGGAATCCATTCCTGCAAGTCCCATCACGACTGTCTCAAGGTTGCTGGCTGGTGCGTGTGCCTGTCTGCAGGCAGAGTTGACGCTTGTGCGAATCGCTTTCGCGGCCTTCCGGACGCCAATGTTGTGGTAGTTCGAAGACGGAGCACGAGCGGAAGCAAGCAGCGTGCCATCAAGCCTTCCGACGACGGCAACGGTCTTGGTGGCGCCGCCATCGACTCCTGAGACGAGCATGATCGACTCCCCCTCAACGACCCAGCGAGCTAGCTGCCACGCGGGCCTCTATACCACGTAAGCGTGCTACGCTTTGCTTTCACTCTTGTTCTCGCTGTTGTTGATGGTGGTCCTGAAGGCGGGCCTGTAAGCGGGTCCGTAGATAATCAGGCCGTTCCTGCCCTCGTCATCCAGCTTGCGAATGACGACCTCAAGCTCCGTGCCGTTGACGACCTCTCCTGGCACAGCATCAACGATCAGGGCCTTTCCCTTCGAGAGTATCTCAAAGTTTGACGTGAGCCGCCTCTGGATCGGAAGCTTCCTGAATGACACAAGCTTCGCGGAAACGGGAAACTGTCTTTGCTCCACAGGTCCCTTGCAGTCCCATTCGAGACATCTGTCCCGAGCGGGGTAGAATACGCGCTCGCATCCATGGCATAGCGTCGCGGTTATGTGGCCGCCATCGAGTGCTTCGATTTCGCCGATGATGCGAGGATGCGAGATCCTGCGTCTCACGATGCGCAGTTTCTGCCTCAAATGATCTTGATAGGTCTCCAGCTTGATCTCTCGTCTTCGTGTCAGATACTGCTCTACGGTTGGAGTCGCGGCCACGCTTCCTTAGTATGCCTTCTTGGACCTTCAACCAGGTCGCGATCGTGTAAGCTCCTGAGCCGTATGAAACCGCGAGTATGTTCTCTCCTGGAGTTGCGTGATCCAGGATGTCGCACAAGGCGATTGGAGTGGATGCTGCATAGGTGTTTCCCGTGTCCAGTACTCTCAGCCAAGGTTTGACCTTCTCCTCAACATACTCCGGCGTCAGGTGAATCCTCGATTCAACGCTCTGATCCTCTAAGCTCTCGATCTTTGCCTGACAGAGCGTCTTGCATGCCTTTAGCGGCATGTAGCCGGAAGGTTGATGGAATGTGAGATAGTCAAAATCCATCAGCTTCAAGTCTGGATGTCTTGACAGCAGATGTTCGATCGCTCCGATCACGTGCTTGACGTAGGCTTCGACTGTGGTTCGTCCGAAATGGCTCGGGTAGGGCATGCCGTCCCGTCTCCAGAAATCCATCGTCAGGCTTGAGTAGGCCGCAGTGTCTTCAATCGACGCAACAGGGTCATCTCGGCCGACCACAAACGCGCCAGCGCCTGCACCGCATGCGTACTCGAGCGGATCACCTTGGGGCGCCTGCGCAACATCCGCTCCTATCGCGAGCCCATAATCGATCTTGCCGTCTGCGACTTGGCCTTGCACGAAACTCAAAGCCTGCATCCCAGCGTTGCATGCGCCTTCCAGGTCGGCGACATACACTCTGCTGCCTATGCCTGTGAAGGATGCGACGTGCCTGGCGATAGTTCCAACCGCATATGGCTTTGACTCGGAGCCTACGGCTACAGTACCGATCTTCTCTGGGTCGACGCCCGCCATCGTGATTGCGTTCAGGCCGGCCTCTGAGGCAATCGTGATCGTATCTTCATCCATGCCCGCGATTGCCTTGTATCGTAGGAGGAGCCCATCTCTGACCTTCTTCAGAAAGTCAGGGAGGTCTTTCCTATTCGCTTCTCTGGCTTTGACGATTAACTCCGTTCTGATTCGTTGAATAGGGATGTATACCCCGTACCCTACGATGCCAACATCACTATGACTCATCGTAAATCGAAATCCTCACTCAGAACTTAGAAGGCCACTTAAACCCGTCAAATCCTATTTAAATACGATCTACCGACGTGAACCTAATAATCAACAACACAAAGGCGTGTTTTCTATAGTCAACCCGGCGACCAGGAAGACGGCTATTCACTGCGGTACTCCGCAAAGGTCGCAGTATACTGCACCGCTCGGAATTGCCTCGCCGCACGAGATGCAATAGGCCCCACGCGCCTGACTCTCTGGAGCTTCGCGTTCAGGAGTCTGAACGGCTGGAGGCGCTGTTGGCTTCGGAATGTCGGTCCTGAGACCGTGATCATGTATGTACTTGTGCAGACCCTTCTGAATCTCAGCATAGCTCACAACTGTGCCTTCCGAGACACCGACAACCGTTCCAAGAGTCCGATCAACTTGGATTCTCTTTTTCAGAAGACCACTCAATGTTGATTCTCGCTTCCATTCTTGAGGAGCGTTTACGTGTAGATTCTATTTAGAACCTTCTGCGAGGACGCTCCCAGCCTATGCCCAGCGGACTGGGGTTTTTCGCACAATCCCCACCACGGTGAGCAAGCATCCGACGGCCATGACCCCGTAGGCAACATATGGAATGCGCTCATCGGGCATGTTGATCGTGACCTGTTTCTGGAGATCCACAGTCATCGTCACCTTCTTTTTCACCGGCGAGTTTGTATTGTCGAAGACGAAGTGGTAGAGGCCTGTTCCGGGGCACGGTGAAGGAGAAATCCTGGCCACTTGATAGATCTCTCTGGAATGCATACGTCGGGCTACCATGAGTGGACCATTTCTGATAGTTTGCGTCGTCCGCCACAAACATCGGTATGTCAGAGGGCCCTCCTGTGAGAGCTGAGCTGACTGTGACTGTGCCGTTGACCGTGACTCCCTCATCGAGTTGGGCAGAGCGTTCCCCAACTTCGCTTACCGCGAGTGTTTCATCGTGAAACAGCTCGGTGACTTGAACGTGTGTCGATGGAACCAGGATTAGCTGAGGGCCCGCGAAGAAGAGGCATACTCCAACAAGGATGACTGCAATTCCTGAGAAGAAATTGGCTGCATTCATCGAATGACTGCTCTCCGCTTTGGCCTGTCAGAGTCCGAGCGAGCTGTAAATCCCTTCTTGCCACGAACTTGCTCATATAGGACGCGACATCGGATCAGCATGCAGGCTACCTGATCAGACATATATAGACAACTTCGCGATTCTTCTGATCACTGATCACTATGAGCGAAAAGAAGGGAGAGTTCGTCCCAGCCCAGAAGTTCATGGGCATGCAAGTTATCGACAGCAAAGGTTCCGCGGTTGGAACCGTCAAGGACCTTGGAGTGAACATCGTAGAGAAGAAGTTCAACCTCATCGTTACGACCAGGGCGAGATCGGAAATTCAAATCTCATGGGAGGATATCCAATCCGTCTTGGACGTTGTGCTCCTCCGCAAAGAGATTGAGCTACCGAAAACGGCTGAACCCGCCCTGCCTCCTCCCCCGCCGATGAACAATTGTCCGAATTGCGGAACATCCGTCCCGCTGACGGGGAAATTCTGCCCGAAGTGTGGAACCAAACTCAAGTAGACTGTTCCGCCTTACGTTTCACCGTCTGCATTCGCAGTACATAGGTAGCGGCTAGCTCTTTGCCTCAAGGTCACTGAGCTTCTCGAATTCGGAGATCTTCTTCACCCTGTGCCTTGCGATCGTGGTCTCAAGCTCTTCCTTCAAGAGCGCGAAAATGCTCTTGTGAGCTTGAATGAACTCGGAGTGAGTCTTGTCTCTTGGCCGATCCAAATTGACATCCATTATCGTCTTCACACGCGCGGGCCTTGAGCTGAGGACTATGATCTTGTCCGCAAGCTCCACAGCCTCGACGAGGTTGTGCGTTACCAGAACGAACGTCTTCTCTGTCTCAGCATGGATGTCCGCGACTTCTTCTCTCAGTGTCTCTGCCGTGAATTCATCGATCGCACTGAAGGCTTCATCCATCAATATCACCTCTGGGTCCACGGCTAAGGCTCGAGCAATCCCCACGCGCTGCTTCATTCCGCCTGAGAGTTGCTTCGGGTAGAGATGGCTGTACCCAGCAAGTCCTACCATCTCCAAGTACTTCTGGACGGAGTCGACTCGTTCAGCTCTGGGGATGCCTTGAGCTTCAAGTCCGTACTCCACGTTACCCGCAACTGTTCTCCAGGGGAATAGCGCGAAAGACTGGAAGACCATGCTGATCTTCGGGTGGGGCCCTGTGACGGGTTCCCCGCAGAATCGTATTTCGCCAGACGTAGGCGTGTCCAAGCCTGCAGCCATTTTCAGAAGTGTTGATTTGCCGCACCCACTTGGTCCGACTACGCACGCGAATTCTCCTCGATTCAAGGCGAAGCTCACGTCCTGAATCGCAGGCATCGATCCCTTTGCCTGGTCGTATTCCTTGCAGACGTTTTTGAGCTCCATCTGATAGCTCAATCCATCCACCGCCTGACCCATCTCTCAGCTCGGCCGAAAAGCAACCTGTCAATCACGATGGCCAGCACGCCAACGGCAAGTATCGCGGCGAAGGCCTGTGTGATATCACCTGCCCCGACTGCGCCTGATATGTACGAGCCCACCCCGGTCACGCCGGAGAAGATCTCGATTGCGAGAACGATCTCCCACACAAAGTCGTATGCCAACCTCAATCCAGTAAAGAGTTGAGGAGACACGGCGGGCAGTATCAATTTTCGAAACGTATCGAATCTTCCGGTGTTGAAGACTGCGGCGACGTGGAAGAGATCCTTTGGAATGTCCTTCGTGCCTTCCCGAATTGTGAAGTACATGGGGAAGAAAGCGCTGAAGGCAGCGATTGTGATAGCAGCGGCGTTGCCCGGCCCGATCCACAAGACCAGCACAGGCAGTAGGGCAATGTCGGGTAAGGCGCCGCCCAGCATCACCAGCGGAGTCAACGTCGTGTCGAACCTGTTCCGTAAGCCCGCGAAGATGGCGAGGGGTAAGGCCAAAGCGAGCGCGACTAGTATCCCACCTGTCAAGTTCAGGAAGCTCTGTGCAACGCGCGTCAGAAACTGCGGATCAAGAAGGGACGAAGCGAGAGTTGCCACAGTTGCTGTGAATGCCGGCAGTTTTGACCCAGGCACTATTCCTAAACGCACAGTGGCCTCCCAAATCAGGAAGATGCCAGCGAGCGACACCAACCACAGATACTTCTCAGCCGCGACCCCATGATGATGAGCGTCGGCCCGAGACGAAAGCATTCGCTTCGAAAAGGCTGCGCCCATCTTGCTGATTCACCGAGATGCATCATTCACCTCGACGTGTTAGATTAGGATTCGAGCACCAACAGCCCGCGATATGCAGCCTCATGTCTCAGAAGTGATGTCGACAAACGAACTTGTTCTATCGTGAAAGAATCACTAGACCATGTCGACGACAAGACGCATTTACAGGCGCATGTAAAATATGCCTGAGAAAATCATCGAAGCTCCGGAACCTCGCCGAGCGTCTGGCTCCAAAGTCATCGTGTCGAACGATGACATTCATCCGGATTCGGGAAGAGTCATCCCATGACGCGTAACGGTTCAGTCTTCGACAAGAGAGTCTGTTGAATACGAGAAACCAACCGCAGAGTTACCTTCTAAACGCAGAAACTCGTTGTTGGAACCTAGCCAAACCATGGAATCTCGAAGGGCGGAACGCGCGTCACGACGTGATGGGTCGGAGGTCATCCGTTCCCTCTATATACACCTAGGAGTCCCTATCCCGAGGAGAGATAGTAGAAGTCTCCAAGACAAGCCAGAAGTGTAGCCAGAATGAGTGAATTCAAGACATTTGCTGACTTCCGCGCAGAGATACTCCGCATCATAGACCAAGGAGCCCAAAGAGGGATCCTCCTTCGTATCCTCGGAGGAGCCGCCATCCGGATGCACTGTCCCGGGTCAGACCACATGTACGAGTTGCTGAAGCGGGCACCGAAACACGATATGGACTTTGTCAGCTACAGTAAGTACAGGCCGCTGACCAGGCAGTTCATGAAAGACATGGGCTACACTCCATACGTCACACTCGCAATGACAAGTGGGGCAGGGCGGCACAGACAGATATTCAATGACGCGGATGGGAACAAGGCAATCGACGTGTTCCTCGACATATTGCCAATGTGCCATGTCATAGATTTCAGAGGAAGGCTCGAGGTCGATAACCCGACAGTCCCCCCGGCCGAACTCTTCCTTCTGAAAGCGCAGATCTGCGACATGAACGAGAAGGACTGGGCGGACATGTGCATACTCCTACGCGAACACCCAGTGGGGAGTGTCGACAATGACACGATTAACCTAAACCTCGTCGCAAAGACCCTCGCGGACGATTGGGGATTCTACTATACTGTCTCGACGAATATGAAGAAACTGCACGACTATGTCGGCCAATGCCCGGGACTTTCAGTTGATGACCGCAAGAACATTGAAGGCAGGATTTCCGCGATTAGTGATGCGATAGAGAAGGAGCCTAAGACTTTGAAATGGAAGATGAGATCCAAAGTCGGCACTGCTAGGAAATGGTACAATGTGGTCGAGGAAGTCCAAAGGGATACCTTATCAGGGTCGTCCTAGGGCACCATAGCCACCAAAACGAACCGGTGACAATGGAGGATTCCCAGAGTTGACTAAGGTAAGATTCCTATTCTCTACGGACCTTCACGGATCGGAGGTCGTGTGGAGAAAGTTCCTGAATTCGGCAAAGATCTTCAACCTTGACGCGCTCGTCATCAGTGGCGACATGACTGGGAAAATGATCATCCCGATATACAAGCGAGCGGACGGGAGCTACAATGCCTCATTGTTCGGGGAAGCGAGCATCCTCAAGGAAAGCGACCTCCCGGAGTATGAGAAGAAGATACGCAAACTCAGCTATTTGCCCTACCAGACCACATCTGAAGAAGCAGCCAAAATCGGGGAAGACGAGGACTTGAGGGAGAAAGTCTTCGAGGGACTTCAGATCAAAGTGATCAAGGAATGGCTGAAACTCGTGCCTGAGAAGGTCCCCCAGAAATGCCGAGTCATACTGACGCCGGGAAACGATGATGTCCTTGCCATCGATGATGTGATACGAGCCGACAAGAACGTAACCTATGGCGAGGAGGAAGTTGTCTCACTAGATGATCAACACGAGGTCGCTTGCTGCGGTTGGAGCAATCCGACACCATGGCATACGCCCCGCGAATGTTCTGAGGAAGTGATGATGGAGAAGCTTGAGAGGACGGTTGCCAAGGTGAAGAATCTCGAAACCGCAGTCTTCTGTCTCCACTGCCCACCATATGATTCTCAAATCGACTCAGCTCCAAAACTGAATCCTGACTTGACACCCGTCTACGTTTCTGGCAGACCCCTGATGATACCGGTGGGTTCAAAGTCTGTGAGAGCGATCATCGAGAAGTACCAACCGTTGCTGGGTCTTCATGGCCATATCCACGAAAGCTCCGGCTACCTCAAGATCGGACGGACACAGTGCGTCAATCCAGGCAGCGAATACGGCGAGGGAATACTGCGAGCGTACCTCGTGGAGCTTGACGGAGCCAAAGTAACGAGACTGCAAAGAGTAGAAGGATAGTTAGGAAGACTCCGTAGCCTTCGCCACAAGATCAATTACCCTGAGCCTGAACTGAAACGGTTCCAGCCTCAGCTTAGAGACCGGTATCTCGGTCGGTTGATCATCCGAGTACAGCCTGACTGTGTACTCACCATACTCGCCTCTGGCGAGGGACACTCGTGAGAACTCCTTCCAACTGTGATCGATGGGGGTGTTATTTCCTTTCTGCAACCGGAATCCGGCATCATCGTATGAGAACACCATGTGGTACCAATGCTTGTATAGATACCAGCCAAGCACGCCAGCGACTACAAAGTTCACGGCGAGAATCTGGTACCAGATTGGGGCTACGACTTGCTGAGGCGTGAACATGATGATCACTGCCTGGATCATGAACATCGCCACGAACGACTTGAATAGATTGTAGATTTGAATTGGAGAACGCTTCTCTTCCATCCCTGTCCCCTAGACCTTGATGTACCTCTTCAGTTGCCTCCCGAGATATGTGTCTGCACCTGTGATTTTACGCGAGTTGACATCGACGTAGGCGACGCCTACACTGCGGTCAGTCGACTCTCGCATGAATTTCTGGGTGGCCTCATTGGGAGATTGGCCCACAAGCACTAGCCACGCCCACTTCATCCCCGGGCGTCGCCACTTTTCCATACAAGATTTAACGGCCAGAATCCATTTTCTAAGCTTTCTCTCATTCGGTCCATTATCTTGGCCCACAGATGTTGCGAAAAAGCCCACATCATAGTTGGGATTCAGCAAGAACGAGAATAGACGAGACAAGATGAAACCCTTCATTCGCGTGGTCCCAGAGATGAAGAGATCGAAAGTCACGTCTCCGACTCGATACTTCAAGAATGATTCGTTGAAGTCCGCGACCCATCTTCCCCGGCCCTTCATCATCTGTTTCTCAAGCTTCTCAATGGCACGTTCTTCTGAACTCAAGTAAGGCACATCCAGATGGGTCCTAGCCAAGCACACTCGAAGTCGACCATAATAAGTTGAGTGAAACGCGACCCCAGATCATCGTGCAGACGCGTTGCTCAAGAGGATAGAAAAAGAAGGAAAAAAAGAAAGGGGGGATGGAAGCTCTTACTCTGGTGGGATTTCTGCGTATATCGTCGCGTAGTCGACTCCGGTCCTGCTGCCTTTGGTCCTGTAGTAGTAGTAGATGATGGCACCCACTACTAATAGGAATAGGGTGAAGACCCATGGGTGATAGTCGCCGCCATATCCTGTTCCTACGAGGTAGAGCAGATAGATGTTTGCCACCGTGGCAATCAGGCCAATGCCTGCAACCACCCATCTTCCTGGTTTGAATGGCGACTTCTCGTAGATGTCGTTGCGTCTGAAGACCAATAGCATTCCTGCGAAGGAAGACAGTAGGAAGAAGAGCGTGTCCCAGATGTCAGTTGCAGTCACTCCTCCGCCTGAGTTTATGTAGGCTTGTATGAAGGTGCCGGGTATATACTTGGTTAGGATGTCGGACTCTGCAAAGCATCCGATGAAGGCGACGACCATCGTGACAAGTATTGCATTGGTGGGAGAGTGCCATCTCTCGTTGACTTCTGAGAGCTTCTCCGGAAGCACACGGTCGAATGACATTGCAAAGATGATTCGCGAGGAGGTTATGATGAACGGTGGGATGTCGTTCGCCACCCACAACACTGCGAAGATCGGGATGATTGCCAAGAACCAGTACGCTCCCATGCCGGCTGCGCTGAATCCTGCAATGGTCGGCATCCAGGCTCTGGCGACATTTGCTGGTAGTCCCGCCCCTGTGTATGGACCATAGGACAAGAACGCGTAAGCGCTGAAGAACGAGTAGTCACCGATTTTGCCAACGAGCATTGCAGCATGGGATGACACGTAGGATATGCTGACGTAGAGCAGGATGATGATGATGTTTGCGGCAAAGAGCGTCCTAGGAAGCGCCTTGCCTGCCTCCTTGACCTCACCGCCGACAAACGTTGATGCTGCGAATCCGATGAATGCCCAGTAGGTGCCAATTGTGGCGGCAGCCATTGCTCCCCAGTAGCCACCGGTAAATGAAGTTGCCATACCCTGATCCAGAGCCATTTGAGTGAACTGTGTCGGCGAGAGGCCGGTTAAGGCCTTCACTCCTGTTTCCATGATTGCTGGCGTTGCTGAGAGCATGAAACCATAGAGAACTATGGTGATTATTGCAGGGATCCAGAACATGATTTGCAGGATCCTTCCAGTCATCGAGGCGCCGAAGTATGCAATGCCCGCGAAGACGACGACTATTATCATGCCGCCGATGAACCCGACTTCGGGAGAGTACCAGTTTGCTGACCAGCCTGCAAGCCATGAGTAGATAGTAATGGCCTCAAAGACGGCAACTCCTATCTGACCCCATGAGACTGTGATGCTGAAGTACTCGAGCCACGATGCCAAGAATCCGACGACTGGGTGAGTAATTCTCGAGATATACACATAGCCGCCTCCAGACCTCGGCATTGCCGCTGAGAGCACTGCGAACATGAATACCGTCAATAGCACGATGATTCCTACGATCAGGAAGGACATCGTAACTGGTGGCATTCCTAGGACATAGCTGCTTTCTGGCACGATCGCGGGTCCTGTGAACTGGAAGACTCTCTTCTGCCAGCCCAGGCCGACGACGTTGCAGAAGACGATGATTGCTGCGGTCCAGAATCCGATTTCTCTGACGAGCCCTGTAGCTTTTCTAACGAAGACTTTCTTTTCGGTTGCCAATTTTCATTTTCCTCTATTTGTTGTAGGGTCCACGTGACCCTAGTGAAGAATGAATGACGGCTCGTAATGTATATTAGACTTATGACGATCTCGCGTGCAACCATCGAACGCTTTAAGAACTTCTCGCGTCGCGCAGCACCATTGAATCTAGCTCGTGAACTTGTCAATAGGGATTCGCTTGCAGGGCGAACTCACTATCTGCGCAACACGAAGAGCAGCAGGAAGAGCACAGGGAACATCGCCAGAGTCAAGAGGAACGTGTACTTGCGTCGTCGACCTAGTCGCTTGTTCTCATCTTCGCAAGTCGTGCTGCAAAAGTCTTTGCTCATTGGGATCGGGGTTGCGCAGATAAGACAGTGCTTGTGCTTCACGATCACCGGCGCTGACTCTTTCTGATGCTTCGACACTCCTATGCTGCCTCGTCACCCTGCTTGTCAGTTCAGATATATAGCCTAGTCCCAACCGCCGCTTTTGATTCTCGGCAGATAGGTCGGCTCTTGAAGGAAAGGGTAATAAGGCCTTGAGACACGTGATGCAAGCGAAACCACGAACCTACAATTCTGGCTTCTTTCGTTTTGGAGTTGATTTCAATGATGCGTGGCCTTCCTCCTCACTATGATGCCCCTGCCTCGGAACCGTGTTTCAATACATGCATGTTCTTCGAGTGCTCCCAACACAAGTTCAGCCTCAAGCAAGGCGACGGGTGGTGCAGCGATGTGGATGATAGATGTACACCACAAACCTGCAAGTTGGCACAGTGTCAGAAAGGGAAACTGCTACCAAACGGCACTTGTGCGTTCACCGTGAAAACGAAGACAGTTGCGACCAGACCTCGAGAGGAGTTGAAGCCGATCCGCGCTCCGCCAAAACTTGCGGCGAAAATCAAAGAACGCGAACTGTTCTGAAAGCGGAAGCGAAGACAGTTCGAGTCCGGCGGCACAAAGCATATCTTCAGCTTGCAATTCTGTTCTAATTGCTCGAAGGCGTTGTTCTAACCGTTCGATTCATGTTGGCGTTTCCGGTCATTCGTAGAGTGCGGGTAAACCTGCATGACGAGCGCAAGGGCTGTTAGGATATCCGCAATCATACTCGCTCTGGTGATTCTGAGCGTGTCGTTTCTGCTGCTTAACGCACAAGTAACAACCAGTACCTACAATCTGTACCTTGGTGCGCAAATGCTCAACCAGACCATCAGAGTTAAGTTCTCAACAACCCGTTGATCGGTGGAGTTCATTCGTATGCGACTTAGCATCACCCAAACCATTGGGCTCGTTTGGTTTGGGGCAGTAATTTCCCTCATTGGGCTCGTTTGGTTTCTTCAGGGCATTGGGGTTATTCCAGGACGTTTCATGACAGGTCAGTTTTGGCCGATGGCCGGTGCCTTTGTCTTAATCGTCGGTTTGATTATGATCGCTATGGGTCTCGTTTTGAGAAGGGGCAAGCGGGCGTCCTAATTTGAATCGTGGGTGGCGGACATTGTCTTTTCTGGATTTTGGAATCGCGTCCTGATTGCGTAGTTCTTTGAACTTGCTGAAGAAAACCACACTTCGCGGAGCGATCTTAAGCTCCGAATTCCAAGCCATGCCCAAACATGTTGAAATTCCACGCGTGGAATCCGTGGAACTCACCCTAGCCGTCCGGTCACCCCCCTCCCACCCCTTCCAGCTAGATGCAAGCCCAAGCAGCAAACCCAAGCGCATAGCCTCTAGCTCCGGCAACTCCTCTCCCCCCAACGCAATACGCAATCGTAGAATGCTTGCTCCGGCTATTTCCTCCACAATCACAAATGTTGTCCTTCCTAAGGCGATATTTGCATCCTCGGACTTCATTTTCGCGAGCTTGCAAAGCAGGGCGAGGCTGAACTCAAAACAGGGTTAGAGCTGCTGGGGAGAGACAAGCAAACAGTCCTGCAATTGCTCGAACTCGTTGACCCGCCACCGAATCAATAGCAGCTCATCCAACAACTCAACCTCTTCCCCATTTTTCTTGATGCGAAGGTGACGAATTGGAAGAAGACAAACATCAACCTAGTGCCGAGACGAAACCTCAGAAGTATCTACTCCATCGGCGCAACAGCGAGGGCCACCTAATCAAAGTAGAGACTTTCGACAAGCCCTTGACGCCAGAAGAGGTTCTGGAGAAGTTCGGTCCTGGATACTATATCTTGAAGGCAACCAAGCCGCGATTCAGTACGGTCTGGAAGGAACTGCTTGGAGACGGCAATCATTCTGAAGAGCTTCGTCGTGTCAAGAAGGACACTAGGAATCTCATGTATGGTTTTGCTATTCTAGGCGTGGGCGAAGTTGCAGGTTTCGGACTAACTCACCTAAGATTCTCAGGCCTAGAGAAACAAGTGGATACGATCAAAACGATTGTCAAGACCCGTCTCAAGGCGGAAGGACTACAATGTGGAAACTGCGGAAAACCGTTGGACTTCTTCCTCCAGGATTTCTGCAGCCAGTGCGGCATACAAATCGACTGGCCAAGAAAGCTCCTCCCTACGGAGCCAACCGGACTTCAAGTTGAGTGCCTCAACTGCAAGTCGCCATTGCTCAAGCATCAAATCTACTGCCCCCACTGCGGCCATGAACGTCCCATCCTAGTCTCATCGAAATCGGCATGGCTCCCATTTCATCCACCGAATTGGGGCGATAACTGATTGAAAAGACAAAGACGAGCATCCACCACCCGGCGTCAGAAGCAGATCTACACACTGGGCGAACTGAACAGACTGATCGACGCCTTCATCCATCCTATAGCCAAGCCTCATCCAGAGATACTGATACTCGACGGAATAATACACAGTGTCATCGAAAGGAACCCGTCCGAATCCGCGGTGAAGTTCATCCACCACAACCTTCCCATATTGTTATGGGAATTCGCACGCAACCAGAAACGATCTAGTCAGGATACAGCCGGCTGAGGCTATCCGACCGAATGTGGCCACACGCGCGTAGTCCAAGATCGGTGAGACGGAACGACATCCCGCGGAGACTAAGAGGGTTCGAGTCCTGACAATTCGAGATCCTGCCAGTATGATCGCCGATCAAGTCTGGCGCGCGCACGGAACCACAGAAAGATCATGACGAGAATCGGAATGAGTAGAACGGCAATCCAAGCTCCCTCGAGGAATTTGCTTGATCCCACGATCACGAAGGTTGCTGCTGTCGCTGCAGCTCCCGTGCCGTTCAATAATGCTTTGAGTTTCCATCTCCCGCCGCGCTGACGCCTCCAATGTATCACCATTCCCGACTGCGAGAGAGTCCAAGCCAAAAACACGCCTACTGCAAACAGTGGAACCAGAGCGTGGCTGCTCCCTGAGAAGAGCACGATCAAGACGGCAGAGGCCGACGCCAAAAGGAGGATGCCATTCGCAAGGACCGACCGTGAGTTTGGCTTGGTCAACATCTTTGGAAGGAAGCCGTCGCCCGCCATGACGCTCATGAGCCGAGGCAACCCAGCAAAGCTCGTGTTGGCTCCAACCGTGAGCATTATCAGTGTACTAGATTGTATGATGAGATAAGCTGGGCCACTGCCTACTAGGCGGTGCGCGAGCGCAGAAAGTATCGTTTCTTGTGGCCCCGCGACAACGGCGAGAGTCTGGATTAATCCGATCGTCCCCAAAAAAAGGGCACCCATCAAGACCGCCATCACAATCATTGTCTGGCTAGCATTCTTGGTTTCAGGAGACCGGAAAGAGGGGACCCCATTGCTAATCGCTTCGACTCCTGTCATTGCCGTGCATCCGGTCGAAAAAGTGTGCAGCAACAGTGCCATCGTGAGAGCTTGAGCTGCTGGCGGGGCGGTCTCAGATAGAGGAACCTGCCCACCAATGGCCAAATGGAATCCGCCGTATCCCAGCATGCACAGATATGCGAAGACAAACAGGTAGACCGGGACCGCCATGACGATGCCGCTTTCGCGCATTCCTCTCAGGTTCAAAGCTGTGATTCCCAACAGAAGCAGGATGGAGAGGGGAACTCTGTACGCCCACAGTTGAGGGAAGGCAGACGCAATAGCGTCAACACCCGTTGTCAGACTTACAGCTACGTTCAGCAGATAGTTGACAATCAATGCGGCCGCCGCCGTGAGCCCAGGCAGGGTGCCCAACGTCTTGCTAGCGACTTCGTAGGAGCCTCCGCCACTCGGATAGCTGTGGATAATCTGAGTGTATGAGAGAGCCAAAATCGCCAAGAGTCCAGTGATGGCCAAAGCGATAGGAAGCGCTTGCGAAAGCCCAACGGCACCAGCAACAACTAGCCCCAGATAGACCTCTTGATCAGCGTAGCCAATCGAGGCCAACGCGTCGGGTGAAAAGGCAGCCAGAGCCTCGATCTTGCCTAATTTCCCATGATCGAGCTGTCGCTTCGCCGAGCGTGCTTGAGTCAGACCTTGGTCTCCTGGCCGCCTTCAGGTCGAGTTGTTTCCCCAGGTGTAAGTTGCCCATTAAGCTTCGCCTCGATTCTCCTCATCGGAGAAACCGAAAGGCTGGAAGAATTCTCGGGACAACACTAGCACAAATAATCCCTGCGTCTTCCAACATTTTGAACTGGGCGGGAAAGCTCTATCCAGATCTAAGGATGGTCGAAGTCCTATTTGATATTGGGCTAGTGTTTCTTGGAAGCACGGCGGGATCGAATGCGGGAACGAACGTAACTGAGATAATCCGTTCTTCCGTCTCCTCTGTTCCGACTATGCCTGCTATCTGTCTGATCTCAGAGGACTAGGAACCAATAAGAGCCGGCTAGTGTGCCATGCAGACGGCACGTGATCCATTTGAGATGCCAAACGTGCGCAATGGAAGTCGATATGCCATTCATTTGCACGTTCTGTGGTGGCGCTTTCTGCGCCCAGCATAGACTGCCCGAGAGCCACAACTGCTCAGAGTACTGGAGGGTCCGCGCTCACAGGCAATCTTTGTTCAGCACCATGACGCCTCCCGATATTCGCGCATACAGAGCACCATCTGTGCGCTCGACCAGATCGGTCTTCAGGTTCAGCCCAACAGAGGTTAGGCACATTCTGATCGGGGTCATTCTCGTTTCAGGAGTTGGACTTTCCTTCTTCGCGCCTCAGGTCTTCTCGAACTGGCTAGCCATCGCAGCGGCGGTCTTCTTCTTCACGGCCGGTTTCATCACTCACGAGCTGACGCACAAGGCTGTGGCTCAGCGTTATGGAATGTGGGCAGAATTCAGACTAAGCACGTTCGGCGCAGTGTTGACGCTATTGTCGGCTGTGTCGCCTCTGAAGATTATCGCGCCAGGCGCTGTCGTAATTGCCGGCGATACTACTCCCGATCGAATCGGTAGAACAGCTGCGGCCGGTCCGACCGTGAACATTCTGATCGCGAGCTTGCTTCTTGGGCTGGCTGAAGTGCTGCATCCAATTGGGCTCTTGGAGGCCATGTTGGCTGGGGCAGCAATCAATGCATTCATGGCATTGTTCAACCTGATTCCATTCGGCGTTTTCGATGGCCTCAAGGTGTTCAGATGGAACAAGCCGGTGTGGCTTGTCCTACTTGCACTGGCTGCCCTATTGACCGGATTGTCATACATGTCACTGTAGATACGGAAGACGACGGCGGTCCACCCGCTGAAAGCAAACGGATGTACGCTAGCTTCGGTCAGCTTGGGGATTCCTGTCCTCTGAACGCAAGATAGAGCAGCACGAATCCAACAACAAGAGAAGACAAGCATTATTGCTGCGACCATTCTGGTATGAAGACGACTGGTCAGGTTCAATACCTACAACGTGTAGGACGGTGCAACCATTGACAATGCTCCCACGATCGTTAGGACTAACCGAACAATCCGGCTTAGTGGCTGACGTTTGATGTCGGCGCTCATTCCTTTTCGCCTAGAGGCGCAAGTTGGAAGCAGGGCCCTGATTAAACGTTTACGCATGCTCCGGAGATGAGGCTCGTTCCTGCTCAGACGGATAGATCTTGTTCGCGAACGTCAAGTAACCCGTATGTCCAGTCATTACCGTCGCAGGCCTAGTTTTGCCCTCTTCTGCACGGATTTCGCGGAGGAAACATTCGAGGCTTTGAATGTTAGCGAATTTCCCACGCATACTGATTACTGTTCGCTCCACCTGGTTCGTCGTCGGACTGAAAGATCCGATTGGAGATCCTCCTCGCAGGGCCTCCCACGCATGCGGAATCACGGCCCAAGGTTCCCCGAGGTCGATGAGCGCTGCATCAACCTCCCGCTGCTCGAACCCCTCCTTTGCATCGCGCTGTACCAGCGTCACGTACTCGTCAAGGCCGGCCCTCCTCAGGCCCCGTCTAGCTGACTCCATGAAACTCGGGCGGATCTCGTAGGAGTAGACATGTCCCTCCGGCTTGATCGCGCTCGCCATTGCAAGAGTCATCGCACCGCTACCGGTTCCTGCTTCGATGACAATCTTGCCGGATGAGAGACCGAGTTTGAGCAGGACGAGACCAATGTCCTTGGGGTACATGATTTGGGTAGGACGTGCAACATGACCGAGAAAGTCGTACGTGGTCGGCCGTAAGACCAGAAAAACCAGCCCGAGCGAACTCAGCACGGTCTCTCCGTACCTCTTTCCAACCACGTCGCTCAGTTTCACGACGCCTTTGTGCGTGTGAAATTGCCTCTCCTTCTCCACGTTCAGAAGCCATTGTCTTCGTTGATCCCAGAACAGGAGAATCTTGTCGCCTTCCTTGATTCTCTCCGACTCTCGACTCAACAGCAATCCTCCATGCTAAGTCACTTTGGCGCCGCGGGTCTCGCCCTGGATCAGCATGACGAAGCGCCTTGCGCTGCCGGTTGGGACCATCCTTACGGTGATCGGTGGGGCATCGACTCGCTTCAAGATCATATTGCTGAAGAACCATCTGGAGAGCAGAATTGCTAGGCAGATAGCAGCGGCTCCTATCAACAGATACTGCAATGCACTGCGGAGTCCAATTGGCACAATTACGACAGACTCGTCTTCTGCAATTCCAAGAATCAGACCTAATGAAAGACAAACGACGCCAATCATCGCTGGAGGCATCACGCTCTTTCTCAGTAATTCGATCGACTTGATTCTGTCCGTCTCTATGGCTACAGTTGTGCCTCGGAATGGTCTAGCCCGGACCTGAATGGCCCTTTCATGAAAACGGAGAGCGTAGTTGACGCCACTGCATTTAGCGGACACTCTTCCTTGCCCTCCCAGTCAGCCTGTACGAATCTCGCCTGACTACACGCTGCAGCAATGATATGACACTTGCCAAGAACGTGTAGAACTGCACTTCCAAGAGAGCTATTGGAAGATGTGGTCGGCAACCGCTCGGATGTCGTCGTCTTCAACTACGACATCTGCCGCTGCTCTGGCCTGTATCGTGACAGGTTTGAAAGCTACTTTGAGACGGGCAGACTTTGGAAGGTCAAACAGATTGTCGCCGACCACGATTGTCTCTTTCATGTCGGCTCCCAGCAACCATGCGGCTTCTTCAATGACAGCTTCCTTGTTGCCTGGCCCGACTCGCACGACGACCTCCCCTGTTAGGACTCCATTAATCACCTTAAGCTCGTTGGAGATCACCAGATCGGCGTTCAAGTCAACTTTGGCTTTGTCAGCCAGTATCGACAGGCCTGCACTTACAATTCCTGTTCGAATCCCATGATTTCTGAGCTGCTCCATGAGCTCAGGCGCGCCGGGCGTGTAGCGGATCTCACTCAGAGCTGGAAGGAGGTCGACCAAGGAGATGCCTTTCCAACATGCCGCGTCTAGCCTTGCCCACTCAACGTAGTCTATTCGTCCGTCCTGGTACATCTCAGCCGTTCTTCTTCCCACATCCAAAGTCCCGAATTTCCCGTGAAGATGCTGCCAGATACTTCGAGTATCGGTCAGAGTGCCATCAAGGTCGAATATCGCTGCTCGAAACTGACGGTCGGGTTCAATCCGCACCATGGCAACTCATCAATCAAGCAGCACTTCTCAGGGATTTCGATATTTCGAGAATGACAAGTGGAGGGGTCCAAAGCGAGAAAACTCGCCCATACTTAGCGCCAGCCGCAGTCTTCAGTACATTCTGGTCTCCCTTAGCCAGGTAACCATGAATGAAGGCCTCGACGTATTCCTTGAAACCGGCTGAAAGCATCGTGGGGAACACATAATGGCCTGAGTAGTAGAGGAACTCTGCAACATCCCATGCCTTGTCTCCTGACTTTCTTGCCTGCTCGAGATCAAGGGAGTAAACCTCCTTGTCGACTCCGTATTGGAAGTTCTCTGGCTTGGAATCTCCCATGGCTACACCAGCTGCATGCATTCTAGCCAGTATCGAACCGACCTTGGACACGGCGGCATGGTCCTGCTCAGAAAGTGACTTGTTCGACACAGCCTTCTTGGCGAGTTCGACCAGCGAGATTCCTTCGATGTAACGTTCCACAAGAACGCGATCCGGCAAACTGATGTGCAAGATTTCTGCGACTGGCACTCGATGCCTGGACAACAACCGATTGACGGCATACTCGTTCTCAAGTCTGGCCTTTCCCGAGACGGAGAAGAACTGCGTTCCGAGCGAGACGAGGCCAAGAGTGAACCACTTGAAGTTCTGCCATTCTGTGAATTTCTTCGTTACGAGCCGCTCATTGCCCGCTGTGATCAGGTATACCTCATTCAGAGCGTTCCCGAGCGGCGTAACTGTGACGATCACGCCCGGCCTGAATTGGCCTGCGAATTTCTCGATCGAGAATCTTTCCGCGAGACTAACGAGGCCAGTCGTCGTCTTCAAAGACAAGTATTTCTTGGGATCCTCAAGAGTCTCCGATGGAAACTCGCCGAGAAGGCCCGCCTCAAGTGAAGATACGAGTTCTCTTGTTAGAATGTCCGGAGTCAAGTATGTAGCTTTCCCATGTGCTAGATATGCTTGGAGCGTTCGCCTTCCTGCTTGCACAATATTGATGACCTTCCTAGCGGGGTGTCTTCTGAGCGAACGATCAACGAACGAATCTACGAGAGAATAGGCAGGGCCTTCCTCTCGAAGAACTCCTGCATCAATGAGTCTCTGTATTGCGCTCCGGTAACCTGGCGTCATCTTCTTGAGGTTCGCCTCACGAACAGACCGATCGAGCAGGAGCGAACAAGTCCTTGCTGCAGACAAGAACACTCTTGCGCGCCTCCTGATTCGAGCAAGCATCAGATACTCTTCTTGAATCGACAGCTCCCTTGCCATGTCTCCGTATTCAAGGACCAGCTCCGTCAGCTCCTCACGGAGAATTCGTTCCTTCGCGTCGACCTCGATTGAGTGAAGTAGCTCTGCATTCTGTAACGGACGATATGGTGTCAGCAGCCGTTCCACGATGAACTCGCCCATCGCGCCTTTCCGAGCATCAAGATCGACGAGTGATCTGTCAGCGGCGAGAATCATCACTTGATGACCATTCAGCCTACGCGCATGGTACCGCAGGCCATCCGCATAGTCTCTCCATAACCATGAGAACATCGTAGCCTTGTGCACGAGTCGAATAGACGCTCGCTCCGAATTCACAGGCCGCAGCGACTTCCCTTCGTCCGGCAACATCCAAGCAGAGCTCCCGCAACGACCGGGCCTGTGTTTGATCGGCGTCAGTCAGACATGATCATATTCTCTCTTTGCGGCTGTATTGCGGAGCTGGTTGTGACGGGATGGAGTTCTACAAGCTGCGTCTACTAATGGATAGCGGAGGTGCTACCAGCCCTCGTGGATAGATAGACCTTCGTCGGATTCATTGATTTACTGCTACTGCAGATTATTCTGCAAGGGAAAAAGGTTCACAATGTCCGATTGCCAACCACGACGCGAGCCAGAAACAAGAAGGTTCTCGTGATCGCGGTTATTCTCGTCTTTGCAGCGCTGTCGAACACCGCAGCAACATGGGCTCTAGAGAAGCTCCCCGTGGCTCAGATAACGGGTGTAGAAGCACCCTCCAGAATCTTGCCAAACGAGGACCTGGTCGTGACAGTTGCTGTCGATTACTCCGAACGATACTCGACAGACATCGCAATTCTGGACAAAGCAACGAACTTCGTGCTCGCGTCAAAGGGACTGATCATACCATCTGGACGAAACGTGTTCACTTTCCACTTTACCGGCCGAGAGCAACCCGGCGTTTGGCTGCTCGTAGCAACTGTCAGAGTCTGGTGGCATGAGGGGTGGTACGCGAATCAGAAAGGAGCAACATTCCCATTTGCGATCACAGTCTCAGATCCTACCAGCATCACTCTCGTTCTCGCATCGAATGTTATCCCATCTGCAGCAACGATTGACGGCGTCTCGCACCAACTCAGCCTCGAGGGTGTTCAGATCACGACAACACGCGGTTACCACACGATCGACATCGAGGCATCTCTCACCCAAGGGATGGGAACACGAGCTGTGTTTGACCACTGGAGCGACGGAATACGTGCTTCGTCGAGGAGAATCTACCTGACCGACAGCCTTGACCTCTCTGCGATCTATTTGACAGAGTATTTTCTCAGCGTGGAATCCGCCGTAGGCCGGACTGTTGGTTCCGGCTGGTATCCCGCAAGCGCGAACGCGACCTTCGCTGTCATCGACTCTGGCCTCGTCGGACAATCATCAACCACGCAAGGATCGCACGAGTTCACTCACTGGTCAGGCGATTCAGATTCAAGCTCTCCTGTTGGATGGCTCCTCATGGATGGGCCTAGGACTGTTGTCGCGAACTGGTCGGAAGGTAGCCATTCAGTGACGGTGACATCTGAACTCGAAATTGCGTCAATGACCTGCCTTGCATGCTCAACGATCCTTGTGGCAATAGCGGTCACTATTTGGAGAAGAACTCACGCCGGCAGGCGAAGCAACCTGCTCCGAGGAAAGGCTCATGCGAGGGCTACCCTTGTAATGCTGATCTTCCTCGTAGCGGCCGGACACTCGTCAACGATTCATCCGGCTCAAGCGTCCAACCCAAGTCAACCAGAGAGCGTCACCATCGGCGACGCGACCTGGTACCACTGGAAGCAAACAGCGAGTGATACTCTCCTGATATGGCTTGGTGGCGGAACCATCGAGTCTACGACTTTCCTAGTGAACCCTTACGAATTCGAGTCCTACAACACCATCCGTTTCATCCAAGATCTAGCAGAGCACTACGACGTTCTGGCGCTTGAGAGAGGAGTCAATACGTAATGTGGACACGACGTTGAATCGAACTATCTTCTGCGAGCCTTACCCTGGATCATACGACTTCATCAAGAAGATCCAATCGTGGGCCCACGAACAAGGATACACGTACATGTACGTTGTCGGCTACTCGGTCGGAGCAATGGTCGCCGCCAAAGAGCTCATCGTCGTCAGCCCCGAAGATTGGACCAGCCCTAATGGCCTGATAATAATCACGACGAAGATCGACGAAGGGGTGTCTTCCCAAGCCAAATCGCTACGCGCAAGCCTTCTCCTACTATATGGCGATAGGATCGCACCGGAGTTCACTGCGTCGGGTCAAGCTTTCTTTGCAAATGCACCGGAAGAAGGATGGCGAGACGGATCATGGTACCACAGAGAGTATCATCTGATTCCTGACGTCGAGCACGAAGTGTGGACAATAATGGATTCGGGAGAATACGACAGCAGAGCCACCCTGATTACCATCAAGTTCATCGAAACGTGCAAGAGCCTACAATTTGAGCGAGAGAAAGAGCAAATTTCGAGAATTGCACTCAACCACACAGCTAGCACGCAGATACATTCGCCCCTGAATGCTACTATAGTAGCTGCACGTGCACCGAGCAAGGTGGGAACAAGAGAAGCGTTCGCGATCACTGCACAACTACGCTACGACCTACCGTCAAACTCAACTGTCGCAGTACTCGCCTTTGATACAGACGCAATGTCCGTAGTATCGGTCGCCGAGAAACAACTCAGTGGACAAGGCGAGACATATCTTCTCACGACTGTCCCGTCAGGCGAGAATCCGAGAACAGCCCACTTGAGCCTGATCCCATTGATCCAAGTGGGCGGGAACTGGACCATTGTCGCGGATGGCCTCAGAGACGTTTCTGTCGATGTGACGGACTCGTTCTCGACGCACGTAATCGTCGGATACCCGAATGCGATCGTGGGATTCGATGGCCAAGCGTTTCGCACGGGATCAAGTGGCGAGATAACGCTGAATGCAACCCGAGGCGAGCACACTATCTCGGTGCCGCCTGTCATAATGATGGGAAACACGGCACGGGCAGTATTCGAACAGTGGAATGTTTCATCTGCTTCCTCGATCCTGCAGCTGTCCATATCGCGTGACGTGTGTCTGCTTGCCATCTATCGCAAGCAATACTACTTGAACGTCACATCACCCATAGGCCAAGCATCAGGAGCAGGATGGTATGATGAGAGTTCGACTGCAACCTTCCGCGTGACGCCCCCAGTAGTGACAGACAAAGTGACGCACGTGTTCGTCGGCTGGCTAGGCGATTCGAACGACTCTTCACCATCATCTAGTGTCCTCGTCAATGGCTCGAAGAACATCCAAGCGTCCTGGGAAGATATCAAGCCTGCAGAAAACGGCATGAACATTCTTTGGCTTCAAGCGCTTTTCGTCGCGAGTCTGGCAATCTTGCTTGCAAGCGTCGTATTTGTCGTGATCTCATTACGTCGCAGACGCAGTTCTCCATTGACCGGTGTGCCTTCGCTCTCAACTTGAGACCACCCATGCGGAGCCAGCGTTGGTCCATTGCTGTTGACAGCCCATATCGAATTACGATGGTCGGATACGAATCCATCTCAGTTGCAAGCCTTAAATGAGGGTTGACTTTTCCATGCGTCATCTGCGACATAACTGCGGAATGGTTGAAACGGTGGCGGCATGATGCGGGCTCTGATAGGATCCGTTAGGCGACGACTGCCCCACCAACTCAAGCTGGCCGACCTCTTCCTTGTCCTCTCAGCCATTCCAATCCTGGTCGCCTTCGCGTTTGCACCTGACACATTCGGGTTGAGCTGGGCGGGCTTTGGAAAGCTTGGAAGAGGAGGCCTCTTCTTCGTTCTCTTTTTCCTAGCATTCGAGTTGATGGATTTCCGAAAGATCGCCAAACCTCGTTTGAACAGGACCCGAAAGATAGCAATAGTGATCCTGGTTGGTCTTGCTCTCTTCTACTTTGGTGCGATTACTGCTGTTGGGCAGTTCACGGATTCTGTCTACTGGGCTGGTCGAATCCTCGGCGCATCAGGAGAAGTCAGCAACAGTTGGCTGATGGCTGTCGACTACATGGTATTGACGCTGTATGTCATGGGGCTCGCAGTAGCATTTTTCGGCGCAAGATCAATTCTGAGCATCCTCGCTGCGGTGGTCTTCTCCGCAGGGATGCTGATAATGTACCTTCTCGACGCATTCTTTCCCTATGGCTCACTCGGCCCGCTACAGTTCTGGGCGAACTTCGTGGTTGCTGGCGTCGCGTTACTCTCCAAGATTTTCGGGTTGCCCATCTATGGAATCGGCAACATGCTGACCATACTAGGTAAGCATGGAACCTACCGGTTGTACGTCTTCTGGCCGAGTGTGGGAGTTCAAAGCATGCTCATCTACTCGCTAGTGATGATCCTTCTTGCGGCTAGACTGGTCGCGCCAGCGAAGAGAAAACTGGTGTACGCGATCACAGGTGTGGCAGGCACAATATTCCTGAACGTTACTAGGATATTTATCATCGCATACTATGCGTATGTATATGCGACGTCGGGAGCGGACTTGGATGCATTTCACAACTCAATCGGCGAGTTCCTCTTCCCTCTGTGGATTCTCGCTTTCATCATCATTGTACTCAATATTGAGAGTAGGCTCACAGCACGAGCGAAATGCACTGTTCCAGAATCCGGAGGCACCTGAACCGATGTTGGGCCTCGGAGAGTTGCCGTTTCAGATGGATGAAAATGAACTTGATGGAGTGTAATCCTCCGACATGTTATCTCCTAATATTCGAAGATGCCTCGTCCTCGGATTTGCAGTCCTCATCATCTCTCAGGCTTTTTCAGCGAGTTCGGCGCAGATCATCGAGGATCAGTGGCAAGAGGCTTCCCCTACCAGAGTCATTATCCGCTCTACCGCGGACTGGGGCCGGCTTCTCTTCGACGATCTCAACGGCACCAATTCCAACGGCCTCCGAATCAGGACCGTGGTCAGCAGCGGATGGCTGGAAGGAAAGGACTCGAATGACCAACTCTACGTCGGACGTAAGATCGCGTGGCCAGACACAGAATTTAATTCAACCGTAGCACGGAAAGGCGACATGGTGGCCTTCTTCAAAGGCCTCAATAACTTCAACTATACCGAAATCTATGCCGACCTGATACTGGAGGTCAACACCGATCTTCCTCGCGTCTACATATGGCTAATGACAGGCGGAAACGGCACGACGAGCTTCGAGATAGTGAACCAGGACAATGGCGGAACATTATGGCGCGACATCATTGTCGCAACCGGGGAGACCCAGCAGGTCAAACGAGTCATGTCCCCTCAACCCTTCTTCCAGCCCGGAAGAGCTGAAAGCAGCATCGTGGTCACGTGGCTCACATTAGGCATACTTGTGATGGTCCTGCTGAACTTCCCGATCCTAGAAACCATACTGACACTTGCCCGAAGGAAGACGAGAACTCGTATGAAGACAAGTGATGGCGACAATGGCGAAGGAGACGAAGAGAGAGGAGGCTAAGGAACAGAAGTGACGAAACCGGACTCGCCTTTCGCTTCAATCGATGAGGTATTCATACTCAGGCTCGCATTCATCTTCTCAGCCCAGTTCGCCCTCTACGAAGGCTTCCAGGACTACAACAGAGGCAACGGTCGCCCTGAAGTCATCGTTCTCACCCTTGTCATCTACGCGGTATCTCTGCTCGTCTTTGTAATGTCATTGCTGCCTAGCAGCGTGGTTCTCAGGTTTCGGGACCTTCCCCTGCTTCCACTCCTACTGGCAATGGTCACCAGCGTCTATGTTGTGGCAGAGATCTCTTACGCAGGCGCATACAGGACTGACGTTCTCGCATTCAGCCACTACGCGGCGATACTGTTCGTGAACCAAGGCGCGAACCCGTACACGCAAGACATGACGAAAGCACTGGACTTGTTCAAGGTTCTACCGTCCGACCTTACCCCGCTGACCTCCGGAACTTATCTCATGACTTTCCAGTACCCAGCACTGCATTTCCTCGTGTTCGTGCCATTCGTGCTGCTGGGCCTGCGAGACATGCGATGGGTCCTCGTCCTGTTCGAAGTCGGCGTCGTATTGACACTCTACCTGAAAGGACCGAGAAAGCTGAGGCCCATGCTGTTGCTTCCTCTGTTCGCGGGTTCGGATCTCATGATAAACTTCACCGCCGCCAGCGTATCGGACGCGCTATGGGTCTTGCCGCTACTGTTCGCAGCGTTCTGCCTAGAGAGACCCCTTGCCCTCGGGCTCTTCTATGGATTAGCATGTGCGATGAAGCAGACACCCTGGTTCATAGCACCCTTTCTCCTGATTTACCTCATCAAGACCGACGAGAGCAAGCGTCTACGCAAGAGACTCTGGCCTGCCATGAAGTTCGCAGCAACGACGGTTGCTGTGTTTCTTGCAATCAACCTCCCGTTCATGCTTCCGAGTCCAACCGCGTGGTTTGGGAATGTGTTGACTCCAATGACCGCGGATCTGGTTATACATAGCCAAGGCCTTTCGGCGCTCACAGAAGTCGGTCTACTGCCGGTGGGCAAGATCTTCTACACAGTGGTCTTCGCGTCGGTTTTTCTGGTGCTGATTGTGAACTACTATGTGTACTTTGACAAGTTGCGGTTTGCGTTTTGGATCTTCCCAGGGATTGCCTTGTGGTTCTCATACAGGGCGCTAACAAATTACATCATCTATTGGACGCCGCTCATGCTCGTCTCGATCATACTATGGTACAAATCCGAGCAGGCGAAGACGAGAACGGTGCAAGCAACTTGAAACATGTGAGGAAGCTAACGGCCCCGCTATCAGCAGTCATCCTAATACTCGTAGCCGGATTCGCTTTCACTAATCTACAGGCCAAGACAGAGTACCCGCCACCAATCTTGGATCCTGAATTCAGCCTCTGGGGTTCGAATCCCACGCTTGGCAGCAAGACACCGATGATATGGGAACTTGAATACGAAAAAAGCGTCGGAGACCAAATCCTGCTACAGCAGACTGTGGCCGATGACAAGAAAGCTCTCGAGATCCAAATCTTCCAAGATGGCTCGGACAACAATTTGACCTACGTTCGCTTGGGACAGACAATTGATGGCATCAGAGCGCGGGCCCTGTTCGACGAAGATGTGGGCATTTGGGTCCTCCTTCAAGCTTCTTGCGCATGCAAGGGACCCATATCAGAGCAAGGCAGCATCCTTGAGATCGAGACCAACGACGGAACGCACACACTCGACTTTGTCTTCGTGGAGACAGCAGCAGAGGCGAGCATCTCGCCGACCCATCGCACTATCTTCCTTCAAACCCAAATGGGAGAATGGGGATATCACTCGATTGATCTCGTTGCACAATACAGGAATGCTCAATGGAATCCACCAGACCAAATCCGGCTGAGCATTATCTTCAGTGTAACAGCCTCAGCGACGGGCTGGCACACTGCATATGTTCATGGATTCTCTGCGACGAAGAAAACGACCCTCACCTCGACACAAGATCGTGCTTCAACGTTGCCCTTCCTTTCAACGACATCCTCTCCCAGAATACGTATCATCGAACAACGCGCCACGCCTTCTCAAGAGGCATGTCTCTCCGTGACTATGTCACCTTGCACATCAAATGCGAGGCTCTCGCAACGGTTTAATCTCTGACCGTGCCGAGTGGGTGAGGAGCGCCTATAAGATGAAGCAGGGAACCTCGAAGAGAATCGAAAGCAACGCCGGAGCCGGGGTTCGATCTCTGAACGGTCGAGTTGCAGGCTCACTTGTACCTAGAGAGTTGAACAACATTCTTTCGATGGCCTTTGGACTGCTTGCGTTCGCGGTACTGCTGAGCTACTCTGTCAAGGTGACTGCTCCGTATGTAGTAGGTGAGAACTTGGTGCTTGCCGAGATCTACCTTCCGGGGTTCGTCATCAAACCCATCACCTTGTTCACCTACCTGTTCTTCGTCTCCTTCGCGCTCGGCCTGAGCTCACCGATCTCTAAAACAAGATTTCTCAGAATGGGGGAGAACCTTTTCGAACTCCTGTACGTCGTGGCGTGGTTCTTTGTGATGATGAGCGGCTTCGAGGTCCTGTATCAGATCGTTCTATGGTCCGCAGGGCTAGCGGTTCAGGGACTGCAGAATCCCGACATTATCGTGAACTGGTGGCCAGCCAACCCGTACGCTATCAACGTAGTGTTCGCAGCGAAGCTGGTTGTGCTCATCTTTGCGATGGCATGCTTCTCCGTGGACTATATGCGGAGAATGCGGACCTTACGCGAGAACGCCCAGCCAACTTCAATGGGCTCCTGATCGATTATCCCTGACTATGGGCCTCCCGAGAGAAGCCTTTGTCCGATACGCCAAGTGGTAGCCACTTAGGTGCCTTGAATCTGCGCAGGCCGTCAGATTCGTCTTGTTTTCATGCCGGTCATTTGCGATTCAACGTTTCGACCTTTGACGCTAGGACTGCTTTCGAACGCCTTTGGACAGAGAGGTCTAGCGATAGACGCTGCGCCTATGGGCAATAAACAGCAGACGGACTGTCTTGCTTTCATTGTCGGAGTCGATTCTGTAGATAAGACGATATTCCCCGATCCGAACTTTCCTCAAGCCTTTGAATTCCCCGCTGAGAACCTCAAAGGCGAAAGGGTTGTGTGCCACTAGCTCCAAGACTTCCGATATCCTGCGCTGCACACTACTTGGCAATCTTCTGATGTCTTTCTCGAAACGACTTGTTACCAGGATCCTGTACGTTCGAGTCAAGTTCTCTTACTCAGGTCTTTGAGGAAACTCTGCAGGGGGCGTTCTTTGCCAGACTTGACATCCCCCTCAGCTTCTCGCAGTGCTCTCCTGTACTTGGGATCGCGCAAGATGGCTTCGATCTCGTTCTCTTCAAGCGCATCCTGCAATGCTTTGACTCGTACAAGAATTTCCTCTAGCGTTTTCTTCTCGCTTGTTCGTTCCAAGACCTGCTTGGCCACTTGCTGCAGCTCCAAAACCCGAGGCTACATCCGAACAGGTCTCAGATGATCCTAATTATCTTTTAGTGCATCTATGAGCTACTTCCTCCAGTTCAAGGCCGGTTTAAGATTGAGTTTTCCCACACTCCCCGCGCCCTTTTCAGCACGCGGTCGTAGGCACGATGTCCCATCGGGCCTGTTACTCCAGGTGTCGAGGAGATTCCACCGCGTGTTGCGTCAATTACCCGCAGGAGATTCCAGAAGATCAAAAGTGAGAACGCAATCCCGACTGCGTACATAGGTATCTGCAGGTATCCCGCGGCCTGAAGCTGCCTCCATACCTCATCTGCCTGAAGATAGTACCCATAGAAGACGGGGCTCGTCCAAAGTATCGGGAGCATGAAGTAGTAGAAAGGCGACCGCAGGAAAATGAAGACGAACGGTGCGACCCATAGCCTATGGTCGCATTCCTTGCAGAGCAGCATTAGCGGGAAGATTGCGACGAGGAACTGCTCGTTTATGACTTTCCCAAAAAGGAAATACGCAAACATTATCATCAGAGTTGATTGCAGGAGCGGGACGTTCCTGCCGAACTTGACGATCAGACACAATAGAGCAACGACGAGAACGACGTTCGGGATCATCGACACAGCGAGATCGAATCGCAGATCTTGAACAACCCAGATGAAATTGTACAAGTTGACGCCGCCCATGAGCCTCCCACCCTGAAAGGTGACCAGTACATTCCAGATGGAGACCGGGCTCACGATCAGGTAGTAGACGACCGGGAGCAACGTCACAACAAACCCAGTCAGAAATGCGCTGAATGCTTTCCATTTTCCGAAAAGGCGAACCACGTACAACGGCAGCAGGACGACCGTGTACAGTTTCATCAGGCTCAAACCATAGAAGAATCCGGACAGGAAGCTGTTCCTAGAGGACGTGAGGTAGGATAGAAGAAGGAACAGGGCGACAAGGGCATCAAACATGCCCCACACCACGCCGATGAATATTACGTACGGGCAGAAGGCATAGATTTTCGCCTTTCTCAGGTCCTTGGCTGCCAAAATATAGACGACGAGCACATCTGCCAATATGATCGGAATCTTGAGCATCAGAAGCAGCACCGGCGTCCACGGGTAGATGAGCACGGGAAGCGAAGGATAGTGCCCGTCAATCATGACGGGACCCTGTCCCGCGATTAACGTGAAAAGCCAATAGAATGGGGCGAAGAAGTAGATCAGCAGCGGATGGTACGCGTACCCTTCAAAGAATACTGGCAGACCCGTTGTGGTCTGCATCTGCATAGTCTTTGCGTAGACGAAGTCGAAGATATTCGCGCCTTTGAGCACCATGACGCAGGATTCGTAGATTGTGCCAACGTCGCCCGCGTGCATGAAGAAGGGCGCGATCGCCAGTCTAATTGCCGCGGCTAGCAGCACGATTCTTGATCGTTCTTCCATACCTACCGACCAACAAGTACAGCGCGACTACCGTTACCGATACGACCGGCAGAACATAGGGTAGCAGCGAATAGTTCCACTCCAGTGACGGTGTTCCGACTGCCTCCATCGAGCCAGACACCGTGAATGACATCATGCTGTTCACGAAGTCAACGGTGATCTTGTTGAAGCCATTCTCGTAAGGCCAGATCTCTATCTGAGATGGCACAGCAGACATCACGATACGTCCATGTCCGAGGCCCGGGAGACCGTCATCCGAAAATGTGAACTCGAGCAAAGTCGTCGGAGCGATCACCAGAGGCTTCGCTACATCCTTTATCGATATCCCGTTTATGGATGTCATCACCCATCTCCACATCTCGACGTGAGCAGTGAACTCCTTTTCGGACTGCATTATGACCTTCACCGCATCCGATGACATCTCGATGTACTTGTGGAGGACCAGTCCAGGCCCACTGTATGTGATGTCAAGCGTCTGGGGACTTGCTCGCATCGTCACATTGAAATCATTGAAGAGGTTGTAACCATTCACCCAAGACGTCCAATCGCTGAACTCGATCAGGCTGATCCGGCTGGCGGGCGCGAAGCTTGGGTTCACATGGATGTGCGGTTTGCTGCTGCCATCGTACGGATCATTGAAGAGGACAAAGTAGCTCTGGCTCTGATACTGGTAGGCGCCTGTGCCGTACCCAAGCCATTTCCCTTGAGCAAGGAGCGTATCATGAAGCAGAGGAACAAAACTTAGTGCAATGATGTAGATGACAAAGAAAAGCGTCAACCTGTTCCTGAGCTTCAAACCGCTTCGTCTCTCCTGAACGCTGACGCATAGTTGACCATAATGGGGGGAGCGCAAGCTCGCGACTTTAGGTGTGGAGTAAGCGAGCCCCTGCAGCTTAAATGTCTCGCACACACCGGATCTCCTGGGCCGAATGAGACAATCCCAAAAGGGACAGTAGGCTCAGATGTGGTTGAGATGTCCGAAGGCTCGAAAAAGGCTCTCAACCGAAAATAGGCGGGGCAGGCTCGAGTAGGTAGAGGCGTCGTGAATATGGCGGCTCGCTGCGGCGGGTACGCCGTCAGGCCGATGGTTTGGCCTATGCTTCTGCGCTGGGATGGATGCGGGTGGAACCGCAACAACGGAATGCCCACCCAACAAAGGACCAGCGGTGGAAGCATGAATCTCCGCGACTTCAGTCGCGAAGAGAATCAGTTAAGGGTTTCTCGCGACACCTACCACTGTTCTACCCCCCGGGATGTGTCAACTACAAGAGCGTTTAGTAACGAACCGCATATGGATTCGGAGAGCAGCATGGATAGCGTTCAGCAGAGAACAATACCCGTCATACTTTGGAGATCTGGGCAGAGTCGCAGAAGTCCGAGGATAGAACAGCCACTCTGTCCGAGGCACTGGTCGGAAGCGCCGTTAGATGAACGCTCAGGCAAGAACTCGAGTCAAACAAGTGACTTCGGGAAGAAAAGAGAAGGAGAAAGAATTGAAGAACAAAGCTGACGATCATGCTTCCGGTAGTCAGCCAGGGCGTTCGGCATTAGTGGCGGTGCTGCTGATGCTTGCGGTCATGCTTTCGGCCGGGTCGGGAGTTTATGCTGGTGCGTCTTTGTTTGCTCAGTAGGCGTCCAATGCCACTGTTACTACAATCATCTATACGACCACGACCATTTGGACAATCTCAACCATCTGGCCCATTCTGACAAGCCTAGCCTACGGTGTCTGGACCACGGTGCAGTATACGACTAGCACAAGCACGGTGACTGTTACGGCAAGCATGAGCTCATAATCGAGCACCACAACAAGCTCGTCGTCGACTACAGCGTATTCAACGACGAAGCCGTGCAGTAGGATCTGTGGCGGAGCCGTGTCGCTACGTTCGCTGATCCATTCGCGTTACTGTTCTATCTAGGTCTCTTGATTATGCCCTTTTCGCGTCGCATCACACAAACAATCCAGGGCTTAGCTCGTTTCAAGGCCGGCGTTGCTTGATCTGCCTGTGCACCCTGAGACCCACACTACATGAGACATGGAATGGCGCTTCGAAGGGCCGGTATCTCGAATCCCCGTTCAATTCACCTGATCAAGCAGACACGCAAGGTCATAAATAGTGACATTGGGGTCATAGACAGACAGCGAGTGAAAGCAAAGATATTCCTCAAGGTTGTAGGGAGGTGAACAAACACTATGAAGAGAATCACTCTTCTGATAGTGACGATCCTGATGCTTCTCGCCGTAACTCCGTATGCTCTCGCGGATTTTGCAACCACGCCAACGCTTGATGTGACTACCTCAGGGGCAACGGATGCGACCCAGCCAGGGGCAACGGATGCGGTCTACAAGTTTCACATTGAGAACACAGACAGCAAAATGGCTCTCGCTAGCCTCTCCGTGGTCATTCCAGCCGGATACTCAATCAACCCTACATACATCACAAGTACGTCGGGAATCACGATCATAACAGGCACAGCGGGTCAGCCCGGCGGCGCCTTAAGCGCTCCATTCAACGTTAAGACCACAACCACTCCAGATCACTTCGTTACGACGGTCAGCGTGGTGATCATTACGTACACCACTTACATGGAACTGACCGAGCCTACTCCGACTACGCCAGGCAAAATGGTCTTCCAGATTCCAAAAACCATGGTCGGAAATGCTGTGTATCTGGATTCCGTATGTGTGGCAGGTTTCTTCATTAATCCTTCGACAGCCGGGACCTACACTTGGGGTCCGTCGCTTGCAACTCCAGAGAGCGGATCACCGGTGACGACAGTTGCAAGGTCAGGCTATACGCAAACAGTCACAATCACCGGCACTCCAGTCCCAGAGTTCTCAAGCAGCTGGTTGATCGTGACTTTTACAGTACTTGCTGTCGTAGTCTTTGCCAGAGTACACAGAAAGAACGAACCTGAGTGAACCTCTGCTCACGGTGGATTCCTCGAGGCATCCACCGTACGTACCTTTTTCTCTAGAAAAACGATGAATGCAGGTGGAACCGCAACAACGGAATGCCCACCCAAGCGAAGAGAATCAAGTTCCATGCTGTGGCTCTACATGACTATTGAGGGCCCCGCTTGCTCATCTCTAGAAACAAGAGCTTGTGCTCGCCCTATGTGGTCATTTGAAGACTTTGTCTTTCGCGAAGACTTCGATCCCGTTCTGACCGATCGTGTATGGGCGCAGTTGGGTATCGTGCGCGATGCCTCTCATCTTCTCCACTTGAACTGCCCTGACGACGTTACCTTCATGAATGCCCGTTCGCATGAGCACGACGCCCTGCGACAGATACTCCTCAAGCTGGAACCTTCGAGTCAGCATGGAAGTTCTCAATTCGCTGTTAACGAGGCATGTCGCACCGGTCGACGAGAGAGCATCGAAGAGCATAAGCATCGCCCGCCTTCTTTTGATCGGCGACTGATATCGAACCGAAAGAGAAGTAATCGGGTCAACGACGAGTCTCGTCACACCCTCTTCCTCAGCAAGACGCCTCACGGTCTCAACGAGCGCACGCAGTGTGATCTCAGGCAAGGCATCCTGAGCGAGTATGTCTGGTCGTCCGTCGGGCCCGATCGTCGAGGTCGCCTTCATCCTTCGGAAGGGAGTCGCGTCGACGAACATGATCTTGCCTTCCCCCTCCAACCCGTCCAAGTCCCAGCTGAAAGCAGACATGTTCTCCTTGACCTGTTCTGGCCTCTCGTCGAATGTGACGTAGATCGAACGTTCACCCTTCAGGGCCCCAGCCCGCAGATACTGGATCGCGAGAATCGTCTTGCCTGATCCTGGGCTTCCCACGATGAGGATCGTCCTTGCCTTGGGGAACCCTCCCTCTAGGATCTCGTCCAATCCCTTGACTCCGGATGAAACGCGCTCCATTGCTATCCGCAGCGACCGTGAACGCTAGCTGCCTCGCTCGTAATAAGAATTTGAGTCGGGACGGCGCATATCCACAATGCTAGCGTTATATGTGGATAACCCATGACCATCTTAGCGGCGGATCGGAGCATGCGTTCCAAGGCTGTCCTTCTAGTGTTGATTGTCGCATTGGCGATGTGGCAGCCTCAGCTCCATCTCGCAAATGCAGACGCCACAACTATCCAGATCACGCTGTATGCTCACACGGATCCGTCAGCAGTATCCGTGCAAGGTAGAGTGCTCAGCCTGATCGGCAACACCACCACACAACACAGAGACGATCTGCGTGAAGGCCTGAATTTCACACTCGTTCCCTCACTCTCGGCCCCCTTGCACCTGCTGGGAGACATCGAAGTGGACGTCTGGCTTGGGTCGCAACAGAATGTCCGAGGGGAAGTTAGGGTCGCAATATCTGAGCTGAAGGCCAACGGATCTTTGATCGAGATCAGGTCCGAATCCGTCAATATCGTGGTGCCTTCCGCTCCCTATTATGTTATATTCGGCCTTGGGCCTGCGGACTACAAAGTTTCCTCAGGTTCGGCTCTCAGACTGGATATCCGATTCTCATCGAACGCAGGAGTGCCGGTGAATCTGCTGTGGGATAGCCCCTCCACATCGACGCGCGTTGTGCTTGATGTGGAGACAACCCCGATAGTGGATCTGAAAGTTACTGATGCCGCTGGAAGGGCCTCTACGATTTTCCCCGAGAACGATACGAAGATGGCCAACGTCACCGCGCGAGTGACTATTGAGGATCCTTTTCGCGGAATCAACATACGGACTGCGTTACTCACGGTCACAAACTCATCCGGGTTCCCGTTTCTAAAGGATATGCCGATGAATTTGACATCTCAGACGGAGACACCGTTCCGTCTTGAGTATGCTCTTCCGATAACGATTCCGGCAGGGCACTTCAACTTCACCGTTAGTGTGGGCGACGTATCACACAGGGTTTTCACGACATCGACACGCGTCACGATCACTAACTTCTACACTCTCACCATCATGTTGCTCGACTCAAAGAGCAAGCCACTTCCCGGTGTCAATATCTCGCTCTTCGTAGGTGACCAACTTGTTGGCGAGGCCCAAACCGACTCTATGGGGATGGCGTCCTCTCTGGTACCCTCGAGTCTCGACACGGGCCCGCTCATTCTGCGTGCGCAGAGGAACGGGCTAGTAATTATCTCGCGCACAGTCGAGGTGCAATCCGACGTGACGCTACAACTCATGGCCCCCCTGTATGATTGGAATTTTGCCGTGAGGCTCCAGCCATTGAGCATCCCAGTTATGGGAGCTCAGGTGAGCTTGTATCTGAATGGAACCTCTGTCGCCTCAGGCAGCAGCGACCAGAATGGAATAGTGCACTTTGCGGCTGTTCCATTGGGGAGCTACGAGGTCAGAGTAGCCTCACTCATCGGAGTGACGCACTTTACTAATGTGACTCACTCGATCGACCAGAGCGCAACCGCGTTGGAGCTGCCCATCCCGCCGGAGATATTGGCGATCGTATGTATCGTGATTGTTGCTATCCTCGGGGCGTGGGCGGTGAGCCGCCGCAGGACGCGAACACGAAGTTACAAACAAGTAGCTGAGCTGCTCGGAGGAACCATCCCAGAGCGTGCTGTCATAATGATTGTCGGTGCGTCAGGAAGTGGGAAGAGCTTGCTTATGCTGAACATCCTAGCGGATTCGCTCCTGCTTGGTAGACGCTGCGTCTACGTGTCGAACATGGAGCTTCCATCAAAGATCCGGGACCAGCTGACAAGGATCGGGGTTAACGTTCGTGACAGCGAGCATGAGAACAAGTTGAGATTCATCGACGCCTATTCCGGAGAGACCGGAACAGGCTCATCTGAGATGCATACTGTGTCTTCGCCGAGGGACCTGACCGGACTCGGGATCCAAATAACGAGCTGCATTGAAGAGCTCGCAGGAACAGCTGATATCTTCTTCGATTCGCTCACACCTGTCGTGGAATCCGGCGGGCCCACACGCGGCCTCGAGTTCGTTCAGTACTACGGAGCGCGCACTACAAAGTCCGGAGGGACTTTTCTGTATGCGACAACCGCCACGATCGGAGACGAACTGGTAAGCAGACTTGAAGAAGCGTCCGACTGTGTAGTGCAGATCGAAAAGACGTCAGGCAGAGGGAAATTCAGGGGACGACTTCTCGTTAAGAAGGCTCGCGGCTTGGAACACGAACAGGACTGGGTCGGCTTCAAGATCACGTCAAAGGGTCGAATGGAATTCGTCTCGCTACCGAGCGCATAATCTTAGACTTGACCCCAAGAACCATGGACTTACAGTAACATCATTGGAATCGTGCGGGACTCACAAG
>CAVWAQ010000001.1:0-519632 GCA_963753065.1 Candidatus Bathyarchaeota archaeon | reverse complement strand
CATAGTTCGAAAAGTGTACAGGTACGCGAAAGGTTACAGAAGAAACCTGGCAATCGGCGTTGCAGCAATCGTTCTCAGCTCATTGACAGGACTGGCTTCTCCATATTTGCACAAGATCGCCATAGACCAAATCATTCTTGCCATGAATCTCTCAGGATTCATCTGGTGGGTTCCCCTCTTTGTCGTCATCACACTAGCTAACTACGTGCTCCAATACGTGCAAGTGTACCAAATGCGAATCGTTGGCGAAAACGTCGTAGCCAAAATGCGAGATGATATGATGGCAAAGCAGCAAGTCATCTCGCTACGATACTTCTCCGAAGGCGAAATTGGAAGAATAATGTCACGACTAATCAACGACGCAAACACAGTTCGAATATTCATACGACAGGGACTCACACAGATACTGGTTGACACGACCTCCATACTCGGCTCGTTAGTTGTGGTATTTCTCCTAGACGTGAAGCTGGCAACCATAGCTGTAGCCATTTTACCATTCGCAGTAGTGGTAGGGTGGTTCCTTGGATCATACTCCAGGAGGGCTTACAGAAGATCCCTCTCAGCCCTCGCAGGACTCACGGGCAGAATACAGGAAGATCTGGCAGGTATCAAGGTCATAAAATCATTCGTCCACGAAAAGAAAGCGCGTTCCCAGTTCGAAATCAAACAAGATCAGGCTGTTGACGCCAACCTTCGAGCCATGAAGGTGTCAACGCTCTATTCACCTGCTGTGATGCTCATGCGAATAATCGGCACAGCTCTGATCCTCTGGTACGGCGCCCTCATGATTAGAACCGGTGAGCTTACGATAGGCACACTTGTGGCTTTCACCGAGTACCAATTTGCATACTTCACGCCACTAATTGACCTAACAACCGTGTACGACCAATACCAGTCAGCCATGGCGGCTTTGGAAAGAATGTTCGACTTGGCTGAAACTAAAGTTGAGGTCATGAATCCACAGGTTGGAGAAGAGATCAAGGTTCCTACAATTGAAACGTTAGCATTCGACAATGTCACTTTCGGGTATGATCCAGCGAGCCCGGTAATCCACGACATCAGCTTCAAACTCGAGAAGAACAAGCGACTCGCCATCGTGGGCCCAACAGGCGCTGGCAAAAGCACCATCATCAACCTACTCTCAAGATTCTACAACCCAACAAACGGAAGGATAACCGTGAACGGATACGACGTGAACAAGATCTCCATAGAATCCCTACGCGAAAAGATCAGCGTAGTTCTACAAGACTCCTTCCTATTCCCAATGAGCGTGAAGGACAACATTAGATTCGGTAAACCCGAAGCATCAGATGAAGAGATCGCGGAAGCAGCAAGAGCGGTGGGCGCTCACGAATTCATAATGAAACTGCCAGGAGGATATGACTACATCGTTGAAGAAGGATCTTCGAACATTTCCATTGGGCAACGGCAACTCATCAGCTTCGCAAGAAGCCTCCTGATGAATCCGCGCCTCCTAATCCTAGACGAAGCAACATCAAGTATCGACCCCTATACAGAACTGGTGGTTCAGAAGGCACTGACGAAGCTACTCGAAAAGAGAATGGCGATAATAATTGCTCACAGACTTTCCACCATAAGGCTCTGCGACGAAATCATCGTCATCGATAACGGCGTGATCGTGGAGCGAGGATCACACAAGGACCTAATGAGAAGGAAGGGATTGTACAGCTCGTTCTACCGAATGCAATTCAGAGAGGAAAAGGGCGTCGACGTTCAAGTAGAGACTCCTATTCTCCCAATAATCGGAGACAATGGCTCATCACATCCACCCGAAGATGCTTAGCAAGACCTCCATTCACATCGAAGCTTACAAGACGACAATACCCTGCGTCGTAATTTGAGCCCTCGTGGGAGATGAGTGTGCGTAGGTAGGCTGGTGCACACACACAAATCCACTCCCGAACGACGCACGACGGGCGAATGGGCATCTCTCAATAAGGTGAAGGTTAAGTAGCGATGGATGGATGCGCCTTTGAGCACTCACTCAGGTGTACCCTCTGGCCAAACACGAAGCATACATCAACATAGTGAACGTCGTCGCGTCGGCCACACTGAACCAGAGGATAGACCTCAACTCGATTGTCCGGCTCTTTCCTGGCGTCGAATATAGGCCTGAGCAGTTCCCGGGACTGGTGTATCGGCTGAAGAAGCCAAAGACCGCGACACTCATCTTCAACTCTGGGAAGATGGTTTGCACCGGAGCGACATCCGAGAAGCTAGCGAGGAAGGCAGTCATGAAAGTTGTCGACGAACTCAAAAGGAATGGAATGGTAATCTTAGGAAAGCCGGAAATCCAGATCCAGAACATAGTATCCTCAGTTGGGCTGGGAGGCCACGTTGACCTAGAAAGAACAACATACTCGCTGAAGAGGACGATGTACGAGCCCGAACAGTTCCCTGGCCTCATCTACAGAATGGATGACCCAAAAGTGGTCATACTGATCTTTGCGAGTGGAAAGCTAGTGGTTACAGGTGCCAAGAAAGAAGTAGAAGTATCCATAGCCACCGCAAAACTGCAGGAAACGCTCGAAGAGAAGGGACTCATAACCTACCAGTAATCCCGAACCCCACCAGCTATGGGTCGTAGTTTCAACTGTCATGGAGTCAGGCGTTCGTTGTCGCGTTCATAGTGCAGCCGGCGTAATTTGAACCCTCGCTCGTCGTCATTCATTTGGTGTGTGTGGGTAGGCTGGCGCGCGTCGTCGTCGGGTCAGGTGGTGCGGGCGCCCACATTTGAACCATTCATGAGTGTGGAACCGAGCGCTCCTTACGACCTCTTAGCATGGTACAATACGGCCATCCACGATCGCCTAGGGTGGCTGCCACTCAAACAAGGGTGGCTGCCACCTCCGGTCGCTCACGTGACAAGCGCAATCCGTTGGATGACGTTTTGGTGCAAGCTTTCGGACTCGAACTTCCACTGTAGAGGTTTCTTTGTTGCAACCTAGTTGATTGTTCATAGGTGAATATCTTCCACGTCTTGCGCCGTTCATCGAGCATAAATCCGCGTTGCCAATTTCCCAAGAAAACCAGCGACGCTCGCATCTCTCCAAGACATGATCCCGGGTTCCATTGTAACCTTCGGGACTCGGGAACCGATATTGAGATCAGTGTGACATTAGGTGCATATGACATGACTGAGGGCAAGGCGTTGACATCTTCGGCTGTGAAGAGAGTTCAGCTTGTGGTGATCGGTTCGGCTGCGGATCATTGCACCGCTGAAGCGCGCGAGTTGGCATACCGAGTCGGAGCGGAAGCAGCCAGACGAGGTGCCATCCTCTTGACCGGAGGCTTGGGTGGAGTGATGGAATCCGCGTGCAAAGGCGCCAAAGAGAACCACGGGATCACTGTAGGAATAATCCCGCAGGACGAGACGCATTATGCAAACAAGTACTGCGATATAGTAGTAGCGACGGGAATCGGATGGGCGAGAGATTTTGCCACCGCCTACAGCGCTGACACGATAGTATTGATTGGTGGAGGCGCCGGTGCGCTCATTGAGACATGCGCTGGCTATCTGAAAGGCAAGCCGATCATCGCAATCGAGGGAAGTGGAGGCATTGCCGATCAGACAAGGGGAACATTCTTGGATGAGCGCAAGGGCGTGATGATTCTATCTGAACGGGATCCGGAGAAGGCTGTGGAGAGAGCTCTGGAACTAGCACGCCAGCGCTCGAAATCAGCCTGAACCTCTATTGCCTGTGTTCTTTAGAACTTGACTGTTCCCCACAACTCGATGGCCTGTCGCAGCTCTTTGCTGTCCTTCATGGCCTCGTCTGGGCCGATACCGTGTGCCGCTGCCTCGACGGCGGCTCTGACTGCTTTTGCTCCGGCGTAGCTTCCGCCTGGGTGTCCATGTGTTCCGCCGCCGAACAGGAAGAAGGCATCGTTTCCGTAGGTCTCATAGACTTTCCAGACAAGGCCTGGATGTAGTCCGCCGGAGGCGACTGGCACAGTCGTTTTCAGTTTTCCCCATGGCTGGTCGAAGTATAGCCCGCCTGCCTTTGGTGTGTTGCTCATTCGGAGTAGGTTACACCTGTCTTTCAGATCCTGGAATTCGCCCTCGAGCTTGCCCACGCCGGTTCCAGTGTGCAGATGGTCAACTCCGGTGAGGCGTGCCCATTTGGCGAGGACCTTGAACTCGACCCCGTGATTGGGCTGACGGTCGATGACGGCGTGCATCGCTCTGTGACAGTGAAGCGCTAATCCTAGCTCTCCGGTCCGTTTTCTCAGTGACGCCGTCGCCGCGAAGCCCGCTGTCAGGTAGTCGATCATCACGAACTTGCCGCCCTTCTTTGCAATGTAGTTGCAGCGGCGAAGCATCTCCTCCGTATTGCCAGCCGTAACGTTTGCCCACCAGCCCTTGCTCTCACCCGTTTCCTTCTCGGCTTTGTTGACGGCTTTGAGTGTCTCGTCGGCGCGTTTGTAGAAGTTGTTCCAGGTCTGGCTGTTCAGGTTCTCATCGTCTTTGACTGTGTCGATGCCTCCGCGAAGCGTATTGTACGCGATGTAGGCGTGCTCCTTCGGGCTGTTGCCGAGCTTAGGCTTCTCCGTGGAACCCGTCATGGGTCGATCTTTCACGCCAAGGATCTTTCGAACGCCGGCTAGCCCGAACTTCGGCCCGGGGAAGCTGTTCACAAGCGCGAGCGGGATCTTCATGTCCTCGATACGGAGCGCACTCACAGCCTTGAACCCGAACACGTTTCCAACGACGCTGCTAAGGATATTCGGTATGCTATTCTTCTCGAAGATGATGAGCGGATATGAGATGTAAGCGATGTCGCCTTCGATACGGTAGACCCTCGCCTTGAATTTGTTGTACTTTTCCTCGTTTCCAAGCTCGACCTCAGTCCACGTCCCCACGGAAGACTCGGCGGCAACAGCCGACGCCGCTTCCTCCATTGAGGTGCCCGCGCGAGGGGTTACCTTGAACGCGATCAGGAGCTCATCTTCTTCCGGTTTGTATCCGAGCTCCAAGTATCGATTAGAATAGGGGCTTACTCCTGCTTCGAACTTTTGCAATTCTCAGAAGACCTAGACAGTACAAGTGGTCTGAGTGAGAAAAACCTTGTTCAGTATGTGTCCTCGCCGGCAGGCCTGCCTCTGAAGAATGCAACGAGCGTGCCTAGTCGACTTCTGCAAGAGTGAGTGTCTTGTACTCGTCCAGCTCCTCAGGTGTGATAGTTCCCATGAGTTCTTGCAGTATCAGAATGGCGCCTTGAGGAGGTATGATTCCCCTCTCGGTGATGATGAGATCAATGTATTCCGGAGCCGTAACATCAAATGATGGATTCTTCACTTCAAGACCGGGCAGTCCCTCCAGTTCGGCCTTACCTATCACCTCGTCTGTGTTTCGTTGCTCGATGGGGACCGCTTCACCGATCATCGTTTCGGGACTGAACTTGTAAGTCTCCGCGGCCACGAAGGTGTTGACATCAGATTCCTTCGCCGCCAAAGCAATCATTGAAGTGCCGATCTTGTTGACGACAGCTCCGTTGGCACTGACAGCATCTGCGCCCACTACTACTTTGTCGATCTCTCTCATGAAGTGCCGCGCTGCATCATCAATAATCATCGTCACAGGTATCCCTTCTTTGAGCAGGATGCCTGCTGTCAATCTGCCTTGGAATCGAGGCCGTGTCTCGGTTGCATAGACATGGAACCGCTTTCCGATCTTCCAAGCAGTCTTGATCACGGAGATTGCCGCAGAACTGTTGCAGTGAGTAAGCAAAACGTCACCGTCTTGGATGCGCCGTGCCCCTATTTCTCCGATCCGCTCGATCGCTGTATTCGAATTCGCAATGAACTCTTCCGCGGCCTTTATTCCCGCCAAGCGAACCTGCCCAACTTCCTGAGTACGCTGCTCCGCCTGACTGACTCTATGCATGACGTAACGGATGCCGTTCGGCAAGGAGACTGCGGTCGGCCTTGTCTCAAGTAGCGCCACTGCGGCTGCTCGAAGGTCAGCAAGCAGGTCTTGCGAAGTCTTCGCCGACGATTTCTGACAAGCGATCATGAGGGCGCGGACAGCTGATCGGGCCAGTTCTCCTGCGCCTCTGATCTTCATGTCTCGGATGTCGTCGGCGATGCGCTTGACTTCTGGCGGGATCTTCGCCGAGCTCACGGTCTTGTCCTCCTGGTTTTGGCTAGGCCTCTGGTGATCGGTTTGTCTAATGACAAGCACTCGCACTTCCGGTAAGTGACTCCACGACGAGGTGATATTAGTCGATCGGGCTCCACTATGGAGCCGCATCCACGAGCCCTAATTCGAGCAATTTCGTCTTGGTCGGAATCCCACTCCGATCCCAGCCACGATACCTGTAGTATTCATCAAGCGCGTCGGAAAATGGAGGCAGGTTCTCTGCAGCCCCACCTTCTCCGCGCTTCTCTCGAAGCATCCTGGTTGGTACCGTATCGTCCTTTCTTGTGATACCACATTTGACGTCATACATTCGTTTCAGATTGTAGATTCTTTCTCCGGTTTTCAGAATTTCAGCTTGACTGATATCCCATCCTGTGACTGCGTTCAAGTACTTCAATGCGTGTGTCAGCTTCAGACCGCCGTAGAGAGTGAACTTGCAGAGTTTCAGTGAGTCGAGAAGTGACATCAGGTCCTGAGTCTTGGCAACCAGCTCTCCTTTCCCAACGGTTCCGAACCTGTCTTGGACTTCAAGTATTCCAATCTCCGGCATCGTGACTGAGCGTTCAAAGGCGTAGGACATCCCCTGCAGGTGACAGGCTCCACGATTTGCCGTCGCATAGCCGAGGGCTAGGCTGTTGTAGGCTCGCGGATCGTGGCCTGGGGGCTCAAGCCCCTTGACATGTATCGCAAACGCCTCACAGTTCTCCCCGATTCTTGCCGAAGCACGCATGACGCCTTCGCCGAACAGGTATCCTAAGCCCTCCCGGCGACCGATGCTCTCAACCATCTTCACAATAGCCTTGCCGTCTCCCCACTGCAGGTCGATCTTCCTCTTCTGATCGTCTTTGAGGATCCCTCTTTCGGCTGCTTCCATGGCGAATCCGATGACGCCTGCCGTGGATATTACGTCCAGGCCATATCTGTTGCAAAGTTCGTGGGCTTTTGCAACCGCTTCGAGATCATCGAGGAGTATGTTTGCGCCGAAGAGTGCCATGGTCTCGTACTCGGGACCTGCTCCTTTGACGCCCGCGTACTCGCCGTGATCGATCGCAACAGTTCGACCACAGCCCACCATACAGGCTCCGCAGAAGTACTTTGACTTCAGGATCGTTTTCGCCATTGTCGGCCCGGACAGCTTCTCGGCACCCTCCTGCCAGCGCCCTTTCTTCCAGTTTTTTACCGGTAGGTCGCCGAGTTCCTCGGCCGGCGTCACGACTTGACTTGTGCCGTAGTCGGCAAGGCGTTTTGTATTCTTGAGTATCATCGGCGCTAACTCCTTTGTCAGTTCTGAAAGAGTCTTCTGATCAGCAACCGCGACCTCTTTGTCTCCTCTTGCCACAACGGCCTTCAGGTTCTTTGATCCCATGACTGCCCCGAGCCCGCATCTCCCCGCTGCTCTTGCATCTCTTCCATCATGCATTATCGAAGCGATCCGAGCGAGCCGTTCCCCTGCAGGACCTATACATGCCTCAATCGCTTTCTGATCTGTCTCCGCTCTCAGGATTGAGCTGGCCTCATAGGTGTCGAGGCCCCACAGAGGTCTGGCGTCCCGGAATTCGGCGCCGTTCTCGTTGATCCACAAGTAAGTGTGCGTGGGTGATCTCCCGGTGATGATTACTCCGTCGAAACCAGCTTTCTTCAGTTCGGTACCCCATCTCCCTCCGACATCGCTTTCGCCGAAGATTCCAGTGAGCGGAGACTTTGCAGCAATCTCATGACGACCCGAAAGCGGAACCTTCGTTCCAGTCAGCGGACCCGCCATGAATATCAGGACGTTTTCAGGTCCGAGAGGATCGGTTTCATTGCCTGTCATCTCCCAAAGACGTTTTGCAGCGAGACCGCTGCCGCCGATGAACATTCGTGCTTCCTGTTCTGAGAGCCCCTCGACTCGAGATTCCTGCTTCGACAGGTTCACGCGCAGTAGTTTGCCTGCGTAACCTTTCACTGATCCTATCGTTCTTGGGAACCTCCCATCACGGGGAGCAGAAGACTCACGCTGTCTCCATCATGAACTTCATCAGACAGCCTAGCCAGCCTTGAATTGACCGCAACTACCATCTGGCGTCTCTGCGCTTCATCGCTAACGATGTCCACAAACTTGCTTATGCATGAATGTCTGCAGACAATCATATCCAACACCCCGGCCACATTCGCCGAGTCCTGACCTACTTCGTATGTCTCCTCTCTGACGCCTACATTCTCGCGAAAAGGCGACGAATACTTGACGGTGATCTGCAAGTGGGCCAGACCACGCCGCGTTTGGAACCGGTCCGATTTAGCCTTGGCGATCATAGATCACTCGCGACACCCGCCGGCAGACGATCCAAGAAACTGGTCGAACGAGACTATGTCTCAGTTTCGATCTTCTTCAACTGTCTATGATAGATCTCAAGCGCTTCCTTGGTCGTTGTCGCATCTTCCGGTGATTTGTCGTCTCTGTATTTGCCGGTGAATCTTGGAAACCTGAGCGCCAACCCGCTGCCACGCCGGACGGAACCCAACGCGCATGTGTGAAGTGGTGAGAGGGTGATCTCGTCTGCTGAGACCTCAAGTACCTTTGTGGGCGTGAACCACACGTCGGCGTTCATCTCTGAAACGACTCTAGCGTGCCTATGTGAAACAACGTCCTGTCCAAGCGTCTTGTGCAGCTTCTCAAGGTCCACATCTGTGAAACCGCTACCGAGCTTAGATATCGTCTCGAACTGGTCTGTCTCTGGCTTGTACACTGCCATCAGCAGTGCGCCATAGGTTCCTGCTCTCTTTCCTCTCCCGTAGAACGCGCCGACCGGAACTAGATCAAAGGTGTCAGCCACCTCCGCCTTGTATGATCTCTTGTACTTGATCCATAGCCAACCGCGGGCACCTGCCTGATAGACCGATTCAGCACCGGCACTCTTGACGACCAGACCCTCGCATCCCATCGACACGGCTTTGTCGAAGTAACGTTCAAGCTCGTCCGCGTCTTCAGTCATCAGCTGCTCCGCGATTCGGACCTGGTCGGACTCTTTGACGATCTTGGTGAGCTCGACCCTCCGCTCCAAGTAAGGCGTCAATGTGAAGTCCTGGCCATCGTCATAGAGAACGTCGAATAGGAAAACAGTCACCGGAACTTCTTCCGCCATTGTCTCGATCTCGTATTTTCGCCCTCTCCGTTGTGATACGACTTGGAATGGTAACATGTCGCCAGTGTTCGCGTCGACAGCGACGCATTCGCCTTCAAGTATTGCCTGCTCCGCCAATACCGCTGATCTGACGCTTTCGGCGACGTCGGGAAACTGAGTTGTTATGTTCTCAAGGCGTCTTGAGAACAGTTGGACATTCGTCTTGGAGATGTGCGCTTGTATCCGCAGACCATCGTACTTGTATTCTGCGGATCCTTTTCCTCCCAGTTTCGCGAGGATTTCATGAGCGGAAGAGAGACGTTCGCAGAGCATTGGCCTTATGGGACGACCGACGGATATTTCAAAGTCCTTGACTCCCTCTATCCCACGTGCCGCAACTATCTCTGCTACATACCCCAAATCGGATGATAGATTGTAGGCTCTCTCAAATGATTCCCGGAACTCTTTTCCGCCGGCATATGCGATTGCAAGCGCGTCGAGAATCGTCATGTCGGCGATTCCTACTCGCAGCTTGCCCAGAGCCATTCGAGTGACGAATTTTGCCTCGCTGGGGCTCGCGTCTATCAGAAGGCTCGATAGCAGTTTGATTTTCGTGTCAACGGATCGATCGCCGGCTGCGTGAGCGATCTTGTCGAATGTCCCATACACTGCCTCCACTGTCAGCTGCTTCTTCATCAGAGTAGACTGTGATCGCTTCTTCAGCATCTCTTGCGCTGCAAGACCCAAGTCGCCGTTCCGGTGGAAAGCGGACTCGACTTCGGCTTCCGGTCGACCGGATGCGAAGGATATCGCCTTTTCAACGAGCTTCTCTGCAATCCCCAGCTCGATGCCCATGTAGTCAGGATAGAGCTTGCCTTGAGTCAGATAGACGACCTTGCCCACAAGACCTTTCGGGGTATCTTTGAGCAGCTTGACCAAGAGGTCCGTCATTTCCAGCCTCTTCGACGTGGCTTCGATTCCCTCGAAGACCTCGGCAAGTTGCTCAAATCTCACGTCAGTCTACCACTCTCAGCGGACTCGAGTACAAGCTTCCGCTAAGGGCCTTTAAGGGTTGCCCGAAGATCTGTCGCCCATATCAATGCGGCCCACGTTTTCATGAGAACTCAAGGATGGTCTCTCCCACCGCGTCAAACAGCGGCCTGGTTTCACATGGAAAGTGGCACAAGTCAGGGAGAATGACCCAGAGACAATTCGGAGACTATTGAAGCGGATAGAAAAGTGGATACGAGTTCATTCTGCACCGAAGAACAGACGCGAGTTTGAGCGCAAGTTCAACTGGTTGCTATACTGTCCGACCCAGTTGTTGCTCTTTCTTGCGCGAATCCGTCTGTGGTTTTTTTGTGGTTGGGCTCCTCGATTATTGGTTAGCGTTTGACTTGTACCCTGAGCACAGGAAAGACGCGGAAAGCATTCTTCGCTTCCTTCTGCAGATCGCCAAGGTGGAGGCGCGTAGCACCGGAGCCGGTGGCCGATCCTAGGTAACCTGAGAGAGCGTCAGCTCGCACATGCCACCAACGGTTCTGAACCTTCGTGGCAGCGCTCTCTCCCGGCGCCGAGTCTCTTGTTCGGGTTTCGGCTTGATGAGGGCGCTAATGCGATTAAGGGTGGCTGCCACCTCTTTCTGGGTGGCTGCCACCGTGTGTCCGAACTCCATGAAGCTGCTCTAGGTTCTGGCTTGGCTACAGACAATACTTGTTCGTTATCCCCCCAGACTTCCAACAACCATCGCCAGTAGCTAGGTGTTGACTGCTCTCCCAAGCCAGGCGTCAAGCGAAGACTGCCTATGTTGAACCTTCTGTTCAGAGCTCTACCCCAGCGCTGGACTTTCTCCCCCTGCAACGGAATCAATACGATTCATAGCGGACAAGAGAATAGAAGCGGAAAGAGAAAGCCGGACCAAACTAGGCCCCAAATCACGCACGCTCGGAGATACCAACAATGCTTGCACGATTCTTCTCTCGACTGACAGTAGCCAAGCTTGCAGGAAGGCCCCAAAATCACTGATTTGACCCCTAACCCTTGGGAAAGCAAGCAACGATTGCCCAGAGGCCGTAGAGGTCTGACTTTCTGACTTCACTGCGAAAAGGGCTTGTTTAAATAGTATAGTCTAGGTGCTATAACATTATAGTATGCTGGATATACTAGGGCCGACTGCAATGGACGAGACTACTTTCAGGATCCTTGACACCATGTCAAGGCTGCTGGGCAGACCGCTATCCATTTTGGAGCTCACCAAGAAGATACAGAAGTTCCACCACACCGCATACTACGCCAACATCTACGAAAAGCTTCATAGCCTTGCTGCCGACGGAACCATCACTCTGACCAAGGCAGGGAAGTCATCGACTGCAAGTCTGAACTTCGGCAACTATTTCCTGCTTGACATGCTAACCGAGATGGAACTCACTAGAAAACGCAAGCTCCTTGAAAAGCGTCCCGAGTTGCAGATGCTGTGCGCAGACATCGAGGGCAGCTGCAAGAACCTTCCATTCATACGGTCAATCTCACTCATTCGCCCTGAGAGAAACATCAAACTGAACAAGACAGAGCTACTGATTCTTCTGCACAGGTCAGGCGCCGATGAAAGGCGCAGGCTGCATGAAACAATCGAAATGTTTCACCGGATGCACAACATCAGAATCGACTACCTGCCACTGATCGCAGCCGAGTTTCTCGAATTGCTCAGGCCAGACGGAGCAAACCCGCTTAAGGAGATGCTGTCGGATGCTGTGTGTGTCCACTCTCCCCAGGCATTTTGGTCGGAGATACTCGAGGCTCAGCACAAAGGGGTCCACATAATGCTGGAAGAAGGCGAGGTAGATCCAAGGAAGGTTCCTGAGACCGAGCTGGCGTACAACCTTGCGAGGTTCGGCTACAAGGAGTTCGGAAGAGAAACGAAGCAGTCCAGGGAGATCCTCAAGGAGTTCCTGGCCGTTTCCATACTGTTGAATGGGGATGCTCGACGAGTAGATGCGGTTCCCGTGATCTTGGCCAAGGGCAGAACGTATTGGAATCTGCTCATCTTCTTAGCGCAGAAGTACGGGGCATCAGCAAAACTCCTTGGTCTGCTCAGAGCGTTGAATCACATCAAGCCAGCAAAGGAAGTCGGTGAGGCGATCGCCGCCTTAGAGTCAAAGGATGTGAAAGAAGTCAAGGTAGACGAGAAGGACATCGAAGATAGACTGAGGTTGTACAATGTCATTGGATAAGAGCCGTTTGACGGAGTTCCTGGAAGTCATAGACAGCGAATTAGAGGAGACCATAACGCTCGTGGCAGCCGGGGGCACTGCAATGACCCTTCTAGGCATCAAGCCATCCACCATCGACGTGGACTTCACCGGGCCAGCCAAGAGCTTAGACGAACTCAAAGCAGTGCTCGCCAGGCTTAGACCTGGATTCAGAGTTGATTACTGGCCCGATGGCATGGTGTTCAGTCAAACGCTTCCTGGTGACTATCTACAGAAGAGCATCCCGATAAGAACTGGATTCAAGCACATTGAACTAAGGGCACTGCAGCCGCTTGACATCGTGGTCACAAAGATTGGACGATTGAACGAGAGAGACTGGCAGGATATCGAACAAAGCATCAAGAAGTTCAGTCTCACGAGCAGTCAGATCAAGCGCAGAGCTGCACAGGTCGAGTACGCAGGAAACGAAGAGATCTATCGAAGCAACGCAAGGAGCGTCATCGCCAGATTCTTTCGGGAACCCGGGTAATGGAAAAAGCCCGAGGTACGAACAATACTTACTCGCTATCCCCTCGAGCGACCGATTCACCCAAGAAATCACGAAATGACCCAACCGGACCCCTTCACGCAAGGGAACAACTAACGTCTGCCCGAAATCCGCAATAAGTAGTGACGACCATTAAAGCAAGCAACCGGGGAGTGAGCGCGATCCCGAATAACAATGAGCGGACACTAGCACCAATTCGTCTTGGGTGCGCCGGCTGGTCGTACAAGGAATGGATTGGCCCGCTGTACGATCCTGATAAGAGCATGCTTCAGCAGTATTCCTCGGTCTTCGATACTGTGGAGATTGACTCATCTTTCTACAAGTTCCCAGAGAAGGGGACGATACTCGGCATGACACGATACACGCCTCGAGGCTTCGTCTTCAGTGCAAAGATGAACAAGAGATTCACTCATGATCTACGCATGAAACTGGACGAAAGTGCACAGACGGAGCTCGATTCGTTTTGTGAGCTTTTCGATCCTCTGCTTTCGCAGGACAAATTGGCATGCATGCTCGTTCAGTTGCCCCCGTCGCTCAAGCGTGATGATGGCCTTCTGGAGGGCTTTCTCGCTTTGCTCCCGAGGAGAATCAATTACGTGGTCGAGTTCAGGCATCCGTCTTGGCTGGAATCGAGCACATGGACAACCTTGAGCAAATATCAGGCCGCGTACTGCATCGTTGACGAGCCACTATTACCCCCAGAGATCCACGTCACCTCTGAGGTTGGATACATTCGGTGGCACGGCAGAGGCCAAGGCCTCTGGTACGACTACCGGTACACGGGAGACCAGCTTACTGACTGGCTGCCCAAGATTGAGGAGGTGCGATCCAACACAAAGCAGACCATTGGGGTTTTCAATAACCACTTTCGTGGCTACGCGCCGGAGAACTGCATACAAGTGATGAAGATGCTTGGGCTTGCCAGTGAGAAACACGAGACGGTTTTGAAGAGAATACGAGACCATATCGAGGGTAAGGGCGCGCCGAGCAACGATGAGGAAGTGACCCTTGATCGCTTTACCGGAACATAGTGAACATGTTTTGCATACTTCTCCGTCTTCGTCCAACCAGCGTGTCTGCCGCGACTGATAAGCCTCAAGAACGGGTTGATTTAAAAGGCACTTTCCGATTTCACCGGAACACGATGATTAAGCTTGACGGAAGAGCTGAATCCCTTCAAGATTGCGCAAGAACAGTTGGATACGGCTGCTAAGTTATTGAAATTGGACCCGGCTGTCCACAGCCTCCTCAGGGAACCCAAACGTATACTAGAAGTCAGGTTCCCAGTCAGGATGGACAACGGACAGGTCAAGGTGTTCAGAGGTTTCAGGGTTCAGTACAACGACGCTCGAGGCCCCTGCAAAGGAGGAATCCGATTCCACCCGCAAGAGACACTCGACACAGTCAAGGCACTCGCGGCCTGGATGACTTGGAAGACCGCCTGTGTGGGCATACCTCTTGGCGGAGGAAAAGGAGGAGTCATCTGTAATCCAAAGGAGATGTCGCTCGGCGAACTAGAGAGGCTCAGCCGAGCATACATTGACGCCATCGGAGCGATAATAGGACCTGAACTGGACATTCCGGCGCCTGATGTCTACACAACTCCTCAGATCATGGCGTGGATGGTTGACGAATTCGAGAAGATTAAAGGACACAACGCCCCAGGCGTGATCACCGGGAAACCATTAGCACTAGGTGGATCCGAGGGAAGAGGCGACGCCACAGCACGCGGTGCTGTCTACACCATACGCGAGGCCTCAAAGAAACTCAACACTCCACTAAAGGGCGCCACAGTTGCAGTCCAAGGTTACGGAAACGCGGGATCATATGCAGCGATCCTTTTGCAGGAGATGGGAGCGCGGATTATCGCGGTAAGTGACTCGAAAGGAGGCATTTTCAGCGAGAAAGGACTAGATCCAAACGAGGTCCTTAAACACAAGGAGAAGACTGGCAGCGTAGTCGGGTTTCCGGGAACGAAACCAATCACCAACGAAGCTTTGCTCGAAGCACAGTGCGATATCCTCGTTCCTGCAGCACTTGAGAATGTGATAACTACAAAGAACGCGTCGCGAATCAAGGCGAAGATCATAGCGGAGGCCGCAAACGGACCCACAACGCCTGAGGCAGATGACATACTGTTCAAGAACAAGGTCTTCGACATTCCGGATTTTCTCTGCAACGCTGGAGGAGTGACTGTTTCGTACTTCGAATGGGTACAGAACATATATGGTCTCTACTGGCCGGTTGAGGAAGTCCACAGCCGCTTGGACAAGATCATGACGAAAGCCTTCAACGACGTTTATGCTATGCACACGAAGCACAACGTGAACATGCGAATGGCTGCGTACATGCTCTCGGTCCAGCGGGTCGCCGAAGCAATGAAACTGAGAGGATGGGTGTAGCCCACCTCTCGAACCCCTCCTATCAAAACCCCATTATCTTTGTCTCGTACAGGTTTGGCGTGAGTCCGTTGCTTCCCCGCGATTGCAAGGGGGAGAACTAGATCTGGCACACTTGTTTCGGCTCCCGTCTTATGGAGCGCCATTTCGATTCGGCAGCAAGAGGGAGAAGAGGGTTCTCGACCTCATCGCCGAACACCTAGCGATGGTTCAGAGGTGTGCCAAGGAGCTGAAGAACATGATCAGCTCGGTCGAACAGATGAACTGGGCTCTAGTCAAAAGCCAGGCAGAGATCGTTTCTAGGTACGAGAGCATGGCTGATGACCTTCATAGAGAGGCAGTGATCCAGATCGCGCAAGGTGCATTCTTCGCGGGCATGAGAGAGGACTTCCTAGACTTGATCGAGGAGGTAGATGACATCGCAGACGCTTCGCAAGACGCTGCTCGGGCAATTGCCGAAGCTCCAATTGAACCCAAGATCTTGGAGTACATACAGAAGGGAGACCCGACGCTTCGCCAATTTGTTGACTGCATTGACAGATGCGTTACTACCCTCGTGGAGTCGGTCGAGTCTCTTCGAACGAACGCTGAGCTTGCTGTTAACAAATCACTTGAAGTTGAGAAAGCGGAGGAAGCAGCCGATCAGATCAAGTCAGAACTGATCTCGAGGCTTTCCGCGCACAGACGAGATATGGATACGCTCACGTACCTCCAAATCAAAGAGACGATCCTCAAGCTCGACGAAGTCGCAGATGCAGCCGAGAACTGCTCTGACCTTGTCATAACAATCGTTGTGAAAGCGGTCTCGTGACAGAGGCCGTGGATTAGCACTATTGGTGCATGTACTACTCTTTCAAGGAAAGACCTAAGAAGCTTGCAGGCCAGACAGGACACGACCGAATGCGAACACGATCACTAGATGAGATCGAGGCTTCGGTCGAACTTGAATGCGATGCCCTCTCTGTGGACGCGAAATGGCAACACTCGGCGAGTTGGACCAGAGGAAAGCAGGCGAGCGAGTGTACTACTGCGAGAAGCACGGAGTATTCAACCGGCCTGTAGACGCAAGTGGCAGCATAAGTGAAATCGCGAAGCATCCTCGTCGCGTTCGTTCGGATTGAGCTTGTCTGCTGAATCCCAAGCTCTTGTGGTCGGCTAGAGATCAGGGCGCGTTCCCTTGGCGATTGATTTCTATCTCTATGCGGCGCTGACCTTGGCCGCAGTGCTTTGCGTGGTATTAGGAGGGAACAACTTCTCGACCTGCCTGGGCGCGAGTCTTGGCGCCGGAATCGTCAAGTTGTCTGATGCGATGCTGATAGCGTCAGTGGGCGTTTTCGCGGGCACACTCTTCGAAGGATACAAGCTCTCGAATGTACTCGGTGGGAAAATTCTACCGGCGCTTTCGAGTTCCGGTCTCGTTGTGATTCTCCTCGCCGGCTTATCGGTAATGGCGGTCGTGACACTCTTTCGCCTGCCACTCTCGCTGTCACAAGTTCTAGTCGGCGCTGGATGGGGACTAGCTCTTGCGAACGGGGTTCGAATTGATAACACTTTTTCTCTTATGGTTGTTGTATCGTGGGTCTTGTCACCAGTCCTCGGGTTCTGTGTGTCGGCAATCGTCGAAACTGTAATGCTGCGGTTCGGCCACAGGGCGAAGGACGTACTGGCTCTGAACCGGACATACGCACGCCTTACTCTGATCGCCGGGTTCTACGCTGCGTATACGCTCGGTGCGAATACACTCGGTCTCGTCGTGGGACTATTCTCGTCAAGCCTCGGAGATCGCTTGCCATTATCGATCGTGCTATCAGCTGCAACAATTGTTGGCATCATGTTCCTGAGCAAGGGCACCGTGAGAAGCGTCGCTGACAACCTTGTGGGCCTAAGCCCGTCCATGGCACTGTCGGCCCAGTTCGGCGGTGCGATGTCTGCGCATGTCTTCACACAATTGAGTCTGCCTGTCTCCATTTCGCAGGTGGTCATCGGCGGTATGAGCGGTGCTGCCTCAGCTAAGCGAATGGCCATCACAAACAAGCGCATCATTCAACAAGTGATTGCCGGTTGGACGATTGGCCCGTTGGCAGGGGCGATAGTGTCGTTCCTACTCATGAAGCTGATCTAGGTATCATCGCATTCTAGCTTGCGAAGTCCTCTCGCGACTCAAAGCACAAATGATACCTAGTGGTGTAGGGTACGATGGTAGCCTCCGACTGGATGCGAACCTCCGATGGAACATGAAAAGTCATGCGGGGCGGTCATATTCAGGGTCGGGAATGGCACTGAATATCTTCTTCTCCACTATGAAGCGGGACATTGGGACTTTGTGAAAGGGCATGTGGAGAAAGGGGAATCTGAGGAAGAGACGGTCAAGAGAGAAATCCTCGAAGAGACGGACCTCAAAAGCAACACGTTCCTAGACGATTTCAGAGAAAGAATCGATTACTTCTACAGAAGACGCGGTGGAACGGTATCGAAGGAGGTGATATTCTACCTAGTCAAGAACACCGGAGAAGAACAGGTGAAAATATCCGGTGAACATATTGGATATGACTGGCTACCCTATCGCGATGCCCTTGATCGACTCACCTACAAGAATGCCAAAGAGACACTTCGCAAAGCTGAAGAACACCTGCAACGCGCAGGGTTGATAGCCGTTAGCCCTCCTCTAGAGTCACCCCGGAGCGAGAAAGAGGCCTAACAGAAATATCCGGCGCGGAAGCCGCCCGCGCGTTACTATATCTGGTACACGCGAAACAGGATGGCAACCCCCGCCCGGATCTGGCCATGCGACTACGATCTACCGAACACCCGGGCCGGCCGACGAGTCCAGTTCTACCGAATCAAGAAGCGCCTCATCAAGGAGTCGAAGATCCAGAACTCAGGTTCAGGTCTTACTAGACAATATGTCGGTCCTGCTGACGAACCATGAAGGACTCGCGCGCGACATCTCCGCGCTCGCCCAGGGCTTCGGCCAGCTCAACCCACGTCTACGCGCTCAACTCGATGCAGGAGATCGAGCAGTGGCCAGTATGAGGCGTCTATGCGCTCGCTGTCTCCATGCGCAAGTCTAAAATGCGACCAGACTCGCAGCACTGCTTCGATGCATATTGTCAAAGAAGAGACCGGCAAGAAAGCGTCGCCGACCACATAGCCCAATGCATGGACCACACGGCAGACGACGTGGGCACCGAAAGACGAAGTAACTTCCGACTGCGTAACCTTCAATACGCGAAACCCGTCATACCTGATAATCGCCGCAATGATAGCACTCTCAGATACGACTCCAAATGAGATCACCTAGGGTATTTGAGCGGCATAAGCGACCCAAGGATGAGGTGATGAAGAAATGGCAATTTGTCCATTACTAAGAGGAGCCGAGTGCAAACGCGCCGACTGTCAGTGGTATGTGTCCGATATGTTGGACTGCGCGGTAAGGGTGCTTGCTGGGGAGTTAGGAGAGTTACTCGACTCGGTCAAGTCGATTGCTGAGGGCCCCGCGAGTGGTACCTAAACTCAGCAGTATGTATTTCCCGCGCAGACTCTCAGAAATGAATAAGGATGAAATCACCTAGGGTAGCGGAGCCAAGTTCTCTTGGGATGCGGTCACCGCGTCTGAAGGGTCTTCTCGTACATGCGGCGAACTGTCCATCGCATGGCATTTCTTAGTTCTGTGAGCCTTCTCTGATCTCCATAGTTCCGCACTCGCAAGGACTTCAAGGCGCCTCCGTCCTCGGCTACTTCGTACGTTAAGACCTTGTCGGCACTTAGTTGGCCTGCTCGCGTTGACTCTTCATCTTTCATGTGTATGGGATCGAGAACACGTGCCAAGAGAAACGCTCGCAGAGGTGGAGATGTCACATCGTACCTAGTATTCGGATCTGGAACGAGCATAAGCTCAGATTCGGTGATCTGAAGATCCGCTAGATGAACTCCCTCAGGTGTCGTTATCGGCCAGACCTCGCTTGTCTGCCTCTCCTTTCCGGCAGGCATCTCTGGTGCAGCAGTTGCCTGAGCCTCCGAGGGGATTTTCACGTGTCTAAAGCTCTTCTCCGCGAGAACGGAGTCGACCGCTTGAAGAAACGATCTTAGTTGCTCAGTCTCACGTTCAGAGTCCGAGATCTTCTTCTCAAGGTATGCTTTCATCTCGGCGAGTCGCTTCAGATCGGAATCTTCTTCTTTGGACAATATGGCCACTCGCACACTACCATGTTGAACGTTCAGGCTATTAACAGAACGCCTTTGAAGAACGGTCGAGGCGGGCGCAAGCAGCAGACATCATATCTTAGCTTGCAGAACACATTGTATTGATATCGGCTATCGAAGGGCTGATTGCTCAATGAAATTGTTCGACGGGACAGTCGCAGTCATAACCGGTGCCACAGGCGGAATAGGCAGCGCCACGGCGAGACTCTTTGCGAGAGAAGGCGCGAAGCTTGTGCTCGGCTACCGCTCTGGAGCAGACAGAGCAAGAGGCATCTCGAAGGCATGTGAAGAGCTTGGAGCAGAAACACTTAGTCTACGCGTTGATGTGACAGATCAAGAGGATGTGCATAGGTTCATTGCCGAATCCCACAAGACTTTCGGCAAGATTGAATGCTTAGTTGCAGTCCATGGTTTCTGGTCCGCTGACATTTGGGAAAAGCGGCTGGTCGACATTACTGAAGACGAGTGGCGAGCCGTCCTCGACAACGATCTGAAGGGGACATTCCATTTGTGCAAATCCGCGGTCCCGTATATGGTGAAGCAGAAGAAAGGCTCCGTGGTTTTGATGTGTTCTTCTCCTGTGTTCTCTGGACACGATCGTGGGGGATTATTCTCGGTGGCGAAGTCTGGCATCGGAGCGCTCGTGAAGAGCCTAGCACTCGAATACAAACCGTATGTTCGCGCCAACGCCGTGGCTCCCGGGAACGTCAGAACCAAATGGCTAGATGACCTCCCAAGCCAAGAGAGAGCACAGTACGAGATGGAATCGCCACTTCAGAGACTTGTAGAACCTGAAGAGGTGGCAAGTGTCATCGCGTTCCTTGCATCCGATCTAGCCTCAGCGGTCAATGGGCAGATTGTAGTTGTTGACGGCGGGACAGTGATGAGATAGAGCTGGTTGTGCAGTCCCAATTCAACGCTTAGCAGGGAATCCAAGAATGTTAAGGGCTCCAGATCTGTCTAGACAACCTTGACATTTCCCACAAGGCCTCTTCCCATTCCTGTGGCAGCTCCACGTCAAATCCAAAGGCACCTCTAGCTTGAGGGCAAGTCTGACTACGTCTTCCTTCGTTGATCGTGCGAAGGGCGTTGTGATTCTGACGCGATGTCTCTTCCGAAGCCAACTGGCTTGAGAAAGCGCGTTGTTCATTGCTCTGATGTAGATCGGTTTTGAGTCGGGGAATGGGTCACGTCCAATGTGACCTGTAATAATGTGCCTTGCGTCATAGATCTCCGCATAGTGAGCGGCAATGCCGAAGAAGATCGTGTTTCGACCAGGCACGTAAGTTGGAGGAAAGGAGCTCAGGTCTACCCCTTGACTTGCTAGCCTTTTTCTCAACTCCGACACTTGTTTGAGGAAACCTACATCAACCACGAAATGACGAGCAACTTCTGCTCTCTTGGCGAGCCTCTTCGCTGATCTCACTTCATTCGAATTCAGTTTTCCATACTTGAATGTCAGAGCGTAGGTCTTCCATTTCTCTTTGGCCCACCAAAGGGCTACGGCGGAATCCAATCCGCCCGAGAACAGGACAATAGCGCTGTCTCTGGTCAATTCGTCATCAGTCTGAGCGCTTCTGCTTTTGTAGACGCGCGAGTGTCAAAGACACCACGCACCGCACTGGACAGGGTCTCTGCGTCATGAGTTTTTGCTCCACGCATCTCCATGCACAAGTGCCGGGCTTTCACTATGACGAATACTCCCTGTGCTCCCAACTTCCTGTGGAGATAGTCCGCTAGTTCCTTTGTAAAGTCCTCCTGGACCTGCAATCGTGCTGAGAAGAACTTCACTATGCGAGGCAACTTTGATAGACCTACAATCTTCTTGCCTGGGACATACGCGACAGAGACGTGACCGAACATGGGTAACGAGTGATGAGCACACAGTGAATAGAACGGAATGTCCTTCACGATCAAGATATCCCGATACCCGGTATTCTCAAACAGCGTCAGCTTTGGTTCATTCTTCTCGTCCATTCCTGCGAGCAGTTCGAAAGCCATTCTTGCGATTCTCTTAGGCGTGTCTCGGAATTGCTCGGCATTCAGATCAACCTTGAGTATCTTGAGGATTTCACGCACGTGCTCCTCAATCGCTAACTGTCGAGGATCTGATTCGGGTTTCATTTCCAATACTCAGCATAGCTCCTTGGAGATTCCCACACACGGACCTTTTCCAATCCATTTGTGGCTAGGGCCGTTAGCTCGCGGAAGATGGTCATAGCGATGTTCTCTGCAGTTGGGTTTCCGGAGATTATGTCGTTCAAGTGCTTGTGATCATACTTTGCTACGATATCGGCAAGATTCTTCTTCAGGAGAGTGAAATCCGCGCCTTCCAGAATATCGTTTCTGTCAAGCTTATCGCCTTTCACAAACACTTCGACGCGGTATGTGTGGCCGTGAAGGTTCTTGCATTTCCCCGGATGCCCGGGGATTATGTGCGAAGCGTCGAAGTCATCCTCGACTCTTATTCTAAACACGCGATCACCTGTCAAAGATGGTTGTCAGAACGTCGAGGTGGGTTCTCTGTCTCCGAACGTAAAAAGAGTTCTCTCGAAAAACGCTCGAATGGATAGCGATCGCAAGCAAGGACTGGAGAGCGTGCCCGTCGCCTCCGTGAAAACAGGGAGGTAGCTTTCGCGATTTTGGCTTCCTATATGCCACCGTTTAAATATCGTCTGGTCCGCAAATAGTCCCCGGTGCGCGCGATGATAGGTGAGCGCTTTAACTCAGACTAGTTCTCGCTCCTTGAAGTGCTCCCTCTACGATCGCGCCCACTCTACAGGGAAGGTGCATTAGTGTGACTGACATCGTTCTAGTTCGAAAGATCCTTGCCGGAAACGCAGATTCCACACGAGTCAAACTGAGAGGATGGCTGCACAATAGAAGATCGAGCGGGGGGATTCTGTTCCTCATCATTAGAGATGGCACGGGTTTCCTTCAGTGCACTGCAAAGAAAGACCAACTGGGGGAGAAGTTCAGCGAGATCGAGGCCCTTCCGCTGGAGTCGACAGTAGAGGTCGAGGGTGAGGTTGTCCGAGATCCGCGGGCCCCCCGAGGATACGAACTCCGTATAACAGATCTGCTGGTGCTTCATCGTTCGCATGAGGACTTCCCGATCGCCAAGAAATATCACGGTCCTGAGTTCCTTCTCGACAATCGACATTTCTGGATCCGCAGCAAGAAGATGCAGACGATTCTCCGAGTTAGAGCTCTTGTGATCGACGAATCTCGACGTTGGCTGAAAGAGCATGACTACTTAGAGGTCCAAGTCCCGATCCTTGTCTCGGCGGCTGTTGAGGGAGGCTCGACGCTCTTCGAGGTCAAGTACTTCGATGAGAAGGCTTACCTGACGCAAAGCTGGCAACTCTATGCTGAAGCGATGATAGCGAGTCTAGGCAAGATCTACACGCTCGCACCGTCCTTCCGTGCCGAGAAATCAAAGACGAGACGCCACATGACGGAATTCTGGCAAATAGAACTCGAGGAACCATGGCTAGATCTCGAAGGCCTCATCAAGGTCGAGGAAGGACTTCTCTTACACATCTGCCATGAAGTGGCAGCTCAGGTCCCTGAAGAACTCAAAGAGCTCGGACGTGACCCCGACGAACTGACCGGCCTGAAGGCACCGCTACCGGCAATCACGTATGATAGGGCCGTTGACCTGATCCGGAAATCTGACTCGTCATTCGAATGGGGCACGGACCTAGGATACAATCAAGAGAAGATCCTAACGAAAGACTTCACTACACCGTTCTTTGTCACACATTATCCAAAAGGCGTCAAGGCATTCTACCACATGCCTGACCCGAAACGGCCTGAAGTCACCCTTTCAGTTGATCTACTTGCGCCGGAAGGCTACGGCGAGATCACGGGCGGAGGACAACGCATCCATGACTACGAGCAACTCATGCAGCGAATCAAAGAGGAGCATTTGAACCCGGAAGACTACTCTTGGTATGTGGATCTGAGGAAATATGGTACAGTACCCCACTCGGGATTCGGAATGGGCATCGAGCGTACGCTCTCATGGATATGCAAACTGAAGCATATTCGCGACGCTGCAGCTTTTCCGAGACTCATCAACCGGATCCGTCCATAGTGACTTGGCGACAGCCGCTTGCTACGAATTCGACCGATGAAGACGACCGACCTTCGCTCAATAATCAGGCTGACAGCTCGGGAACACTGGGGTTTCGGAACACGTGACTTGAAGAGGATGATGGCGCTTGAGCCCAGGGGTTGCCTAGTCGCTACGATGGGCGGCGGACCCATCGGGCTCACGACAACCATCTCGTACGGTAGAGATGCCGGCTGGATCGGAAACGTTGTGGTCAGCGGGAAACATCGCGGCGTCGGAATAGGAAGCGACCTGGTGCAATCCGCTGTGAAACATCTCCTACGCATGCACGTCAAGAGAATTGGCCTGTACTCCTATCCAGAGAACGAAGCGATGTACAAACGACTAGGTTTTGAAACGATGGATGGTTTCGCTACAGTGTCAATGCGAGATGGCGCAGAGAACTTCACGGAGACGACTGAAGAGATCCCTCTTCGTCAGATCCTTCGCCTAGATAAGCACGCCTTCGGAGCCGACAGAAGCAAGCTTCTCAGACGACTCCACCGTGAGTTCCCAGAACACTGGACTTGGATCGCCAACGAGGCCGGAGTATCTGGATACTCGATTGTCAAGCAATATCAAGACACTTCAGAGATAGGCCCTTTGATCTGCGAACAGATGAACCAAGAATCCATCGCAGCACTACTTGGGTCTTCGATCACTCGAACTGAGAAGTGGCCGCTTGAGATGTCCGTTCCCCTCTCAAATCCCACCGTCGAGGAAACGGCAGAGCGCCTCGGTTTTCGACTTGAGAGAAAAGGCGTCGTGATGAGTTACGCACGACTGGAGCCGGTGGTGATTGCTCCCGCCGTAGGCGCGCTTGGATTCCTTGACAAAGGCTAGGCATGCCACTTCCGTGTTTGTATTCGGCCAAGTGTTCTCTTCTTCGCTTTCACGAAGTCCAGCGCTTCCTGAACGGGAAGAGAGACACCTTGCCTTCGTGCGAAGAACTTCACGAGATTTGAGATATCTCGTGTCAAGAGCTCGTTGGCTCCAGGATCGTTTGTCGCAACGCTCTGAGGCCAATCGATGAACACGAATTGGCCTGAGTCGGCCATTAGGATGTTATACTCGCTCAGGTCACCATGAACGAGTCGTGCGTCACGGTACAATAGTCTCAACTTGAATAGGATGCGTCGCAAGGTAGTCCCGGGCTCTGGTATGACGCTGATTCTTGAGAGTTCTGATCCTTCGAACATGTCCATTGCAACTAGATGCCGATTCTGACTGATGGGTTTAGGCACCGGAACTCCAGCGCGGCTTGCGCGCTTCATAGCTGCGAACTCACGCGTTGCCGCCATTCTCGCCTGATATATCCAAGAGGTGTGAGCCCTTTCGGCCACATACCCTCTTGTTCGTCTGGTCTGACGGAAACTTATTCTCCCCAAACGGTGGAATTTCAGAGCAATCCTAGTATCTCTCCTGCCTTTCGCGTCATAGACATCAGACTCCTTTCCTAACCCAAGCGGGCTACCGAGTGCTTCGACAACGCCCCTTTTGACCAAAGCGTTCAGGGCCAAGCAGTCGTAGCCGAAAAAGGTCAGTCGGAAACCGGCGTATCCCTGTGCTTGCATGCTGCCGACTGCAAGAAGGCGCTTGTCCACAAGCTCGGGTAGCCGTTTCCCAACTTCCTCTTCCAGTAGGTTCGCATATCGCACGATGCGCGAGATCGGAACATACTCGCGACTCTCCATCCCCAACTCGACGCCCAGCAGAATACGCAGATCTGCCGGTCGAAGGGATCGTACAAGTTCACCTATCTGTTCAGCAGACATCGCCTATGAACCGCTCAAGCTTGATTTTGGTATCGACAATGATCAACGCTATTTCGTGCTTGCCGGGCCACTCGTGAGCTCAAAGTGGGCTCTTCCTAGTTTCTTGTCAAGAGATGCTTTCACAAGCCCATAGTATGGGGGCGATGGTGACATCGGCCTAGAACGAAACTCGCCATGGAACTGCGTTGCAACAAAGAAGTAGTGTGAGCGTAGTTCTAGGATCTCCATCCGTCGACCATCTAGGGATCTGCCGGAAAAGGTGAGGCCGTCCTGTTCAAGCTTCGAGATATAGTCAGGATTTACCTCGTACCGGTGTCTGTGTCTCTCCCACACTCTTCGACGCCCATATAGGCGCTCAGCCAACGTGCCCGGTTGGATCCTAACTTCATGCGCACCCAACCGCATTGTGGCTCCCTTGGACTCCACATTCCGCTGCTCCGGCATCAGGTCTATTACCGGATGCTGCGTGGCCGGGGCAATCTCCGTGCTATTCGCATCTTGCAGACCGAGATTTCTCGCAAATTCCACGATCGCAAGCTGGAATCCAAAGCAGATGCCTAGGAATGGAATGTTGTTCTCTCGTGCGTATCCGACCACCCGGATCTTCCCTTCGGTGCCACGCTGACCAAAACCGCCAGGAATGAGAACACCATCCGCCGTCTCAAGGGCCCTCATCTTAGAGGTCTCGCCTTCAAATTGCTCAGTCTCGATCCAATTCAGATCGACTCGTGTGTCCGCGGCAGCTCCTGCGTGTCTCAGAGCCTCATTTACGCTCACGTAGGAATCTGCCAGTTCAGCATACTTGCCACACACGGCTATTGTGACTTCGCTCTTTGGGCTGACGAAGCGTTGCACGGTCCTACTCCATTCATCCCAATTGCTGGGCTTCTTCTCAAGCCCGAGCCTGTCGCACAGAAAAGCACCCATCCCTTGATCTTCGAGCAGAATAGGAACCTCGTAGACACTCTTCGAGTCCGGCGATGAGAACACAGCACCCTCTTCGACATTGCAGAATAGCGCAATCTTCTTCCGTGGTCCGGGTAGCAATGGTTGGGTACTCCGAGCAATTATCAGGTCGGGCTGAACGCCGATCCTTCTAAGCTCTTGAACGCTATGCTGCGTCGGCTTGGTCTTCTGTTCGCCGACGACTCCAACTACCGGAACCAAGGTGACATGTGCGAAGGCGACATTCTTGAAGCCATCTTCAAGGCGCATTTGTCGAGCTGCTTCGAGAAAGGGGAGGCTCTCGATGTCTCCTACAGTTCCGCCTATTTCGACAAGGAGTAGCTCGGACTTGCTTGACTCTGCTACGCTCCGTATTCTCCGCTTAATCTCGTCCGTGACGTGAGGTATGATTTGGACGCATTGGCCTAGGAATGACCCGGCCCTCTCCATTCCGATAATGGTTTGGTAGACCTGGCCCGTTGTGATGTTGTGCATCTTCGAGAGGTTCACGTCGAGGAACCGCTCATAGGTGCCGAGGTCCATGTCCGCCTCACCGCCGTCTTCAGTGACGAAGACCTCTCCGTGCACAACCGGATTCATTGTTCCAGCGTCGACGTTGAGGTACGGATCAATCTTCAGCGCGCTGACTTTCGTGCCTCGCGTCTGTAGGATCTTGCCTATGGAGGCTGCAGCGACTCCCTTTCCCAGGCCGGACATCACTCCGCCAGTAACAAAGACGTACTTCGCCACTCGAAGAACACCGGAACAAGTCACTCGCTTGCTTGGATGCAGATTAAAGCTTCGGATTGTGCTTACGGGAGCCGAAGCAGTGAGATGCCGAGTATTCCGCTAGGCGGTACTGGACTATTCTTTCTTGACCATTCCCTGAAGTTTCTTGATCTCTTGGTTGATGAGTTCAAGTGCTACCTTTGCGGAGGCAAGTGTCTGTTGGATGGTCTCGCGTTGCGATTCTCCCCAGATCTTCGAGGCACCCTGAGCGGTGATGGAGCCCACTTTTGTGAGGTTCAGTTTGTCGCCGTGTGCCTCAATTAGGCCTGCTCCGATCAAGCTCTGGATCGAGTCACTCTCGACCTTCGACATCTTCAGTGCTGACGATTGAACACCCGTCGACTCGTCAACTGCGTTTAGGCTTTGAAGCTTCACGAGGACGCCTGCGGTGGGAGGCAGGTCCTTCCCGAACTCCTCTCTAGCGAGCTTCTCGACTTCTCGAATCCCTTCGATCGTGCCTACCGCGCTTGTAACAGATGAGAGGCCTTTCGTTATGTTCATGAGGGATTGAACGATTGAACTCTGCGGGTTCAGGCGGTAGAGTGTGACTGCTCCAACGTGTCGAGAAGGCGCTATGGCCTTCATCTTCTCCAAGTCGTCCCAGACGCGGTAGAGCGTGGTCCTGCCGATTCCGGCTTTCTGAGCTATCTCCGTCTTGGTTAGTTCGTCTTGTGGGCGTTCAGCCAAAACGCTGAGCACCTTCAGTTGCGGCGAACGCGTGAGAGCGTCTAGGAAAGCTGCTGTATCTTCGCCTGAAGCCAATTGCATGCGCCTGCAGCCATACGGGTAGGGCTAGGTATATTAATGTTCGCACGGCAGTACACCAGAGTTTCGCGCCAAAACCATAAGAACCCCCCACATGGAGGCACCCAGAATGTCCATCGCCATGAGCCCTGACATTTCAAGTGATGAGATCCAGATCCTTCAGACAATGTGGGAACTGAAGGTTCTTGGAACCCGTACAGTGATCATGCGAAGTCTTGCGAGTCGCATATCAGACGTTCCGGACACAGAGGTAATCGAGGGAGTCAAGCGCCTCGAGGCACGAGGGTTGGTCACAACAAAGAAGGGAGCTGGAGGCGATCTCCTTGCCTTGAGCCCGCTGGGCGCAGCTTTTGTCAGGCAACTCCAAGACAGACAACTGCGCGATCTGAACCGCGGCACCTAACGGAACTATCGATACACTCAGAAAGCCTTTAGACCATTGAATGGTGAACGCTGTGGTGATGATGAGCAACAAGTGTCTGAGCGCTCTCAGCCGGCGCGTTGAGGACTTTCGACGGGCGAACTGAATCCTGTTCGCCCATCGAACCCAATTTGAAACGCGGTTCTAAATTTGGTGGGCTGGGCGTTTCGATAAAGGCTTAAGAGCTGTGTTCCTCGCCCATGATGGGGAACGCATGTGGCGTGCACTGTTGTCGTAGGTGGATTCTTCGGAGACGAAGGTAAGGGAAAACTCACCGCATACCTAGCACTTAGAGACCGCCCAGCAATTGTCGCTCGAGGCGGTGTCGGGCCCAATGCAGGGCACACTGTCCAAGTGCAAGGGAAGACATACTCGCTAAGAATGATTCCAAGCGGATTCGTTTGTAGAGAATCGAGGCTTCTCATAGGCCCCGGCGTACTCGTGAATCCAAGCGTTTTACTAAAGGAAATCGAAGTCACGGAGACTAGGAACAGAATCGGCATAGATCGCCAATGCGCGATAATTGAGCAGAAGCACATCGACGAAGAAAGCAGATCAGAGTATCTTGTGAAGAAGATAGGAGTCACGAAGAGCGGAGTCGGTGCCTGCAACGCTGACCGTATCTACAGGTCTGCCAAACTGGCGAGGGATGCATCAGAGCTTTCGGGTCTTCTTGCCGATGTTTCAGAAGAGATCAACGAGGCACTGCACGCGAAAAGACATGTCTTGCTCGAAGGATCCCAAGGCACATTCTTATCACTCTTCCATGGAACCTACCCATTCTGCACCAGCAAGGATGTTTGTGCCTCAGCAATCTGCTCGGATGTTGGCATCGGACCGACTGAAGTAGACGATGTCGTCGTGGTCTTCAAGTCATTTGTCACTAGAGTAGGCGAAGGGCCTCTAGAAGGGCAGCTCAGCGAGGAAGAGACCCGGAAAAAGGGATGGCAAGAATTCGGCACCGTAACCGGTAGGCTTCGAAGAGCAGCCCCCTTCGATTTCGGCTTGGCCAAGAGGGCAGTTCATCTGAACGGAGCGACGCAGGCTGCAATCACCAAACTAGATGTAGTGTTCCCAGATACCATGAGACTCAAGAAATACGAACAGCTTCCGTCCAAGGCTAGGAATTTCATAAGCGACGTGGAGAAAGCGATTGGCATACCAGTGACATTGATTGGGACGGGCCCATCGACTGAAGATCTCATCGACCGCAAGCCAGAGAAATCCTACTGAACTGGCCGCTTCTTGGAAAGGCAAGACAACCGCAATCGAAAATCGGCGATCTGTATGCGACGACGGAGACTGTTAGGCGTTAGTTTGTCTTGCCAAGTATACGGCCGACAATGTCGCGCCGTTTGATGGCCTCCATGATTACTGCGATTATGCCTAGCTCCACCCAAGCTTTTGCGAGAACCAGAATGACAAACCCCTGAGTGACATACTGCCCGACTTGAGGAAGGAAGAAGGGCACCACCAACATGAAGAAAGCATACGTGGAAACGCACTCCGGCACATACCCAAGCAAAGTCGCAAGCGCCGGTCGCAATTTCTTGCCGAGGAAGCCGGCAGTAATCCCGGTCAATGATTTCAGCGGAATTATGAGGAAACCGACAAGCGGCCCGTACCATCCGGCGACGCCAAATCGATAGAACGGTACGATGCTGACCAACGCCCCCGTGATTCCGCCTAGCACCGGCCCAGAATATAGTGCGACGATCAATGTGCCAACGTGTGATAGGTCGGGAGCTATCTGGCTCACCGGTGTTGGTATGGTGACTGTGAGAAGAGCTAGGACATTGCCCAAAGCCCCCATTGAAGCAACGAAAGCGACTTGGCGTCCGGCGGTCGGTGCGAAGAGTCTCATGACATGCTCGCCACCGCAATACAGGCAGTCTCTTGATAAGGCTTACGCGAAAAAGCGTATTTACTCAGAATCTGGTAGATGCTTGCGATCACTCTACGCTCCTCGCTCTACGGCGTAGCTCGTGCACATCACGGGACTTTCTTGTCAAGAGTTCACGCACAGACCAGTCAAGAAACGACTTTAGTAATGATGCATGATCTCCTTGATTGGTTTCGATGTCCTACCTAATACTCAAAGACAGGCGAGGCGGGCAACCTGTCCCAGTGAAGGTTTTCGAAGACCCTGCGCCTGCTCAGGCCTTGCTCCAGCCGATGCGTTGGAAGATCCTCCAAGAGCTCGCGACAGTTGAACAATGCGCGCGGGAACTCTCAAAGAAACTCAACGCAAGTCAACAAGTCGTGTGTTATCACCTGAAGGAGCTGGAGAAGGTGGGATTCATCCAGCTCCAAAGACGTGAGCGACGTCGGGGCGCAGTAGCGAAGTACTATCGAGCCGAACACACCGCGATTGCTGTGATTGCGTCCAAACTCGAGAAACCAAACTCTGAGACTGAAGAGACTACACTCTCAGATGCGAGCACGAAATTGCTTGCGCCATACGTTTTCAATGGTATCTTCAACGGGCATGTTGTGGTCGGAAGTCCTGATCAACATGGCATCTTCAGAGAGAGGGACTTGGGCGGTTACTATGCGTCTTATCTCGCCTTCTTTCTAGGATCTCTTCTCCCGCTCGTCAGAACGAATGTGGTCAAACTCGACACGGAGCTAACACAACAGCAAATCTTGGGCAATCTGATCTTGCTTGGAAATCCGAGGGTCAATACGATCGCGATGATGATGAACGAGTTCCTTCCAATTACATACGAACTCACCGGGCCAGACGTGATAATGTCTACGATTTCAGAGCGAACATATGCCGAACCCCAAGACGGCGCAGTTCAGATGATCAGAAATCCGATGAACCCAGACTCCAAAGTGATCGTTCTCGCAGGCAACGAGACCGCAGGCACCCAAGCTGCAATCATGGCCTTCGTAAAATACACCGAGGACATAGCCTCCGGGAATGTCTTCAACCGCGAGGTTGTCGCGCGCGTAGTGTCTGGAGTCGACGCAAACCAAGATGGCTTGATCGACGACGTAGAGTTCCTCGAATGATAGCCCCGCCTCACTGCGGGGCCGGTCAGTCTACACAAGCATTATTATCGTTCCATCATGGACATAGCGGATGTGAAGGTTGGAGTTCTTGGGCGAAGAGAGATGGAATACGTGGATGGTATTCGAATGCTCAAACATCGACAATCACCCGGATGACACTCAAGTTGGAGTGGCCATTCTTACGAACGGATTCTATGGGGCGACAGGTAATGAACAGAATGAGTGAGAAGGTTTGCAGTATCTGCGGGGAGTCTTTCCTTGAGGCGTTCACTGAAACCGCGCTGACATTGTTCCTCCAGCACGACATAGAGCGGTTCCAGCGGCTAGGGTACAACGTACTAAAAGATGAGGAAGTACTCTGGAAGTAGCGGAAGCGCCCTATCCAATTACCTCTTTCGCATCGTCTCCCTAATTCTCGCCCTAATCAGTCTGGTTACTTCGCCTGGGTCTGCTGACCCTCGAACTTCGCTCATGACCAACCCCATGATCTTTCCATATGCGCCTTCGCCTTTCTCTTTGATCAAATCGGCGTTGAACTCGATGATCTTGTCTATGATCCTCAGGAGCTCATGTTCAGAGAGCATCCGCATCCCCAGCTCTTGGATCGCATCCTCGACAGTACGACTGCTATTCTTTGAAAGCCACGCTAGGATTGACGGAGCTGCCTCCTTCGCCACTGTCCCGGCACGGACAGCTGAGAATACCGACTCCAAGTGTTTAGGCGTCAGTTCGCTAACCGGGACGCCTTCTCTACCAAGGCTCTTGAGATTCTCAGTCAGTACTGTCGCCACGAAACTGGGAGCTATCCCTTGCTCTGAACACACGTGCTTGAACACATCAAGGTAATCCGAATCAATCAATTGACTCGCAAGCTTGCTGTTCAGGTGATATTTCGTCAGAATCTGCTGCATAACCACCTCCCGAGGTGGCGGCAATCCTGCTCGGATCTGCGCGAGTTGTTGCTGTGAGATTCCCACCGGAGGCACATCTGTCTCAGGATACATTCTAGATGCGCCTGGACGTGGACGCATGTATCGTGTCGTTCCATCTGCGACTGCTGTCCTGGTTTCCGTTGGCACGCCGAGCAACGCTTCGCGTGCCCTTTCGACAACCGCGGTGAGAGCATCTACCGCCTTGTCCTTGTGATCGGCAACCATGACTACAGCGTCTAGTTCTCCGCAGCCTAAAGTTCGTTTCATTGAGAGGGCCTCATCTTCTGAGATGCCATATGCCGGCAGTTCGTCCGTGTGGAAGATTCCTCCCACCCTGCCCCAGAAGCTCGCCCTGCTCGCCATCTCGGTTCCAAGACGAAGCCCAGGTGCCAGCTCTCTCCCCAACAACCCACCAAAGCCCGGTATTTTCACAGCGAGGGCGATGCCTCCCGAACCAAGAGCTTCACGAATCAGCTTTGATTTCGTATTGGAGAAGAGAGTCGAAACGTCAATGAACTCGTTGCCAACGTGAGCTTCTTTACTCCCACGGGAGACCAATTGACCCCTGATCAGCAGCAGTTCCAGTTGCCTGGACACCTCATAGCTGATGACTTTCGAAATCAGGTCAAGCGCTTGAACGCCTTTTATCTCAATCAGCGCTCCGTCTCGAATTGAGACATTGAGGTCTTGCCTTACTGTCCCAAGTCCGCGCTTAACGCGGCCAGTGTCCCTGAGGATATCTCCGATTGCTTTGGCAACTCGTTCCGTTTCCTCGGGTGAGGTTATGACCGGTCCAGTAGATATTTCGATCAGAGGAATGCCGAGCCGGTCTATCCGATAGTTCACCGTAAGCCCGGACTCGCTAGTCTTTCGCGCTGCATCTTCTTCAAGGGATATTTGTTGAATCGGAATCTTCTTCTCATCGACAGTAACCCAGCCGTCCATCGCTACCACACAAGTTCTCTGGAACCCTGTCGTGTTCGAACCGTCGATCACTATCTTCCTCATGACGTGGATCTCGTCAACCGGCTGCGCATTCGTCAGAGCTGAGGCTGCGAGTGCGATCTCCACGGCTTCGGGATTCAGGTCCTTGGGGGGCTCCTCATCCATCTCGACCAGACACGACGTTCCATCGTCAGACTCGTAGATTACAGCTCGGCCTTTCTGGAACTCAAAAAGCGCCGCAGGATCGACTTGACCTAACTCGCTTTGCGTGGGACGAAGCCTTCTCAGGAAACGAACGGATGGATCCGCATCTGACATCGTCGTGGGACAATCGCAGAAGAGCTTCTTCTTGGTGTCGAGCTGCCTATGGATTTCAATGCCTACCTTGAGACCTATGGAGTCATAGTCAATGGTCTTCGTCATTTTCCGGGACCTCCAGTCTTCTTGGGCTGATTTCTCCGGCCAGGTTCGAGCGCATCAGTTCTGCGATTTCTCGAGCTTCGCCGGTCTGGCCGAGCACCCACATTAGCTTCACAAGTGCTGTCTCCGGCAGCATGTCTTCCAGAGGGTGAACACCGATCTTCTGCAAGTCGATGCCTGTCGAGTAGACGTTCATGTCAACTCTCCCCCACAGGCATTGGGATGTCATGCCCACGAAGATGCCGCTCTTCACTGCTCGTTCGATGCTGGGATAGCAGCGTGCACTCACGTGACCAAGGCCCGTTCCCTCAAGAATCAGACCATGGTACCCATTTGTCACATACCAGTCGACGATACCCGGATCCATGCCCGGATAGAATTTGACGAGCGCGACACGATCATCAAAGTTCGGCTTGCATACGACTTCTGATGATCCGCGAGCGGGGAAGTCCCTCCCCAGTATCTCCAGTTTTCTACTTTCGACGTGGAAACGAGCTAGCGGAGTTACGCCTATCGACTTGAATGCGTCGCGCCTGCTCGTGTGACATTTGCGAACCTTCGTCCCCCTGTGGACCAGCAGGGTGTCATCTGATAACCACCTATGCATTACCGCAACGACTCCAGCAAAAGGCGCTCTTGCTGCTACACCTACTGCTCCGATCAGGTTCGTCGCCGCATCCGAGCTCGGCCTGTCGGAAGACCTCTGAGCAGCCACAAACACAATGGGGACGGGTGTGGATTGAAGTGCGAAACTTAGCGCCGCTGCACAGTAACCTAGCGTGTCTGTGCCTTGAGCGATCACGACGCCTGATACTCCGGACCGGATTTCATCGCTGACAATCATCGCTATTTCCTTCCAATGTTTCGCTGTGAAGTTCTCACTAAACAAACTGTAGAGGACCTTTGCAGTTACGTTGGCCTCTGATGCCAATTCGGGAACGAAACTGTACAGATCCTCCGCCGATAATGCCGCTTCAACAGCACCTGTCCGATAGTCAACTCGACTGGCAATTGTCCCACCGGTGCTGAAGATTGTTACGCGGGGAAGCCCTTTCGTTGGATTGGGCATAGGTGGTCTTGACAGCGTAGGCTTTGCGCCGGCGCCAAGAACCTGAATCCGAGCCTTCTCGTTGATCTTGACCCCCACATTGTAACCCGTCGCGAGTTTCAACACGACGTGAATCTCGTCTCCGCCGGCCACTCGGGGCATCAGTAGACCCTCAACGATCTTCCCTTCTTCTGTTGTTAGCTTCACCTTGTCTCCGATGGAAGCACCGGCGGATTTGATCAAGTCAAGACTTTCCCCCTTGTATCCGGTCAACTCATGCATTTGCGTTTCACTTGGTGCAAGTGCCCGGATACGTGAAGGTGGGCTGAGAGTTAAAACCTGTGCGAGTCGCCGCTACTCGCGCAAGTACTTGGCCATGTATGGTCCGTCCTGCGTGTAGCCGACCCGCGAGTAGTACTCCCTAGTTCCAAGTGCACTGAGAACAAGGATCTTCTTGACATCATAGTCCTCCATGGATATTCTTTCGGCCTCCTTCAGGAGTGAGATCCCGTAACCTTTGTGTTGCCAAGCCCCTGCGTCATGTTCTCCGACGGGAACAGCTGGACCGTATACGTGCAGTTCTCTCACGATTGAGGATCTCTCTGGACTGATCTCGATCCTGTGTGCTGATGGGGACGGAACTCTGAGACGTAGATATGCTATCAGTGTATCCGTCTTCGGGTCCTCTTTGGAGAGGAAGATCTCCGTTCCGCCCGATGATTCGTAGTGTCTTCTGATGAGTATGACATCTTCAGGGTCCGGTTCCACATTCTCTTTCGTTCTTCGATGACCCACTTCGCGACACCGAATACACCTGCAGCGTCTCCCGTTTTCCCTCATGAGCGTGAGCGCACGTTCGCGAAGGTTGCCTTTGTTGGGTCCCGCCAGGATGAGCCTTGCTGGTATTTCGCGCTGAACCCTCATGATCCGCATCCAAGGAGGGATGAATTCCTTCACACTCGCAATCAGGCCCACTGCAGCCTCTACGTCAAGCGGCATGTATGTGCCGTTCCGCCACCAATCATGGGCCTTCGTTCCGCGGACAACTAGGCAAGGATAGATCTTCAGCATGTCAGGTCGAAAGTCGGGGTCCGAGACTAGTCGTTTGAATCCGTCCAGGTCCTGCTTAGATGTCGAGCCCGGCAGCCCAGGCATCATGTGAGCAACTATCTTCAACCCAGCATCTTTGGCGATCTGAAACGATTTGACCACGTCTTGTACGGAGTGGCCGCGCTCGACAAGTCGAAGCACATTGTCATCAAGCGTCTGAACGCCGATTTCAACTCGGGTAGCGCCATAGGACAGCATCAGGTCCACATGTTCAGCGCGAGCCCAATCCGGGCGTGTCTCAAAAGTCATCCCGACGTTTCTAACCGAGCTTGACCATGCTTTGCATTTCGCTTCGTCAAGGGAAAGGCTGTCGGACCCATTCAGAGCATCCAGGCATCGCTTCATGAAATGCTGCTGATATGCTAAGGGGCGCGCTAGGAAGGTCCCGCCTTGGACAACGATCTCAACCTTAGATGTTCGATGGCCAATGGCTTCCAGTTGGGTTAGTCTACTTGACAACTGAGCATATGGATCGAAGTTGTTCTGCTTGGCGCGCATTGCGGCTGGCTCATACCCGGTATAGCTTGTCGGCGCATCGTTTTCATGAGGACAGTATGCGCATCTGCCATGGGGGCATTCCTGGGGCGCCGACATTACCCCAATCACGTGGACACCAGAGATACTCCTGACACGTTTCAACTGCAACCTATCGCGCAGTGTTCGCCGTTCTTCTGCCGAGACGACAGCGAGAATGTCCGAATTTCTAGGGATACTAGATAACCGATAACTTCGGGCCACCATCAGCTTGAGTTCTTCCGGGCTTTCGGAATTTCTTCGATCGAGCAGGAGCCTCCGAGCTATCTCTTGGCAAGCTTGCTGCTGTCGCTCTGACTCGTATTGCGTGTCAAGCAATGTGGGCAGGCTCCGTCGGCCGAATTCCTTGACTACATCTGACACTCACGAGTCTGTTTAGCATTGCTCAATAGCATAGTATCGGGAGCAGGAGACCCAGATGCGGGCCGATAGCCACTTCAAGAGACGTTGGGTCCGACCGCCATTCAATAGCAGAGCTATTGCTGTTCACAAGGGATGCACTCGCGGGAAACGACACCTTTGAACGTTCTACTGTCGTGCCTGGTCCACACAGATGTAGAGTACGTTACTTCCTCGCAGAATGAGGTTCCCGAAGTTTGCCGTGGGAGAGTTACTTCTATATTCGATGGCTCCGTCCAAGATTATGTTCATGTGGCTGTCGCAGTCGATCATCTTTCCGCGGTACTCGATATCGTTCTTCAACCTGATCGTAATGTCGGAGTTCAGCTTCTTAACTAGAACGTTCAGCGGCTTCCTTGACGGTTCCATGCCGACCACGTGATTCCGATGTGACACATCTTCGGACTCTATAAAAGAGTTGTGAGCCTACACTCGGACCCGATACGTAGCCTTGACGGTGGCGGACTGACCATGAGCCACTCAATTATGTCGACTCTGCTAGGCTACTCTTGACGACATCAAGCGCTGCGTTCATCATCGTGCGCGTTAGCCTCCCAGTCTGTGTGTTCTGCCTGCTAGGATGATATGATGCGATCAGAACAGGAACCCCCGGTGGCATTAGATATTTCTGGCCATGTCTGAATCTCAAGCGCTCAGTGGAGAATCCCTGACGCTTGAGGTGGTCAAGGTAGCCCTTGAACGCCACTTGACCAAGCGCTAACACCACTCTGACATGCGACAATAGTGCAAGTTCCCTGTCAAAATAGGCACTACAGTTGGCTAGTTCACTTGCGAGAGGCTTGTTCTGAGGTGGAGCGCAACGCACCACTGCAGTCATGAACGAATTCATCATCTGCAAACCATCCCGATCATGAACAGATGTAGGTTGGTTCGCAAACTCAGCTTTGTGTAGTGCGCGCATGAGGAAGTTCGCGGAACCATCCCCTGTGAACATCCGTCCGGTCCGGTTGCCACCATGGGCAGCGGGGGCTAGCCCGACTATCAGAAGTTGGGCTTGTGTATCGCCAAACCCCGGGAGGGGCGCTCCCCAGTATCTCCAGTTGGTGAACTCTTTCTTTTTCTTAGAGGCAATCTCCCTCCGATACTTCACAAGTCTCGGGCAGCGAGTGCATGAAATGATCTCCTCGCGCAGTTTCTCCCATTCCGGAAGAAGGAAATCTGTTCCGGATTCCAAGACTATCCCTACTTGCATGCGACCTGAGTCACAGTTGATACGATGCCAACAACAGTTGTTCTTCGCATGATCAGGATCAAGGGCATGCAGCGGCAGGCATCGCAGGCCAATTAGGTTTGCTGATCGTGCTGGGCGCCCGCACAACGGGACAAAACCATCAAGTACAAGGTCGTCTCTGCTCACTGCGGGCATGGCGCGTTGATTCAGAACAGAGTGCAAGTTGCTAGTCGTGCCAGTGAGATCGAATATGCAATCAGGGATATGCTAGCGGTCGCTAAGGAAGTGGAACGGTCAGGCAAAAAGGTAATTTACCTTAACATTGGGGACCCAGCTAAATTCGATTTCCAAACTCCAGCTCACGTTAGAAGGGCTCTCACAAAGGCAGTGGAGAACGGCTGCAACTTCTACGCAGCTTCAGAGGGCATTCCGACTCTCAGGGAGGCAATTGCTGAAAAGGAGAAGAGAACGAATTCAGTGCCGATCTCAAACGAAGATGTCATAGTGACCTCAGGTATCTCCGAAGGGATCCAGTTCCTGATGGGGGCCCTTGTCCAGCCCGGCGATGAGATACTGGTACCAGGACCTACGTATCCCCCGTACATCTCCTTCGTGAAGTACTTCGGCGGAACCCCTGTTGCGTACAGGACTGTTGAAGATGATGACTGGCTCCCCGATCTTGAGGACTTGCGCAAGAAGATAACGAGCAGAACCCGTGCGATGGTGATCGTGAACCCGAACAACCCAACTGGGTCTCTGTACGATGACCGAACATTGAAACAGATGCTAGATATTGCCGCCGAGCACAAACTCCTTGTCGCCTCGGATGAGATTTACGACAGACTGGTTTATGACTCAAAATTCACAAGCACGGCCTCTCTCGCGAAGGATGCCCCTGTGATTGGTTTGAACGGATTCTCCAAGACATACGTGATGACTGGCTGGCGCCTTGGCTACCTGTATTTTTACGACCCAGGGAATACCCTGGAAGGACTAAAGGAAGCGATCTTGAAAGAAAGCAGGATCCGACTATGCGCGCCGACTCCTATACAATATGCCGCGGTGAAAGCTCTCAAAGGATCGCAGAAACACATTGCGAAGATGGTAGACAAGTTGAAGAAGCGGAGGGATCATTTCCTGAATAGGCTCCGATCGATCGACGGCCTCTCCTGCACAACTCCAAAAGGGGCGTTCTACCTCTTCCCTCGGATTTCGCTGAATGGCCGCTGGAAGTCCGATAAGGAATTCGCCGTTGATCTAGTCAAGAAAACTGGGGTGCTGGTTGTCAACGGATCGGGATTTGACCAGACCTACGGAGCAGAGCACTTCAGGACAGTATTTCTACCATCGATCAATGTGATCGATGAGGCAGCGGATAGAATCGAGCAGTTCATGCGGTCGTGAGTGTACACAATAACAAAGATGAAAAAAGGGGGAGAGAAGATCTCCGGAAGATCCGGGAGTCTATGTCGTCGAAGACCCGGATTGCGTTTGAGATGGGACGGATCGGGCTTGCGCCCTCTTCGCCTCAGTCATCGCATCCGCCAACCTCGCAAGCTTCATGAGCAGGTAAAGGAGCCCGATGATAAGCGCCGCGCCCAACACAACACGGATTAGGCCAAATAGAACAAGTGCGGCACCGGGATGAAAGACCAAATCATTCACCTCCATTCGTATCGAAGCAGATCGGCGACCACACGGCGATAAAAGGAAAATGGATGAATCGTCCAATAGAACAGGCTACGATTTTGGCGATGGAACCTCTGAGGGCAGTGATCTGACTGTTCCGGTTAATCCCAGATCTAGATAACCAGCGCCAAGCTGCTCGGCATACGCAGGAATGAGATAGACGCACGCGATTCCGACTGAGGCGAAGAAGACTGAGAAATGAAGACGCCCTGTTCTAGCAGCGACGGAACCGCCTCTTTCCACTAGTCTCGTGCCACATGTACGAGGCTAGGCCTGTGCACGCTGGCAGCTTGAACAGAAAGCCATACCAGATTCCATGAGTGCACCACAAAACTTGCATTTGGGCGCTGAGTCGGGGACTTTGGCAACCAATTCAGCTGTTCTCTCTGCCCTAATTGAAGGTGGCATCACCCTTTGAGAGCCAATCCACGAAATGCATACTAGGAGACCCGCAATCGCTATTATGCCCCCGATAAGCTGCAATATCGCTCCCGCGACTAACTGTGATCCGAACAAAGGAACCAAGGACGCACTCAAACTAGAGAGACCCAGTCCGACCAGAGATGCGTCTAAATTCCCAAACATAAGGAATAGTCCATATTGGTAGATGAAGAAACCTACAACGATTCCGAGCGCACCGACAATAAGCCGTGACCTTCCCATGAACAGTTCTCCAGCAAGCTATCGGCAGGCGTACAAGAGATGTAGCATACTTAGGTCTTGCTAAGGTCCACGGGCACAGGAAAACTGTCAGAGTTGTGATTTTCCGCAGCTGTCGCAGAAGGGTTTTCCGGGTTCAAGTTCTGCGCTACAGAACTTGCACCTGTTAACCGCTTTTGTTGGTATCTCAGTGGCCGGCCTAGACTTCTCGTATCTTTTTCCAAAGAATACAGCAACCTCGGTTAGCGCGGCCATCGGTATGAAAAGCATCACATCGGCAAGCGGGCCTCCGTCAGGTGTCACGAAAGCCGTGATGATGTACATGGCTGCGTAAACGTATTTCCGATTGCCCGTGATCATCGACGTTCTAAGGACGCCGAATTTGACAAGTAGAATGAAGAACACGGGCCATGTGAAGATTAGTCCGCTCAGGACGGTTGAAACGAAGACCATGTTGTAGAAATCCATTATCGAGATTATCCGGGCTGCACCCATCGCTGTGAAGAACGGGAAAAGTCCCCAAATCATGAACGGCATTAGGATTACATAGCCGAAAGTGGCCCCAACGATGAACAACGCTGTGAAGGACAATACGAACGGGTAGACCGCTTTCCGCTCATGCGAGTACAGCGCCGGATCTATGAACCGGTATATCTCGTAGGCGATTACGGGAATGCTTACAATGAATCCCATAACGAATGATGCGATCATGTAGAGTTCCAATGGGACTGTCAATTCGTAACCGATGAGCGTTACATTTGGCGGTAGCATCTGTGCTCTAATCTGCCTCAGCACAAGGGCCACTAGGGGATCGTAGAATTGAAGCGGGTTGCTGAGGAAGCTGAGATTTGATGGAAGGACCATGAAGAGGACTGTGCTCACGACGAGAACATAGAGGACGATCTTGAGACGCTTCGCTAGTTCGCTGACATGATCCCAAAACGGCATCGCAACGTCGTTCTGCTTCTCTTGCTCCGTCGTGCTCCCATCCCTCCCCTAGATCGGACCCAAGCCTTTGGGAGAGGGACAAATCACCTATGTCAAGTTCACGCTGAACTGTCTTGTCCGTGACAAGCAGTCAGGCCGGCTTCTCAGACGCTTTTCCTTTTGCCACGATCTCGTCTGACATTTGCGATCTGGTCTTACCCTCGGTTGAGATCCCCAGTCTCTTGGCGGTTTCGACGAGGGGGTCGGTTTCGGTGGGCGTGGTCGTGGTCGTCGACGCTTTTCCTTTTGCCACGATCTCCTCTGAGATTTGCGATCTGGTCTTACCCTCGGTTGAGATGCCCAACTTCTTGGCAGTCTCGATGAGGGGATCAGCCTGCGCGGGCGACGCTGTAGCATCCGATGCCTCTTTGTATGCTTTCTCGATCTCCTTGCGTGCCAATCCTATTGATCTCGCGAACTCGGGCAGCTTCTGAGGGCCCCACACAAACAGTACGACGATGATAGCCAACACGATTATCCATTCGTATCCGACGATTGCCAACTCGTTCGCCGAACGGTTCTGCACCGAACGGGCACTTAAATGCTTGTCGATTCGGTCACGAATGAATCACTCGAGGTCTCGATCCTACCCGAGCAGGTATTCATGATCTAGGGACAAGTCCGCTTCCGACGAACCAACCTCCTTCACAAGACGTTAGTCGGACATGGTAAGGATTATAGGTGTCAGTAGGCTTACATATGCTTAGGTTGGCATACGCAATGATGCGAGCAGGATACCTCACACCTAAGCAGCTCAGCTTCTGGAACCTCCGCAGGCAAGGCCTAACGCAAGCTGAAGTCTCTCAGGAAGATAGGAGTCACTCCGCAGACAACGAACAAGACGTTAAACGCCATAGATACGAAGATGTCGCGCGCGCTGACTGATGCCGCGCAGTTGCATAGGCTGGACATCCGCAAGATTGATCTGAGAAACGGATTCCTCTCCGGATACAGCCCAACTTGGAGAACGAACGTTCTCGTCACATTCTCGGTAGCAAACGGGATCCAGGTCTGGTACAAGGGCGAAGGAGATTGCTCCGATTGCACGAATATTGAAAGCTGCAGGCAGACTCTCATAAGAGAGAGCGAGGAAAGAGGGATTCCACTTCCTCGGGATAAGGCTAGGACAAACCCGTCTCACTTGGCAGACAACCTGTTCAAGGTAATACTGGAGGGACCGACATGAAGGAGAAACGATCTTTGTTGTGGCGATGGTGTCCGCAGCCAGAACGAATGACGGCGACGAGAACTCGACCAACAGACAGATCTTGGGTTCCTCTGGTCGCTTCGGCGCTCCTACTGTCACTACTGGCGATTCAAGGTGCGCAGATGATGTCGCCGTCAGCGGTGAATGTGATCTATCCGAATAGTTACAGCCCTGCCTCTGCAGCACAACCCTTCGCGGAGACGCCGAATCAAACTGCACCAGCGTCTCAGACAGTCATAACAATCTCAACTGATCACTTTACAGTTCAATTGACCTTCCCAGAATCTGCAGACCCAGGGAACACGATTACAATATCAACAACGACAACCGCGAAATCAAGCGGGCAGGTAGACAACCTATCGATCGAAGTTTATACCTATGTGAATCGGCAACTCGCAAAGACGACGTCAACGACGGTTCTAACAAACAGGCAAGTCTACTCTGGCAACACTTGGCAGACAACCCTCTCAGCGACCATACCTCCAAACGCCGACCGAAGCGTCATGCTAGGAATCGTGACCGAAAAGTGGGAGGAGACATCCAGCTACTATGACTCGTACGGATATATGCCGTACTACCCTTACTACTATTCATCTTACCCATACAATTTCACGATGTACAACGTGTACGAGCCATCGTATGTGACTGTACAGACATCGTCCCAGCAAACACTACCGCTCACGTATGTTCTGGCGACTACTCCAGAGTACGAGCAGCTGTCTGCTCAGCACAAGGCACTACAGCAGGAATACGATAGCCTACTCGCGAAAGACAACGAACTATCCTCGAAGTATGAAGCGCTAAGATCGGATTATGATCAGCTAACTTCGAAGTACAACCAACTTGGATCAGAGTACAACGCAACGAGCTTTGAACTAAGTGATTTCAGAATCTACACATATGTTCTGATCGCGATCGTAATTGGATTGGCTGCTGCAATTGCGTTCCTAGTCTTCGGGAGAAGGCAAACAGTCGAGAGGCAGGAAAGCAAGACGAGTAGCCGGAAAGACGAACAGATTGCCGAGAGCCCTGACGCGCATCAGACATAAGAAGAATCGCGAGTCATTCATACGCCTGAAGCAATCCAAGTCAAGACAACGCCAGAGGTACGTCGCCTGCTTTCGAGGCTTGGCCCTGAGGCTGTCGTCCTTATCGAACTGAGGTATAGGCCAGCAGCACGCGACTCAACATTCCGCAAATCAATTCCCTTCGTGTCCACGAGGGCCGTCGGACAACCACCTGACAAGGGGTTCGTCAAGATACCGACAAGTGACGTACCAAATATTCTTGCAGGAAGCTCTTGCCAAGCTGGCAGTTGACAGGAGAACCGGGATCGCTGTTGACACGACTGGTTTCTGGAGATGGAGGAGACTCAGAACAACAGGGATTGATCTCTATCTCATCTGAACTCGAGCGCAGCAGGCATGGTGCCGCGAGCCCTCTTGCACCAACGCTGAGGTGTGGAGTTCGGGCTGTTGTTCCTGTTGGTTGAACCGCACGACAGCGTACGCGACAATTAAATACGTTCGGTCTTAGTCTCATGACGATCTGGTATGAAACTCACACTCGGCTACTATTCTGACATAACGCAGCGCACTCCGAGGCAGGCGCTTGAGTACGCGGTAACGGCTGAGAAAGAGGGGTTTGATTCGATATGGACCGGGGACCATTTTCACCCTTGGGTCCACACCGGCGCGAAATGTGGTTTCGCTTGGGTCTGGTTCGGAAGCCTCGGAGAACGAACAAGTCGAGTGATGTTCGGAACAGGCCTTACAGCACCGACCATAAGATACCATCCTGCAATTGTCGCACAGGCATTTGCAACCCTTGGCGACATGTACCCAGGCAGGGTGTTTATCGCGTTAGGCACGGGCGAAGCGATGAATGAGCTTCCTCTAGGGTTGAACTGGCCCGGGTTCAAGGAAAGAGCCGAGCGCTTGGAAGAGGCGATCAAGGTCATGCGACTGCTCTGGACAAAGGAATTCGTGAACTTCAGAGGGAAATATTACCGCTTGAGTGGAGCTAATCTCTACACGAAGCCTCAGAAACCAATCCCGATGTATGTCGCCGCAAACGGGCCGAAAGTCGCAGAGATGGCAGGTAGGTACGCTGACGGTTTCCTCACCCTGCCATTCCCTGATAGCCATTACAAGGACGTACTCTTTCCTGCGCTCGAAAAGGGCGCAAAAGACGCCGGCCGCGATCCATCGAAGATAGAGAGATTGATGGAACTCCAGATGGCCTACGATGAGGATTACGATAAGGCGGTTGAAGCAGCCAGATGGTGGGCACCAACCGTCCTGCCGATCTTCTTCAAGGCGCCAATATCCGACCCACGCGAGATCGAGGCACACGGCAAACTGGTCAGCGAAGAAGGACTACTGACGGGATGGTTCATCTCGAACAACATTGATGATCACATCAAGAACATTGAACGATACATCAAGCTAGGATTCACGAATATTCACTTGCAGAGCAGTAGCCCGGATGAACCGAAATTTATCCAGGCTTTCGCCAAGAAAGTCCTTCCCTATCTGAGAGATACCCACGGGCGCAGATAAAGGACAATTCGATTTGGACAAAGCGTTAAATACAATGCCCAATTTTCTCGGGGCGTGGAAATTTCATGACACAGAAACCAAAGGTATTCGTCAGAGAAGCAACAGGACTAGTCAGAGAATTCGGCTCATGGGATAGCTTCGCATTCAACTTCGGCGGCATCGTAACGGTGGTCGCCCTTTCAGCGCTCTTCGCCTCGTTCAACTTCTTGTTGGGCGCGAACATCATGATTTCGCTGCTAATCTTCCTGCCCATCCTTCTTGCATACTTTGTCGCGGACACTCAGCTCGGTCTGGCGATGCCCAGATCAGGAAGCGACTACGTTTACACCAGCCGCATCCTCCATCCAGGCCTTGGCCTGATGGCAGGCTGGATGCTGGTGTTCTTGCTCATCCTGAATCCGGCCATCTTCTCAGACCTGATCGTAGCTAGCTACGTTCCAGGACTTCTCTCATCCCTAAGTATGGGCGCTCAAGCCGCCTGGTTCGGGGACGTTATGGTGCGATTTGTACTTGACAACATCATAATCGCCCTCTGCATGATCGTCGTGATGATCCCGGTCAGACACTACGCCAAGGTACAGACAGTCTTCATCGTAGTCGCGCTGCTTGGCGCGATTCTCGTTCCGGCAGCCCTTCTCGGGATAGGTCACGACGGTTTCGTTGCTGCAATGAACGCTCGGTCTCCGGATCTATATAGTGGCGTGATCACCAAGGCGAAGTCGCTCGGGTTCACTCCTTACTTCAGCTGGACCGATACTATTCTGGCAATTCCAAGTCTAGGATTCTTCTTGATCACGAATTGGCCGTGCACGGTAGGTGGAGAATTGAAGAACGTAAAGAGATCACTGCCGATAGGAGTGATCGGTGCCGGACTGTTCGCATGGATCATGTTCTTCATCACCGCAGCACTCTACTACTGGGTTCTCGGGTCGGACTTTGCGGCAAGCGTTGCTTACCTCACAGTGAACAGCCCTGCAGACTCGCCATTCTCCTCGAACCTTCTCACAACGGTAATCCAATACATATACGGCTGGAACTGGGTCACCATATTCATCGCGTTCAGCCTTATCTGCGCATGCTTCATCGTGATCGCACAGTCAATCTTCCTCTCCGACCGACACGTTCTCGCTTGGGCATTTGACAACGTCATACCGAACAAGTTCGCAAGCATCAACGACAAGTGGGGCACTCCTGTCTTCACAACCATTGTACTCTGGATAATATCTGAGATCGTTCTCCTCGTTCTGCTCTTCCAAAGCAGTGCGATCGGTCTCTTCCTGAACGCTGGAGTCGGATGCGCAATGGGATATGCTCCAGCACTGCTCGCAGCAGCACTCTTCGCTAGAAGACGCAAAGACCTCTTCGAAAGCGCACCCAGCGCGACACGGTACAAGATCGGCGGGGCCTACCTCATCACAATTGCCGGCGCAATCGGATTCATAGGATTCGTAGCAATCGTAATCTTCACGGCACTCTTCCCACAAATCGGCTATCCAGTAACGCCCTTCAACATCGGCTTCATGATGCTAGTCTACCTCCTTGGCCTCGTGGTCTACTACGCAGGCAAGTACTACAGGAAAGGCCAAGGCATCGACATCGAACTCGCATTCAAGCAAATACCCCCGGAGTAAGACATCAACAACGCGGGAAGCAACATGCTTCCTGCGCCCCCTCATTTTCTGATCACTAGAGAAAGAACAATGGCAGAGGATAACTTCTAGAGGCTCCTTCTGCCATACTCACTCTGCTCACAGCGATACTAGTCCTGCGGAACCTGTACGAACGAATTGGTGGAATGGAACTCGACTCGCGTAAGTCTACCATACGGACCCAACGAGATTCAATTCGACGTGCCAGAAGCGAGACTGCTGTACATCCTCAGTCCTCGGAATGTCACTGGCGTAGAGGACGCCTACTCAGCGGTCATTGACGCGATTCGACATCCCGTCGACGGTCGGAGCCTCGCATCGTACACAAAGGCCGGCGAGACGGTCGCCATAGTTACTGACGATCATACACGACCCACTCCCGCGGGTCCGATTTGCAGTGCAATCATGGACGAACTGAACTCACTAGGAATTGACGACGCTCACATCACAATAGTGGCAGCGGGTGGACTTCACAGACCGATGACTGATGGCGAACTCAGAGACAAGTTTGGAGATGCATTAGTCAAACGAGCCAACATCGTGTGCCATGATGCGTGGGATGATGCCCAACTTGAGTATCTCGGCCTGACATCTAGAGGAACGCCGGTCTGGGTGAATAAGATGATCAGCAAGGCGAGCCTCAGAGTAACGGTCGGGATGATCACCGCTCATTTCGTTTCGGGATATGCGTCAGGACCTAAGACCATCCTACCGGGCGCGAGCGGCTACCGTACGATCTTTCACAATCACGGAACTGTTGCTGCCTCTCCGTCTGCCAAGATCGGAGTCACACAAGGTAACCCCTGTTGGGAGGATATGGTCGAGGCGACCAGCCTCCTCGGACCGACCTTGGCCGTAGATGTTGTGTTAAACACTCGCAATGAACTTGTGGCAGCATTTCACGGGAAACCTGTTTCCGCTCAGAGGGCCGGGCTGGACACATATCACAGCATTTACGCATTCGATCTCAAGGAGAAAGCCGACATTGTGATAGCCAGTGCGAACCCGATGTACTCGTATCTTGACCAATGCCTCAAGACGATTGTACATGCATCAATGCTGGTCAGGCATGGAGGAATGCGAATCATAGCCTCCCCTTGCGAGGAGCTTCTTGGTCCTCCGTTTCTCAGGGAACTCTACTACAAGTCTCTAAGCACGGGGTGGCCCAGCGCAGAAGAATATGCGCAGATGATGCAGTCAGGCGCGATCAAAGATGTCGCAGACGCCGTCGGTATTCTGAAATTCCTACAGAGCAACGACTCTGCTCTGACACTCGTTTGCGACCATTCATTCGAACAGGACCTTGCAAATCTACGGTTTTCACACGCGTCCACAATCCAGGAGGCTTTCGACGAGGCGACGGCCAGACTCGGAACAGACTCAAAAGTGCTTGTAATGCCATACGGGGCTGTCACACATCTAGTTCCTTGAGTGACCCGCAGAAAGCCTGTGACCATTGAGTCGGCGTGACGGATTTGAATAGGCATAAGTTCGAGAGCTAGCTTAGGGGCGACGGCGTGAAAAGCTCACGACTACAGGTGGCGATGATGAGCACAAGTGTAAGAGAGGTTGACAAGTCAAGGAGTCTCTATCAAGAGATCGACTCGATTGTACCCGGAGGCACTCACTCTAACATCCGATTCTTTGACCCGCATCCCCTCTGGTTCGCGCGGGCCAAAGGATCGAAGCTCTGGGATGTCGATGGAAACGAGTACATCGACTGTGTCATCAACATGTCGGCCCTCATCCTAGGGCATGGAGATGAACGCGTCACCAAAGCGGTCAAGGAACAACTCGAATCGGGTCTGACCTGCGGAGTTGAAACAGAACTCAACATCAAGGCGGCGGAGAAGGTCAAGGAAATGGTTCCCTGCGCCGAGTCTGTGAAGTTCTCGAACTCCGGCACCGAGGCGGTGATGAAGGCCATGATGATCGCGCGAGGATATACAGGGAGACAGAAGATCGCCAAACTCGAGGGCGGGTACAATGGCTGGCACGATTCGGCAGCGATCAGCCACAAGCCCAGCCTAAAGAAAGCCGGGCCTAGAAGCAGACCAAGAGGCGTACCGGAGAATCTTGGTTTACTCAGGACGGCGACGAGATCTACTATTGTAATGCCGTTCAATGATCTTGAAAGCGCCGGGAAGATCATCAAGAGAAACCGAAGAGAGCTTGCAGCCGTTATCATAGAGCCGATCATGTTCAATGTCGGATGTGCGTGCCCAGAGGAAGGCTACCTCAAAGAGCTGAAGGAAATCGCGAACGACAACGATGTGCTTCTCATATTTGACGAAGTAATCTCGGGTTTCCGAGTTGCCCCGGGAGGAGCGCAAGAATACTATGGCGTCACGCCCGATTTGGCGACGTTTGCCAAGGCTATTGCAAATGGTTTCCCGATGAGCGCAGTGGCCGGAAGAGCAGACGTAATGAGAGTTACCGAGCCCGGTGGCAAAGTCGGCTGGGCAGGCGTATACAACGGCAGCCAAGTCTGCGTCGCTGCATCTCTCGCAACCCTTGAGGCTCTCAAGAACGGAGAAATTCAGAGAAAGCTAAATGAACAATCTGCGGACCTTGAAAAGAGATTCGACAAGCTGGCGGAGGAACAAGGCGTCTCGGCTCGATTGCAGGCCCTGGGAGGGCAATTCCAAGTCTACTTCACTGATGAGGAGGTCAGAGACTACAGAACTGCAGCAAAGGCAGATTCCGACCGGTTCAAGGTCTTCCAGGCAGAGATGCTTCGAAAAGGCGTCTACACTCTTCCGATCACGCTCTTCCATCACGGAATCGTTGCCGCACATTCTGACGAAGATATGGAAAGAATCCTTGCTGCAATGCGGGTCGGTCTCCAGAGAGTGAAGAAAGAATTCGGATCTTAGAAATAGGCTGTCACCCAGGAATGTTCTCGGTCTAGCCTTTTTCTACTACCATCGTCTTTGCTTGACTAACATCATGGCGGTCAGGTCGTTGTGATTCTGAGTTTTCAACATGGACCGTGCAATCACGCCCATGCAAAGAGACTATTACGAATGCATCAAATTCAATAGCGAATAGACCGCCAGAATGCATGGAAACCGTTGTTGCACAGTTAAGTATCTGCTCGGTTCAGGATACGCTGACAGTAGCCATGAATGCAAAGGAACTAGTCGATGAACTCTTCCAGCTAGACAAGGAGATACGATGGGTTGGAATAGTCGATCAACGCGGTGACATCCTAGAAAACGCTCAACGTCCCGGGACCGTAAGTTATGTCGACCCGAAAACAGAGGAACGAACGCTAAAGGAGTTCCCGACCATCATGGGATTGTTCTGGCGGGAGCTTGTGGGCGGTTCTGGAGAACTCAACTCGGTCGTTGTCGCGTATTCGCGAGTCTATCTCCTCGCCTTCTATGTGAACGACTTTCTGGTCGTTGTGAGCTTCAACCCCGGTGGAATGTCTAGTGTCGTCAACAATCTCGCAGCAAGATACGGCACGTTCCTTCCGAAAGGTGATCTAGACAGCAAGACAGTCCAACAGCATTGACCGTCTATTTGCGCAGCGATTGAGACATTCGCCAAGCCGCCGTGCTCTTCTCATGAGACACGCGATTCGAAAAGCTTCAAAAGCACAGTCTGCGTGCGTGGCTAGCGGCGGAGTTTGGCGGAATTGACGCGTCGCAATGTTCATCAAGTTGAGATAATTCGGTCCGGCTTGGATCATCCGGAGTGTATCAATTTCGGTCCTGACGGTCGCCTGTATGCGGGCGGTTTCAATGGCCAAGTTTACGTGATGACCCCGCCGAAGTTCGAGCTTCGACAATTGGCGAATGCCAAAGGATTCCTCGGAGGCGTGGCTGTTGATCGAAACCACAACGTCTACGTGTGTAATGCCTCAGGACACCGAGTGAACCGTGTCACGCAGAAGGGCGAGGTCTCGGTCTATTGCGATAGCGCTCCCGACGGTTCGCTGGTGAACCCCAATTATGGATCATTCGATGCAAAGGGGAACTACTACTTCTCCGATTCAGGCGACTACTGGAAACCCAATGGGCGATTGATACGAGTCAGACGCAACGGCCAATCAGAATCCCTGATCGGCGGGAACTGGCACTTCCCGAACGGGCTCGCGATATCACCCAAGGATGGAGCCGTCTTCATGATCGAGACCACGGCAGCAGACGTTCTGCGCATCCCGGTCAACAAAGATGGGATGGTGGGCGCACCCGAGATATACGCTCAGTTCCCGGGGAACATACTGGATGGGCTGGCATTCGCAAAGAACGGAAACCTGTATGTTTCGTGCTACCTTCCGAATCGCATCTACGTCGTGTCGCCCGATCAGAATGTCGAACTTCTCATCGAGGACACCAGTGGTGAGATCTTGAATCAGCCGACAAACGTCGCGTTCGAGCCGAAAGGGACGCGTCTCTTCTACGCGAACCTCGGTGGGGCACACGTCGGCGCCTTCGACGTAGGGGAAACCGGCGCTCCTCTCCACTATCCCAAGCTCTAGCATGCCGTTTCGCCCGTCCACTCCCAGAAATTCGCACAAAAAGCGACGCCAATCCCATAGGGATGCCATATTGAGGAAGAACCGATCAATTTAAACGCGATGCATCCACTAATGATGTTTCAGGGGCGAATCGCCGCCTAATTGGCGTCGACAGCTCCGGAGCAAACAAAAAATGCCGAAGAAGTCAAAGAAGAAGAAGCAAAAGAAATAGAGGATGCCAATAGCCGTCGGATCGCGTCCATTCTTTCCTGTTTCTCCTCTTTTTGTGTTGATCGCTGAGCAATGACGATGTGCTGCAGAGGAGCTTGAGCCGAACGCTGACCGAGTAACGGTCAATTCAGGATCATGAATCGGGACGTACGGAAGCAGGCGGAACTGCCTTTCTCATGGTCCAAGCAAACCTTACCTTTATTGGGGAACAACGGTTACGAATTGTGATGCTATTGTCTGCGAAATTGAATGCCAAGGCCGTCGGACTGATCGATGGCAAGAATTTCGCTTTTCTTGCAACCATTATGCCAGATGGCGCTCCTCATGTCGCGCCTGTCTGGATCGACCGCGAGGGCGACACGATCCTTGTCAACACCGCAATGGGGCGTGTAAAACAGAGCAATGTCACTAGAGAGCCACGCGTTGCGCTTTCTATTGCTGATCAGAACAACATGTACGACAAGATCGTGATTCATGGTCGCGTCGTGTCACAGACGCTCGAAGGTGCCGACGCTCACATTGACAAGCTTGCCAAGAAGTACATCGGCAAGGACAAGTATCCATGGCGAGCGCCCGAAGAGAAACGTGTCATACTCAAGATCGAACCAACACGCGTCCTGACCTAAGTGCAGTTCTAGGAAAGCCTTGCTCCACTCACGGGTGACTGCGAATCAGCCGACATACGCTGACCCTCGAATCGAAGACATGCAAGAATGCGGACAATCGTGGTTTTGCCGGCGCCGTTCGTTCCGACATCCCATCCAAATCACCTTCGCTTACTTCGAAGCTGATCTCCCGCCGCAACAGCGCCGAACCTTTTCTCAAGCCTATCGACTAGAATGCCTCAACTGGACGGTCAATTCGTAGCAGGCGTTATCATTCTCTTTCCGGCCCCGCTCGGTTCCTGTCGGACCGGCAAGCGATCGGTTTGGCTGAAAGCCAGAATCCGTTCAAGAGCCCTCGTCAAGCTCAATGCTACGAGCAGAAATGCCAAAGAGCATTGCGGAGTGCGTCGGTAGCCATCAATTGGCTTGCAAAAGGTGTAAATCTGCGAGGGCAGGAACCATGCTGCGTAGTTGAGACCACTTTGACCAGACAAGACGTCCCCGCCGTCCGAACGATTGATGTCACAAAGGCCTACCGCATCGGGCACGTTGACTATCCAGCGCTCAGGGGAGTGAGCATTTCGATACCCAAAGGCGAGCTTGTGTCAATCGTTGGGCCTTCTGGCAGCGGAAAATCAACGTTCCTCAACGTGGTTGGTGCTCTTGACCCGCCGACGTCAGGCCGAGTAATCATTGATGGCATCGATCTCAAAAGATTAAACGAAGATAAGCTTGCTCTTCTTCGCAACCAAAAGATAGGATTCGTATACCAGTCCTTCAATCTGATTCAGAGACTTAGCTCGATTGAGAATGTGGAGATGCCCCTCGTAGCAAGAGGGCTGCCCGAGCGAGTTCGCAGGAGCAGATCGCTCAAGATGTTAAGCGCGGTTGGATTAAACACGAAAGCAAAAAAACGCCCCACCGAGCTTAGTGGTGGAGAGCAGCAACGTGTCGCAATTGCTAGGGCACTAGTTACCGAGCCTGCCTTAGTCCTTGGTGACGAACCAACCGGTAACGTGGATTCGGTGACCACCCTTGAGGTTCTAAACTACATAATTCAGGTCAACAAGACCTTAGGAACGACGTTCGTGATTGTGACTCACAATCCCGACGTTGCCAATATGACTCACCGGATCGTCACCATAAAGGACGGGTTAATCGAGAAAGAAGAGTCTCTTCGGCGAATCGATTCCTACACGGAGACTTGATTCAAACGCTGAAACTTAGCCGACCAGAAAGAGACCACTTCTTCGCTTGGGGCTCCAATATGCGAAACCTAACAATATTCGGAGATGAAGGCATTGCAACTCGCTGATATGCTCAAGTTAGCCTACAAAGCACTCGTCGACAGAAAGATGCGCAGTGTCCTGACAATACTTGGAATAGCAGTTGGTTCAGCGATCATTCTGGCACTAATAGCTAGTTCAAGTGGGCTCAACGCAAACATCACTGGCAGCATCGAGAAAACCGGAGCGAACGTGCTCACGGTAGAAAATGCAGGGGGATTCTTTTCACGCGGCGCCACGACCAGCTATCAGCTGAGTCAGCTGGACTTGGATTACCTGACAACGATACCAGGCGTGGTTGCAGCCTACCCATTCTACAGCTATGGTGCCACCGTCAACAATGGTGGAACTTCGCTTCGAGCGAGCATCGTCGGGATGGACCTATCAGCCCTTCCAATACTCTACAAGGGACTGACTGTTAACCAGGGAATCCTCCCCAGCGCAGGCGACACGACCTCTGCCGTTGTAGGAGACGGGATAGCAAACCCCGTATCAGGAACACCGATTGGCCTCAACCAGATGGTTTCCATGTCGGTCAGCGGAATCAGAAGCAGCCAAAGGAACTGTTGCTGTCACTTACACAGTTCTTGCAAACGCAATCCTCGCACCGTACGGAACGGCCCTGTTTTCCAATATCGACGACACGATCTTTGTATCGTTGCAAGCAACACAGCTCCTCGCTAGAACCCCCTACTTCACAGGGATCTACGTCATAGTCGACAACACAGACGATGTGCAGGCTGTCCAAACAGACATCACGACATACTACTCAACAAACGTTCGAGTGATTAGCCCCGGACAGATTCTGTCAAGTATCCAATCAATAACAGGGCAGCTAACATTGTTCCTAGGAAGTATCGGCGCGGTCTCATTGTTCGTGGCGACTGTTGGAATAGTTAACACAATGTATGTCTCAGTAATGGAACGCACTAGAGAGATCGGAATATTGAAGGCGATAGGATACAGACCGCGACAGATAATGGGCATGTTCCTGTCAGAAGCTGCCCTTACAGGAGCGATTGGAGGCGTCTGCGGACTGGCTCTCGGTTATGCGATTTCGTTTCTCATGGGAGGAATGCTAGGTGGACTTGGAGGAGGACGTGGAGCCATCGGATTTGGAGGACCAGGCGGCGGAGGAGGAGCAGCTGCATCAGCTGGAATCCAACCTGTATTCTCAACAGGACTCATACTCTTCTCGTTGGTGTTCCCAATTGGGCTAGCCATATTGGCAGGACTCTACCCTGCATGGAGAGGCTCAAGAATGAACGCTGTTGCGGCGCTAAAGTACGAGTGATTCCGCAAAGGGATTCCGCAAACGGATCCAGCGAGACTCTATTCGACTTGTCTGACCCCAAGGACTAGCGTCGCATAGTAGTATAGAATCATGAGTAAGTCGTGCAAACTCTTGATACAATGCTCCAGAAACCGAAGAATAGGCCATAGAGAAAGCGAAGGACCTCAAAGAGAATCGCAGTGACGCCTGTTTGGCGAGTCAGAGTTCGTGTCTGCACGGCAGGTATCGTGATTTGAACCTGCGATGATTGTTGGACATTGTACGGATAGGCAGGCCTGTTAGTATCTATGGCCGACACTTTGACAAGGATTGGATAGGTTCCGCTGGCGAGGTTCTTCTTGAAAGTCACCAAGAGGCTGAATGGCCTAGGGATGTTCGGGTCGATTTCGCCTAAGAAGACGCTTGCCTGAGTGCCGGTTGCCAATGCTTCTGACTCAACTGTCACGTTGGCATTGTAGGAGGCCAAGTTTCCGCTGTTCAGGAGGCTTCCCGAGATCGTGACGTTGCCGCCAGGTACGGAGGCCGCCGGAGTCAACTGTATCCCGTAAAGCACCAGCTTGATCCAGCCTTGAACCTGGAAGCCGATCGAGTGACTTTCCGATGTATATGATACGTCACCGAGCTGTCTGTACGTCAGCGTAACGGTGCCTTCGTAAGCGCTGCCCACTGCTGCGGTGGCCGCGTAGACCTGAAATCCTATACTAACTGATTGCTGTAACGCGAGTGAATCATAGTGCCAGTGATTGTCCCCAGACATTTGTAGTGGTGTCGGTATCGATATGGCTACGTCAACGTCGTAGATAGCGGAGGAAGGATAGATGCTCTGCGCTGGGTAGCTGTTTGTCACCGTTAGCGTGACATTGTTGTCGAAGCCCGCGGTTAAGACCTGACCTTCTATGGTCACGGTCAAGTGAGTTGGATTCTGAGCTTGAACAACAACTGTCGGGACCATTAGCAACAACAAGAACAGTGCGCCGGCGTATTTTCGGAACCAGTCAAGGAAACTCATGCCTGTCTCATCTCACGGAGAGTCTGAATTCGTGCATCGATATCAGGTCGAGGATTTTAAGGAAGCTATCTCTGCCGCTCAAGCTATTGCGACTCCTAGGTTTGCGGTGTGAATTTTGCATCAATTCGGAACTAGCCTTATATAAGCTCGTAGAGCCCTCTCGGCAAAGATGGCGCGAGCTCCATGCCACAGATTTCAGTCATAATCCCCGTGATCGTCGCCGGCCTAGTAGTTGGCTCTCTGATGAAATCGAAAAGCGGCGCTATTTCGAACAAGAGATTAGTATTAGCGAGCTTGGCTGCGGGACTCTTCAACGGCCTGTACATGTACGTGGTCTACTTGATCTCACCTCAACCAACGTTTACGCGCGGGACTTTCACTGGTTCAACCACAGGGACTTTCACTGTCCCAACCACATCGTGGGTTCTCCTGGTCGTGGAGTCCATTCTTTCAGGATTCCTATTGGTCTTCGCGATTCTGGGAATCGCCAAGCTATATGCCAGAATACGGAAGGGACAGGAAGTAGAGGAGCCCTCAGGCCCGGACTCGGAACAAGAACCAAAGCTTGCAGAAAGCTAACCGGATGTCGCCTCGGTCTTGGCCCATCAAGACCTTATGGCGGAGGGACCATGAGCACGCTAAGCCGACTATCTCGTATACTGTTACTGCTGATTATGATCGGAGCGGTCTGGACGGGCCCGCTGTCTCAATGCGTATGGGCAAAGTCAGTTGGCACAGTTCAGATGTCCCCTGGGAAGTACGCTCATTATTTGGGCAACTCCACCGACATGGTGAAGCTGGATTATCCGAAGGGCGCTATAGTCGAGAACACGACAGGCGACATCTCTTTTAGCCTCACGTTGAACAATGCTTCTTCGATAGCGATCTATATTCCGTCGGAGTTCACTTTTCTGCAATCAGACACTACTAGCGTGTGGACGAGCATAACGAACGACTACAACCTGATATCAATGGATAGGCTGGGCTCAAACGATCCCATTGGCCCGTCGTGGTGGAGCGTGAGAATCACCGCACTCAACGCTACAGGCAACTACGCTGTGAAGTTGTTCAACGTCAGGGCTCCTGATGTGTGCGGCAGATACTTCGTGAAGGTGTTCATAAATGGGAACTCGATCGGTGCTAAGAATTTTCCAACGATCGTCGTGAAGGGCGGCCTATATCCAGCGTACATATCCGGACGCGTCCTGAACGCGGATAATGGGCAGTACGGTAAGCCGGTCGACGTGTCAGGTAAGGTTCTTGCTGACGGGGAGACCGCCATGGGTGAAGCTATCGAGGGGCAGGCGTACTTCAACGCTTCCGCGAACGGTGCCTACATCATCTACGGTCTGGCCGCGGGAACGTACAACCTAACCGCCTCAGCGGCCGGTTTTGTTCCAGAAACTTTGAACAGAACCGTCAGCGTGGACGCCGGGCAATCTTTGGAAGGCGTCGACATCTATGTGTATCCAAGCGCAACTATTTCTGGCACTATATGCTCCAAGTGTGGTGTTGGAACGGTCCCGTGGGGGAGCGCAGCGTCTCATCGGATCAGCATGGAACTACTTGACTCTAACTTGAAGTCGATAGGGTTTCTCACAACCAACGCAACCAACGTTAATCCATCTCAACCGTACTACCCATTCTCATTCCCTGGGACGATAGATTTGGACGGTCACGTCCCACAAGATCGTGCTGACTATGTTTCTGGACTTGCTGTCGGGGATTACTACCTGAAGGCGTACGTGAACGGGTACTTGCAGAGGGATGTTGTTGCGGTGCACGTGTACGATTACTCGCGCATCATATCGGTTCCTTTTGATCTGTGGAGGAGCAGCCAATTCAATGTCACAGTTCATTTCGTGGACGTAGGAGGCTCCGTCAGCCCAACGCCGAAGAACGGCACGCTGCTACTGGAAGCCTTTGGACTTGATGGAGGAATTGAAGGTTACAACACCACTTCCGTGCCCAAAGGAAGCACCAGTTGGAATATGACGATTACGGGAAAGAACAACGGGTTACCCAGCGGAACCTACTTCATAGAAGCCACTTTCCCAGGATACGCTCAGGCTTTCTTTCCTCAGGCAACGTTGGGAGCGGGATGCTCCACGACGAACCTCAGCTTCGATATGGTCAGAGGCGGACTACTGAATATCACTTTGAGATCGATCAACTGGCAGACCCCGCCTCAAAGCGTACCGTGGAGGTATCCTAACGCGACTATAAGGATTGAAGCAATAGGCTCGCAGCAAACCTATTCCGGCACAGCGAGACAAGAACACAACGATTAGCGAGCCACCCTACGTGGTCTTCGCCAACATAACTGATCTCCCGCCAGACACCTACATCATCAGGGCATATACTGTTGGCTACGTCCAGATTAGGGACTATCAGGTGTCGATGTCATTCGGAGGCATGAGCGACATTCAGATAGACCTAGTTGAAGCCACGAGACTGAATGTAACGCTCACATTCCGGAAAGAAGGCCTAGTGGCACCGATCGACACGTACACACGCTACAACTCCACGTATGTGCCAGTAAGAGTTGAAGTCTTCGATTCATCTGGGGTCCTAGCAGGGGCAAATGCCACTCAAATACCGACCGATCCGCCCGGCTGGGTTTGGCCTTCGGTTGAAGTATTTGGCTTCTGGAATTACGCGGGGAATCCGACTGTGAGGTGGGTGAACTATTATGATGCGACGGATGGCTCGCATCAGACGGACTACGGGCTAGCCCCTGGAACATACACCGTATACGGGTGGGTGCCAGGTTATGCGCAAGCTCAGACGGCGACCTTCTCTACCGCCTTGACCATCGCGAATGAGACCGTGGATTTGTATTTTGACAGGTTAGCTCGGGTCAACGGGACCGTTCTGGGACTCGACATGTATGATAACCTGATCCCGCTCTCTTGGGCCACAGTGAGTGCGTATGGTCCGGCGCTCTTGACGACGAGTTCCCTGGATGGCGTCTACGAGATGTGGATACCGAGCGGAAACTACACGCTCGGCGTCTCATATCCAGGATACGCGGCGCAAGGAGTCCAAATCCAAGTCTCCATGGGTTCGGACACAGCAGTAGACTTCAACCTCACACCCACCGGCACCACAACTCCAGAACTACCAACAGCTGAAATGACACTGCCTGTTGTGCTGGCTATGGCTTGCGCGGCTTGTTACCTGCACGCCTATCGGCGAAGAACACCGGGATAGCGCAAAGTTGCTCTTCACATTCTGACCTGAAACCTCAGCTCTCGCAACAACTGTTCTTCCAGATGCATAGAGACTTCGTCGACCATTGATGATGCAAATCCTCGAAACAGCCTTTCCAGGAATCCTTTCCTTGGCCTGATGTAGACTACTCGTTTAGGTACATCGCCGAGCTGTGATGCAAGTTCAATCGCTCGCGTATGGTCGCCCAGCTCATCTACTAACCCCATTTGTAGTGCTTTCTTTGCGGTGAAGACCTCTCCTGTGGCTAGGTTCTTGACTTTGTCCCTTTCGAGTCGTCTGAACTTAGCGACACTGTCAACGAAGTCGTCGTAGAATTCGTCGCTTAGCTCCTGTTCCTTTCTTCTCTCTTCAGCGGTAGGTTCTCGATGGAACGATCCCATGTCCTTTAGCCTGCCACTCTTCACGACCTCAACGTTTATCCCCAATCTGTCGAGCAGACCGCTCAGTATCGGTGTGACTGATATCACTCCGATGGAGCCCACTAGAGCGCTGGGAAGCGCAACGATCTTTGTTGCCGCGCTCGAAGCCATGTATCCTCCCGAAGCAGCCATGCCTTGAACGAAAGCAACAACCGGCTTCACTTCTGCGAGCTTAGCCACTGAGGATTGCAAGTAGCCGGAATCGGTTGCGGAGCCTCCAGGGGAATCAACTATGAGAAGGACGGACTTGACACGCCTGTCGTCTCTCAACCAATCGAAGATCCGAGCATACTCCGACGCCCTAATCTGCGAGCCAATAGTACCTGACAACTCGACTGCCGAGATGTGAGATCTGGGTATGATCATCTGTCTACGCCCTCTTCTGTCTCTGCTCGCAGAGCCATCACGGGATTTGACCCTAACGCAATACATACACATGAACAAAGGCGGTGAATTATTGCCGACTGCTGCTTCGAGGCATCTGGAGATGAACAATATGCTAGCTTTGGGCAGCTCTACCTCTCACAAAGCTCAGTCCTGTTGAGAACTTCGAGGGATCGAAGGAGAGACAGGAACGTCAACCCACAGGATCGCTTCGTTTTGAGCCATTTTGTGTCGTGTCTCCCCGCATAAATTATGCGAGAAACTGGGGATCTCGGGTTCGTCACTAGGATAACCTGGAATGCCGACCACCTCCGCAATAGCCCCGGTTTGGCTTGCCATAAGTGATGGAAAAGAGAGGACAGCACGATTCATGGAATGTGGCGGGCCCGCCGGGAATTGAACCCGGGACCCCCGGGTCTCCTCCGTACAGGTAAAAGCTTCACCGAATACACTTCTCCGGTGCTCTACCTCTTCAGGACCCTGAGTCGCAGGATCTGACTGAGCTACGGGCCCGTCCTAGAGCAAGAAACAACGAGCCTACCTAAACTTTTCCGAGTGCTTCGAAGAGTTTGCCTCGGCAACGAGATTCTGTAATGACCTGAAATGGGTATAGACGGCGCCACTGTACACCCCCGCAATCATTTCCACAAGAGCTTCGCGCCGCACGAGGCCGTTGATCAAAATGATCGAATTTGAAAAGGGGTTTGCAGCCTAGTACTTGTATCCTCGAGCTTCTTGCTCGTCGTGCTCGACGCCCAACCCTTGGGCTACCCGGTTCACGTAGTTCATGTATGCTGTGAGTAGGACCAGATCAAGAATCTCAGAGTCGCTGATTCCGATCCTTCGCAGATTCTCCAGATCACCTTTGGCTACAGCACCAGGTTGTAGGCTCAGCTTCAGCGCATAGTCAACCAGAATCTTGCTTCTCTCGTCGACGCTATCGGGCAATTGACCCTGCTTGAGAACACCCAATTGTTCACCGTTCTTCAAGTAGAACCTCAAGGCCTCGCCATGGTGTGATACACAGTAGTCGCATCGATTATGCGCGGAGATGGCTGTCGCAATCATCTCCCGTTCAGCTCGGGTCAACCCTGACTTCCCGTACATCAAGCTCACGTAGAGTTCAAGAAAGGATCTCAGCGCATTGGGGTTGAGGCTTTGGGCACGCATGATGTTTGAGATCTTGCCGCGCGTTCGCGACACCTCTTCGTACGTGCGCTTCAGGTCACCGGTTGCTTTGTCCTCAGGAATTGCTTTGATCCACGCCAACGCTGATCGACTTGGCGCGAGGTAGGGGATTCCTGTTCATAAACTGTAGCAGCCCGTTCGAGAATGTGCACGAAACAGTACTCGTCGAACGCCACATGTCGAACTGCGATACTTAGCCTTAAGTACGTAAACATCCGTCTATGCGGACAACTTCAAACTGAAGGCGTAGCTCATGCGAACAGATGCGGCGTCTGCATTCTTTGCGCGTGTAGTGAGCTTTGTCTTCTATTATTATCGATACTAGCCCGCCCAACCCCAATTGGACGAGCTGCGAAGGTGGTTATGTGAGAGATACTAAACAAAATGGATTGTCTGCAAGCCTCGAAGTCTCGAAGGACGAACTTCAATCTCTAGCTGAGATTGCTCAGCAGATCAGACGCGATGTTGTCGCGATGATTCAGAGTGCCAAGACTGGACATCTAGGGCCTTCCCTATCCTGCGTAGAGATCCTAGTGTCGCTGTACTTTGACCGGATGAATCATAGGGCTGAAGATCCGAACTGGCCAGATCGGGATAGATTGGTGCTCTGCAAAGGCCATGCGGCCCCAACGCTATACGCAACACTGGCGCATGCAAGGTACTTCGATCAAGGGATACTTCTTTCCCTTCGTAAAACCGGGAGCATATTGCAGGGGCATCCTACGCGGGTGACTCCGGGAGTCGATACCTCGACGGGATCGCTAGGTCAGGGTCTGTCGGTCGCCAACGGAATGGCTCTTGCCGCAAGGCTCGATGGGAAGAAGTACCGGGTGTTCGCCCTCATTGGGGACGGAGAGTGTGACGAAGGCCAGATCTGGGAAGCGGCTATGACGGCGAGCCATCTCGGTCTTTCGAACGTTACAGTAATCATTGACCGAAACGGCGTCCAGTCCGACGATGCTACGGAGAGGATCAAGAAGAAAGAGCCTCTGGATCGAAAATGGCGATCGTTTGGCTGGCAAGTTCTTGAGATTGATGGCCACAATTTCATGCAGATCCATCATTCCTTCGACGTCGCTGAATGGACTACTGACCGCCCGACTGTGATAATAGCGCGAACCGTCAAGGGCAAGGGCCTATCCTTCCTTGAAGGCGACGCGAACTCGCACAACATCTCCTTCACTGAAGAGGATCTAGACTGGGCTATGGACGAGTTACGTCAGCCAGAACCTGACACGTAACGAAATCAATGCAGTTCATGGGGTTTCACATTGCCCTCATTAAGAAAAGAACTTGGAAGAGTCCTTGTCGAACTCGGCAAGGAATACAAGAACCTCGTTGTGATCACCGGGGATCTCGGAAAGTCCACAGGGGTAAGCGCCTTCGAGGCATTCGCAGAGCGCTACTTCAATCTTGGAATCAGCGAGCAGGACATCGTTGGGACTGCCGCGGGACTTGCATCAGCTGGAAAGATACCTGTCGTCAGCACCTATGCGGTGTTTCTGGCCGGGCGGGCCTGGGAACAAATCAGGAACACCGTCGCTCGCGACGACCTAAACGTCAAGATGATCGCCACACACTCAGGCATATCCCCGTCCGCTGACGGTTCCTCGCATCAGTGCTTCGAGGACATCGCACTCATCCGAACTATCCCTCGAATGACACTAGTACTTCCCGCTGACCTCTCAGAGATGAGACACACCGTACGCTCAGCCGTAGAAGGCGTCGGACCATTCTACATCAGACTTGGGAGAGGCGAAATCCCGCGAATCTTCGATGACACCGACGAATTCCAGATCGGGAAAGCGAGGCCCATCAGCGACGGGTCAGACGTTGGAATCGTAGCCGCAGGGTTCCTCCTCCAGGAAGCAATTGAGGCCGGATCACTATTACAGAAAGACGGGATCAGAGCCTCGATAATCGATATGCACACGGTCAAACCTGCGGACGCGTCAGCAGTTGCTGATATTGCCAGAAGAACGGGGGCAATCGTCACCGTCGAAGATCACAACATCTTGGGTGGGCTAGGCAGTACTGTTGCAGAAATAACGTGCCGAGACAAGCCTGTTCCAATCGAAATGGTTGGAATCCATGACAGGTTTGGAGAGTCCGGGGAAATGCGCGAACTCATGGAGATTCATGGACTCACCGCTAATCACATTTCAGGTGCCGCGAAGAGAGTCATGAAGCTGAAGGATAGCCTGGACTAGTGTCGGGGATAGAGATCATTTGATAGTGGTAGTTCGAAAGCCGGCGAGCGGTCAAGGAGTCGCGCAAGCGGTTGATTTCCTAAGCAGGAGACAGATTGATGCGAGGCCTGTGGCTTGGGGAACAAAGACACTGCTTGTTACCCAGCGAAATCCAGCTTCAACCGACATGAACCAACTCAAGGAAACAGGCTTAGTTGAGAGAATTGTTGTCTCCTCGTCAAAGGCTCAGCTGGCCAGCAGGGAATTCCAGAATGAAACTTCAGTAGTTGAAGTTGGAAAAGCTCGTTTTGGAGCTGAGAAGATCGTAGTCATCGCAGGGCCATGTTCAGTCGAAGGACGAGAACAGCTGCTAGAGGCTGCACGTGCCGCTAAGAAAAACGGTGCTTCTATGCTCCGCGGAGGAGTCTTCAAACCACGAACCTCCCCGTACGACTTTCAAGGACTCGGAGAAGCAGGCCTGAAGTTGCTGGCAGAAGCGCGCGAAGAAACCGGTCTCCCGGTTGTTACAGAGGTTCTCGAGCCTGAGAAAGTAGATCTCGTCGCCAAGTATTCTGACATGCTCCAGATCGGAGCACGAAACGTGCAGAACTTCGCGCTGCTCAGAGCTGTCGGAAAATCGAGAAAGACCCGTCATCCTAAAACGCGGAATGATGACGACGATTGATGAATGGCTCCAGGCTGCAGAGTACATCCTCCTGGAAGGCAACCAGAATGTCGTTCTCTGTGAACGGGGCATTCGGACATTTGAGACAGCAACCAGAAACACGTTGGATCTAGCAGCCGTGCCCGTCCTGAGGAAAGCGACGCATCTCCCCATCGTTGTTGACCCAAGCCATGCCACCGGAAGCAGAGAGCTCATTGCACCGATGGCTAAGGCAGCTGTCGCTGCAGGAACGGATGGTCTAATGATTGAAACGCACCCGACGCCCGAGCTTGCTCTTTCGGATTCGCAGCAACAACTCGACTTGGCAGAATTTGCTGTCCTGATGCATGAGCTTGAATCCGTAGCCAAAGCTGTCGGCCGTAGAATACGCTAGGTGGAGTCCACGCGTGAAGAAAGTCCCGGTATCTCTCGGCGAAGACTCCTACGATATCATGATAGGACATGGGATTCTGAGCGCCCTTGGAGACGCCGTCACGAGGCTTGGACTCGGGCCGAAAGAGATGGTCGTTACAAGCACGCGACTTTGGCCTCTTTACGGCAAAACGGTTCAAGATTCGTTGGCTGCAAGTGGTTTCGATGTCTGTGTCGCTCACATGAATGACGATGAGCAGTCGAAGTCGATCCAGACAGTAATGTCGCTCTACGACAAACTCGTGCAGAACGAGTTTGATCGGAACTCCGGCATAATCGCTGTCGGCGGGGGAGTCGTTGGTGACGTTGCGGGATTCGCGGCGGCCACATTCATGCGCGGAGTGCCGTTTGTCCAAGTGCCAACAACGCTGCTTGCACAGGTAGACAGCAGCATCGGAGGAAAGACGGGCGTCAACCTACCAAGTGGCAAGAATCTTGTAGGGGCCTTCTATCAGCCGACCCTCGTCTGGACAGACGTCTCAACCCTGAAGACCCTCCCGGAAAGGGAACTGCGCTCTGGTCTGGCTGAGGTCATAAAGTACGCAGTTGTCGCCGATCAGGGACTCTTCCACATTCTCGAAGAGAAGATACGTTCGTTTTCGGAAGCTTCCAGTGACACATTGATCGAGATCATCTCTCGATGCTGCTCGGCCAAAGCTCGGATCGTGAAGCAAGACGAGAAGGACCACGGCGTCAGATCGATTCTGAACTACGGCCACACTGCTGGACACGCATTGGAAACGCTAAGCAACTACACCCAATACACGCACGGCGAGGCAGTAGCGCTCGGCATGATCGTGGCTGCGAGAGTCTCTCATGAAATCGGCGCGATTGACCAAACCACAGCTGAGAAGCAAGAGCGCCTGATCGGCGCAGCGGGCCTTCCGACCCGGATTGATCGTTTCATCGACCCGAAGAGATATCGTCCGCCAATTGACTAGAGACAAGAAGAGACTAGCCGGGCGCATTAGATGGATACTTCCGAAGACCATAGGCGAGGTTTTTCTCACTGACGAGGTCCCGCTCGATGCTGTTCTTCGAGTTGTGAGGGACCTGACTACTTCCAAGGAGGAGAAGGTTTGATGCGGCCCAAGATTTGTGTCCCAGTGATGGAAAGAAACGTCAGCAAAGTAGTCAGATCGCTTCGGTTACTGGAACGTCATGACCCAGATTTCATCGAAATACGATTTGATGCGATGAGATCGCCATCATCACTATCCGAGATAAGGACCGCCACGGCGCGCCCATTGATCGCTACGAACCGAAGCAAAGCACAAGGCGGCCTATTCCGTGGAACGGAAAGGGCGAGATTGGAGACGTTAATGCAGGCGGCCCGAGAAGATTTCGACTACATCGATGTAGAACTGAAAACGAAAGACGCCCGCACGAGTGGTTCGTCAAATGAAGCGGCACGGAGCGAAAGTGATTGTTTCGTACCATAGTGAGAAGATCACTCCCACGAAGGAGGGACTCGAGTCCATCCTCGTGAATGAGAAACGGGTAGGGCGCGGATGTCTGCAAGATAGTTGGCACCGCCAAGAGCTACAGCGACAGCCTGCGATGTTTGAGATTTGTCGACAAGCACGCAAGAAGAACTAAGCTTGTTTGCTTTTCCATGGGAAGGCTCGGAATCTCTTCGAGGATTCTGTCTCCCATACTCGGAAGTTACTTCACATTTGCCTCGTTTTGCACTGGACGAGAGACTGCGGCGGGACAGATCCCGATCGATGAGATGCAAACTCTCTACGAGGAGCTCGGAGTCGCTTGAACGAGCCTCTCGGTTCATCAGCTGCAATCACTGGCCTGCACAAGATCAGTGGGGGAACGAAGGTTTGCGCGATCATTGGCGATCCTATTGAGCACTCGATTTCTCCGCCGATTCATAATGCAGCCTTCAGATCGTTAGGCATGGATCTTGTGTACGTTGCTTTTCGGGTTAGAAGGGATGAACTCGCACGCGCGATGAAGGGATTCAGGGCTCTCGGGATACTGGGCGTCAATGTGACGCGCCCGCACAAGACCAGTGTAATGCGTTTCCTAGACAGGATCGAGAGGGACGCTCGTGAGATCGGAGCCGTGAACACCATAGCCAATGCTGACGGCACTCTTCGAGGTTACAACACTGATGGTCAGGCCGCTCTAGACGTTCTACAGAAAATAGGGCGATCCCTGTCTGACAAGAGAGTCGTGATTCTCGGGGCGGGAGGTGCCGCCCGGGCCATAACACATTGTCTCTCCAGGACTGTTCTGAGTATCTCCATTCTCAACCGCACGCGCGCTAAGGGGTCAAGACTTTCTGCAGAGATCGTGAGGCGGAGTAATGGCAAGTGTCGTGCGTGCGGCCTCAGCAAAGCAGACCTGTGCAAAGAAGTCCCCAAAGCAGACCTAGTAGTCAACACGTTACCTGTCGATGTCTTTCCTCGTTTCGGAGCGACACTGATACATGAAGGACTCATCCGGCCCGGGATGATCGTCTTCGATGCCAACTATAGTCATGACAGTGATTTCCTCGTTGATGCGGAGCACGCAGGAGCAATAGTCACTGACGGTCTGGAGATGCTAGTACGTCAAGCAGCTCTTTCCTTCAAGCTCTGGACCGGTCGAGATCCCCCAATTGACATCATGCGTGCAGCAGCCGAAGAAGCAAGGGGAGGATAGACTGCATGAGTGCAGAAGCATCGGCATACGGAGCTGTCACAATAGTAAACGCGATTGCGACCGGTAAAGGGGCTGCCTTTGGGATCGACCTGTGGACCAAAGCTAGAGTGAAGCTGACTGACGACGGAGCCATCGAGACACGCATTCTTGACGATGAGGAAGAGAGCACATTGCTCGCCGAGAGATGCGTTCGAGCAGTGTTCGGATATTTCGGAAAAAGCAAGCTAGGGGCCAAAGTGGAGACAAACTCAAACATCCCAATCGCGAGAGGCCTGAAGAGCAGCAGCGTAGCTGGCAACGCAATCGTTCTCGCCACACTGGCCGCACTGCAGAAGCACTTGAAGCCCAGCGATATCCTGAACCTGGTTGTAGACGCAAGCCTACAAGCAAAGGTCAGCGTGACCGGCGCATTCGATGACGCCGCTGCCTCGCTATATGGAAACGTTGTCGTGACTGACAATATGGCTCGGAGGGTGTTGCGAGCATTCCCAGTCGAAGATCATCATGTCCTGCTTCTGGTTCCGCCCGAAAAGGCCTACACGGCCGATGCTGATCTGAGACGAATCAAGGCAGTCGCGAAACAGGTTGAGATTGCCCACGAACAAGCCCTGGCAGGAAAGTATTGGAACGCAATGACCCTCAACGGCTTGATCTATTCGCATGTCCTGAGACTCCCGGCAGACGTGATCGTGGAGAGCTTGGGAGCTGGCGCATTGGCCGCTGGGATCTCGGGAAAAGGCCCAGCCTACGCATTCGTCGTGGAAGAGCGATTCAAAGATCCTGTACTGGATGTGCTGAAACGACACGAGGGCGACGTGATCGTTTCGAAGACGAGAAACCAACCATCGCTTTCGAAGCCGACCAAGGGACACTGAGGTTTCGAAATCATTGAGAATCACGGTCGGCCGAAGTAACCTCAACGGCTCGCTGCAAGCCCCACCATCAAAGAGTTACACGCACAGGGCGCTATTTTGCTCGGCCTTGGCTCAAGGTGAAAGCACACTTCGACGGCCGCTTCTGTGCGATGACACTCGCGCAACTTCTGATGCACTCACAAAGATCGGCGTGGCAGTTGACTGGAACGATAGCAACGCTCGCGTCTCTCGGTCCGGGGAACTGAGGAAATCTCCTGACATGATCTTGTGCGGAGAATCGGGAACGACTCTTCGATTTATGACAGGCATCTGTGCGACTGCCCCTCACGATGCTGAAATCTCCGGCGGGCCTTCCCTGCTGAGGAGGCCTGTGAAGGACCTCGCGATTGCTCTTGAGAGGATCGGAGCATACTGCACATCCAACCAGGGATATCCTCCAGTCCATGTGAGAGGCCCCATCAAAGGCGGATCTGTCGAAATCTCCGGGAATACCACCTCGCAGTATCTCTCGTCGATCTTGCTGGCGGCACCTCTGGCCTGCGCGCCGGTTGAGGTGCATATGGTTGGGCGCCTAGAGTCGAAACCCTATGTTCAGATGACCCTAGATATGCAAAACAGATTTGCCGTCCACGTCGAGGCGTCCGAGGACCTAACCGAATTCCACGTGCGCGGTCAGACATATCGCCCCTCTGAAGTGGAAATAGAAGGCGACTGGTCATCGGCGGCATTCCTGCTGGCTGGAGCAGCAATCGCGGGCGACAGGGTGAGAATCCAACGGCTTGAGAAGAAGAGCCTTCAGGGGGATCGATATCTGTTGGATATCCTCAAGCACGTGAAGGCGAGAGTGAGCCAAGATTCAAGCTCGGTGACTGTTGAGGAATCACCAATTGGAAGAGCTGAAGTTGATGTTTCAGATTGCCCGGACCTGTTCCCGGTCACATGCGTGCTGTGCGCGAGCGCGGAGGGCACTAGCACGATCACAGGCATTCGTAGGCTCAGGATCAAGGAATCGAATCGCGTTCAAGCCATGAGTGATGGACTGAGACAGATGGGTATCAGAACCGAGGAATCAGAGGATTCGTTCACCATAAATGGCGGCAGACCGCGTAAGGCGGTCATCAACCCATACAGAGATCACAGGATAGCAATGGCATTCGGTGTCCTTGGATTGTGCTGCGGAGAAGTCACGATTCTTGATGCTGAATGTGTGGGAGAAATCCTACCCATCATTCTGGTCTGATCTCCAGTCACTGGGTGCAAGGGTGACGGCAACTTGACTGGCAATTCTCTCGGTACACGATTCGTGGTCACGAGCTTTGGGGAAAGCCACGGTCCGAAGATCGGAATCGTCATCGACGGATGTCCAGCCGGACTCGAACTTGTCGTGAACGACATCCAACGCGAGTTGCAGCGGAGACGACCTAGTGGTGACGAGTTCTCAACCGAGAGAATAGAAGGCGATCAAGTAGAGATCTCGTCAGGAGTGTTCAACAACCGCACAACTGGGGCTCCGATTCATCTTTCTGTACCGAATCTGGACGTGAGGTCAGAAGGGTACGAGGAGAGGAAGTTCACTCCCAGACCTGGACAGGCGGATTTGGTTGCCAGAGTGAAGTATGGAGGGCATGAGGATTACAGGGGCGGTGGCAGGTTCTCCGCGAGGATCACTGTTGGATTCGTTGCTGCCGGTGCCGTTGCGAAGAAACTTCTCAGTACGATCGGTATTACAGTGTACGCTCACACCGTGGAGATCGGAGGCGTGAGTGCCAATAAGGTTCCGCCAGATGAAGAAGCGAAGTTGGCACGTGACAATTCACTCAGTTGCTCGGACCCTACAGCGGCGGAGAAGATGGCCAGCGCGATCTCTGACGCCAAGACGCGCGGAGATACGCTTGGAGGAGTCATCGAGGCCGTTGCAAGCGGGGTTCCCATCGGTTTAGGAGAACCGGTCTTCGATAACCTCGACGGCGATCTAAGCAAGGCTTTCTTCGCTATCCCCTCAGTCAAGGCCGTCGAATTCGGAGCCGGATTCCAATCAGTGAAGATGCGAGGTTCAGAGTACAATGATCCTTTGACGGTACGTGAAGGAAAAGTGCAGAGCCTAACCAACAATGCTGGGGGAATCACTGGCGGTCTAAGCAATGGTCAGCCCATAGTATGCAGGATCGGCTTCAGGCCGCCATCATCGATAGCGATTCCACAGACCACCGTCAACATTCAAACGCTGAAGGAACAGCCACTCTTGATCGAGGGCAGATTCGACGCTTGCGTTGTCCCTAGGGCCATACCGATCGTGGAGGCCATGATGGCCATCGTCATAGCTGATCACTCGCTTCGAGCTGGCCTGATTGGGCCTGTTCTGAGAAACAACTAGGATGTCGCGATTGGGTAGGATCCCAGTACCTTCACGAAAGTCGACTGCTCGCGTAGACCCCTCAAGGCTTCGCGGCAGGGCTTGTCGCGCACATGACCATAAAAGTCCACGTAGAAGTTGTACTGCCATGGCGTATTCTTGACAGGCCTTGATTGGATCTTTGTTAGGTTGATTCCGCTCCTAGAAAGCGCTTGGAGAGCTCGGTACAATGACCCAGGTTTATGTTCGACGCCGAAAATGATCGATGTTTTGTCGTCTCCTGATCGGGGAGCAGATTTCTTCCCCAGAACTAGGAAACGTGTGTAGTTCACGCCACTATCCTCGATTCCTTCCGCAATGATTTGCATAGAATATAGTTCAGCAGCACGTCTGCTTGCAATCGCAGCCACCTTTCGTGACCGCATGGTCTTGATCAGTTTCACGCTGCCGGCCGTGTCGTACGTTGGGACCGGTTCCATCTTGTGGGTACGCAGGTATCTTGCGCATTGCGCCAAGGCCTGTGGATGGGAATAGACGCTGGTTATCTCGTCGGCCCCAGTTCCAGACTTCCCAATTAGGCAATGTCTCACTCGAACTTGTGTTTCTCCGCAGACCTTCGAGGTAGTACTTGCCAGCAGGTCATATGTCTCGTTGATACTTCCCTCGTATGAGTTCTCGACTGGCACTACGCCGAATACGTTGCGTCCGAGTTCCACGGCATGGAAAACATCTCCAAGGGTCCTGAGTGGCCTCACTGCAATACGGGTTCCGAAATATCGTTCACACGCCTCGTGGCTGTAGCTTCCTCTTTCACCTTGAAAGGCGACACGCACTCGCAAATTACGCAAAGCCATAGCTCCTGAACGGACTGGTTCTCACCTAGACTTTCGAGACCGCCGACTGTGCCTCAGTGACTTTCTCGAATGTTGCTCTCGCTACTCTGAACTGCGATTCAGTTGATAGTGCTCTTCTGATCTTCTTGTAGCGGGCGACGAGTTTGGTTCTGTCCTGCTCGTTCACAATTCTTGTGAGCGACCGAATGTCGCGTTGCAGGTCTCGCATGACTCTCAGAAACTCCTTATTCAATATCTGGATGTCCGCAATGGTCTCAGGTTCATCGGCAATCGACTCTGCGAGCAACATCTGCAGGTTGAATGTTCTGCCGGCAAACCTTCGGATTTCAGCAAGATCTCTTCTCTTAGAGAGAGTCATGGCGAAAGCCATGTTGAGGAAATGCGGAAGACCTAGCGTTAGAGCCACGCGTTTGTCATGGATGTCTTGACCCGCTAGAAAGAAATGGGCACCCTGAAGGAGGTGCTTCATGGTCTTGTAGCCACGTGTGTCCTTCCCTGTTCTGATGGCGATGATTCTTCTTCCGCGGATTCCGCGTGCCAGAGGTCCGAACATGGGATGAATACTGACAACCTTGACTCCCCGCTTCTCAGCAGAACGAAGAGCCGGCATGACGACCGATTTTGTCGCAGAAATGTCACAGATGAGAGCGTTCCTGCGCAAGACTGGAAGGATCTCCTTGATGACCTCCGAGGTAGCGTTCGTAGGGGTGGCGAGCAGGATTATGTCGCTTCCTCTTGCCGCATCTGTGTTGCTTGGGGAACATTTCGCATGAATCTTCACTGGCAAGGCGTTTAGCTCTGTTTGAGTCGCGGTCGGAAACGATAACGGAGTCTCCTCGTGACTTGAAGAAACGCGCAAACCATGCACCCATTCCCCCTGATCCAATGATGGCCACTCGTGCTACCATTCGTCCATCGCCTTCACAATTCGTCTGATCCCAGTCCTTACGGCTGCTTCGGGTTCTGTTATTGCGAGCCTCAAGAAGTCTGGATACTCCCCGAAAATGGTTCCTGGTAGAACACCAACCGCGTATTTCTCGAACAAGTACTTCGAAAACTTCACAGAGTCGATACCTTTTCGTCGCATCCGAGGGAAGACGTAGAATCCACCTTCAGGAGGATGAAATTCGAAATCTCCTCTTCTCAGCTCCTCACATGCCATGCTCAGACGCCTCCTGATCCTATTTCTTCCAGTTACCGCGTCTGTGCTCGTATCTTTCAGCGCCGCAAGCGCGGCTCGCTGTATGACCTCGGGGACGTTGGTCAGAGAGGTCTCGACGATCTTGCGCATCCTTGCAATCCTCTCCTCGCCCGCTACTGCATAGGCGACTCTCCAGCCCGTCATGCTGAACTCCTTCGAGAAACTGTTCACGTAGATCGATTGAGTATCAGGGTATTCGAGCACGCTTGGAACAGGTACACTGGAGTAAGTCGCGTAGACCTCGTCTGACAGGACTACGGCGCGATATTTCCTCGCGAGTTCCATTATCTCACCGAACATGTTCTTCGAAAGCACTTTTCCCGTGGGATTGTTCGGGTTGTTGAGCACGATGATCTTGGGGCGAAGCCTCAGCTTTTCCTCAAGCGCGGTCAAGTCAATGTCCCAATGATCCTCTAGACGCGTGGGAACAGCCAACGTTCTTCCGCCAGCGATGGCGACACATGATTCGTAGGCGGGCCATGCGGGCTGGCATAACGCCACTCTGTCGAGGCTTGACAAGGTGGTAAATATCGAAGCAAAGATTGCGAAGCGACCGCCTGGAAAGATGAGTATGTTGGATCGTCCAAGCTTGGTTCCATATTGGTGATTCAGTCGTTCTGTGATTGCGTCGACTAGAGCTGGAAGGCCGGCGCTTGATCCGTAGAGCATCATAGGAGTATGGTCAAGGTATCTCTTCGCTTCGCGCACGACAGCCCTTGGAGTTCTGAAGCGAGGCTCACCTATGTCGAGCCTGATCAGGCTCCGTCCCTTTCTTTCAGCCTTGAGCATCATCTCCGACAGTTGCTTGAGCATCGAGTCCCTTCCAGTTACGCGTCGTCTTCTCCGTGTTTGGGCGTCCACGGAGCGCTCAATGACGAGGCTGGCGAGACGCCTTACGTAGGTCTTGTCGATTCCTGCTCTATCAGCAGAAGAGATGAAGTTGTCAATAGCGACCTTCTCCACCGCCGGATCGATAACTTCCAAGTTCAGTCTCTTCTTCAGCTCCCCAATCTTACTGACCAGTCGATCTCTGTGAGCCAGAATGGCGACCAGCTTTGAGTCGACGGTACGAAGTTCGCGTCTCAGTTTGGCTAGGTCTTGATTCTTCATTTCATATCCGACTCCGCAGAGGCGAGCCTACGTTCTCCACCAAGCCGCAATAGGTGTCTGATAGTGCAGTTAACCCAACTTGCAGTTAACCCAACTGGTCTGAAAGTGATTGTCATCAGGACGTACCTGAGCTGAGAGCTGGCTCGAAGCTAGGGTCCAGGGGATGCGATCCAAACCTGTGACTCACTCGACAATCCGTCTGCTTTGACTACCTTCACTCGTACTTTCTTTGATCTGCATCTCGTCGAATCTCGCAGTCGAGTATGTCCTGCCGGTTGACTGGTGCCGAGACCTAGGGGCCTTGTGGTCTTGTCCATTCCCAGAACTGAAGCTGCCAATTCGAAGGCCGCGGATCCGCTATCGGTAATGGCACGGCTGCGAGCGCCTCCGGAGAAGCCTTGTACCGAGTCTTAGGGTAGACTGGCGTAAGCCAGTGGCCATACCTCTCATCATTGCCGCAGACAACCTCGGAGTACAGCTTCTGCATTTTCTGAGTCACTGGACCCATTCGACCTGCACCTATTTTCCGCCTGTCGATGCTCAGTATCGGCATGACTCCGGTCGCTGTCCCGGTGAAGAATGCCTCATCACATGTGTACAACTCGCCGCGGGCAATGTCTCGTTCCTGCAACTTCAGGTCATGGTCGTGGGCAATTGTGCACAATGTATCCCTTGTGATTCCTTCTAGAATCCCAGCAGATATCGGAGGAGTGCATATCGTTTCTTTCCTCACGATGAATATGTTCTCTCCGCTGCCTTCTGAAACGAACCCTCTCTGATCGAGGAATATTGCCTCGTCAAATCCGTTTTGAGCAGCCTCGACCTTGGCGAGGACTGAATTGATGTAGTGTCCCGATGCCTTTGCCAAGCGACAATACCGAAGGCTCACCTGTCCTCCTCCATGAGGAGACACAAACATGGAGCCCTTCCTTCTCGAAGTACCCGTCAAAGGGGAAGGCCGCGATTGCCACCCAAGTCGGGACTTCCCTGAAATCTAGGTTGATTCCGCCCACGGCTTTGAAGGCGATAGGTCTGATGTAGGTGGAGTCACGCATCTCGTTCTTGGCCAGGAGCGCTGTTGTGGCTTCGCAGAGATCGGTCTCTGAGTACGGGAGGGCCATCATGTAGGCATGTGCTGAATCCTTGAGGCGACGCATGTGCTCCTTCAAGCGGAAGATCGAAAGCCCAGCGCTGGTCTCGTAAGCTCTTATTCCTTCGAAGACCGCTGTTCCGTAGTGGAGAGCATGGGATAGGATAGGAACATTTGCCCTTTCCCAGTCGATGAACTCCCCGTTCATCCACACGAATTCCGGTTCCTTCTTTGACATCATGTGTCACCTTGATTGTCGACGACGGTTCGCCTGAGTGTCGCGCCTTCATCGGCTGGACCAACGAGGGCGGCATATCTGGCGAGATATCCTGAGCTTGCGCGACTTGGCAAGTAACGCGGGTGCTTCAGGCGAGCCTCGATCTCGGTCGGGTCCAGCATGACATCCAAGCGATTGTTTTCCAAGTCGATCTCGATTGGATCTCCGTCTTTGAGGCACGAGATCGGTCCACCGGCTGCTGCTTCAGGACAGACGTGACCGATGCATGCGCCTCGGGTTGCTCCAGAGAATCTCCCATCCGTGACCAGGGCGACCTTATCTCCAAGTCCCATGCCGACCAAGGTCGCTGTTAGGGTGAGCATCTCTCGCATTCCTGGTCCACCCTTGGGGCCTTCGTATCGGACAACGACCACGTCACCTTCCTTGATGGAGGCGCCGAGAATTGCTTTTGATGCGTCGTCCTCGGAATCGAATACCCGAGCGGGTCCCCTGTGCTTCATCATTGCGGGATCGACGGCGCCGGTCTTGCAGACGGCGCCTCTTGGAGCAAGAGAGCCGTAAAGGATGGCAATTCCTCCGTGATCGCTGTAAGGACTTGTGACCGGTCGGATCACTTGTGAGTCGGCGACTTTCGCGTCAGAAATGTTGTTGCCAAGCGTCTTCATTGTGACGGTTATTTGATCTAGGTGAAGTGCTCCGTCCTTCCTACTGAGTTCCTTGAGAAGGGCGCTGACTCCGCCTGCGCGAAGCAAGTCCTGCATTCTATAGTCTGATGATGGGCTCAACTTGCAGATGTGGGGTGTCCGCTTTGCGATCGCGTCTATTCGACCAAGTGGATAATCAAGCTGGGCTTCTCTCGCTATCGCCAGAGTGTGAAGGATAGTGTTTGAAGAGCCCCCCATCGCCATGTCCAAAGCAAGCGCGTTATCGACGGCCTCTTTGGTCACGATATCTCTAGCCTTCAGGTCTGCGGCGACGAGTGAGATGATCTGATGCCCTGCTCTTCTGAGGAGCTCGATTCTCTCTGGAGAGTTCGCAAGGATTGTTCCGTTTCCGGGTAGTGCTAGTCCAAGTGCTTCGCAGAGGCAGTTCATCGAATTCGCAGTGAATAGTCCCGCACAGCATCCGCATGAGGGACATGCTCGTTCCTCTAGTTCCGTCAGTTGCTGCTCGTTGATGAGTCCTGCCTCGTATTGTCCGACGCCTTCGTATACGGAGGACAGGTCAATGGGGGCGCCTTCTTTTGTTCGACCTGTTTCCATTGGCCCACCGCTTACGAAGACTGTTGGAATGTTGACCCGAACGGCACCCATCACCATCCCGGGTACCACTTTGTCGCAGTTGGGAATGCAAACGACGCCATCAAACTGGTGAGCCTGAAGCATTGTTTCGACCGAATCCGCGATGAGTTCTCGACTCGGGAGCGAGTATCTCATTCCGGGATGACCCATGGCAATTCCATCATCGACTGCGATGGTGTTGAACTCGAACGGGATGCCACCTGCTTCTCGAACCGCTAACTTTGCGACCGCGCTGAACTCGCGCAGATGAACATGGCCAGGTACGATGTCCGCTTGCGAGCTTGCTATCGCGATGAAGGGTTTTGCGAAATCCTCTTTGCTGAGCCCGCAAGCTCTCAGTAGGCTTCGATGAGGTGCCCTGTCAGGCCCTTTCTTTATTGCATCCGATCTCATTGGAGATGTGTCTCCTGCGTTTGCGCTGTTTTTCGCGATCAGGCTTCGTTTCAGGAGGAGCTTGTTGATTCCTAGAATCATTGCTTCGACGCTTGCCCGGACCACATCCTCGCCAGCAGTTCTTGCCGAAACGGTGGATCCGGTGTCGTCTTCGACTTTCACGAGGACTTCGGCCAGTGCGTCTGAACCTCCAGTGATGGCGTCGAGTCTGTACTCTTTCAGTCTGACGTGAACGATCGGGTCCGTTAGTTTCTGGATGGCCTTGATTGCGCTGTCAACCGGACCCACTCCTGTCTCGGAGGAAACGTATTGGGCCCCGTTGATGTTGATACGAACCGAGGCCGTAGGGACGACCCCGATTCCGGTCATGACAGCGAAGTCAGCGAGTGACACCGTATTGTTGTCAACGGAAGAAATGTTGATGACTGTCTCAGCGATCGCAAAGAGGTCCGCGTCCGTCACAGTCTTACCCTTATCAGCCAAGTCCTTGACTCTTGAAACGATCTGAGAGAGCTCTTCAGTAGTTGGCGACAGACCCATCTCAGCGAGCTGGGCGCCTATTCCGTGGGCGCCAGCGTGCTTTCCTGCCTGGAACCACCTTTTTCTCCCCACAAGTGCTGGGTCGAACGGCTCGTATGTGGACGATTCTGAGCCTATTCCGTGGGTGTGAATTCCTGACTCGTGGCCGAATGCATTGTCTCCCACAATGGCCTTGTTTGGTTGAACGACAACACCCGTGACTTTTGCGACGAGTCTCGAAGTCTCGTAGAGAAGTGTTGCATTAATGCCGGTCTTCATGCCAGCGATTTGGTGTAGAGCCATCACTAGTTCTTCGAGTGAAGCGTTTCCAGCTCTTTCTCCGATGCCGTTTATCGTGACGTGTGCTTGTGAAGCGCCTGCTTCGATGCCCGCGAGGCTGTTTGCTACTGCTAACCCAAAATCATCGTGGCAGTGAACGCTTATCGGTCGGTCGATCACCTGCTTAACTGAACTAATGATACGTCGAATCATATCAGGTGATGTTGCGCCTACGGTATCAGGTACGTTTACACGGTCTGCCCCGGCCTCGCATACCGACCTGAATACTCTTTCCAGATACTTTGGGTCAGATCGAGTTGCGTCTTCAGCAGAGAACTCGACAGCCAGTCCGTGATCCTTGGCGTAAGAGACCGCCTGCACCGCCTTGTCCAATACTTGCTCACGAGATAGCTTGAGCTTTCTCTGTAGATGGAGGTCGGATGTTGCGATGAAGATGTGGACATGGCTGACGTCACATTGTAATGCTGTGTCGATATCTTGTGGGCTTGCACGTGCAAGAGCGTACACTTCAGGTGATAGGCCATCTTTTGCGATGAGCTTCACGCCTGCTGCTTCGCCTTCTGAAGATATGGGGAACCCGGCCTCGATTGCATCGACGCCCAGACGTGCAAGTTGCCTCGCGATCGTGACCTTCTCATCTGGGGTTAGTGAGACGCCGGGTGTTTGTTCTCCGTCGCGCAGAGTTGTGTCGAATATCCGAACTCTCATGGAGGTAATGGGCTTCATTGAACCACTTCCGATGGAATTCTTTCAACAACAGCTTCCGCGACCTGCTGCGTCGTGTAGTTGCCTCCTAGGTCGGGCGTCGTGATTCGGTGAATCAACGCTTGAACCACGGCGAATTCGAGCGAGCGAGCAGCCGCGCGGCAGTTGGAATCGCTGAATCTGTCGCCTAGCCAGTCGAGCATCATGTTCGCGGACAGGAACATGGAGGTCGGGTTTGCGATCTTCTTGCCTGCAATGTCTGGGCCTGACCCATGCACCGGCTCAAATATTGCGAAATCTTGCCCTAAGTTGCCTGAAGGAGCTAGTCCGAGGCCGCCCACGACTTGAGCCGCTTCATCACTCAGTATGTCTCCGAACATGTTCGTTGTCACGAGAACATCGAAGCTAGCAGGTTGCCGCACAAGATTCATGGCGGCAGCGTCGACGTACATCTCATTGAATGACACATCGGGGTGCCGCTTCGCCTCTTCGCGGCACGTCGTTGCAAATAGGCCGCAGGTCTTCTTGAGAACATTGGCCTTGTGTACAGCGGTAACAAGTCTCTTCTTGTTCCGCATTTCTGCGATTCGGAATGCTTTGGATGCGATCCTCTGACAGGCCTTTGTCGTTGTCACTCTTAGCGCGATCGCCGAATCCGCGACTTCAAACTCAAGGCCCTTGTACAGATCTTCCGTATTCTCTCTGACTATGATCATGTCGGTGCTGGGATCCAAACAGTTGAGGCCAGGGTATGCTCGGGAGGGTCTCAGGTTTGCGTACAGGTCAAACATCTGCCGGAGGGTTACGATTACGTCGTATGCGGTTTCGCCCACCGGACCTTTCAGGCAAGCATCCGTTGTCTCGAGCGTGCGGATCGTGTCGTCGGGAAGCGCTGAACCATATCTGCGTTTGCAGTCGTCGCCGGCTTCTGTCTTGATAAATTCGAGATCGAGCCCGAAGGCCTCTTTGAGTCTTTCAAGCACCCGAATCGTTGCTTCGGTTTGCTCAGGTCCTATACCGTCACCTGGCATGAGTGATATTTTGTATTTTGTCATTGGTGGGCTCGCTTCTTCTTCAAATGCTCAATGATTCCGCCGTCATTCAGCACCTGCTGGAGGTGAAGCGGAATCGGCTCTGTATTGGCTGTCGTTCCGGTAGTCAGATTCATGATCTTGCCTTGTTCCAGATCTACTGACACTTGGTCTCCGTCGGCAACTCGAGTCAGGATCCCCGGGCATTCCACGGCAGGGAGACCGATGTTGATCGCGTTCCTGTAGAAGATCCGTGCAAAGGACTCTGCAACCACACATTTAACAGCTGAAGCTTTCAAGGCAATCGCGGCATGTTCTCTGCTCGATCCCTGCCCGAAGTTCTCTCCAGCCACGATGACTGCGCCGTCGACAAACTTCGAGGCGAATCCGGGTGAAAGCCCCTCCATGGCATGCTCTCTGAGGTCGGTCGGGTCTGTCAGGGCCAGATATTTGCCTGGCAGGATCACGTCGGTGTCCACATTGTCCCCGAGTTTGACAGCTCTAGCTTTCAAGATCATTTTTGAATTCAACTCAGTTTGCGAGGGTCTGTGATTCTGCCTGTGATCGCGGATGCGGCCACGGTTGCTGGAGAGGCTAGGAATATCTTGGCTTGGGGGCTGCCCATTCTTCCGACAAAGTTGCGATTCGAGGAGCTGACACAAACTTCTCCCGGGGCCAAAACGCCGAGGTGGATTCCTATGCAGATTCCGCATCCCGGGTTGGTCACGATGGCTCCCGATTGAATGAAAATCTCAAGGAGCCCCTCCTCTAAGCAATTCTGGTAGACATCCTGCGACGCTGGAGTCACAATCAACCTTGTGTGGTCATGCACTTTCTTCCCGTCAAGGATTTTCGCGGCGATTCGGAGATCTTCGGTTCTGCCATTTGTGCAGGAACCTAGAAAGGCCTGGTCGACTCGTGACTCCGGTATTTCCTCGATGGGTGCGACATTGTCAGGGGAGTTAGGACGTGCGACCTGTGGAGAAAGGGTTGACGAATCGATCTCGATTGTGCGTTCGTACGCAGAATCTCCATCGCTCCTTAGGCTTTCGAACGAATTCGAAGAGCTGGCACCTAGGTATTCTGCAGTTTTCACATCGGGTGCGACTACTCCCGTCTTAGCTCCTGCTTCGATAGACATGTTGCAGAGTGTCATTCTTCCTGCGACGCTCATGTCCTCGACTGTCTGGCCCGTGAATTCAATTCCTCGGTAATTTGCTCCGGAGACACCGAGTTTCCCGAGGACTTGGAGGATCAGATCCTTCGCCATTACAAAGGGTGAGAAACTGCCCGTCACGTTGACCCTGATCGTTCTTGGAACCTTGAACCAGAGATGTCCGGTTGCGAAGACTGCGGCCATCTCCGTCGATCCGATTCCTGTGGAGAACGCTCCGAATGCCCCGTAGGTGCAGGTGTGTGAGTCTGCCCCGACGATTACATCTCCTGGATGTACGTGTCCTTTCTCAGGCATCACTTGGTGGCAGACTCCGCCGCGTCCGATGTCATAGAAGTTCTTGATTCCCTGTTCGTCCACGAAATCACGCATCATTTTCTGAAGCTTCGCGGCTTGTTCCGTGGGAGGCGGCAGGAAATGATCGAAGATTACGACGATTCTGTCTGGATCCCACACTTTCGTCTCTTCGAGCTTCTTCCAAGATTCGACAGCCAGTGGTCCCGTAATGTCATGAACCATCGCAGAGTTGATTCTTGCCTCAACAATCTCTCCTGGGCGTACCTGTTCTCGGTCGGAAGCCCTTGCGAGTATCTTCTCTATGATGTTCACGACAGGTTCCCCTACGATTCCAGTCCACACATCTTTCTGATGTCTCTGCCAACCTTCTCGATCTGATGGTTGTCCATCTCGTCCATCAAACGGGCTAGTTCCTTTGTGCTCCGTGCGGGGTTTGAGGTCCACTTCTCTGCGAACTTACCGTTGCGTACATCTTCAAGTAGTGCCTTCATGTTCTCGCGTACGTGAGCATCGATTATTCTCGGTCCTTCGCTTAGTCCCCCAAATTTCGCGGTGTCTGATACACCGCGCAGCATACCAGAGAGGCCTGCTTTGTAGACGAGGTCGGTGATCAGTTTCATTTCGTTGCAGGCTTCGAAGTATGCTAGCTCTGCAGGGTAACCTGCTTCGACGAGGACTTCGAAGCCGTTTCTGATGAGTTCAATCAGGCCACCTACGAGGACTGCCTGTTCACCGAACAGGTCGGATTCGGTTTCGTCTTTGAAAGTAGTCTCGATTACTCCGGCTCGCGTTGAGCCAATAGCCTTGCACAACGCTAGGGCGCGTTGTTTTGCGCGTCTTGAGGAATCTTGGTAGACGGCTACCAACGATGGTACTCCGAAACCCTGCTCGTATAGTTCCCTTACCCTGAATCCCGGACCCTTCGGCGCCATCATGATAACGTCGATATTGCCAGGAGGTACAATCAGTTTGAAGTGGATGTTGTACCCGTGCGAGAATCCTAGCGCCTTGCCGCCTCGAAGATGAGGCAGGATCTCCTTGTTGTAGACCTCGGGTTGCTGCATATCAGGAATGAGAAGGTGCACTATGTCTGCCTTGTCGGACGCTTGGTCAATAGGTTGCGGTTCGAATCCATCGGCTGTTGCCTTCTTCCACGATTTTCCGCCCCGTCTAAGGCCGACGATGACACGCAGGCCGGAATCTCGCATGTTTAGCGCTTGTGCGCGGCCTTGTGCCCCGTATCCAATCACGGAGACCGTTTGATCTTTGAGATCGTTTAGGTCGATATCCTTGTCTAAGTAGACTCTTACCATCCCACATCATTTCCTTGTGATCCATTCTGTTTTTGTTCTCTTGACAACGCAGTGAGACCGGTTCGTGCAACCTCTTTGAGCCCAAAGCTTCTGCTCAGTTCGATGAATGCGTCGATCTTGTCCGAATCGCCGGACGCTTCCACAATTATGCTGTCATCTGAAAGATGGACAATCCTAGCTCGGTATACATCCACGAAGCTAAGGATCTGAAGCCTATCCTCTGGCCTGGGAGCGATCTTCACTAGTGCAAGCTCTCTCACCACTGCTCTGTCAGCATCGACTATCTCCGCCTTGATGACATCCACCAAGTTCTCAAGGTGTCTGATGAGCTGCACGGCTTCCTTCTCACCTCCGCGCATCGTCAGCGTCATTCGAGCTACTCGATCCCTCTCAGAGGTTCCGATTGCTACACTGGTAATGTTGAACGCTCGTCTTCTGAACAGGTTCGAGACTGTGTAAAGCACCCCGGGTTTGTGGTCGACGAGCACGTCGATGATTACTTCTTGCTGAGGAGAGATCATGCGATAGTTACCTCCTCCAGACCTGCGCCTGGCGCAAGCATCGGCGCAGCGTCCTCCTCCGGCGAGACAGGAACATCGATGACGGTCGTGATTTCACTCTTGAGAGCATTCTTCACTGCTTCACTCAGCTCCTTGTAATCTCCGACCCCCACTCCGGCGGCGCCATAGGCCTCGGCCAATTTCGGAAAACATGGGGATCTGCCAAGCTCGACGCCGGAGTACCTTCGTCCGTAGAACCTGCGATGCCACTGCGCAACCATCCCGAGCATGCGATTGTTGAGAACCACGACCGTCACAGGAATCTGTTCTTCGATCGATGTTGCCATCGCATTCTCGGTCATCGCGAAACTGCCATCGCCAGCAATGTCGAGAACAGGAACGTCAGGGCAGGCGACTTTCGCACCTAGTGCTGCTGGGAAACCGAAACCCATAGTGCCCAACCCACCGGAGGTGATGAACTGCCTCGGCCCATACGCTTGGAAGTGGACAAGGCTCCACATTTGATTCTGTCCCACTTCCGTGGTCACGATCGTTTCCCGGGGGAGCAGCTTTCGCAGCAGCCGGATAGCTCTGAACCGCCGAGAGGTATGGCCCGTCCTTTCTCCAGATCAGATAGGTCGATGTCGTTCCTGGTCTTCTGGAACCAGTGCGGTCCCGGCTTCTTGGCGAAGCGTTTCGCAAGATCCGAGTAGATAGCTTTCAGCCCATTCTTTGCGTCGCTGACAAGCGAGATTGTGGGCGTCTTATTCTTTTCAATCTCTGCCTTGTCTGTATCAATGATTAGGATCTGACTGTTCGGGCAGAATTTGTCTATGTTACCGGTTGTCCTGTCCGAGAGTCTCGATCCCACGATCAACAGGACATCTGCATTCGATACAACGTGATTCGTTTCAGAAGACCCATGCATCCCCATCACTCCGATAGAGAGCGGATGATCCTCCGGAATGCACCCCTTCCCCATCAGTGAGGTCGCAACTGGACACATCAGCAGCTCTGCCAATGCGACCAGCTCCCGAGAGGCTTCTGCGATCTTGACTCCGCCTCCGGCGATGATCAGCGGCGTCTCCGCTTTCGTGAGAGCGTCAGCCATTCTCACGACGGTTCCGGGGTCTGGGTCAGGAAGTGGCCCATGCCGTTTCGGAACAGGTCGATCCGTGAAGTCTACGACACCCATTTCCTGCTGCACGTCTCTTGGAATGTCGATGACGACTGGGCCGGGCCTTCTTGTGGAGGCTATTCGAAAGGCCGATTTCACGATCTGAGGGATTTCCGATGCGTTCCTGGCCTGGAATGCATATTTGGTGACAGATGTGACGACTCCTACGATGTCCGTTTCTTGGAAGGCATCTTTCCCGATGAAGGGTCTTGCTACCTGGCCCGTAATTGCGACCAAGGGCGATGAGTCCATGAAGGCGGTCGCTATTCCGGTTACAAGGTTCGTGGCCCCTGGTCCAGAGGTTGACATGCACACGCCTACTCGTCCGCTCGCCCGAGCGTATCCGTCGGCCATGTGAGCGGCTGATTGCTCGTGGCGAGCCAATACGTGCCTGATCCTCAGCTCAGATGGCAAGTCTCGCATTTTGTAGAACACATCGTATACTGGCATTATGGCGCCCCCGGGAAAGCCGAACACTACCTGCGTCTTCTCCCGTCTGAGCGCCTCGATCAGTGCGTTCGCACCGGACATTTCCATCGAATATGATCACTTCTTTTTTTTCTCTCGACCCCGCGAAAAATGAGATAATCGCGAGGTCTACTGGACGACAATAAGAACCAGAATGACACTGACGACGATCGCAAATGCTAGCGATCGTTCGTCGAATTTTGATAAAGCTCGCAATTCGTGGTGTCGCAAGGTTCTTGGAACCGCAGGAAGCCCTCAAAGTTTCATATAAGACTAACCCACGGATCCGATGTATCGTGCAATTCCTGCAAAACAGAGGCTAATTCTCGGTTAGATGATGAATCTAGTCCCCTGAGCCCAGCGACTTCTGGACAGAAATGGCAAACTTGCGCTTGTTTCCATGTTGCTGTAAAGAATTGACTCAGACATTGACTCCTTCTTGCTTGAACTGTTTCTTGTCTACCTTCCCAGTAGGCGTCATGGGGAAGCTGCTCTTGATCACTACGGAGGACCAGAATTCTGTACCTCATCGAACTTTGCCGTTATCTGGCTCAGTCTTCGAAGTGTTTCCTCGCTCAACCTGTTGGGCTGATGTTCTCTGAGAATCTTCTGGGCCTTCTCCCTCGCCACCGTAACGACATCCTTCCTGCCGCGCTGTGACCATCGAGCATGCGTTGACCGGCACGAAATCGATGGCATCCAATGCTCAAGCTTCAGATTGCGGAGCGTGTGAGCTTCCTTCAGAAAGCTTGCAGTTGGCCCGACTCTCTTGATCAGATCCACAGCAATAGTTTCGGGGTTCACTTCGACCCCTTTCACCAAACGGTAAATGTATCCCACGATTTCATCATCAATGACGAGCTGCTCGTAGCTTACTGTGAGCCCTGTCGCGAACATACCTGGGTTTATTATCATATCCGCACCAGATATCATCGCCGCTTGGGTCGTCATGACTCTCTCCCACGCATTCTGCTCATCATGACAGTGCGCATCAGTATCCGGAGATGTTGAGTGGGATGGGAGTTTGTAGAAATCAGCGAGCTGCACGCTCGCAATGCGCATGAGCACGCTCTCAGGGGAACCGATTGTTGGAGTTGCCTCTCGCATGTCGAAGGTTGTTGCGGCGCATGCGTAGATGAACGGGGATCCCCTTTTCGCTAGCTGCGAGATCACCAGGCCAGAGAGGTTCTGAGCGTTGTGGATGACCATCGTGCCCGCTATCGTGACTGGTGACGTGACCCCCGTAATCGGTTGAGGCAGGAGGAGGATTGGGACGCCGTTCCTGGCAGTCTCGATGAGCGCTTCAACTGCATTTCTCTCCCACATTAGTGGATTTGTCGGGGAGAACTCGCATCCGAGCATAGGTGCCCGTTCCAGTCGTTCGTCTCCTGTGACGACTTTAGCCATTTTGAAGACTGCTTTCGCCATCTCCGGGCTTGTTGGGCAGAACACGAGAGGTTTCTCAGTGTTGCTGAACATGACTTCTGCCGCGTGAAGCTCCGCGGAGCGTTGAGGCACGTCCTGCGGCATGGCCTGAGTTGCCACGCCGTGGATGTTCGGGAGCGCATCAGCTAGCTTCGAGAAGTCTGCTACATCACTTTTCGTGGCAGGCCTACGTTCGCCTAGCTTCATATCATACACGTATGTGGCGTCGAACCCGCTGAGAGCATACGTGAACCCGCTTCCGAGCCGCATTGATGGCTTCTGATTCCTGTCGTACAAGATGACTTCTGACGGACGTGGAGCGGCCTTCAGAGCCTCTTTGACCAGATTCTCGGGTATCCTCGCGACCTTCCTACCGAAATCTACAGTGGCTCCCTCAGCTTTCAGGAGCGTGAGCGCCTCTTGGCTGTCAATATTCATTCCTGAATTCCAGAGCACATCCAGCGTAGCCTGATGGATCTGGCTCAATTCGTTCTCGGAGAAAACTTTCAGCTGACTCAGCTTCAAGCTATGATGACTCCCGCATGTACGAGCGTACTTGGGTTTTCATCGCATTAAAGTGTGGCACTCTTCGTAGCGAGAGAGACCTGTCGAGCGTGCTGCATTAGTGCCCATCTAGAGGCCGGTCATTTTTCACGTAACGACCGGTGATTGGTATCTCGGTCCCACACATCGGGCATCTATTCCCTTCGGTCAGCCTGTAAGACACGATTACGTGACCGTCTCTGGCTATGACACGTTCATTGCACTCCGGGCAGTACGTGTTCTCATAGTTGTGGCCGCGGACGTTTCCGATGTAAGCATACTTGACTCCTGCTTTCCGCGCAATCTCGCGTGCGTACTCGAGCCTCTGTATGCTTGTGGTTGGAGCGTGGAACTTGTATGCTGGAACGTATCGAGTGAAATGCAGTGGAGCGTCTGGACCCAGACGCTTCACATGCTGCTCCACAACCGCGGCAATCGTCGAGTCGCTATCATTGACGCCTGGGATGATCAGATTCACTATCTCAACGTGGATACCCATCTTCTTCGCGGCCTCCGCATTTCGCCAAGGCACATTTGCGCAGAGCGGACCCGCAGTATCGACGATACGTCTCGTCGTCTCCCTTCATGTCTATCTTGAGACTGTCCAGACCTGAACGTCGCAGCAGATCAAGTGCCTCCGTGGTCATGTAACCATTTGAGACGTAGCAACAGTACAGCCCGCGGGTCTTCGCGAAAGCGAACACGTCCGCAGCCCAGTCCGTGAGCAACGTTGGCTCCTGGAAGCTGCCACATAGGCCCTCATCGCCAGAGCTCTCCGCCATCTTTACGATCGTTGCGGGACGGATCGATTCGGACTGTTCGGGCATGGGCTCTACTCGGGAGAGGTTGTGGTTCTGACACCATGGGCAGTCGAAGTTGCATGACCAAGTCGAGAAGGTCAGAGCGGTAGACCCTGGCCAATAGTGAAAGAACGGCTTGATTTCGATCGGTCGGCTCTCGATTACACTCACGTCTCCGTAGACGAGCGTGTAGAGCCTTCCGCCAATGTTCCTCCGCGTCTTGCAGACGCCGATATGTTCGTTGTCGATGATGCATCTGCGCTCGCATAGGATGCACTGCACCCTTTCGTTCTCTCAACTTGACGTAGAGAGAAGATTCGCGAACACAAGGCCTTGACAGAAGTTCCAAAGCCAATGTTCACTGCTTGATCGTTTTCTCTTGCGCGTACGCGTAGCATCCCATCGCGCTAAGCTTGATGCTCCGTGTGACATGGTCGGGAATCTCATCTCGTGCTAGACCGCTGCGGCTCATGAGATCAGTCATGAAGGCCTCGAACAGTGGTCTACAGGCTTCCCGGCTTTGACCATTTCGGCAGCTGCTCGACCTCCACCGCCGAATCGTCTCGATATTCGTTGCGAGGAAAGCTCGTATGTGCTGGCGCACAAGCCCGAAATGAGGCAACAGTAGCACCGCCGGTTCCATGTTCATGAATTCTTTGAGTGCCTTCACGTACTGTTCTTCGTCGAAACCGGGCGGGGGCGTAGCTGGAATGGGAAAATCGAACCCGGAATAACGCACTCCAACAGCGTCCCCAGTAATCAGAAGACGTTCGTTCTCCAAAAGTACGGAAATGTGATGCCACGCGTGGCCAGGGGTGTAGAATATCCTGAGCTCTCTCTCAGCTCCCAGATCCAACCTGTAGAGCTCTCCAACCGCCTCAAGCCGTTCTTTAGGCACGGGCAGGGGTGTCCCGTATGCTCTCATGGCATTTTCTCCAAAGAGGCTCGCAGCGGTCGCAGCCAACTTGGATGGGTCGATCAAGTGCTTGAGGCCGTGTTCGTTCACTAAGACTCGCGCCTTCGGCATCGCTTCGGAGAGATGACCAATCGCTCCAGCATGATCCAAGTGCACGTGAGTCGGAATCAGATAATCAACATGCGGCCCAGTGCCACTTATTGATCTCAATTCAGTGACGACACTATTCGCACTCGAAGGATATCCGGCATCCACGAGCGCGGACCTCTTTCCCTTGATTAGGTAACCTGCGACTAGGCCGGGAGTTCCAGCTGCCAGAGTATCTATCAGGAAGACGCCGTCTGAGATTTCCGCGTGCATGTTTCCAAACTCTAGGTTTTCAACACATTGGGTGACGACTCGGAATCTGGCGAGCCTGCTACGAGGCCGACTTGAGCGCGTCCACGAGCTGTATTTGATAGGGCCCGAGCTTGCCGCCGAAATTCACGGCTGTAATCTTCACGACACCGGCGGTTTTGGCAGCGGCCGCGACGCCAACTCCAGTAGCTCTCTTGACAAGCTCAGTGTCGAGGCCGTTGAAGACGAGCTCGTACACGCTCTGCACAGTTTCCGGGACCTTAGAATCGGAGACCGAACTCCTAAGCGTGGGGCAAAAAGGATGGTTCGTTGACGCAGGCAGTTTGTATTTGATCGAGCCAACCTTCGATCCGGAACGACATATGCCCCCCGGGAAGGGCAACACTACACCTTCCACGGCACCCATAGCCTGAACAGCTCTTTCGGCCGCTTCTAGCGCCGCAGCTTGCGAATTCGCCATTATGATGAAGTTGCCTCCTGCGACACCCTTCTTGACTCCGAATCTGTCCTCAATGATGAACTCGCCATCCATAACCGGTATTCGCCACACACTTCGATCTCCAAGCTTGTCCCGCTTCTGAAAGCCGTCGCCGAACTTCCGAAGCGCGAGCCCGATCTTCAGTTTGCGCACTGCATCTGGCAAAGCGTCGAAAGCCGCAGTCGTCGGACAAGTTAGAATACATTGCCCGATGCGCGTGATCATCTGCAACTTTAGCTCTCTCCTTGATCGATGCCACATCTGGATGTAGATCCCCGGGCGCCCGTCTGGAGTTTCCTCTGGGGGGACTGCACCACCCTCAACCGCTGCTTCTGCGGGCGACATGATTATCGATGAAGCGAAGCCTGTCGCAGTCTTGCCTGCAGTCATAGCCCAGCTTGGATTGGCTGCAGTCACGAGAATCCTGCCGACTACCATCGGGAATGCTTCTGCAAATGTTTCTTCGATTTCGACCCCGTTGAATTGCACGATGCATCACCAAGGACGCGTGAGTTCGGCTGCCTGACAGCTGAGCGATCGTCAGATCATTTAATGATTACTGGAGAGAAGGTCGAACAAAATCGCTCGTTCCGGGGTAAGCCAACAGTTAAAGACGGCGACGGCAAATCCGTCTCGGGGCTGATTGATTCATGGTGGTCAAGGTCGGCTTCCTGAAGCTTGGGTGCATCGGATCCGCGCTACTGCTTGAGTTCATGCTGGACGAAAGAGCTGAGAGGGAAGATATCGACGTACGAGTTGTTGGCGCAGGGGCGAAACTCGGCATAGAGCAAGCAGAAGAAGCTGCCCGCAGAATGCTCGACTTCAAACCTCAGATCGTGATCGCAACGAGCCCAAACGCGACGCTTCCAGGCCCAAAGAAGGCTCGAGAGATCATCAAAGCTGCAGGCATTCCAGTGGTGGTTGTCTCTGACAGCCCAACGAAGAAATGCGTTCAAGAGCTGGAGCAGCAGGGGTTCGGCTACATCATAATTGAAGCAGACTCAATGATCGGCGCAAGAAGGGAATTCTTGGACCCTCTGGAGATGGTTCTGTTCAACTTGGATGTCGCACGAGTCCTCGCGATAACAGGAGCCCTGAACCTGCTGACTGCGGAGATTGACCGCGCGATAGAATCGATCAAGAAGGGCATCCAAATCCCACTGCCGAAGATCGTCGTGGACAAGGAGAAGGCCATCAAAGCTGCGTCGTTCTCGAACCCATACTCGGCGACGAAGGCGATGGCAGCGTATGAAACGGCCCGCCGGGTCGCAGACCTGAGCGTCGAAGGATGCTTTGCCGTGAAAGAATGGGAACGGTATACGCAGATTGTGTCGGCGGCGCATGAGATGATGCGGCAGGCTGCCCGACTTGCTGATGACGCGAGAGAGATCGAGAAGGCACAGGACGCCGTGTCTAGGACCCCTCACTATGATGATGGCGGCATTCTCAAGAAGAGAAAACTGATGGACAAACCTACGAAACCGTAGCGCAACCAGAAAACGACGGTGCAAATGCGCCCAAGAAATGATCCTGAATGACGCTCGGACTTCCGGGCGTCTACGAGAGCGGCCAGCTCAGTATCTTGCCCTTCTCAAGAGCGATGAGCGCCGGAACGCCGATAAGCGTGGAAGCAAGAACGCAGAAGACTGCCTCAACAGGGGTCTGAAACGCTCCCGCGATGAATACTCCCGCCAAGAGGCCCACTGGAATCGGGTAGAGCTGGTACAGCCCTCCAACCGTGAGCATGAATACTCTTACCATCACGTCCAGCTCCACGGAGACAAAAGTAACCAATGCAATTGCGGGAGCCAGACGTGAGGCAATCAATTTGTCATCACGTATCCTTCGCACAAAGAAAGCCGTAACGAACACAGCCATGAATCCGAGATACGTGTCCCAGAGCGTCCACAAAGGTATCTGCCTTGCCAACGGATGAGCGAGAAAGGCCAACAGCAGAGCCCCGTAGATCCCTGCTGTGAGATACCATTTTCTCGTAACTAGGAATCCTGCTCCGAGAGCGCCTACGCCTTCTGCGATTCCGAAGAGATTCTCTATCCAGAAACTATCAGGCCTGACGAAACGACCCCCAATCCAACCAATCGTTGCTGCGAGGAACCCAAGGTAAGGGCCACCTATGATGCCTTCCATGGGCTCTAGGACTATGCTCATTCGTCGAAAGCCAACGAAAGGCGGGAAATATGAGAGAACGATGTGAAGTGCCGCAAGCACGGCAACGACGCTTACGCCTAGACTTCTTCGCGATCTCGGGATCATGATCTCAGTTCTACCATCTGAACATACTGTATAATGGATGCGGAACGGATGTAATATACCGATGACTGTGCTATCTTGCCGCAAGATCGTTGACCGATGTCCGCTATCGAAGTCACCGTAATCTCGGGGAGAAGCCTTTCGCAAGCTCGAAGCCGAGAGCTTGGCAAGTTTTCAGAGGAGTACTCTCGATCCGTCGCTGTCTGCGAACTCGATCCCGATGATATGAAAGAACTTGGTGCATTGGATGGCGATAATGTTCGCGTCAAGACAGAATTCGGAGAGGTGATCCTCAGAGCCTCCGTGTCTAGACAGGCGCCGCATAAGCGCGTTGCATTCATTCCATACGGTGCTTGGGCGAGCATGCTCTTTGGAACGGCAACACACACCTCCGGCATGCCGACTCTGAAAGGAGTGAAGGCAACCGTTGAGAGAGCGGCGGAAGCGAAGATCGCAACCCTCGACGAAATCACCCGCATGAAGGGTGAATAAGAAGAATGCCGAAAGCCACGCTACAGGACGTTCTCTGCACTTTCTGCGCATCTGGCTGTGATAATCTTGAGATTACCTATGACGGACGGATCATCGACTCGGCACGAAACGGCTGCGCTATCTCGGTCAGCAGATTCACAACCTCAGACAAGAGCCGACTGCTGAAACCGCTCGTAAGGAAAGCCGGGAAGCTCCGTCCCACCACATTTGCGAGAGCAGTGGACCGAGCGGCACGGATCTTGAAAAACGCAAAGTATCCTTTGCTGTATGGATGGAGCCAGACATCATGTGAGGCCATATCAAAGGGCATCGAACTCACCGAACTTGTTGGCGGACTAATCGACAACACCACAACATCATGCCATGGCCCAACGATACTCGGCGTCCAAGACGCAGGCGAGGCAACGTCCACGCTCGGAGAAATCCGACATTCAGCTGACCTCGTCATCTATTGGGGATGCAACCCGGTCCATTCACACCCACGTCACATGAACCGGTTCACGGTTTTCAGCAAGGGAAGGTTCCGAAAGACTCGAAAAGATCGGAAACTCATCGTCGTGGATGTCAGGCAAACGGATACTGCCAAGCTTGCTGACCGGTTCATCCAAGTCCAGCCTAACGGCGATTATGAACTACTGACAGCGCTGAGGACTGCGATCAACGGTGAGCAGATCGAGCAGGATACCATTGCCGGAGTTCCGGTTGAGACCGTCGAAGAAATCGCGGACATGATGATGGAATGCGAGTTTGGAGCATTGTTCTTCGGTCTGGGCCTCACGATGACCGCGGGAAAGCATCGGAACACGGAGGCCGCTCTGGCGCTCGTGAGAGATCTGAACTATGTGACGAAGTTCGTGATCGTTCCTATGCGCGGGTGGTTCAATGTTGCCGGCGCCAATGAGGTCTCAACTTGGCAGACCGGGTACCCCTACGCCGTGGACTTGACACAGGGATATCCCAGATTCAATCCTGGCGACACCTCAGCCATCGACGCGATCACTCGAGGGGAAGTAGATGCCGCGCTCGTTGTCGCATCAGACCCCGTTTCCCATTTCCCGAGAGAGGCGGTGAAGCACCTCCTCAAGATCCCGATCATTGTACTGGAGCCTAAGAGGACTCCGACCTCCGAAGCAGCCGAGGTCGTCATTCCATCGGCAATCCTCGGAGTTGAAGCAGCTGGGACAATATACCGGATCGACGGCGTCGCACTCGAAGCCAAGAAAGTGATTGATCCTCCTCTAGGCGTGAGGCCTGATGTAGAGACACTTGACGCGATCATCAAACGTGCCAAGAGACTGGGAGTGAGGCGCTGATGCCGGAGCTTCTCATTCGTAACGGGTACGTCTTCGATCCCCTGAACGGGATCGAAGGAGAAAGAATGGATATCGCGGTCAAGGATGGGAAGGTCGTCGAACGTGTGAGCCGAAAAGCGCGTGTGCTAGACGTTTCGGGCATGACTGTGATGCCCGGAGGCGTCGATATTCATTCGCACATAGCTGGGTCGAAGGCTAACTGTGCGAGGATGATGCGTCCTGAAGACCACTCCAGAGACCATGAAGTGAAGACAAAGTATACGCGTTCCGGGGTTGGGCACACTATTCCCTCTGTGTTCACGACCGGTTACCGATACGCCAGAATGGGCTACACAACCGTCTTCGAACCTGCAACCCCACCACTCAAGAGTCGCCACACACACGAGGAATTGAATGATATCCCGATCATTGACAAGGGATGCTTTCCTCTCTTCGGCAACAACTGGTTCGTCATGGAGTATGTCAAGCAGGGGAGAATCGAAGAGCTTGCGGCTTACGTGGCTTGGATGCTTGAGGCGACAAAAGGGTACGCGATAAAGATCGTGAACCCGGGGGGAATCGAGGCTTGGCGGTGGGGACGTAACCTCAGACACCTCGACGACACTGTTCCGAACTTCGATGTGACCCCAAGGGAGATCGTGAAGGCTCTATGCCAAGTGAACAAGCTCCTTGACTTGCCTCACGCTGTTCATGTCCATCCTAACGGGCTCTCGGAGCCAGGCAACTACCAGACAACGCTAGACACGATGGAGTGTGCACGGGACTTTCAGAGAGAAGGACGCCCGGCCATGCATGTAACGCACGTGCAGTTCACCGGGAGGAAAGGGTGGTCATGGGCGGATGTGAGATCAGGCGCACCCGAGATCGCGGATTACGTGAACACTCATGATCACGTCACAATCGACCCTGGCCAACTGATCTTCACCAATGTAACCTGGATGACAGCGGATGGACCAGCCATGTTCGCCCTGTTCAAGCTCACGAAGACGAAATGGTTCAACGCCGACGTGGAGGCAGAGACAGGCGCAGGAATAGTCTCCGCAACCTACAGGAAGAGTAACTACGTGAACGCCATGCAGTGGGGGATCGCCCTCGAACTTGCGCTACTTGTGAAAGATCCGTGGAAGATCTACTTGACCACCGACCATCCAAACGGGGGACCATTCACCTCCTATCCACGAGTAATCTCATGGCTCGTGAGTAACCAAGCAAGACAGAAGCTCATCGACAAGATCAACAAAACCGCAAAAGCGCGACTTAACCTGCCAGCAATCGACAGGGAATATTCACTCTATGAGATTGCGACAATAACCCGGGCTGCGACCGCCAAATCGCTCGGTCTCGAATCCAAAGGCCACCTCGGACTCGGTGCAGATGCAGACATCGCGATTTACGACATCAACCCAACGAAGTTCGATCCAGCCAGAGAGTACAGGGCAGTGAGGAAAGCCTTCGCTCATGCAGCCTACACTGTCAAGGATGGACGCATCGTCGTCAAGAAGGGCGAAGTCGTCAGGAGCGTCCGGGGTAGGACCTTCTGGACGAAACCCAAGATCTCTGAAGATATCAGGAAGACTGTGATGACTGATCTGGAGTCAAAGTTTGATGATTATTACACAGTCCGATTGGCCAACTATCCGATCGAGGAACGCTACCTGACCGTATCACAGGCGATCACAACGAACGCGAGAGTCTAAGAAATGGCAGACCTTGCGATCATCAGCGTCCGGCAATTCAAGATCCCGGTAACCGCTGACTGCATCTGCCCAGACTTCGTTGCGGGAAAATCCCTGAGAGAGATCGAACTAACGCAAGTATGGGAGGGAAACCGGAAAGTCAAGCTAGGCTCGCTCTTCAAAATCGCAGGCGAGATAGGACCCACACCGAACGATTGCGCCATCAAGATCACAGGAAACGTGAGCGCGGTCAGGCGAATAGGCTACGAGATGTCCGGCGGATCGATCCAAATCGATGCCGACGCCGGCATGTATTTGGGAGAACGAATGAAGGGCGGAACTATAACTGTGGACGGCAATGCGGGATCGTGGCTTGGAACCCAAATGTGTGGCGGTAGGATTGAGGTGAAGGGCAACGTAGGCGATTCCATTGGGGGTTCCGTACGAGGAGGAACCAAGGGAATGCGCGGAGGCACAATAATCATCCACGGCGACTGCGGTACCGAAGCAGGAGCCTGGATGCAGAATGGCGCTATCAGGGTGAAGGGAGGCTGTGACCTCTATGCGGGAATCCACATGAAGAATGGAACGATCGTCGTCGAGCGCGGCTGCCAAGGTCGCGTTGGCGCACAGATGACAGGGGGAAAGGTCATCGTGCTTGGTAATGCAGGCGGAGTTCTCCCTAGCTTCCAATTCGAGGAGATACGCGAACGAGCGAAGGCGGGCGACGAAAAGATACCGGGCCCATTCTATTTCTTCAGCGGAGATGTGAATGAGGGAGGCAAGGGCCAACTTTTTGCACGGGTGTCTGACAACGCCGATCTAAAATGGAACGAAAGGTACCTTGAGAGGTAGAACAACATGACAATCAGTGTCAACAAATATGCATTGCAGATCGTGAAGGAAGTTATTGGCCGCAAAGATGAGCTGCAGGTTAAAGTCGAGAAACGCCCGAAGGGAGCGACAATCATTGATGCCGGCGTCGCTGCCCATGGTGGGTATCAAGCTGGCCTGATGGCTCTAAGACTCTGCATGGCAGGGTTGTGCGAGGTTTCCATTTCCTCTAGAGCATACGGCGATTTCGACCTTCCAACTGTGAATGTGGCAACTGATCAGCCCGCACTCAGCACATTGGCCTCCCAATTCGCCGGGTGGGAAATCAAGAGCGCAGACTATTTCGGTATGGGATCAGGGCCAGCACGAGCGCTCGCTCTCAAACCCAAAGACATCTATGCCGAGATCGAGTACAGAGACGAAGCCGACACAGCAATCATAGTGCTCGAGTCAGACAAACTGCCGACAGATGATGCTATCTCATACATCGCCTCAGAATGCGGAGTCAAGCCGTCAAAAGTCTACGCTTTAGTAACTCCGACCAACTCTGTCGCAGGCGGTGTTCAAATCTCAGGCAGAATCGTGGAGACAGGCGTCTACAAATTGAGGAGACTTGGTCTCCACCCCAAGAACATCATCCATGGGTTCGGCTCGGCCCCGATTCCTACGATCCATCCGAAACCCGCAAGAGCGATGGGACGTACAAACGACGCACTCTGCTATGGCGGTGAGACGTACTACACCGCGAACTTCGAAGACGATGAAAAACTGAAAGAAATCGTCTCGAAGGCACCATCCTCGACCGCCAGAGAATACGGGAAACCGTTCTACGAAGTATTCAAGGCGGCGGGGTTCGACTTCTACAAGATCGACCCTAACCTTTTCGCGCCAGCAGTCGTCTCAGTAAACAACATCAGGACCGGACAAACATTCAGATCCGGTCAAATAAACGCGGCCGTACTGAAAGAGACTATGGCGGTCACGACTGCCTAGTCAGAAGCCAGCTCGTTTCTACTTGACGATCTTTGAAGCGACCTCGATTGCCTTCACTGCGTCTTCAGCGGTTATCTTCGGCTTCTGGCCCTTCAGGATGCACTGGATGAAATACTCGTCGAGTTGATAGTGACCCCAGACCTTGGTTCCACCTTCCCTGAACACCCATTCCTGACGCTCTGGATCTTGTCCGACCAACGTGAGGGAGTCGTTCCAGTTCGCCAGTAAGTTGTAGGTCTTGTCTCCGAAGACTTCAAGTCTGCTCGTGCCGGCAATGGGAGCCACCATCGAGCTGAAGTGCAACGCAGCGACGGCGCCAGTCGAGAACTTGACGAGCCCCATTGTATTGTACGACTTTATTCCTCCATATTCTTTCAGCGGAGCGTAGCTCGACTTCCAATCAACCTCGCTGATCTCCGCATCCAGTAACCACCTCAGAAGGTCAATTGACCACACGGATAGTGTGAAGTCCGGGTAGCCTCCGCTCTTTTCGATATTCCATGCCCATGAATTGGCCGGCCACTGCATAGCAAGATCCTTCGCCGCGATGAATTCCCTAAACGAAACGGCGAGAGGCTTACCGATCTTGCCTGCATCGATCAGCTCCTTCGCCTTCACGTAATTCGGTGTGAACCGGAAATTCAGAACAGGCATCAACGTGACGCGGGCCTTTTCGGCTTCTTTTCCAAGCCTTTCAGCTTCAGACGCTCGAGGTGCTAGTGGCATCTCGCAGAGCACATGCTTTCCTTTGCCTATGGCTTTCATAGACATCTCGTAGTGGAATGGTGTCGGAACCGCCAACACCACAGCTTGCACCTTTGGATCATTGAGCAGTTGATCGTAGTCGAGATAGTACTTTACGTGGTACTTGTCCGCGTACTTCTTGATTCGCTCTTCCACCTGGTCCCCAAGTGCTACAAGTTCTGATCCGGGGATCTTGTTGAATGCAGGGACGTGCGCTTGTCCTCCGACAAAACCTGCGCCTACGACAGCAACGCCGACTTTCTTGTCCAACTCATCATCCTCTCGCTGAGTAGCGGAAAAAACGCAAAGCTCCTCAACGGTATTAAGTATTGTCGAACTCAGTATTTCGGCAGAGCCGCCTTGAAGCTAATATCATTCGATTTCCACGGTCAAGAGAGACTCGGCGAGTTACGGGACCAATGCATAATCGATCTTGGTCGAGCACACGACTTGTTTCTATCCGAAGTGACAGGAACGCACAGAGATACACCCGCATCTTTTCCGCAGAGCATGATTGATTTTCTCGAAATTGGTGAGAGGCTCTGGAGCTACACTTCCGACCTGACTAATCATGTCCATGGGCTCCTGCCAAAGCGCTCAGAAGAACTGCAGCAACAGAAAGTTCTACTCAAGGCGACCGATGTTCGCATTTTGCCGCCCGTTCCCGTTCCTCCCAAGATAGTCTGTCTGGGATTGAACTACAGAGACCATGCGGAGGAAGCTCGGGTTCCCTTACCTGAACGCCCCCTGCTTTTCTGCAAGCCGAGCACGACCATTGTAGGCCCCGAAGATCCAGTGGTCTACCCAAAGATCTCAACTCAAGTGGACTATGAAGTCGAACTGGCAGCCATCATAGGAAAACGGGGCAAAGACATAGCTGAGTCAGATGCGTTCGATCACATCGCCGGGTACACTGTGTTTAACGACATAAGTGCAAGAGACATCCAGTTCTCAGACAAACAATGGTTCAGGGGAAAAAGCTTCGACACATTCGCACCCACGGGCCCTTCCCTGGTCTTCCGCGAACAAGTAAGCGACCCGCACAATCTGAAGATGGAATTGAGAGTCAACGGCGAGATAAGGCAAAGTAGCACAACAGCGAACATGATCTTCAAGATCCCAGAGCTTGTCGCCTTCATCTCAAAAGTCATGACGCTTCAGCCCGGAGACATCATAGCAACAGGCACACCTGCAGGAGTAGGATTCTACGCCAAACCGTAGCGGGATATAGGCACTCTACCCTCTACCTTAATATACTCAGGGCCTTCCTATATCCTACCAAGGTATAGGGAGATATAGATTGTCTAAGAAGTACGAATCGCTTTCCGAGAATCCGCTAGTGAAAGGCTGGCTCTCAAGTTATTCAGCCTTCAATACCCGGAATAGTCACTTGAAACGGTTCGGCCACCTAATCGAAACAATCCAAGTCACACCGGAGTATATCATCGAACAAGTGAAATCCGGCAACGGCAAAGAACTCAAAATGAAAGTCAAAGCCTACTGCATGGACCTCGTGAATCAAGGCAAGACGGCCACGGCAAGCCTCACCTTATCCTCGTTCCGTTCCTTCTTGTTGAGTCAAGAATTGCAGATGATCTGGACCCGGCAGGACATGATTACGATTGTGGCAACTGAGACTGATCGAAGGGTTCCCACGAAAGAGGAAATCTACCGAATCACAGACGGCCTAGACGCGGACACGCAACTGAGCAAGGAAAACGTCGCTAAGTACAAGGCTATGATCTGGACGGCTTACGAGTCCGGAGTTAGACCGTCCGCGTTACTTAGCCTGAAAGTGAAACATGTTGACATATCCATCGACCCGCCTATCCCTATCAAGGTCACGCCAGATATTGACTCGAAGATCCGCAAGCCTCTTGCACGCATAGGATTCTACTGGGCCTTCATTGGTAAGGAAGCGCAGCAAGCCGTCAAACAGTACCTAACGTATCGCCATGATCTCACGCCTGAATCGCCACTCTTCACGAATGAGATTCACAAGCGGATCATTTACAAGACTTGGCTCGGCGTGGTTCATCGGGTCGCCAAATATGGCGGGTTCAAGAGGGCTGAGTTCACGCCGCACAGTTTCCGGCATGGATTCCGAAAAGCGATTAGACCATTCGTAGACGACCAAGTCGGGACGGTGCTAACAGGTCACACGATCAAGGGCGCTGAAGACAAGTATTTTGACAGGAAGGACGGGGGCTACCTTGCCCATGAATACGCGAAGATTGACTGGACGAGGGAGAAGCCAGCCGGCGACATCCTGTTACAGCAGAGTAAGGAATTATCCGAACAAGCGCAGACCCTTGAGGAACTCAAGAAGCAGGTTAAGCAACTGCAAGGATATGTGATCTATAATCAAGTGATGATTGACGCGGCTGGCGGATACGAGAAGCTGCAAGAGGTCGGATTGAAAGCCGGCCTACTCGCAACCCGCAAAGACGGAAGCATCGAGACCACGGAGAAACTACGTGTCGAACTTGAGAAGAGATCAAAACGCAAATCGTGACCGCTCATCACGGGAGGCTGCGAGAACCCAGAATCACGCTGTCAAAATCGTCCCGACCACGCCGAAAGTCGAGCACACGCACAATCGGCATGGGATGCGGACCATACGGACTTTGAGGTTTCCTCGCTGCAAGTACCGCTAAGGCAAGCGCCCACAAGTAGTCATCGTGTAGCTTCGCCTTCTCTGGACTTTCAAACAGAGTCGCCCCGTTCTTGCTGACTCGGTAGCGGAGACCGTTCAATTGTAGGATTAGTTTCTTGTTATCAGGCAAAACTATCTTATGCTGTTCCAGAACCGTGAGGAGACCCGCCGCCATGTCCACTTTGCTTTCCTGCGTGAAATTGACGCCTTGAATGCTAGGAATGAAGCTTTTCAAATCCTCAACGATGGGTTGACCGACGCCTGTTTGATCCACGCAGCCGCCAACGATTCGGAACCGTTCACCGAGTAGGCGGAGACGACCGATCTGGTCACTGTAATCCATTTTGCTCCAAGCCTCGATATAGCGCACGACGAGTTTGTCTTCCAGTCGTTCTAGAAGGATCACGACTGTTTCGTCTCTCTGTTTCGCCAAGTCCAGACCGATAAGGTAGCTTGCGGATTCCGCGCCTTGCGTGAGCAATTGCAGACTCCTATCGACGCACCCCATGATGACAGGCATTCTAATGTACGTGTCTGCGACTTCAACGAATGCGCCCTCATACTCTTCTTGATACTGCAACTCGGACAGGTTCAAACGCTCATTCTCTAGGAACTCGCTTGTGATCAGCGGACAAATCGTGCTCGGATAGAAGTCATAGGCCTGGATGTCCTTACGCTTCGTCTGCTCTGAGACTGCAAGCCTGTACTGATCATAGAAGAGGCCACGCTTGCCTTTAGGCGTCGATACGACTGTGAGTGTGCCGGCTGTTGCTGAGAGCATAGGCCGAATACTGGCTAAGACTTTCTCATCATTCAAGAACTGCGCGGCCTCATCCGCAATGATGTCGCTTGGACTGAACCCTCGAATCCTGTCTGGATTGTTCGGGAGACTGATGATTGATGACCCGTTCTTGAGCCACAATTCGCTCGTATTCTTGCGTGTGACCTGCTCTCTGAGGTTCGGGTTCGCGTCCACGTCTGTTTGAATGCGTTGCATTGGTATCTTCGATTGACGGTCGGAGGGTGAGATGATTAGGATTGTGCGAGGCGGCTTAGTGAATGTCTTCCATATGGATTCCTTAGCAAGCGCGGTGGTGATTCCTATTTGCCTAGACTTGCGCACGACTCGCGTCTTGATGTTGTGGTCTCGGATGAGTTGTGCTTGATATGGGAACGGGTGAAAGGCTAGGTTAGCCTCAAGCCACGGGATAGGATCGTCTGCATTGGTGCTGACCATTGGAGCGGGCGGCATAGTCTTGAGCAGGAGCTTAACGCAGTTGCGAATCACACTTCCGCGATGCTCGTTCATCTGGCCCTTGCTGACGCGCCTTATGACTTCCTTGAGTAGCGCTTGGAGATCTTCGTGTTTGTCAAGATCGAACTTGATTATCCACGGTTCAGCCTTCAAGAGCCTATTCAAGTTGCCAGGTTGACCGCCCCGCCTACGCTTAGGTTTCAAGCCAAACGCCTCCATATACCCCACGGTGTAGTATGTACCCTCGACCGAAAAACGGCAAAATAGGCATGATTTGAGAACACCATCCCCATGTCCTACCGAGAAGATTTGTCAAGTCGCTCATATACCCCATAGCAGGTACTCGACTTAGCATGTTTGCCATACGTGGCATTCGAATAGGCCAAAACCGCCCTAGAGACCAAAGAGACGAATCGACCCAACTTCTATACCTCTCCTTGTTTCCCGTCATCATCGTCATTATCGTCATTAGAAGGAGGTGTATGGTTCTGGGTTAGAGAGGGGTCTAGGAGGGTGCCTCTCATAGTTGTTGACGATGTTGACGATGTTGACGAGGGTTCCGTGTCAAAGCCGTATTCTGCCTTGAGTCTCTGGAGCAGGTTACGGTTCAGTTTGTATCCTCTCCGAGTCGTGGTTTTGCCGAGCGTGACGATGTCCTGCCTTTCCGTTTTGAATCCGAGTCGTGTTAGGGTTCGGCCTATGCTTCGGTTTGTTGTTGGCTTGTTTGCGTGGCGTTGATTGTATGCGTCCGTGACCGTTTCCGTTAGGATGAGTGAGCCGTCTTCAGTGTCGTCTAGAACTACAGAATCAAACGCCTCTAGGATCGCATACTCATAGGTTTCCTGAATCCTTTCGAGTCGGAGCCGCTTCTCACGTTCTAAGATTGTGTCGAAGGCACCTCGGTACTGTTCAGGTGTCACGGCATACAAGGGTTCAAGGATCTCCGAGAGTCGTGCGTCTCCTGTCTCGGGCAGCGTTGCTCGAAGTGGCTGTTTCTTGTCTAGACAGTCTAGGCGGTATTGTGCGAGTCTTCCTCGAAGTGCTTCCGCATACTTCTCGTCTATTGGGCCTAGGTTCTTGCCATGTTTAGGCATGATGATCTGTACGGAGCGGTCTTCTAGTGTGTCGAATATGTCCCGTCTGCTCGCTATGACTTTGGCACTGAACGTGTCGAGGGCAACTGGCTTCTTGACTGAATGTTTGCTTCCGTCTGGCAGAGTCTCGATAACATCAGCTACCATGATCGCTCGTGCGCCACGTCGATCACCGGCATTGAGAACCGCTGCGAGATCGCTGCTTTGCCGTTGACGCGGGTCAACGTAATGCTCGGCCTCATCCAAAAGCAAAGTTGCATTTGTTCCGTCGATCGCTCGTATTGCGCCCGCTCGACTTGCATAACTCGCAACGAGTGGACGCCTTGCCATTTGCTGAATTACTTCCAAGAGTCGGGTCTTGCCATGTCCCTTCGGAGCGGTCACGTAGAGGTATGGTGCGACATTTGTGTCCTCAATTCTCCAGGTTAGGAGAATCCAGGCCGTGACGATTGTGTAGGTTTCAGGTTCAGCGAAGATAACGCCTGCCTTGAGAAAGTTACATGCGTCCTCGAATAGGGCGTCTTCTGTCTCGTAGGGTTGCGGATCCGGGATGTGAGGCGCCAACTCATCAACGAGGACCGGCTGCTCGCCTGTGAGTTTGACTTTCCTGCCGGCTTCCCTGATGATTCGTTTCCAGGGCTTCTCGACTTCGCATTGTTTCCGAGCGAGCGCCTTAGCTAAGTCGAATTGGTCGATGCTGTATTGTTGGCGGAGTGCGAGCGGTATCTGTCGCGCTAACGTGTCTGGATCTGCATGTAGGAACTCCTCACGCTTGAAAGTCCAGACATGCAACGGTTCATCGAGAGAAGTCAGCTCAAGTGAGAGACTCATTATGCCGCTTTCACTCTCGTGCATTTCGCCAAGTGTCCATAAGCCAGCATGTTTTGTCTCCGGCATGGCCGCCCCAAAGAACCGTTTGGCTCCCGGAGGCAGCATTCTAGGAATGTAGATGTCGTCTCGAACTAGGAACCCGAGATCGAAGTCCTTGCCAAACGAAATCGAAGTCTCATTCATTGGCCAAGCGCCTTCGGTTCGGCATAGTAACCGGACTTTGTCAAGCGTTCAAGTCGTTTAGCTGCTTCCGCTCGTTGAGACTCTCTCTTCGCTCTATAGCAAGTTTGGCAGAACACGGGGCGTTTTCCATCTGGTCGGAATGGAACTTCCGCGTCCGCCCCGCAACTATCACACCTGATCTTAGTCATTTGTCGCTGAGTCGTCATGTTTGGGTCTGATGCAAATGGTGTCAATTATTAGTCACCCCCGTTCATGTCGGCCCGTTCATGTCTTCGTGACATCTCTTGGAGGTTCTGAATCTGCGCGAGCGCCGTTTTGGTTCTTTCAGTCGTGATGTAGTCGAGTAAGATTGTGCAGAGCAGTTCGACTTGACGCGATAGTAGTTTGGTCCGTCCTTCAAGCCTCTGAACTTTCTGACTGAGTACGCTAAACTCGACTTTACCTCGATCCGTCAGCGTCACATAGGGTTCATTCTTCGCGGGTTTCATTGCTGCTCACTCCGTGGTGGCAACGCCATTTTGCGCCTGACGAAATCCTGCAGGGACTCGTCCGAGAATGGCAACATTTCTGGCTGAGATGCTGGGGTTTCCATTTGTCGTCTTACAGCGGGCTCAAGAGGATTCACTGACGGCTCGGTCTTCCGCTCAAACATGTCCTGCCGAACCCGGGTTTCAAGATTCACGCCGGCCGAATCGAGCACGGATTGGATGACCTCGTCCGAGTGAGGGAACAATATTCTGAGAGCCTCCACTGGCGTGCCAGAATCGACGAATTGACGGATTTTTGTCTTAAGGATAAGTGCCGCATCATCAGTCATTGAACATACCCTCGCACTTTCCCTTCATCCCTGATTTGTTCAGCGAGTTCTTTCAACTGCTTCTCAAGATTCGAGGCGATTCCTTGCATCGCCTTCCCTGACCGCTGCGTCGAACCTGACAATAATGCGAAGTGTTCCCGGACGAATTTGACTTTGGTTTCCAACTGCTCGACGATTTGTTTTTCGTACTCTTCGGAAGAAACAGATCTGAGCTGTTCCCCTAATTTATTAAGTTCTTTTGCAGCGTTGAGTGCCTCGTTGAGTTGCGCATACGCTGTCTTCGGCGTAACCTGTTGCTCTGCCTTGGGTCGTGGCCTTGTCATTTGTTTCATTTCGTCTCGCCGTCCTTTTGCGATTTCTCTAGTTCCAAGAGTTGCTGTGGAGTTTTTAGATGAAATTCCCCGCAGCGCCGACAACTCAATCGGATGAGATAGACAAAGTCCGGCGCGGCCATCCATTCGAGTGATCGATCCAGATCAAGCGAGAGTCCCCTGCTATTTGTGAGCCCCGAGAACTCTAACCGGTGACCAGCGTCATCCAGATAATACTTGAAATATCTGAAATGGTCAATCTGGGACATGGTTTTTTTGGCCTGCGCAAACTTCTTGATTTCCTCATCGTATTTGCCCCATTTCTCCAGTTGAAAGCCGACGTGTTGACCGATTGCTGTGAGGGCGTTTTGTCTTTCGCGTATCTTGACGAGAGCGTCAGGGTCCGCCCCGATTATTGCTGTCGCTTCGTCATGTTGGAGTTTCAAAAGTTCAGCTTGGACTTGTTTCTTCTGTGATTCGAGAAGTTCTTTTGGTTGCGTTGGCGGAATTGGCTCAGGGATTGTTGGCGCTTCGACCTTCTTGACTGGCCGAACCATGTAGGCCCGGACCCTATCTTCATGTCCCTTTTCTGGCTCCGTTCCTGTCAGAGAGAACCCTTGCTTTGATAGCAGGGACGTTAGTTCATTTATCACGGGTTGCGGCGCGAGGATTCGGACCTGGGCCGCTAAACCTTCAAGGCTTTCGCTGGAAGAAGTTTCTTCCCTAGAAGTAGCGACAGCCTCTCGGCTATCTTCGATAGTTTTCACTTTACCCAATTTATTCCACTTCGTTTGTTGCTGATAGATAACGGAACTCAGTCGCCATCAGCAAGCGACGAGCTATCACGAAAAAGCTGTGACTGTTACGTTTTCGAGAATAGTAATCTGAGGCCGAGAACTCGGAGATCCTTCTCGTCGAGAGTGAGAACTAAGTCACCGTTTGATCCTGCCTCAACCTTCTTAGACACAGCGGACATACAAGTCAACTCGTAACCCGAAAACGTTCAGAGAAAAAGCAAAAAAGGGGCTCTCCCCCCACGGTTCAGAATGCTTTCTCTCCTAAAGGAGCGTGGTGGTGTGGTGAATTACCCCATAATATGCACAATTTTCTCGTGTTTGCTCCTTTCACCGTTTAGAGGTTGAAGTAAAGCCCGTTCACCGATCTCTGTCTTGAATCAAACTGTTTGTTTCGTGGATCGCGCTTGAGAAACCTCGAAAAGTGGCATGTCTCCCAGACAACATGTCCAAAACTCTGAACCTAAACTTTGCAACTCTGCTACGTAGAATCTATACAGTATAGTCGAAAAAGGGCGCTTTTGCCATTTTCGCATTCCGGCCTTGATCTGCAGGACCGATCCCTGGGATTAGGGATTTCCTAACAGGCTCATTTATTCGACGCGACCGCATCGTACGCCACATATCCGAGATGCCGAGAGCGAACGCGTACGATTTCATTTCTATCATGTCCTCATCGTCGCGTTTCATGCTTGGATTTTTCGCGTTCGTGTCTGAAGAGCTAATGTCTCATTTTCGTGCCGAGAAATCGGGGTGCGTCTCACTTTGGGATTCTCTTGGTTCGACTTTGTTCTGTTCCATTCTCCTGCATGAATCGGAGAATCCCTGCCAATAGGTCGATGTCGAGGTCAGGAGGAATCTGATACTTCTCCCTGAGGCCCTCCATCTTGATACGTCTAAGTCCGTCGATGAATTGGCGAGCGGTAAGCGGGTTCTTGATTCGGCGCTTGTCCAAAACCAAATAGGGTCACGCCTCAGTCAGGCGGCTGCTCGTCTAGGAAGCCTTCCAGGTTGTAGCGATTCTTGAGCCAAGCCCCGTCCCAGTAGTGAAACGGATCCTCAAGACTGCACGCGATTTCGCCTTGAATCGCATACCGTATCCAGTCCTGTATGGCCAGTCCAGATGTCTTCGCAACTATCTCAGTCAGATAGTCGTAGGCGCTCTTTGGTAGGCGAACCTTGATTTCAATTTCTTTCTCAGTCACGATATTCACCCTATAGCTACATAGTGAGCACGCAGCATACCTTTAAAGGTACCTACAGGGTAGTTACAGGCTATGCCAATAACATTGAAGCGGAAGATTCGCCGAGTCGGCAATAGTTTAGGGGTCGGTTTGCCGCCTGAAATTGTGGAACTTCTCAAGGTCAAGGACGGTGACACTGTAGAGTTTCACGCCACAGACGGCGACATTGTGATCCGCAAGGCGAAAACGCGAGAGTAGAACCCCTATATCTCTAGGTGTCTTTACGCCAAACCCGAAAAGCGACTACTCAAACCGGGAGATCTAATGGAGGCCGAGATCGAAGGAATAGGCCTCCTAAGAAACAGGATTGTCAGCGCCGAGTGAATATCCAAACTCAGTATCCTCCTGCTGCAGGCCTACCAGATCGTTCGCAGCACGTCTCTGCGGCCTTCTCCAACGACCAGTCTATAGTACTCTGACCCTTTAGATCTGACTCTCTCAAGTCTGCCTCGTGCGAGGACGCGCTCTCCACGGATTGCCTGTTCTGCGAATCGTCCGCGAAACGAGATTACTTCGCGGGGAGTACAGGTGGGATTCCCTGAGAGAACCTCCACATGTTTGATCACATACCGGCAAGGAGTCAGGAGACTTTCCTCGTCGCCTGTGACCTCGGCTGACACTGCATACTCCCCTATCGGCGCACACTGGGCATCTGCGTAGCGTTCAGTGATTTCCCCCCAGTTCTTGACACATCGAATGAAGTAGTCGTGACTCAGGAATCTACCCTGAAACAGCTTGCGGCGTTCCTGCAGTTCGAAGTCTCCGAAAGTGAGCGCCTCTCGTAGGTCTCGTCTCAAGTACAAGCGTCTGAGGCCACGAGCACCGTACGCGTGAAAGACCTGATTTTCCTCTAGGAGAGTGACCAAAGCTCGTTGCACGCGTTTCGCTGCTGTTGCACCGTAGACAATAATGTCAAGGTCCGAGTCCTGTCGATGCAACCCCACGAGGAGTGAACCAGAGACACCAAAGCAATCTAGAGGAAGCCCGGACTCTTGCGCCAGAACTTTCACTAGCCTACTTGCGCTTACTTCCAGCGCATCCTTCCGTCTTGAATGCAGAAGTGTTGCGACCCGCTGTTTCGGCATGTGGAGAGCTAGTATGCTGTCCTTTGGCACGCCTTGGAGTTCGCGGCCTTGCATTTCATCATAGTACAGGTAGCGAGGCCATCTCCTCTCAAGCAAGAGACGCCTCTTCGTGAGATCGTAGACCTTAACGTAGCGGACTCCGTCTCGGGATCTTGTGCCTCGGTTGTCGGGATAATATCGAAGGTACGCGACCACTCGGTCAGAGGGATGGAGGAGACCTTTCACATCGAAGAGGAGACCATCTGAACTCTCAACGAAGTCTCCTTCCCTAGCTCTCATACGACGCATCAACCAGAAAGCGCACTTTCGGTCACAACTCTACCTGTCACAGACATGAGCTTTACAGCTCTGCCTCAAGCTGGACTAGTGAGACGTTGACTGGAAGCGCTAAGTGAGCGGCCACTTGAGCAGGTTTGCCCTCTCCGCGGCAACGAGAACAGGTGTGAGGACTAGTGCGCACACGATTCCAATGAGAACACGAGTGCCGGGGTCAAGGAAAGTGTAGGGAATGAACAAGGCTGGAAGCATCTCTTTCTTCAAGCCAAAGAATGGCTCGGCCTCGAGTAGGAAGATCAGGTTCCCAGTAGCTCCATCCATCTCTGTTGCGATAAGAGAAACTAAGCCTATGACAGGCGCCAGCGCCTTCACGCTGTCACGACTACCCAGCCGGCGCCTAACGAGTATAGAGACTGGAATAATCATGCACAAAGCGATTAGCTTGTCCCAGTTGGCGTATAGAAATACTCCTGGCCCAAACGGGTGAAGAAAGAAAGCAATGAGAATAGCTGCAAATAGAATCAACACGGCTTTCCATCTGCCCTTGAGTAACATTCCTGCACCGAATGCGCCGATGACCCCTGGAATCCACGTCGCCAATCCGAGTACCGCTGTTGACGGCCAGATGATGCTTGAGATGATTCCTCCAACAAGGGCGGCTAACATTCCGCCCCAAGGTCCAAGTAGAATGCCCTCTGAGGGCTTCACTAGGGCGCCTGCGGAAGGACCATATGGAATCAATGGGATCGCCGCGAGTACGATATCGAGCGCCGCAATGACACTTACGAGCGTGATGAGCCTCGTGGTTAGGATCCGTCGTTCCTGCATCGAGCATCACCGGTTATGTTGGTCTTTCTGGATTCACCCAACTACTACTTATCCTTGTCCCGCGTACTGTTCGGAGGACGCGCAACGATTCGGCTGACGCGCGACTCAGCGCTGATTAATGATGATTCCCGCGGAGATCTCCAAGAAACGTGTCGTCCCGCTGGCCGCAACTTTCGCAGCAGTCTACGGACTTCTGAGGTTGATGCCGATCTTCGTGATGATTGGTGGATCGGGACGCGTCTTCAGCACAACTGAATTCGCAGCTCCTCTTCTTGGGATCGTATTGGGTCCGTACGTGGGATCCGTTGCGGGAATCATTGGAACCTTTCTGGGCATAATGCTCACCGGGCGAATGAACTTCTTTGGGTTGGATTTCCTGCCTATCATGATGAACGCAGCTGTCCTAGGTCTCTTGATGCGGAGAAGGATGATCCCCGCCTTGGCACTATATTCAGCGCTGATTGTGCTGTTCTTTGCACATCCGTCGACATTACACTTCGTCCCCTTGACATTCCTAGGAAGCACAGTCTCGGTACCCTTCATCTGGCTCCACATCATCACGTGGATACTACTTGCCTCGCCGCTGAGCAAGAAATCCATAGAGTGGATCTCAGGAGCATCCGAAAAGAAGAGATTGACAGCGGCCTGTGTTCTGTCCCTCATTGGGACAACAGCTCAGCACCTCACTGGAACGCTTCTCTTCGCAAGCATGGCGGTGCCTCTGATGGGCATGACTCCAACAACGCTGAACGCAACATGGGCCGCAGTGTTCTACGCCTACCCGATAGAGAGACTGGTGATCATCCTGCCTGCAGCAATAGTCACCGCCGCAGTAGTCAAAACCGTCCAAAGCATGAGACTGTTCCAGACCCCAAACCAAACTGCGACACAATGAGCAAACACGGAGCGGACAGTATCGACGAAGTCGGAAGGGGATCGTCGTTTGACCCTGAGACCAATGCCAACAAGGCATGATGAGATTGCTGCAGCGCTAGAACTTGCTCTTCTGCTAGAAGTCAGTGCATATCCTAAGCCAGGAAACGTCCACAGAACGCGAGATTTCGAGAATACGCGGTTTGAACATTTCCTTGCCTCTGCCGCTGCATTGGTGCCACACTTCCGACTCGCAGCTTTGCGAGGGAGCAAAATGGCTGCCGGATCAATTCATAGCGGAGAGCTCATGATTGGCGAGCGAATCAGACGTGCAGTCGAATCATGCTCAGAATGGCAACGTGGAGGGAACACGAGCCTCGGTGCGATCCTCCTCCTGATCCCGATATCCTACGCAGCGGGGATGGTGCCTTCGCGGAGGGCTCTGAAAGCCCTAGAGATCAGGAAGAACCTGAGGATAGTCGTTCGCAGTACGAACAAGACTGATGCGGTGAACGTCTATCGTGCGATATCGCTGGCGTCGCCTGGCGGAATGGGGAAGGTGCCTGAGCTTGATGTTAATGATAGAGACTCGCTTGCAAGAATACGTAAAGCAGAACATCTCACTCTTTGACATCTTTCGCATATCATCAGGATACGATACGATTTCATCTGAATGGGTCAGGGGTTTCCCTGTGACATTCGAGATTGGCCTGCCATTTCTTGTTCGCGAGCTGCACGCAACAGGCGACATCAACACTGCAGTTGTAGACACCTACCTCAGAATCCTCTCTCAAGTCCCAGACACGCTGGTTGCTCGAAAACTGGGGATAGGCAGAGCAAGGGAAGTTTCCCTCATGGCGAAGCGAGTTCTGAAAGCTGGCGGAATGAAGACCTCGAGGGGACGCGAGGAGGCCGAAAGAATGGATAGATCCTTGCAGAGGATAGACCATCGATGCAACCCAGGTACGACGGCCGACCTAACCGCTTCGACGCTGTCGATACTTTTACTCAGTGGGTACAGGCCCTAGGGCCGACCTGTTTTTCGATCTGTCCGACTCGAGTCTCAGGATTACGATAGGTCTGTGTTCGACATGCTCAAGCATTTCCCAATCAACCTCTGTCAGTCCGACCCCAAATCGGATGGCCATGTCCCAAGCTGTTCTTCCTGCACCGTATCCACGAGCCTTGTTGGCGAGACCTGCCACACGCAATGCATGATCTGGCGAGACTTCCGAGCCTACCCAAGCGATGGGGGTTGATCTTGCTCGCCACCTGAAAGCTCGACCTATCAAATATGCGAGGAAACCAAGGTTGACTCACGCCCGGAATCTCGACCCGTCGGGATGAGAGATGAATTGTACCACATGAGTAGGTCTTGTCGCTATCAACAATCGTCAAGGTGACACTCTTGCCAAGCCGGTCGAAGATCATCTTCTGAATTTCTTCCGCAATGCGCTTGGGAGATTCGAGCGGCAAGCTAGCCAGCGAGTATGGCAGATTCGTCGTGTCTATTCCTCCCTCGGAGAACGACCGAAGCGCTTGGAGAAGGCCCACGTGCTCAAGGCAAACCTGCTTATGCTTGGCGCCTTCACGGAGTGGGTAAGTTCGGAGACGCTTGATGTTCACAGGCTTCATGTGACAGAGCCTACTCAGAACGAATCCCCAGACAAGCCTCATCCAGAAAACCGCTAAGCTACGCGCAACAATGCCGGGCCGGGCTCTGGATTCGTCGACGATTAGCCCCCGCGCGACCGCAAGTGCCTTTTCAGAGATTGCAACAACATCTCCCTCGTTGAGCTCTGCAGAGATCGCATCTAGGATTATCTTGCGGTAGTCGTCACCGGGTTTCCAGTACCTTGTCCTGATTGCCCGAGTGACAACCTTCATGTGTGGGTTCGCCTGCGTGTGCCTCTGACCTACTTATTTCGACCGGCACGTATGACGCTGGAAGTATTTCTCACTAAAACGGGTTGGTTTTCGGGCCTCTTGTTGGCTGCGAAGCGGGGCAGTTACCAGAGAGCACCAACGCTGAGTTCCACGGCACAACGTTCCGCTTATTGTCATCTAGGTAGTGAAGCGCTGGCGTCGTGCATGGCGACATCCTCGTAAGAGGTGCCGCTTGCCGGGAAAGAGGTGCCGCTTTCGGGCAAAGAGGTGGCGCTTTCCGGGAAAGCGATGGCGCTTTGGAGCTCTCATCAACAATGGGAACACGCCACGCAAACTCAAAAAAGCCACATGTAGATAACAACGTTTCCCGGAGTTTTTCTGGCTTGAAAGTCGGCATTATGACCCGCGCCCAAGATGCTTGGTGCTCTTCGAGGCTCAAGGAGGCGTTTGTTCGTCAAGGCATCGAACCAGTTGCGTTCAGGTTCGACGACGTGACCGCGCGAGTCGGGATAGCCCCTGAATTCTCTCTTGGAGAAATTGACGTCCTACGTGAATTGTCCGCCATCCTCGTGAGGCCGATTGGGCGAGGATCGCTGGACGAGATAATCTTCCAAATGGATGGGCTACACAAGCTTGCTAGACATGGAATGCTTGTCATCAATCCGCCAGCCGCCATTGAGAAAGCGGTTGATAAGTACTACGCGCTTGCCTTACTCAGCGAGCACGGCATTCCAGTACCAAAGACAGTCGTGACGGAAGATGTCCGTGAGGCCATGCGAGCATACCGGGATTTTGGCGGCGAGGCTGTGATCAAGCCCGTCTTCGGATCCAGAGGCATCGGCGTTGCTAGGATTCGCGATGAAGATATCGCGGAACGCGTCATGAGAACACTGAGATTCTACAGACACGTCTTATATGTTCAAGAGTTCGTCCACCACGGATCACGTGACATTCGCACATTCGTGATTGACGGAAAAGTCGTAGCAGGCATTTTCAGAGTTTCAAACTCTTGGAAGACGAATGTAAGTAGAGGGGCGATGCCGAAGGGATTCCAAGTCGATCCAGAAGTGGAAGCGCTCGCGGTGAAGGCGGCGACGACTCTAGGATGCAAGATCGCCGGCGTTGACATCATGGAAAGCGAGAAGGGCCTGGTTGTGCATGAGGTGAATTCTCAGCCGGGCTGGAAAGGGTTGCAGACTACAACGAACGTACGGATAGCTGACGAGATAGCCACATTCGTGATTCAAGAAGCAAAGAAATGACTCAGGCGACATCAACTCGTGAGGGGCAACAGGTAGTCTGTTCCTCCGGCTTCGGGCGAGCCGACCAAGATCCTGTGACTGATCCCTGAGGATGACTCGACCCTCTCAAGCTTCCCTTTACATGAGACTGTTTCGCCTTCCTCCGCCACATCTGCGTACAGCCCTTCGTAGCTCACTATTCGATCCAGCCTCGAGGCCGCAGGACCATCCTTCACGTCCGGGTGTTCAACTTCGTATACGGCAGGCATGAACATGCTCTCTTTGCCACCTACTATCTTAGCAGTGGCATCGATGATTCCGAGCGGCGTGTACCGTTCATCACCATAGTGCCCACGGACTTCGACCTCCGTGTGAACCGCGTGAACTGAGAAGTCTGTCCCCTCGAATGATCCGATGTTCCATTTCCGTGCAAACAGGGCTATGACATCCCGTCGCGTCAATGGGGTTGATTTCAGCCTCTCAGCCATCCACTTCTCTCTAGACGCTCCAGTGAGCTTACGAATCTCACAAGATGGGAAATCCTCCAGTTTACGCAAGAAAGTCTTGACGCGAAGAGCATTGCTGAATCCATAGACGACGAGATCGATGTCGGAGAACGTTGGATCATGTATCCGAGCTAGGATAGATCCAGTGAAACCAAGAGACTCCGTCGGCACACCTGCCTCTCTTGAGAGCAGCTGGACGAATCTGAGAGCCTTGCTCTCAAGCTCGTCTCGACTTTCGGCACTCTGGAGTTCAGGTAGCCTTGTTTCAGGACATAGATGTGCATCGATCCTATCTATCGGAACGGCCGGCAGCGAAATCCCGTCTACGGCTGATTCGAAGACGTACTGCGGAGCCTTTTCGCGAAGAAACTGTATCGAGTCCATGACCGACGGGACATTATAGTGCGCGAGGGCCCTACGGTAACGAGAGCGACCTGAGCCCCACTTACCTCGCTCGTCTGGGATGTACTTCAAATACGCTATGACACGTTCCGCCGGGTGGAGATTCCCGATCACCGTAAAGATGAAACCCTCAGGAGTAATGAGATAGTCCCTGTCCCGAAATGGACGCAACGCAAGCTCATGCTCCGTGCAACAGATGACAATTGAGGCAGATATTACTGATGAAGTCTACTGAGCCTGTGGCCGTAAGAAAGATCGACTTGACCTCTCATATAGACGAAGTCACATCAGAACAAGCCGCCGTAGAGACTCCGGTAACGATCTATGTCAATACAGAACTCGTCGCAACGCTCTTTGCGACACCTACCGCTCTGCCTGAGCTCGCAATCGGATACCTCATCGGGGAAGGCATACTCAGATCTTTCTCGGACATAGAAGACATAGCCTGGAGTGAGGAAACAACGAGCGTGCACGTGCGCACGAAACCGAGTGCACAAGTCAGGACAGATGCGGCGAAAGTGATCCGAGTCCTCACGTCAGCCTGCGGATCTTCCGAGGACTTCCACCGATTATTGGATCGGATTGACAAACCCTTCGTAAAGTCTCAATTCTATGTTTCCGCCTCCGAGATCGCAGAGATGATGGTTAAGTTCAACGAATACTCACGAAAGTTCAGAAAGATCGGAAGCTTCCAGTACGCGGCGGCTTTCCTCGGGGGCGAGATGAAAGCCTTCTTCGAAGATGTGGGCCGCCATAATGCAGTTGACAAGACCCTCGGGAGGATCATCAAAAGTGGGCTCGATTCTTCGCATGTTGTTCTCGTGAGCTCCGGAAGACAGTCAGCCGCTGAAGTGATAAAGGCGGCGCGGGTCGGAATCCCGATCTCGGTCTCGATAAGAGGGCCCATCTATTCTGGAGTTCTCGCGGCACAGAAGACAGGGGTTACTCTCTGTTGCTATGCAAAGGGTCCGAGAATGAACGTATACTCTGGGCTTGAGAGGGTCATTCTTGACCGCTAGTTTCAGCTGAGAAGACTATTGTTGCTCTCTTTGAGGGCTGGCCGTAGGCCGAGTGTATTGGCCGTTTCTTGCTGTGGTAAGGACTCGTATATACCGTTCCCTAGGATAAGGACGGCTATGCCTTCCTGATCACGACATCGCCGTTAGTGGCTGAAGGCGCGAGTGTATCTCCTAGGATAGGATCCCCATGTGGCGGCAACATATCGCCCTCGCTGTCAAGATTGGCTGTGTCAATCGGGAGGGACTTGACGTAGGGACCTTCCCTGACCTATGCACATGCACATGTTAATGTCAATATAAGGACATTCGTGCAAGTTTTATAAATACCCCGATGATACGTAGAAGCGTGGACCCAGGGCCATGGGGTCAGGATTCCCTACGATGAACACGGGGACGATCGGGACCTCTCTGGGTTCACGCTTTCTATCTAAACCCGATAGGTGTTAGGTTCAATTATTTAACTTAGCGCCATGGGGGTGTCTTCATTCGTCCTACTGCCGCTGCTGGCCATTGCGCCGCCCCGCATTGCTGCTGTAACTGACCAGGCTGCTTGGTCCAATTACCCCAGTATATAGTTATATTATAATGTTATATCGAGTCCTTCTAGGGCGCTAGAGACGCTGGACTCGGCCTACTTTGTGCTTACTTTGCGTTCGCAGAAACGATAGAATCCTCTTCTTCTCTTTCACGCCACACAGAGCAGTCAAGCTAGGCAGAGGCTTGCCCGCCTCCAAATCCGCAATGTAGCCGTTCAGCTTTCTGATGCCATCATCGTACCTCCGTGATGTACGGACAGCGAGACAGAACATGATCACAAGAATGACTAAGAACATCGAGAGGATCACTATGTCCAGCTTTGTGGAAAAGGCGACGGCGAGCAAGGCGACTGCCATGGTAACGTACGCGGGACTGTTGATCTCCGCCTCCGAGTGACAATCCTCTGCCGCGATCTGAAGCTTCACCAACTCAAGGTCCTTATCGAATTTTTCTTTCATCGTCTCACTTTCCCTTCTTCGGTGTGCTCTCAGCTGGGGGCGCACTTAAACGGCGTGATCACGTGCAATACTACCATCATAGCTGAGAGGAGCATTGTCTTAAATCGCAATCGAGTCGAGTTATCACTAGTGGTTCTGCGTGAGCAATGACAACAACCGCAGGGAAGAGGATTATAAGGGCATAGCCAGAGCATTTCGTGCTTTTGCAAAAAAGCACCACGTGAAAATAGAGCTGACCGCAGAAGACAGAAGGATAATGCAAGCTGTCGAATCCTACCGCAATTCACTCTTTCACTCTCTACGTTCGGTTCCGTCTACTCAGGCTGTATCCGCCACTCTGACCACCACGGGCTCTCAATCGCTACAGCCATACAATGTTCCCCAACAGGTAATCGCTCGTATTGCTCAGGAACAAGCTCAACAAGTAATACAGAAGAACATCATTCCCATCATCGAAGAGACCGCTAGGACCACAGTCCAAGAGCACGCGAAGCAGGAGAAAGCATGCGAGAACGCCCCTACTGAGAAAGTAAAGAGGTTCGGCGGCGGGATGTTTTGGGCAATCGTTGGCGGAATCATTGGCGTGTTCGTACCAATAGTGTTCAACCTGATACTCAGGATGCTAGGGATGCATCCTCTCTGCTAGTTCAAGGTTGATGCCCTTTGTTTGAGAGGGTTCTTCAGACCAATTCCACAGTTACGACAGCGGTGTTTCAGCAGACTAGCGGCCTGACATCAACAGATTGGATTTCCATGTTCTCAGCCGTGGCAATGATCTTGCTGACTGGCGCGCTTGTCTACTATTCATATCGAACGATAGATGAAGGCAGGAAGGATCGGAGAAAGGACACGATAGAGAAGATGCTAGAGAACGTCTATTCGCCATTGTATGACATTCTGCGCAGGGCGAAGTTTGCTGAGGATAGGGAGATGATTCGGCAATCGGTCTCTCAGAGAGAGTATGTCCTCACGAAAGAGGAGTTCGTGCAGGTTTGCGGAATCATTGAGCGGTTCGGTCACTATCTCGGGGGTCAAGAACGGATGGCAATTAGCAATGTCTTGGAACAGAAACACGATGTGTAGTCCGACCCTCGTATTGTTGATGGGAGATACTACCGATGGCACCTCGTCGATATTGACAAACATTGGATATTTCTCTGGAAAACCTCTGAGGACTTGAGGAGAGAACTCGAAGAATTGACCAAGAGAAGACAAAGGACCTAACTGGAGGACTTTCACTTATCTTCATGGTGCGGGCGGTTCTGAGCGCCACGGGGGTGCGAGGAACCCGATAAGTTCGGGCATGGAATCTTTAATGTTTGGAGCACTGGAGCTTTTCGAGAGCCCGCTTTGTCATGAACCCGTTGGATCGGGTAGTCTTTCGATGGGGATCTTTCTATGCAAGAAAGAACCATACCTTGCGAGGGCGTACATGGCCCTAGCGGCTCTTTCCGGTGTTTCATAGGCTGGAATGCCGTACTTCTCAAAACGTGTGCGGAAGTCTACGGCCATCTCAGTTCCCCCGACATCACATGCAAGGATCGGTTTCGTGTAGCCCTTGTGAGCCTCAGCAATCGCTTGGACCACATCGTCGAGAATGGGCGGTGCTTGGTGAAACGCCATCACCAGCACTCCGTCAACCTCAGGGGCATCCATCAGAATGCGCAACACCTTCACGAACATCTCACTCGTTCCCTGACCTGAAAGATCCAGGGGGTTAGATCCCGTCATGATTCCGAGCAGCTCGCCCTTGGCCTTCATCTCTCCGAGTCTTCTGAGGGTAGTCTCAGAGAGGCTGTCGACTCTCAAACCTGACTCGATGCAGGCGTCTGCTGCGATCACGCCTGGTCCGCCCGCGTTCGTGAGGATTGATATGCGATCTCCAAGCGCCGGCTTCTGAAATTGGAGAGCTCTGCCCATATCAAAGAACTCTTCCATCGTCTGGGCTCTTACGACTCCGGATTGGGTGAATGCTGCGTCGTAGATCTTGTCAACCCCAGCCAGTGCTGCAGTGTGCGAGGCCGCTGCACGTGCACCTGCATCAGTCCTGCCAGATTTGAAGGCAACAATGGGTTTCAGCTTCGTGAATCTTTGTGCGGCGTCAACGAATTCGCGGCCGCCTCTGAGGCCTTCAATGTAGAGTAGAATGACCTTTGTCTTCTCGTCTTGGCTGAAGAAGTCCAGCAGCTCGTGCTCGTCGATGTCGCATCTGTTGCCTAGACTCACGAATGTTCGTACTCCCATCATGCTGCCGGCCATGTAGTCAAGTGCTGCGACGCCGAATCCTCCGCTCTGGCTGATCAAAGTGATGTACCCCGGCATAGGACGTGGTGTCGCTACGACTTCTCTGCCATCAGAGAGCATCTTGACTTCTGGAAGAAAGAGCGTATCCATTCCTGAATATGGATCGTATATTCCTAAACAGTTCGGCCCAATTATCCTGATTCCGGTCTCCGTTCTCACCTTGGTTAGTTTCTCGTCAAGTTCGGTGTTGCCTACTTCTCGGAAACCGGAAGAGATTACGATTGCAGCTTTGGCGTTCTTGGAGGCACCCTCTCCGATAACGCCTGGGACGCCTTCAGCCGGAATGACAACAACTAGTGTTTCAACGTCTTGAGGAATTTCACGCAGAGATGCATAGCATTTCTGTCCAAAGATGGTGGGATATCTTGGGTTGACAGGGAAAAGCTCCGCTTTCAGGAGCCCCCTCTGTTTGTTCTCTATGAGATTATGCGCAATGATGTTCCCAACTTTGTTGGCAATGGGAGATGCGCCAACTATCGCTATAGAACGAGGATCAAAGAAGGCTCTGAGCTGTTCTCTTGACGAGGCCATATTCCCTGCCAACGAGTCTGGAGTATTTGTGCCAGGTCAAGCTCGCTTAGGACTTTCTGCGCTCGTTAACACTTGCACCTCTAGTCTTTGTGTCCATTTCCCTGGTCCGTGATTCGACGTACTCTTTCACTTTCTCTTCGCTGTACTTCTCGGCTTCCCGTTGTTTCCGCAGGTGTTCCTTGATTGTGCTCAGCAAGTGCTCCATTGTGAATGGTTTCACTATGTAGCCGTCAGCACCCTTGTTCACTGCCTGAATGGCGTTGTCAATGGCTGGGTAGCCCGTTACGATGATTTTGACCATCTTCGGAGTGGTCTGGGCCATCGATGTCAGCAATTCCACTCCGTCCATGTCTGGTAAACGTATGTCGACTAGTGCGAGATTGTAGAATGTGGTCTTCGATCTTGCAATCGCTTCTTGCCCATTCTCTGCCGTATCGACCAGACACCCTTCCGCCTCGAGAACAGCCTTGAGCGACTTTCGTATGCCTTCCTCGTCGTCAACCACCAGGATCCGCGTGCCTTCCATCTCATTCATTTCCTATTCTCCACCTCTTTCGCTTCATCGTTTGATTTGTCCATTGCGATCAACTAGGACGACGCTGGCCGAGCCCGTCCCCATGACTCGGTCTAGAAGGTCGAACTCGAGCGCGGGTCGAGATTCGCTCGATTTCCTTTCTCCCGTCATCTCAGTCATTTCTGGGCCTTCTTCGCTTCATCGACATAGTCAAGCAGTGTCCAGTTCTCATGCTGATTGAAATTCAGATCGAGCCGAAGATACAGGTTCTTCGCAATCAGCCTCTCCAAGACCTCACCGCCTGCAGCCAGCAAATCCCGGAGTGCCTTGTGGAACAGCTCAAGCTTCTCAGGTATCTCTTCACGTTTAAGCTGATAGCTTCTCTCGACTCGATCGTAGATAGCGGCCCGTACAATCTCACCAGGCACGAGTAGTGCATCGTCAACGGACTGAAGCAGAACGTCCCGGAACGCAGCAGAGTCAACCATAGACGTGCCTGCCCTGCCTCGCTAAATAATGACAATCTCTGCCTTGCTTAAGGCTACCGAAAGATCCCCTTAATTTCATAGTCACCTAAGTTGTCGGACTATGGTCACGTCTGCCGGATTCCAGCTATTTCCTGATCCGTATTCGTTTTATGACGCATTCCCGACCAGCTGATATCGAGAGAGACTTTCCACACTGCGGGCAATTGAATGTGGGCACGATGATGTGGAACTGCTTGTCGTCGAGATATGATAATGGGCCGTCGTATCCACAACTGTCGCACCGACCACGGCCCGGTATCTGATTGATCTTCAGCTTGGAGTTCTTCGCGATCGTCTTGTCGGTAAGGATCTTGTATGAAAACCTGACCTGCTCGATCCCGAGGAACGTCAAATCACCGATCTCAAGTTCAACCTCCACGACCTTCAATGCGTGTTGTTTCTCTGCCTCGCCTAGTACTGCTTCGACGATCTGGCTTGTCCTTGAGAATTCGTGCATGGGTTGTCAGCGTTCATGTTGACTTACAAGGCAGGATCGACGCCTAGTGCTGCTGCAACTTCCTTGACGCCCTCGCCAGTCCTGCAGTTGGCGAGGACGACCGATGTTCTGGCGTTTATGTTGCGCACGTCGCCAGCCAGTTTGGCCGTGTCGACGCCCATGGGACGAGCAAGATCGATCTTGTTGATGACAGCAACGTCAGCATCTGCAAAGATGAACGGGTGCTTCACTACCATATACGGCCCCTCAGTCACGCTAATGACGACTATTCTCTTATCCGAGCCAAGCGGAAAATCTGCTGGACAGATGAGGTTACCAACATTCTCGATGAAGAGCAAGTCAAGAGTCGTCAAGTCGAGCTTCAGAAGCGCCTTCTTTACGAGGTTCGCATCGAGATGGCACTCGCGTCCGGTGTTAATCTGAACAGCCTGAATCCCAAGGCTCTCTATGCGTTCGTAATCGATCTTGGATGTGAGGTCACCCTTGAAAGCAGCAATCCGGTATCGCGCTTTCAACAGTCGGACAAGCTGTTCGATCAGAGAGGTCTTTCCTGCTCCGACCGATCCCATCACGTCGATAGCGCGTATGCCATGTTTCTGCAGTTGCTTTCGGTTCTCTTCTGCTATGAGATCGTTTGCACGCTTCAGGTTCTCGTCAAGCTCGATGTCGAAGATCTCTCCTGGCTCGCTTTGCACAATCCGCGTCACGATGGATCCGCGTCCAGAGGTCAATCGCGATCTCCGATTAATGAGGTTGTTGCGAACGGACTCGCTTAGCGATCTGTCGGCAGCACGTAGTTAGTCTAGTCGTCGCTAACGCGACGCGGAGACTATATGTGGGCCGTGGATCTATCGCCTATTGCGTCGATCGACAGCTGGTCTTACTCGCTGAGAATCTCATGGATGCGAAGTGGTTCCCTTGACCGATGAGTACGTATCAATGGCACACGGTGCCGGCGGATCCGCAATGGACGCACTCATCAAGCGATACATACTGAAGCACCTCGGCGGGAGCACCGCAGAAGTACCGCTCGAAGCACTCGATGACGCAGCCGTCATCAACGGGATCGTTCTCAAGTCCGACTCCTACACTGTGAAACCGCTATTCTTTCCGGGAGGAGACATCGGAAGGCTGGCCGTATCTGGAACGGTGAATGACATTTCTGCACTCGGAGCCGAGCCCCTAGCACTCGCAGCAGGATTCGTCTGTGAAGAGGGATTCCCAATCGCCGACCTCGAACGAATTCTGACTAGCATGAGCGAGACGTGCAAGGAAGCCGGAGTTTTTGTGATTACAGGCGACACGAAAGTCGTGGAGCGCGGTGCTCTCGACAAGTTCATGGTGAATTCCTCGGGTGTCGGCCGCAGAAGCCCGTTTCTTGACAAGAATCTAAGCGAGGTCAGGAAGTCTCGTGAGTTTGCCGCGGCATGGTTGCTCGATTCCAACATCCGGGCGGGCGATCAGATCATTCTCTCAGGGGCGATCGGCGACCACGGAATAGCCGTGCTTTCTGCTCGGGAAGGATACGGATTTGAGACAAAAGTACAGTCGGATGCTGCACCTCTGAATCACATGATTGCGCAAGCCCTGGAAGTCGGAGGTGTGGTGAGCATGAAAGATCCGACGCGAGGAGGCCTTGCGAACCTGCTAAATGAATGGTCCGAGAAGTCGAAGGTTGGTATCCTCATCCGAGATGAGAAGATACCAGTCCACACGGGAGTTCGAGCAGCGTGTGAGATGCTCGGCCTCGATCCGCTTGAAGTTGGCAACGAAGGAAAAATGGCACTTGCAGTCGTACCGGAGAAAGCTGAGCAAGTTCTCGCTAGGCTCAGAGACACGGACCACGGAAGAGAGGCCGAAATTATTGGCCATGCCACTGACGAATTCGACATCGTCGCCGTTGAGACCTCAGTCGGCGGCAAGAGAATACTCGCAAAGCCACTTGGCGATCCAGTACCACGAATCTGCTAAGCGAAGTGTGAGACCCAAAAACGTTTAATGTGTCGGCCGCGGGTTCAGAGGCGCGCTGGCAACTAAGACGCCCTGGTCGTTCAGCGGTCCAGGATGATGGCCTGTCACGTCATCGACGCGGGAGATCAGGAATACTGATCCGCGATTTCGAATCCCGCCCAGGGCGCCAGCTACTTTCTTTGCTGGTGAACGAGCGAAACTGAACGCTGGACTTCATTCCGAACCTGGTGCTGAGATCTGACAAGGTTATCTATCAGAACGTAAGTTGTCAGGTGGGAAATATCATGACCGACACCGGCTTGGACGTGCCTTTCGTTCCAACCCCGAGACCCATAGTACGGAGGATGCTGAGCCTTGCCGATACAAAGCCCGGCGAACGACTGATCGACCTCGGTGCTGGTGACGGAAGGATTGCCATTACAGCCGCCAGCGAATTCGGCGCTAGAGCACTCGGCGTGGAGCTTCACCCCGAACGATACGCCATCATCCGCAACAGCGCCGCCTCACTGAAACCGAACCTGCACGCCCTAAGACAGAACCTCTTCCAGACGGACCTCTCAAATGCGGATATTGTAACGATGTATCTTCTGCCTTCGGTCAACGAGGCCTTGCGGAAGAAACTCGAAAGAGAACTACGTAGCGGAGCTCGTGTCGTCTCTCACGACTTCTCAATTCCGGACTGGACGCCGACGCGAGTCGAGCTTATCCAAGGCCCAATAGGGCTGCACGCACTGTATCTGTACAGAGTGTAGAGACAGCATCTGTCACTCTTGCACGTTTTCTCAATGGCAGCAAGCCAGATAGGGACGGCTCTGCAGACTACATTTCGGCAATTATGTACGATGCGCTTGCTCGCCACCGTGCGATTGAGTCGATTGTTACACGCGACACCGCACAAGGACAACTCAGAAAGTACTATCGTTTCCGAGCGGATCGATGGTATGGCGGCATCGCTACCGCCGATGTCGTTGGATGCGGTTTGCTCTGCAAGTTCTGCTGGGTCTCGGAGAACATCCTAGAGCGGCCTGAGTCATCAGGACAATTCCTTGCGCCTGTGGAAGCCGCTCGGAGACTCCTGCGAGTCGTCACTAGCAGGAATCTTGTTCAGATGAGGCTGAGTGGAGGCGAGCCCGCCATCGGAAGAGCTCACCTCCTGAGCGTACTCGCCGAGATCGAAGAGCAACACCGATTTCGATTCATACTTGAGACGAATGGGATACTTCTCGGAGCGGATCCAACCTACTGCACCGAACTGGCTGCGTTTCGGTGCCTCCATGTACGGGTTTCGCTCAAGGGATCATGTGAGGATGAGTTTGAGAACCTGACAGGAGCTAGCGGTGGAGGCTTCAAACAACAGCTAGACGCGCTGAGTAATTTACGCGATGCTGGGGTGAGTTGCCATCCTGCGGCCATGTCCTCGTTCTCCACTGAAAGAGACATCTGCCTACTGAGGGATCGCCTCTCTAAGATTGAACGCAAACTCGCGAACGACCTGGAGCTTGAGGAGGTGATACGGTACCCACGAGTGGAACGGCGGCTTCAGAAGTTCAATCTCAAACCCAGTATGTCGCATGATCCGAAGCATGTTCCGGAGCGACTCGTCTGAAGTTCGTTCCTTGAATGTTCCGTAACAACATTCCAGCAGTTTGATGTGGAAGTCGTGAAGACCGAAAACCTCGTCCTAAGAGACGTCAACATGTGATGCCCCTATCGGGCTTCATAGAACGACAGTTCCAACAAGAGGGTTGGTCCCGCGGGCCTGATTTGAACAGGCGACACTCCGGTTTCCGTTGTCCGCCTGATAGGCTGACGTGGCCCGCGCCGTGGGCGCAGGTCTACAGCGTCTCCGTCAGGTTGTTCGCCTGACTCGGAAGCTCTACCAGGCTGAGCTACCGCGGGATCGACAGCACTCACCCGGCGGCCCTAAAATAAAGATTGCCGGCAACCGTTTTCTGCGATTCTCTCTTGGTCGAGAAGACACCCACCACGTTTGCCCAGTCTATCCTGAGGGAACTTCAAAGCCTGATCGATGTCTCTTCCTTGATTGTTCTGAGAACGATGACGGTTTCTGTTCCAGCGATGCCTTCGATCTCGCCGATCTTGTCGAGTATTTCTGCGAGCTGTTCGGAGGAGGTTGTCCTCATCTTGAGGATGGAGTAGTAGGCACCTGTGACATCGTGAATTTCGCAGATATCCTCGAGGTTCATCAGTTGTGCGAGCATTTTGGGATAAGATTTGGGTTCCGCTTTGACGAGTGCGAATGCAGTCACCTGCTTTCCGACGCTCGCGGGATTCAGGATTGCCCTGAAGCCCTTGATGACCCCGTTCTTCTGAAGTTTCTTGACCCTGACGAATACTGTGGCTTCGCTTGTTCCGACCTCCTTAGCGATCTCCTTGAATGAGATTCGGGCATCTTCTTGCAGTCTCCTCAGGATCTTCCTATCGACCTCGTCCAGATCTGGCAAGACGACCACGAAAAAGCTGACGAATGTGCGGATATATCAAGGATTCTTAACGATGCACGAGAATTGCACTGCGGAATCAATTGTCGATGTGTGAAAGCTTATTAAGGAATCCTCATCATGTAAGCGGCTTCAATTACGAAAACACTACCAAATTGGCGAAATTGTCATGATGGAACGAATTGTTCTTGCATATTCGGGTGGCCTCGACACCTCGGTGGCTATCCCTTGGATCAAGGAGAAGTATGGCGCTGAGGTCATCACTGTGACCGTGGATGTGGGTCAAGGGGACGACTTTCAAGCGATTGAAAAGAAAGCCCTGAAGGTCGGCGCGGTCAAGCACTACTACTTCGACCTCAAAGAAGAGTTTGCGAAGGACTACGTCTTCGCAGGAATCAAAGCCAATGTGCTTTACGAAGGCAAGTACCCGCTCAGCACTGCATTGGCACGACCGTTGATCGTTAAGAAACTCGTTGAGGTCGCTCGAAAAGAAAAGGCCGGTACGGTGGCACATGGATGCACGGGCAAGGGTAACGATCAGGTCAGATTCGATGTGGGAGTCAAATCACTGGCGCCTGAACTCAAGATCACAGCGCCTATTCGCGAGTGGAACATGACAAGAGCTGAGGAAATCAAGTACGCAGATCAAAATGGCATTCCAGTTCCGGTGACCCTGCAAAGCCCTTACAGCATCGACCAAAACCTGTTCGGACGATCCATAGAATCAGGCGTCCTTGAGAACCCGAACAACGAGCCGCCGCCTGATGTCTACGAATGGACAGCCGCCCCTGAGAAAGCTCCCGACCAGCCCGAATACCTTGAAGTCGAGTTCGACCAAGGTAAACCTGTCTCTCTGAATGAAAACCCCTTGAGCCCGGCGGAACTGATCGAGAACCTAAACGCAATCGCAGGGCATCACGGAATAGGCAGAATCGATCACCTCGAGGACCGTCTCGTCGGTATCAAGTCGAGAGAAGTGTACGAATGCCCCGCAGCGACCGTCCTTCTAGAAGCCCACCGGGACCTTGAGAAGCTCGTCTTGACCAGGCATGAACTGTACTTCAAGCAGCAGGTAGAACAACAATGGGCATTTCTCGTCTATACGGGGCTGTGGTATGAGCCACTACGTCAAGACCTTGACGCGTTCATAGAGAAGACGCAAGAACGTGTCACAGGAGTCATCCGCTTGAAACTCTACAAGGGACTCGCGACCGTCGTTGGTCGCTCGTCACCAATGTCACTGTACGACGCGAACCTCGCCACGTATGAGAAAGGCTCAAAGTTCGATCAAATGTGGTCAGTCGGATTCATTCAGATCTGGGGCCTACCGTCACAGGTCGCATACAACGTCGAAATCAAGAGGAAGGAAGCCCCTCCCATCGTCTACAAGATACCCCACCAACTCAAGGCCAATGAGTAGACACAGAACCTCCACACCATCTCCCAACCACGAACGACCGACAGCCTCCGCCGAAGTCAACGATGACCGAACAACACAAGACATTGAACGCCTGACTCTGTACGCGGCAATTCGAAAGGTGGAAGCCCCTTGTCCATGCTTTACCGATCCTCTAGGCTCGGGCCTGCACATGAACAGGCCCGAAGATTCGTTTCTAGCATCGAGGCTGACGAGCGTCTGCTCGAATCCGTGGTTGAGATCAACATGGCACATGTGATCATGCTCTCTCGCCGAGGCATTATTCCCCGAGACCAAGCGCGCAAAGTTCTGAAAGTACTCTCGAAGATTCGCGCAATGCCAGTGCGCTCGAAAGCCGAGGACGTCCACGCTTCCATCGAGGAACTGGTGATCAGAAGAGCAGGCAATGCCGCTGGCGAAAACCTTCAACTAGCGAAGAGTCGAAACGACCAGGTTGCGACGGCCATACGAATGCGTCTACGAAGTGAACTTCTCCAGATCATGGATCTCGTCATCGCACTCCTAGATGAACTGCAGGAGACGATAGGCAGATACCACAAGACCCTTTTTGTTGGGAGGACGCACCAACAACCGGCTGAGCCGATAACATACGGCCACTATCTGATGGCCTTCCATGACGCGACCGCTCGTGACCTCGAGAGGCTCGAAGACTCCTACGCACGCCTCAATCTGTCACCAATGGGCGGATGCGCTCTTGCCGGCACCAGCCTCCCAATAGATCGTGACACAGTTGCGAATCTCTTGGGGTTTGACGGTCTTGTCGAGAACTCACTAGATGCAGTAGGCTCTAGGGACTCTGTGCTCGAGTTTCTAAGCAACATGACAGAGTTGTCCATTGACATAAGCAGGCTTGCCGAGGACTTGATCTTCAATACGACACCTGAAGCAGGTAATCTACAGCTACCAAAAGATCTCTCATTTGCGAGCAGCATCATGCCACAAAAGAGGAATCCAGATGTAATCGAACTCATTCGCGCTAAGTGCGCTGTCCCCATCGGAGCGTTTTCGCAAACAGCCACAACCCTTCACTCTCTTCCTACAAGCTACAATCTAGATCTGCAAGAGATTACGCCGACCATCTGGGCCTCATCGAAAGCAATGCAGGAAGTAATCGCCATTGTCCGGCTCCTGCTTTCCCAAATCAGCGTCCTAGAGATCCGGGCCGACCGCGCAGATCTTATCATGACAACAGCCACCGAACTCGCAAACATATTGGTGACCGAATTCGGGCTGTCGTTTCGTCTTGCCCATAGGCTTGTGGGATCAGCTGCGGACGAGTTCTCTCAAAGCGGGTCAAACCAAGCGGACCACTGGTTCGAGCTTGTCCGTGAGAAAGCGCAGACAACCGTTGCGGATCGGTCGGACGAGTTGGATGTAAAGCTGTCTAGAGCTCGGACGCTCGAAGATGTCGTGCTGCACAAGATGTCAATAGGGTCCCCCAGCCCAAAGGAAACGCTAAGGCTACTCAGAAAGCGAGCCGTCACTCTAAGGAAGGTCGTTAACCGTCAGCAAGCGAGACGTAAGCGACTCGCCCGCTCAAAGGCTCGACTGAAGAGCGAGGCCCTGCGACTAACAAGCTAGCGAGGGCTTGGCAGGCAACGCAAATGATTCCGCTAGGATTTCCTCTTCAGACCAGCCACGAGCGCCTCTGCGGCTTTCCTTATCTCTTCTAAGGATCCCTCGTCTTCTATGGTGGAGTAATCTCCAAGCGGCTGTCCGGTGATCACGGCCTTTATGAGGCGTCTCATGATCTTGCCGCTTCTTGTCTTGGGAAGCATATCGACGAAGTCTACGTCATCAACCACAACGATCTTGCCGAGTGATTTCTGCACAAGTGCTCTGAGGCTCTTCTTCAACTCGTCGTTCGGAGCGTAACCGGCTCTCAGGACAACGAAGGCCGCTGCAACTTCCCCTCTAACTGGATCGGGTTTGCCCACGACGGCTGCCTCTGCGACAGCAGGGTGACCAACAAGTGTACTCTCTATCTCGATTGTACCGATTCGATGACTGGATATCTTGATGACTTCGTCCATTCTGCCGAGGAACCAGATGTACCCGTCCTCATCCTTGAGTGCCGCATCTCCTGTGTAGTAGCGGCGCGGAATACGTTCCCAGTAGTCCTTCACGTACCGATCGTGATCCCTCCACAGTGTCGGCGTCAGCCCCGGGAAGGGACGTAGACAAACGAAAGTTCCCTTCGCGTTCACGGGAAGCGACTCGCCACGCTCGTTCACTATGTCTGCTTCGATCCCGGGCAATGGTATCGTTGCTGAGCCGGGCTTGACCGGCAGCATCGCGATACCAGCAGGGTTACCGACCATCGGCCCACTGCTTTCCGTCTGCCACATATGATCGATTACAGGCACCTTGCCCTTCAGTACAGTCTGCTGTAGCCACTTCCAAGCTGCGGGATTGAGGACCTCGCCTGCGCAGACTACGAGGTTGATCGAACTGAGATCATACTTGGCTGGATACTCGTCACCGAACCTCATCAATGCCCTGACGCCTGTCGGGGAGATCCACATTTTGCTGACTCGATGCTTCTCTGCAATGCGCCACCAGACATCCGGCGCTGGATAATCCGGGACACCTTCGTACATGAGGGTGGTGCAGCCGAAGAGCAACGGCGCGTAGACGACGTAGCTGTGACCAACGATCCATCCGATGTCTGATGTAGACCACCAGATGTCTCGATCACTCATCTTGTAGACCCATTTGCCCATGGAGTGAATGTAGACTTGGTAACTGCCGTGAGGTTGCACTGTTCCCTTCGGTTTGGCTGTGGTGCCTGACGTGTGAAGTATGAAGGCAAGCTCATTCGACTCAACGGGAACGAAATCGGTCTTCGCTGATTTGCCTGCGTCGAGCGCCTCGTCCCAGTATAGGTCTCTTCCTTTCTTCATGTTGGGCTCTTTTGGAGCTCTCTTGAGGAGGACAACTTTCTGGACTTGGCTGGGCGTCTCTAGGGCTTCGTCAACAACCTCTTTGAGCGGGACGTCTTTGCCTCGTCTGTAGCCCATGTCAGCAGTCAGCAGGACTTTGGAGCCCGCGTCCACTATCCTTTCAGCCAGAGCTGCTGCTCCGAAGCCCCCGAAGACTACGGAGTGGATGGCACCGATCCTGGTGCACGCTAACATAGCCTCGGTTGCTTCTGGAACCATCGGCATGTAGATTGTTACCCTGTCGCCCTTCTCTACTCCCAGAGCCCTGAGGGCACCGGCTAACCTCTTCACGTCGTCCAGTAACTTGTTGTAGGTGAGAACTCTCGTTTCGTTTGTCTCTCCCGACTCCCAGATGATTGCTGGCTTGTCGCCTCTTCCTTTCTCGAGGACGTGACGGTCCACGCAGTTGTAGGAGAGGTTCGTTCTGCCTTCTAGGAACCATTTGAAATTTGGGTAGTTCCATTCGAACACGCGATTCCAAGGTTTGAACCAATGCAGTTCGCGGGCGGCGTCTCCCCAGAAGCCCTCCGTGTCTTTCAGGGCGCGCTCTAGCATCAGCTTGAGATTAGGCGGATATTCTATCTTCTGAGTTCCGGTCATTTCTGCTACACTCAGGACGAGCGATGCGAGCGGCAATATGCCATAAAAGGTTTGACCACGGGTGGCCCGCGCGAATCAGGAGACTTCCCGACCTTCGCTACCTTGAACGGCCAAGATGTCATGGGCTCCGTAGAAGTCGTCGCCTAGTCTCTGCCATGCTCCTTGCGGGTGGTCGATATCTGGAAATACTAAATAGTCAACACGCTAAGCCCGAAGAACGAAATCGAGATGTCAATCGTCTGGAGACCAACGGGCGAATACGCCGACAATAGCAACATCAAGAGGTTCATGCAGAAGCATAACATACGCACGCTCGACGAACTGATCAAGCGTTCCGTAGATGATATCGAATGGTTTTGGGACGCAGCTGCGAAGGATCTGGACATCGAATGGTTCAAGCCGTACGAGAAATTGCTGGACACTTCGAAAGGAATTGAGTGGGCCCGCTGGTTTGTCGGAGGAAAACTCAACATCACCCACAACTGCATCGACCGGCACGCGAGAACGAGAGGAGACAAGACAGCCATCATCTGGCAAGGTGAAGACGGAGAAGTCAGGAAGCTCTCGTACAGGGCTCTGTGTGATGAAGTCAACAGGTTCGCAAATGGCCTCAAGAGCCTAGGCGTAGGCAAGGGCGATGCTATCGGGCTCTACATGCCAATGTCTCCACAGGTGCCAATCGCGATGTTCGCCGCATTCAAGCTCGGAGCGATATGCGTCCCAATATTCTCAGGGTTCGGGGCTTCGGCTGTCGCATCACGACTCAATGATGTTCAGGCAAAGATCCTAGTAACGGCAGACGGAACACTCAGAAAGGGCAAGAGTCTTCACGTCAAGAAAGAGGCAGACATCGCCACCGATCTCGTGAAGAGTATCAAACACGTGATTGTTTACAAGCGGCTCAAGATTGATGTGCCTTGGTCAAGCGCTCGTGACATATGGTGGGATGACCTAGTCAAGAACCAGTCCAAGGAGTGCACAACAGCTCAGTTGGATTCCGAGGACGTGTCTCTGGTCCTCTACAGCTCAGGAACCACTGGCAAGCCCAAAGGAACCGTGCACACGCACGTCGGACCGCTAATTGAGTGCACGAAAGATGTGAGATATCACTTCGACACGAAGGAGGATGATGTCTTCTTCTGGGTCACCGACATTGGCTGGATGATGGGCCCATGGATGCTCATCGGCGTCTTGAACCTTGCAGGCACCGTGGTCCTGTTCGAAGGCGCGTTCGACTATCCACGTCCAGACAGATTGTGGAAGATCCTCGACGACTTCAAAGTAACCATCTTTGGGATCTCGCCAACCCTTGTCAGACTGCTCATGAAGTATGGCGATCAGCATCTCGCGAGCCACGACCTTTCAAGCCTCAGAGTACTGGGCTCCACAGGTGAACCCTGGGATCCAGAATCATGGACCTGGTTCTTCGAGAAGATAGGTGGTTCGAGATGCCCGATCATCAACATCTCAGGTGGCACCGAACTCATTGCGCCTCATCTCACACCGTCTCCGCTTTCGCCACTCAAACCCTGCACTGTGGGAGGACCCGGTCTCGGAATGGACGTGGATGTCTTCAATGAGAAGGGAGAATCAGTGCGAGAAGAGGTAGGCTACCTCGTCATGAAGAAGCCATGCCCATCGATGACCAAGGGATTCTGGAACGATCCGCAGAGATATATCGAGACCTACTGGTCTCGATGGCCGAATGTATGGTACCACGCTGACTGGGCACTCGTAGACAAAGACGGATTCTGGTTCGTACTCGGCAGAGCAGACGATACAATCAAGGTCTCGGGCAGACGCGTCGGCCCAGCAGAAGTCGAGTCGGCACTCATGGAGCATCCGACCGTCTCGGAGGCTGCAGCTGTCGGAGTCCCAGACGAAGTGAAAGGAGAAGAAGTCACATGCTTCGTAGTCCTCAAACCCAACGTCGAAGCGAGCGAGAACCTCAGAGAAGCACTCAAAGACCAAGTGGCAAACGTAATGGGAAAGACCTTCAGACCCAGAGATGTGCGATTCGTCAGACAACTCCCAAAGACACGTTCAGGCAAAGTGGTAAGAAGAATGATCAGATCCAAGTTGCTCGGCAAGACAGAGCTGGGAGACCTCTCTACGCTAGATAACCCAGAAGCTCTCGATGATATCGCAAAGGCCCAGTAGCGGGCGAAAGAAAAGCGCAAGTTGCCCTCTGATATCGACCATTAGATAGTGTTTAGCTCAGAGACTAGCTTGTCGATCTCGCCTTCGGTGTTGTAGAAGTGCGGTGATATTCTTAGCCCGCCGCCCCTGATTGAAATCACAATTCCTCTTTCCAGAAGTCGCTTGGCAACCAAGTCAGGTTCACGACATGCCAAGTTGACGATGCCGGATCTGAACGCTTCCTCCAGACAGCTTTTCACCTGTACGTTGGTGTTTCGCTTCAGTCCATCGATCATGCGGTCGACTAGAGAATGGATCCTGGTTTGTACCGTGTTGATGCCGACTTCCTGTAGGAGGGCAATGGATTCTCTCATTCCTGCGAAACCTGGGAAATTCAGCTGACCGCCCTCATATCTGCGAGCCGTGTGCGCTGGCTGGAATTCTCTGAAGCCATACTCCATTCGAGTTCTCGTCGGAACGGTATCCCACAATCGTGGGCCAGAGCTCCTCAAACTGCTCACGTCTCACATATAGGAAACCTGTTGCGATTGGTGAGAGTAGCCACTTGTAACCGCTTGTTGCGAGGAAGTCAACGCCTAGCTTCGACACGTCAACCGGCATTTGGCCCAGTGCTTGGACCGCGTCTGTAACGACGCAGGCGTCGTTCTCATGGGCGATCTTCGATAGTTCCTCAAGGTTGATCCTGAATCCATTTGCGTACTGAACGTATGAGATTGCCACGACCCTCGTTCTTGGGTTGATTGCCTCAGAGAAGTCTTCCATCCGCAGTATTCCGTCTCGGTTTCGGACCGCCTTCAATTGTAGCTCTTTGTGTTTCGCGAGAGCCTGCCAAGGGTAGAGATTCGACATGAATTCCATGTCGCATGTGACTATGTTGGATCCCTTCTCGTATGTCAGGCCGTTTGCGACGATGGCAATGCCCTCGGATGTGCTGTGAGTCAAGGCGATCTCCTCGACTCTCGCTCCAATCAGGTTTGCGATTGACTGTCTCACCGCCTCGACTGTCTCCTCCCAAGATCCCCAGTGAAGATCTCCCTCGCACTTTTCCTCAGTTACCCGGCAGACAGATTCAACGGTCTTCCTCGGAAGTGGTCCAACAGCCGCGTGATCAAAGTATGCGTATTTTTCAGTGACAGAGAATTCCTTACGTATCTTGTCGATATCCAAAGAGAACCTTCCAACAGCAGCCAAGAGTGTTTATCAGACCATTTAACTCTCGTTGAGCCGTTCTTCGAGGTCTATAAGTTTCTTGTGCTGCGCAAAGATCATCGAGAGAAGCAACGGCACTTCCTTCACAGGTGAGGCGAGGAGCCCAGCTTGAGACGCCCGCGCCAGCGTACCCGCACACACATTTCATAATATAAGAGAACTAGAGTGAATGAATCGCGTGCATTCAGATGACTGCGGAGAACCCGAAGGAGCGTCGTCCTCGGCCTCGTATTGAAGCGCTTTCCGATCTGGTATTCGGGCTTTCACTTTCCCTAGCGTCTATTTCACTGATCGTAAGTCCACCAAGCAGCCCTTCGGAAATCAACAATCACATCCTAGCTTTTGTCTTTGCTTTCATACTCCTGATTACCGCTTGGATTAATTACACAAGTTCCATGTCCGTACTTCCTTTAGAGACTAGAACGGTTACTATTCTAAACGTCATCATGTTGATGTCTGTTGCACTTGTACCGTTCCTCCTAAACGTCATAGAGCTCCCCAATCCATCGCTTGCTCCAGTCGAGAATCTGGTGATTCGAGATTATGCTTCCACGTTGTTCGCGGTGAATCTCTCCGTTCTGTTAGCAATACTTGGATTGTTCTCACATATTCTAGCAAAGGAGGAAGCGAACTTGGTCGCGCCCGACTTGGTAGCGAGGTACAGAACGACCAGAAACCTCACCTTGATACTGGCTGGATTCATGCTTCTCACCGCGGCACCCATCTTCGGAACCTACATGATTCTGGGTTACCCAATAAGACTCTACGTATGGTACGTGCCAATCATAGTCCACTGGATAAGTAGGCTAGCCCGTCCAGTCTGACAACAAACGGCAATCCGAACACGCATGGAGGTGATTCTCATGAGCAAAGCTGACGTGGAGTATGATCTTGAGAACACATTGCACTCGAAGGATAGAGTTTTCGTTCTCTTCTATGCTTCGTGGTGCCCTTTCTCCCGAAGATTCCTGCCCACATTTGAGAAGTTCGCTCAAGACAAAACTCGCAATTGTCTGTCCGTTGTGGTAGACGACAAGGCGAGCCTTTGTGAGAGATACTCGGTGGAAGTGTATCCTACAGTGCTCATATTTGACAAGGGGAAGGTCGTACGACGACTAGACGGGACGCTCGGAGTTGGACTCAGCGAAGAACAGCTCATGAGCCTTGTAATTACCCGTTAGATTGCTAAGAGTCGAGAGATTCAGGTTGCTTTCGGCTGGTTTTCTTGGTGCTACGCATGTAACATTAATGATGTTCGAATTGGAGACTTGTCGGATAACATAGATGCGGAGCGAGGTCTGTAGCTGTGCAGTTCGGTATCGAACCATATGCTGAAAGATGGTATTCAGTCATCAGCAAGAGAAGGTCGCGTAGACAGTTTGACCCTACGCAACCAGTCGATCTTGGCCTTTTAGAAAACCTGCGGAGGTTCTGTGAGAAGTTCAGGCCGTTTCCAGATGCACGAGCTGTGCTAGTATCTGAATCGTCTGACACGGTCTTCAAAGGCGCGATTGGACCGTTCGGTAAGGTCAAGGATGCGCCTGCCTTCGTTGCTTTCATCGGCAATACGCAGGGTCCCAGCGTGCAGGAAGCGGTCGGCTATACTGGAGAAGGTGTCGTGTTGGAGACGACGGCTTCGCAGCTAGGCACGTGTTGGGTTGGCGGATTCTTCAGGCCAGAAGTCGCCGCCCGGCTTGCTGGAATACAAGAGGATGAGAGCGTTCTGGCGGTGACTCCCATCGGATACGTGCGCAAGAACGAGTCTCTTGAAGAGAAGCTCATGACTGGTTTTGGTAGAACTCACAAGCGTCATCCGTTGTCTCATCTTACGACTGGGCTGAGCGAGCGTGACTGGCCGGAATGGGTGAGAGTGTCTCTTGAAGCAGCTAGGTTCGCCCCTTCTGCCGTCAACCGGCAACCGTGGGGATTTCATGTTGAACGGGATTCGGTGGTTGTCTCCGTAAGGACGATGGAGCCTGGGTTTCAGATATCGAAACGTCTCGATTGCGGCATCGCGATGCTGCACATTGAATTGGGAGCGTTAAGCTGTGGCTTGCGGGGGAGATGGGATATCCTTGAGCGACCAAAGGTAGCGCGAATGACGATTGCGGGGACCGTGTAGAACATAGAGCCAATCGTATCCGCGAAGGCGGTGTGTGAGTCTCTTGGTGCGGGCATCGTAATTTGAACCGTCGTCCATCGTCGTTCCGTTCGTTTTTGATTGATTTTTGTGTATGTGGTAGCCTGGTGTAAGGTTCTTGATCTCCTTTGCATAGTTGGAATGCTGTTGTCAGCATGGTACTTGGTATGGCACTCTCTCTAGCCCTCTAAGCCTCGCTTTCGGGTCGGGTCTACCCCGATGTTTCTGGCCAGACGCTCGACCTCGTCTTCGTCAAGCCATGTCACCTTCAGATACTCGAAGATCTCGTCGTCGGACATGCCGAGCCGTCGTGCTTCCTTGAGCGCATGCCTATATGCTTCCAGCTCGGTTGGGCGGTCAGCGTACTCATAGCTCTCGTCGAAGAGCTGTTTTCCCTCTCTGAACTGTCTGACGTGAACTAGCTCGTGGATTACGTCTAGGTAGATGCTTCTTGAGTCGCCATCCTTTAGGTAGTGCGCGCTTATGATCAAGTGGCCGTCTTCGTCGCTTGTTCCCATGTAGCCGAATCGTCCCCCGGAGAATTCCACCTTGAGCGCCGCAAGTACCCTGTCGGTCTCGTTGCCAAAGATCTCCCGAACCACTGGAAGCTTCTCGAAGCCTTTGAAGTAGTCCGTGAAGCGGTGTTTGACAATTGGGACTTCCCTTGGAAGTTTCACGTTGGGCAACCCGAACGTTTTGCCAGCTGCCGAATCTATCATTGATCGGTTCCTCTCTCAACCCGTATGGGGCAGGATTTGACTCTACTCCTGACCCATGAAAGAGTCTTTGGCTGGCTATGAGTTAACACATACCAATGTTGACATTCCATGTGATGGTCTTTAAGGCTGAAGGACTTCGCCACTAGGTACGGGCGACCATACTCTCGGATGTTAGGCATCGATTTGAAGCCGCGTAGGAACAAGGAGGTCGTGAAGTGGTTTCTTGCGGCGATACTATACAGCAAGCCAATTAGGGAAAGCAATGCGACACGAACCTTCCCGTGCTTCTAGCAGTGTTATTTCCGGCACCTCCAACCGTCTTGTTTTTCCTCCAGTCTTTCAGCCCTAGGACGAACCTCTCGACCGAAACAGCTTGCAATTTCTGAGACCGCAAGACCGCAAATCTCTAAAACAGCATGAAACCGCTATCGTTTAACTCTTGGAACCTGTTGTCGCTCAGCCTAACCAGCGCATCCCGACCGGTCGAACGATGAGAAACATGGCACTAGTGACTCAAAGACCTGAAACAGGATCAGGCTACAAGTGGATGGTTCTCCTAGTAACAACCATAGGCTCCTTCATGGCGCCATTCGACGGCAGCATAGTCACGATAGCCATTCCGTCAATTGCGTCTTCAATGATGATCGGACTTGAAACAGTCGTCTGGATATCCTTAGCCTACCTACTTGTGCTGACGGTGCTCCTCATCAACGCCGGAAGACTCGCTGACCTCAGGGGGAGAAAACGCACCTACATTCTTGGCTTCATCATCTTTACGACAGGATCGATTCTCTGCGGCGCATCTGCAACTGGATCTCAGCTTGTCGTCTTCAGGGCACTCCAAGGCATTGGCGCAGCATTCATCGCAGCCAACAGCCCGGCCATTGTGACCGAATCGTTCCAAAGTTGGGAACGAGGCAAAGCGCTAGGCATCAATGCAATGGCAGTCTATGTGGGGCTCACGACCGGCCCAGTTATCGGCGGAGTCCTCGTCCAGAGCTTCGGCTGGAGATCAATCTTCTACGTCAACGTTCCAATTGGAATCCTAGTTGTCAGTCTGGCTTTGGCGAAGCTCAAGGAGAGACGGGCCTCATCGGTAGGTGAGAGATTCGATTTCGCCGGAGCAGTGACACTCTCAGTGGCGTTGGCTTCATTGCTGGCAGTTTTGACGCTTGGAGGCAGCTTCGGTTGGTACTCTTACGCCACTCTGGCGCTTCTCGTACTTACCGTGAGCGCATTTCTTCTGTTCATCTACGCAGAGCGTAGGCTGACCCGATATCCGATTTTCGATCTTTCTCTCTTCACAGAGAATCGCTTGTTTGCTGCCGCCAATGTCGCGGCGCTTCTCAACTACATCGCCATCAGTGGCGTGACTTTCATGATCTCGATCTACTTTCAGGATGTTCAAGGACTTCAACCGGAGAGCGCGGGAGTATTCCTGATCGCCATGTCCGTGGCGATGGCGCTCCTCTCTCCCCCCAGTGGCTGGCTAGCAGACAGGATTGGCTCAAGATTACTGAGCACGGTGGGCATGGTCATCGTAACGGTGGGATTGCTTCTGTTGTCGCAGCTGAATGCTGCATCACCGGTTGGTGACATTGTCCTGAGGTTGACTTTCCTTGGGATCGGTTTCGGCTTGTTCTCTTCGCCGAATACACGCGCCGTCATGAGCTCGGTAGACGGGAGTAAGCTAGGCGTGGCCTCGGGAACTCTCAGCACAATGCGAGCTACCGGGCAGGCAGTGGGGCTAGCTTTGGCGACCGCAGTGATTGCCACCACAATCCCTCCGCAGCTAATGCTTCAACTCTTCACAGGCTTGACTACACAGAGTGCCATCGCAGGAGGCGACTTCATTATCGGAATGAGTAAAGTGTTCCTGATCGCGTCAGGCATAAGCGCGGTGGGCACTGTGGCGTCTCTCGTGAGAGGACATGAGCTATCGGGCGGAAACTCGAAAACACGGCATCATATGGCTACCGCAGAAGCGTAGCTCGCAGGACTGTCTCAATATGTGGGTTCTATTGGCGGCAGTTCTTCCAAGCGAAAGCATTCCGTATACGAGCGCGCTTTGGCTTTCCACTTGGTTGGAAAGGCATCTTTGTCAACGGTACGGGTCAACTCGTAGAATAGAGTCTTGAGTGTGCACGGGACCACTCCGGCGCGGTACATGCGCTCCAGAGCAGGTCGAGCATGATGCTCAGACGTGAATATGCAGTCCTCTAGAAGGAAGACCTGCAAGCCCATGTTGATTAGCCCCAGCGACGATTGGAGCACGCATACGTCGGTCTCTGCGCCTGCCACAACCACCTGTGGAAGATGCATCTCGTTAATCGCTTCTCGAATTGCAGGATCAGAGCAGCAGTTGTACGTTCGTTTCACAAATCGCTTGCCATGCGATGGAAAGACTTTCTCGAGACGATCCGGAAGCCAACCTTTTGTTTCGACGGGGTGTTCGAATGTTGCGATTAACGGCAGCCCAAGCCAGTCAACCAGCATCAGCAGGCGCTCGACTCGCATGAGTATCGGTTCCTTCGCCCCGTGCATAGTATCCCAGAAGAAGGGTTGCGCGTCGATCAGCATGACACCTAACCTGCTCGCCTCGACGATGGGAACGGACATCTGCGATCTCTGAGAATGATGTTAGCGTGCATGATATTGTTACTGATAGAGGAGTCCGAGCTGGTCCAACGGTGGAGCGCAGCCATGAAGACATAGACCGAAGGGGTGTGCTCTCAAGAGTCTGGAAGCTTCAAATCCTCAATGACCCACAAGAAGCCCGTTGGACTAATCCAACAACAGTAGACGCATGGGATGACATGAATTGGGTGCAAAGATCTCAACAGACTGGTCGTATAGAGGAATGCGAAGTGTGATTCTTGAGAACGATGATCTGCGTGTCGCGGTTCTGACCGATTACGGTGCCAAGATCCTTGAATTCAAACTCAAGCGCAAAGCCCACGATTTGCTATACCATAATCCACGCGTTGAGATCCGAACGCCAGTCTACGGCGTGAACGTGGACAATTGGTGGCATGGTGGCATAGATGAATGCATTCCCACATGTCACCCGACCACGTATCGAGGGGAAGAATACCCCAACCTGGGAGAAGTGTGGTCTCTGCCATGGTATTCTGAGATTGAGAAGGACACACCCGAAGAGGTGACCGTTCATCTGTGGCGGCCGACGATCATAGCGCCGTTGATGCTCGAACGCTGGATGACATTGAGAGAGCACGGATCCATTCTCGAGATGCGCCACAAGGTCACAAATCTTGGGTTTTCCGATTTCCAGTTCTTGTGGGGAATTCACCCAGGTCTCGCCATCAGTCGCTCTTCTAGAATCGATATCCCGCAATCCAAAGTGATTGTTGACACATCATATCCAGATAATCGTCTGGGGCATCTTGGCGATTCATACCCGTGGCCCTACGCCAAGACCGTCGATGGCAAGACCGTGGACATGCGAATTGTAACGCCTCCCGAGTCACAGACATGGGATCTGCACTACGCCACTGAGCTGAGCGAAGGGTGGCTTGCAGTCACGGACACGTCGAAAAAGCTAGGTTTCGGCATGGTCTTTCCCAAGGACATTTTCAAGTGCATTTACCTATGGTTGGTCTACGGCGGATGGCGCGGCCTACATTGCGCTGCAGTCGAGGCATGGACAGGATACCCCAGCAAACTGGAAGACGCCGTCAGGAATCACAAATGCTCCAGCCTCAATGCCGGAGAAAGCCTTGACTGCGAAACGCGTCTCGTTGCACACGAAGGGTTCACAAGGATTGACCGGATTAGCCCCGATGGAAAAGTTGAAGGAGCATAGAGAGACTGGCAATGGAGCGGTCTCCTTGGGCTACGTCGGACGCTTCTTAGCTGGACAGAAAGAGAAATCGCAAACACAGGCCTAGGCCTTGAAAACGGTTAGAGTACCGACACGCTATTGGCACGGCAAGAGCAGCCTGACTTTGAAGTTCCCTGACAGATGGGACGTGCAAACATACCACATGAAAGGGTACAACGCACCGAGACTTCTAGACCGCCAGATTCAGGCCGCTTTGGCAGAGCCCAGCCATTCGGATACGCTGAACAAGCTAGCATCAAGGAGAACAGAGGCCGTTGTACTGTTCGACGACGTGACTAGACCAACCCAATGCTCCAGAATTGTCCCCTATGTGCTAACCGAACTTGCCAAGGGAGGCATCTCTGATGATCACATCAGGTTCGTCGCTGCACTTGGTGCTCATGTAGCGAACAATCGTGTTAATTTTGTGAACAAACTCGGAGAAGAAGTGGTTGAGAGGTATCCGATCTACAATCATAATCCATTTGGAAACCTGCGAGACATCGGCATGACCAAACGAGGAACTTCGGTTCAAATCAACGAGGAGGTAATGGCCTGCGATCTGAAGATTGGAATCGGCTGCATTATCCCGCATTCGATGGCGGGATTCAGTGGCGGAGGAAAAATCATGCTCCCTGGAGTTGCGTCAATCGAAAGCATCTGCCACAATCACTGTGACATCGGCGGCGAATGCTTTGGGCGCGTTTCACCAAACGGATTCGGACCTATTGAGAACAACGATTCACGGGCTGATATTGATGAAGCAGCGAGGATGGCCGGCTTAGATTTCAAGATAGACGTGATCATTAACGAGCGAGGAGAGATCTCAGGGATTTTCGCCGGGGAACCCTACGAGGAATGGAGAAGAGGAACAGGAGTAGGCAAGAGGGCCTATATGACGGATTCCCCGGCTGATGCTGATGTAGTCGTGGCAAACGCGTACCTGAAGGAGAATCAAGCTGTCGCGGCGATGAACATCGCAACACATACGGTTCGAGACGGTGGAACAGTCGTGCTGCTCGTCAACTCACCAGAAGGTCAAAACGCACACTACCTGTACGGAAAGTTCGGGAAGCACCTCGGGGGAAAGCTATGGGCACGCCCACCCGCACATTCCAAGAAGATGACAATTGTCGTCTACTCGCACTACAAGGAAAGAGATCCCCTGCTGGAGATTGCAGACCCTGAACAAATGGTCTGGACCAGAACGTGGAATGAAACGGTTGAGGCTGTTGCGGCCTCGGTCAAAGTGAGCAAACCAAAGGTAGCTGTTTTCCCAGCAGCGGGCATTCAAGTCCCCCACTCGGCCTATCGATAGCTAGCTGTAATCATTCGAGGGCCGAGTCCCAAAGAAGTAATATTGAAAGAGAAGACCGATTCTCTGAGGACAGATTCGGTTGGGAATTGAATATGCGTCTCAAGGATAAAGTGGCAATTGTTACTGGTTCAACTTCAGGGATTGGCGAGGCCGCGGCTGTTCTTTTCGCGCGAGAAGGAGCCAAAGTAGTAGTGGTAGGCCGTCGCCGGAAGGAGGGCGAGAAAGTCGTCAAACAGATACGAGACAGCGGCGGAGAAGCGATTCTTGTTCGGACCGACGTTACCAAGGAAGACCAAGTCAAACGAATGGTGAAAGAGACCGTCAAGACCTACGGGAAGATAGATGTCCTCTTCAACAACGCTGGAGCGATGGTGACCAAGAAATTCCACGAGACGACGAACGAGGAGTGGGACCTAGTAATGAATGTGGACCTCAAAGGCGTGTTCTGGTGCAGTAAGTACGTTGTTCCTTACATGAAGAAGCAGGGTGGAGGGAGCATCGTCATGTGCTCTTCCGCCAACGCTATCGTGGCTGAACCTGATATCGGCGCCTATTGTGCGGCAAAGGGCGCGATCAACGCGATGACTAGATCGATGGCCTTGGACTACGGCCCCGATCGAATACGTGTGAATGCGATCTGCCCCGGGTACATTGACACGCCATTGGGCGACGACTACTTCAACAAGCTGCCGGATCCGGCGGGTGCGAAGCGAAAAGCCGGAGCATTGCATGCATTAGGACGCATGGGGGCACCCATGGAGATAGCATACTGTGCACTGTTTCTGGCCAGCGAGGAATCATCATTTGTCACTGGCGAGTGCTTGGTAGCCGACGGGGGCCTATCCGTGATAGTAAACCCCGCGCCGGGATTCCAGGCGTAGATAGGATAACAACGCATCCGCGCTGGTGACGATCAACTGCGTATGTCCGGAACGAAGCATTGAGATAAGAAAAAGGGAGATGGGCCTCAGGAGCTAGCCTGAGGCACGCTTCGTTGAGTTTGTTCTCTATTCTGGCGGGAGTTCCTTGAACAGGTAGTCCAAGTTGATTCCTTGACGAGTCCGGATTGCTTTGGCTATGTAGTAGATGACTACGCCCGCCACTAGCAGGCCAAGGTTCAGGGCAGCGCCTTGCACCGGCATAGTCATTCCGTATCTGAGGTCTGTGACGTACATGTAGGCTAGCCAACACTGTACCATGACTGTGATCACGCCGGCGATCACGCAGAGAGGGATCCCCAGCACTTCGATCTTGGCAGTAGATGCCTTGTACAGGTCACGTTTGACGTATGGGAACAGTATGGCTGTGATCCCCGTAATGGAGATCGTCACATTGCCGGCGACGGCCGCAATGATCAGCAGTTGGAAGAAGCCGGCCCCCCAACCTGGGGCGGCCGCCCACATAAACAGCCCTATTCCGATCAGTCCACAGATAGTGATAGCGTAGAGCGGAGAATGCGTGCGTTCATTCACGTCGGAGACCTTCTCTGGGAGTATGCGGTCAAAAGACCATGCGAATAGAGCCTTGACTGGTTGCAGCAACTGGATGTAGTCAATCAGAGGTGTCCAAGTTAGGAAGGTTAGAACTATCACACAGGGAATGATTATTCCACCTGGGATCAGCCCTGCAAGCAGTGGTAGCATTGGAGCGACCGGAATCGCGTATACGTCTGGCGCCGTTGAGTAGAGGAAGTTCGCCGCTCCGATGAATTCTTCGCCTATTGTATTGAAGATTAGCAGAACCATCACAATGAGTATAGCGTACTGAATTACAGCAGCCAAGATCATCGTGTACCAGTGTCGCCGAGTCGCAGCGCCCTTCACCTCACCTGTTTGGGCCACTGAGAACCACGTCCACATTCCAGATGCCATTATTGCAGGAAGCACAGATACTGTCGCCGGCCAAGTGTAGGTTCCCGGATACTGCATCCCCCGGGCGGCTGCTTGTTGGATTATGTAGTGATAGGAGTCAGCTTGCTTAGTGTATGGCAGCGCGAATTGGTTGAATTGCGATATGAAGACGCTCTGGGGCGTTGTGATTAATATCGCAGCCATGATCACCATGCCGATCATGCCGACGATGAATAAGATGTTCTGGTAGATCATCAGCCTCCGCATCCCTGCTGCGATCACAACGCAGCTAAGAATAGTGCCCAAGGCTCCGATGATGAAGTTATACGGGAATGTTGACAGGGTTGCTCCCCACTGCACAAGTCCCGAATTGCCGGTGGATACGCCAATTACAGAGACCGCGGGCGTTACGGCCCACCAAGTAAAGGCGAGCCCGTAATATCCAGCGGAGAGAACGCTGCTCCAGGTAAGGACCAAGCTGGAGCCTAATCCTATTCCTGGGTGGATTATTCGGCTTGTGGCAACATAGTCAGCGCTGGTGCGTGGCATAGCCATCGATAGTAGACCGTAGGGAGTGGCGATGCATATGGCGAGAACACAGGCCATCAACATGGCCCCGACGATGCTGCCGCCAGGAAATGTGCCTGGAATCCAGAATAGCTGATAGGCTAAGATGATACCGGGCGCTAGAGGAAGGATATTGTAGACTACAGTGTCCCAGAATCCTGCTTCGCGCACGAGTCCTGTTGCTTCACGCGCGAAGAGACTTGGTTTCTTTCCAGATTCTTTTGCCATAATTTCTCATCCTCAAAACAAGGAGTGTTTTTTTCGCTCGTTGAGTTCAAAATAAGTGACAATATGTCGAAAACCGATATATGCCCCCAACTCCAGGGCCTGAGACCCGTCCAGGTCACTCTTCTTCGACAGGCATTTCAGGTCAACAGATTGCATTTGGTTTCCTGTCGGAAGACGCTTCATGCGAAGGACCCACCTCTCCAAGCATCTCTGCACGGTCTGATGTGCAAGCTTGATATCTCAACAGATTTCATCCGAGCGGAGGGGCTCGAGCTTGATGCCAATTGAACGAATACTGGCAGTCTTCGAAGGGAAGAGAAGCGACAAGATCGTTTGGCAGCCACGTATCGATCATTGGTACGATGTCAACAAGAAGCTTGGCACTCTGCCCGCTGAGTACAGAGGTAAGGAGTTGCTGGAAGTCTATGATGACCTCCGAGCTTCACCGCGCACCTATCGGTTCTTCGATCCGACAATCAAGGTGGCCCAAGGCGACCGGGTTGACATGAAGGTCGTTGAGGATGAAAAGAGGATCGTTACCACATATGTTACACCAATTGGGAAGTTGAGAGAAGTCCAGACAAGAACGGTTCACGGGACAACAACCTATCATACAGAATATCTGCTGAAAGGAGCGGAAGACTTCCGGACTCTAGCCTATGTTCTTGAGAGGCAGGACTTTGAGTTTGACAGGGAACTCTACGAGAGAGTATCCGGCATGATCGGGGATAGGTCTGAGCCGATCGTGAACTTGCCCTGGGCATCCGTTCAGAGATTGACAGTAGACTTGATGGGACTTGAGAAGACAGTCTTATCGCTCTGGAAACATCCGAAGGAGACGCATGAACTCGTTCAGGCGATCCAAGTAAATGATGGCCGGAGGATCGACCTCATCAAAGCGACACCCTTCAAGTTCGTGAACTTCGCAGACAATGTTGACCAAGATTTGATCTCGCCATCTCTGTTTGAAAAGTACATGCTTCCGTGGTACAAAGAGAAGACTCGAGAGCTGCACGGTGCAGGTAAGATCTGTGTCTCACATTGGGATGGAAACGTCAAAGCGCTCATACGTTATGCACGAGACACGGGACTAGATGCTCTGGAGTGTGTTCCCCCGTCCCCGATGGGCAATGTGACACTGGAGGAACTACATGAAGCAATGAAAGGAATGGTTCTTTTTGATGGCATTCCTGCAACCTATTTCTTGAGTCTAGTGAGCAAGAAGGAGCTGGTCGACTTCACGAACAAGATCCTGTCCCTCTTCTCTCCCAAGATCATCCTAGGCATCTCAGACATGCTCCCCCCAAACGGAGACATCGAGAGAGTCCGAACAGTCGGTGAGATCGCAGAAGGATATGTCCCGTAACGGCTTCCTCACGACAAGCATTTCGCATTCATTGCCTTGTTCACAACTGTTGAGGGACCATCATGCGCTCAGAATGAGCAAACCCTTTTTACCAGTCGGCCTTGGGCGCTCACTAGTTTGAGGCTCTCACGATGAGTCTTCTTGAGGACATAGAGTGCACGTTCGCTGAGGTCTCTGGCGTTGACCAAATGAAGAGCTACGTTCAGGCCGCGCTGACAGAAGGCACCTCACCGCTGCAAATACTCCAAAGCATGAGACAGGGACTCTCAACAGCCGGAAAGAAGTACGAGCAGGGAGAGTACTTCCTAAGCGAATTGATCATGAGTGGGATAATGGCTCAAGAACTGTCGGTCATGTTGAAGCCACACCTTCGAACAGATGGAGGCCAGTTTCTCGCTAGAATTGCTATTGGTACTGTGAAAGGTGACCTTCACGACATAGGCAAGAACCTAGTCTCCACTATGCTATCTTCAGCCGGTTTTGAGATTCATGATCTCGGCGTTGACGTTCTCCCAGAAAAGTTCGTTGAGGTTGTGGAGAAGGAGAAGCCGAGGATAATTGCCATGTCTTGCCTTCTCACTGTTGCAATGGATGCGATGAAGGATGTGATGGATCGACTGGCAGAGTCGGGTGTTCGTAGAGGAGTGAGGGTTGTCGTGGGAGGCAGGCCAATTACGCCCGATTTCGTCGAACGGATAGGAGCAGACGGTTACGGCGCAGATGCGATCGAAGCTGTGACCGCAGCCAAGAATGTGCTGACCAAGTGAACTCACCGGAGGACCAACCATGAACAAGAAAGATAGAGTAATGACAACCCTCGATCACGAAGAGCCAGACCAGGTTCCGATCACCGAGATGGCCATTGATGTCATTCATCTTGAGAAGTTGGCCGGGACGAGACTGACTGCTGAAACGTCGCCTCAGACACAAGTCACGTCAGACAGACGAGCGGAGGCGGATATGGTCGCCACGACTGTGCTCGCATATCAAAAAATAGGTTTTGAGTTGATACCGGTCGAGCTCTCAGCCCCTGACGGATGGAGCCCGCAAAAGAGTGCGGACGGTACGATGACTGACGAATGGGGCAGGGTATTATCGTATGATGCGAAGTGCAGGTCATGGATATCAACTGGCAGCATCCATACCGCACCTGAGGATTTCGAGCGGTTTCCCTTCCCTGATCCTTACGCTCCCGGCCGAATGTTTGCAATCGAAGAGACCAGGAGAAGAATTGGAGATGAAATGGCTCTGGGCGGCTGGGTAAAAGATCCCTTCGCCATTGCTTGGGAAATGTTCAAGGTCACAGATTTCGTGAGGTGGCTCTACGAGAAACCCAATTTCATTCGACAAGTGATCGAACGCATAACCGACTTCAACATTGCAGTCATTAAGCAGATCGTTGATGCGAAGGCCGATCTTATTCTCAGCAGTGGAGACTACGCGGAAAAGAAAGGGCCACTGGTTCCAGTCAAGTTCTTCAAGGATGTCATTTTCCCGAATCTTCGGAGACAAGTTGAGACGGCCCACAGGGCTGGACTCAGACTCATCAAGCATACCGATGGGAACCTCAATCCAATCATGGGTGATCTCGCTGACATAGTAGATGGCTTGCAGTCCCTTGACCCCACCGCGAGCATGGATATCGGTGACGTGAAGCGCAGGTACGGCGACCGGCTTGTGCTGATAGGCAACGTTAGCGTCGACAACCTCTGTACGGGAACCAAAGAAGAGATCATTCAGGAGACAAAGGAGTGCCTGCGCAACGCGGCGCCCGGCGGCGGATACATACTCAGCTCAAGCAACTCTTGGTACACTGACGCAAAGCTCGATAACTGCCTCGCAATGGTCGACACCGGCAGAAAATACGGATGCTACCCAATCAAGATACGCGACTGATGTGACGACAGGACGCCGAGGATAGGACCCACTTGTCAAGCGAGAGCATTTCTGAGCACAAAGAACTTGGCGCAACCGAATATCGATGCAACGTTAGAGGCGGATTACCTAGTCATTGCCTTCCTAAAGACGGGAATCGCTATGCCCAGAGTGACGACAGAATAGAGGATCAGAACACCGACATCTGGGAAGATCTGACTTAAGCTTGCATTGAGAACGATAATCTTCCTTAGGGCGTCAGCGGCATAGTACAAAGGAAGCGCCTTCCCAATCCACTGCAACCAAACCGGCAACTGATCCATAGGGAAGAGGATGCCGCTCAGGAACATCATCGGGAACTGTAGAAGCAGCATCATCATCATCGCAGTTTCCTGCTCTGGGGCTATGGAAGTGAGGATTATGCCGATGCCAGCGAAACTTGCGACCCCCACCAGCATTACTCCGACCATCAAGAGGGGGTTACCATAGACCCTGACGCCAAAGAGCACCATGGACAGTCCTAAGATCATGAACGCTTGAATCATGCCTCTCACGGTTTGAGATATCATCTTTCCGCTGACTATTGCGTTTCTAGATATTGGGGCGACCATTATGCCGTCCATGGTGCCTTGCTCTTTCTCCCTGGAGATTGCCGAAGCCAGTCCAGATAGGGTTCCCATCACTACGGTCAGCCCCATGAAACCTGGAGCTAAGAATTCAAACGAATTTGTGGTGCCGCTGATCAGATTCTCACGTTGAACGCCTATTGGCTCCATAACAAATGATGGATCGCTTGCGATACCCATCTTTGTTATGATGATTCGGCCAAGATTATCGGATATCGCCCCAACGATCGAGGATGCTTCCCCGTAAATGATGGAGGCCATCTGAGCGTTGGTATCGTCTACGGTGATTACAACGGTTGCTTGGCGATGCGAGTTGAAAGCCTCGGTGAAGCCCTCCGGTATTACAACGACTCCTTTGACACTGCCGGTCAGAATTCCATCTCTAGCCGACTCGTAACTTGGGAAATCTACCACTTTGAACAGGCCTGTTGAGGATGCTATCTCTTTGAACTGGTCTCCAGCTTGGATCGCGAAGGATCCATGGTCCTCCAAGACTATGGCCATCGGTGCGTTCTTGTAGGGATTACTAGCGCCAGTCGTCGAGGGAAACATGGAACCAAACATAACCATCATCAGAATCGGCATCAACATGAAGGTTCCAACGAGCATCTTGCCCTTCCAGAAGTCCAGGAGGTCCTTGCGCGCTATGCGAAAAGCAATGTACATGCTGTGAAACGGACCGTTACTCAAACTAGACTCTCCCCATCGTCCTTCTCATCGGCACTCGACTTGAAGCGGAGTCTCTAAGCGTTCTTCCGGTAAGCTCCAAGAAGACTTCCTCTAGGGTTTCGCATTTGAATTTACCCTTCAGGAACGCAGTCTCATCTACAGCCACCATTTTTCCATTGTCAATTATGCCAACTGTGTTTGAGAGTTCATCGGCCTCCTCCATGATATGGGTCGTGAGGATAATGGTCTTCCCATTCGCGTTCAACTCCTTGACAAGGTCGCGCACGAAACGAACGCTTTGTGGGTCCAGCAGGGCTGTGGGCTCGTCCAGGAAGAGTATCTCCGGATCATGAAGTAGTCCACGTATGATGTTCAGTCGTTGTCGCATGCCACTTGAATAACCGCCTGTGGGCAAGTCTTTGAAGTTCTCCAGATGAACCATCCTCAGCAACTCGTCGATCCTCGGTACGAGCTCAGCCTTATCCATACTATAGAGCTCACCGAAGAACATCAAGTTCTCAACTGCGGTAAGCCGAGGATAGAGAATGAGCTTCTCAGCAACTAGACCGATTCTTCTTCTAACCTCATCCGCTTGAGTTACAATGTCGAATCCATCTACTTCACCCGTGCCTTCTGTTGGCGTGAGAAGTGTTGTCAACATTCTTATCGTGGTTGATTTGCCTGCGCCGTTCGGTCCTAGGAAGCCGAAAACCTCGCCCTTCATGATTTCCAAGTTTATGTGGTCAACTGCTGCAAAGTCGCCGAATCTCTTGGTAAGATCATGAGTTGTTATGATGGGCTTCATTGGCTCGCCCTCCAGAACGCCCGGACTCTTAAGGGATTCGTCAAGACGATGGCCCATCAATCAAGTGAGAGATGAATGCCCAAGATGTACGATAGAAGTCTCCACCATAAGCATAGTTGGTGCGTGAAACAACATAGCCGGACAAGTGACTTCCCTGCCCTAGTCAAACTTGCGCAACTGGGTCTCTTAGACTTTCCGTGGTCCTACCATTATCAGTGTTGGGTCAGAGACAAGCACGTAGTTTACCATGTCCGTCACCAAAGAAATCTACAGCCTAGATCAGGAAGTTCTCCATCTCGGATTTCTGACACGTGTTGGACTTGCTTGTGCAATCTCTAGGCCTCTTAATCCTCCTGCACCGAGGCAACCATCTTATCGAAGATGGCTAGTAGGTTGCGTCTCTCCTGTTCTGTAACATGGCGTGTTGCTTTCTCGATTAGTTTCTCATAGAGTGCCAGGCCCTGCTTGACTGTGTCTTGGCCTTTCCGAGAGATCGCCACGCTTACGATGCGTCGATCCGACTCGCTCCTTACACGTTCGACTAGACCTACCTGCTCTAAATGATCCACAATATTAGTCATCGCAGCGCCTGTAATCATCTGTTCTTTCGCTAGGTCAATCATTGGTGATGGGCCTGATTCGGAGAGGACCCTTAACACGCGGAACTCTCCCAATGTGAGCCCCAGTGGGGTTGTGCATTTCTCGCTCAGTTTTCGCCAACTCCTTATTCTATCCGATAAAGCCATCCCGAACTCGCAGTGCTTCAGGACTTTCTGGGTCATTTCCCTCACCGTTCTTCAGGGCCTTTGGTTGCTGCGGATCCTTCAACGCTTTCAGGTTTAGAATTGGCTGACTCGTTGCCATCATTTGATGCTGTGCCCTCATTCCCCTCTGTTCGAATCATGGTGGAAGGCGATGGGTCATTACTGACTCCTCTTGGTAGTCCACTTTTTGATGTAGGCACGCGAGCGGGGATAATCTCCATCTCTCCTTCGCGCTCGTACACATACTTCTTTCCTCTAAGCGCGGAGGCTGCAGCCGCAAGCAAAGCCAGTCCGGCGTTGAAGTAGAATGCCACAGTGAGAGAGGACATGAAAGCGGGCGCTATCGCCCGTGGGAACCACGTCATTCCCGTTAGAACCGTTCTAGTTTGACTGCTGATCGACCCGGTTACGCTGGAAGGCAGCTGACCCAAGATCGTTTGCATTGGGTTGTATCCCAAGAAGGCTGCAAATAGCGCAGTGGTTGGCGGAATCTGATCAAAAACCGAAGCAAGTTGTGGTGCTCCTGCGCTGAGCAGAGCCGCATTTACTGAGCGAGGTAAACTACTTGATAACGCTATCAAAGTGATTGTGAACAGAAGACTCAAACCGATCGTTGAGCCAGAGTTCTGTAAAGTACTTCTCATACCCGCAGCCGACCCACGATGTTCCGGTGGAACAGAGTTCATGATTGACGCCGTGTTTGGAGAGGCGAACATTCCCATGGCCAATCCCATAACGAAAAGCGCAAGCGCAAACGAAATGTAATCGAAGTTGTACGGAAAAGTCGTCATGGCAAGGAATGTGACCGCGGAGATGATCATACCTAGAGTCGAGAAGCCTCTCGCGCCGTGCCTATCGGAGAGCCATCCGCTTAGCGGTCCCATCAAGATGAAACCCGCAGTCGTTGGCAGCATGTAGATACCTGCCCACAGAGGCGTATCTTCGTACGCGATTCCATGCAACGGCAGCCAGATGGCTTGGAGGAGAATTACGAGCATTAACATGACGCCACCCCTCGAGATCGATGCGAGGAAATTGGCAAAATTCCCAGCCGCGAAGGCCCTCCGCCTGAAAAGTTCAAGTCTGAACATTGGGTCACGCACTCGCTTCTCGATGAAGGGAAACGCGACAAGCAGAATTAGGGATACGATCATGCCCGCTATGACAAGCGGGTTGCCCCACCCCATGGCTGATGCGCCGTATGGCAGCAGCCCGTATGTGATTGCTATCAGGAAAATCGTCAGACCCGCTCCGAACGTTAGATTTCCCCACACATCGATTCTCTGATTCTTTCTGATAACTGCCTGCTCTCTTAGCTTCCAGTATGACCAAACAGTTCCAAAAAGACCGAAGGGTACACTGATTAGGAATACGTAGCGCCAATCGTATACCGCCAACACTCCTCCAAGCACGAGGCCCAGAAAACCTCCAGCCAGACCTGCGACTTGGTTTATCCCAAGCGCCTTACCTCTCTCATTCGCGGGGAAGGCGTCGGTTATGATTGCGGCGCTGTTGGAGAAGAGGAATGCGCCACCTACACCCTGAACGATTCTAAAGAGGATTAATTCGAGTGCGCCTAAGTCACCTGTATTCGGCGTCAGGTACAAGAGAAGTGAGCCTACTGTGTATATCGCGAACCCCAGATTGTACAGCCTCACTCTTCCGTACATGTCCGATATGCGTCCGAACGTGACCAGAAGTGTCGCAGTCACAATGCTGTAGCCAAAAAGCATCCAGAGTAGGTACTGAAACGACGTAAATGGATCGATGTTAATGCCACGAAAGATGGCGGGCAGCGCAATCAAGACTATGTTGATGTCAATCGAAGCCATCAAAACGCCAAGCGTCGTATTGGAAAGGACGACCCATTTGTAGTGCATGAAGCCAGACCGTTTGATTATTAACTAATTAAGTTTTGTCCAACGCTTCTAGTCATTGGCAGGAACAATGAGATAATTAGTCGGCTAGTCAATCGAGCATTCCAAGCAGCAGGTGATCCTCTCGTGTCTCAGGAACCTCTGAAGGGTTCGGCTGAGAATGAAATAGATAACCACACGAAACGCGTGCAAAACATCCACAGATAGCCTAAAAGGGATGGCGGGCCCGCAGGGATTCGAACCCTGGACCCCAGGCTTTCCACACGAACTGTTCCGAAGGCCTACACCGCAGTGCGCGACTGTGTCCTAATCCTGGTTATCCGCACCTTCTCGTCGAGTCCAAACGACAAGATGCTCTAGACTACGGGCCCACCCTGTCTTGACTCTAAGAGGCATATGGTTCTTTTGTCTTCCATTGTGCAGAGGGTGACACTCCGAAGTCGGAGACCTAGGTGAATCCGAAACTGCTCTCCAATCGCGAAGCGTTGCTCGTCTCTGCTTGACTCAAGATGCCATTGCTGATCTCAAAGACTCGGTACTATGTACTTGGGTTTACACCCGGTTGCTTTCAACTTCGTGAACTAACCTGATTCAGGCACAGAGATTAGGCGTTTGCAGAGAACCGCTCGTGGCTAGCCGGGCAGGACAGTGATCGACTCGACATCGTCATCATTCAGGGTCGGGGACTTCTCTGGCTGGGACCGCCAAGTCAGCCTTCTCAAGGGATAGTCGGATCGCCTGCCCATGCAGCACCGGGGCAGATGTCTGTCACTTATCGCCGCAAAGAAATTCAGCGAGGGATCGAACGGAATCCACACGTCTCCAGACATCTGAACTTCAGCCCATGCGTGCCAATCGTAAGGCCTCGGCTCGGTCATATGTCCGTGGTAGAAGAGCCCGACGACTCGGCGACTGGGAATACTTGCTGCCCTGCAGAGCGCGATGAAGAGGTCTGACAATTCGTCGCAGTCGCCTTTCAGCTCGCGGATTGCATGCGCAGCGCCCAGACGTTTTGGTTGAGGTTCTCGGAGCCTCACGTTGTCCCGAACCCACACGAACGCACGCGACAGGAACTCTCCCACATCACGTGAAGAACCGCGGATGCTCTCCGAAGTTCGTCTCACAAGCGGGTCTTTAGTCTCCCAGAACTTGTCATTCTTGCAGTAGCTGTCGGTTGATTGAGCAAGGTTAACTGAGGAGAGCCCCTGTTCAAGCTTGAAGGATCGATTCGATGTCACGTATTCCAATTCTATCCTTGATTCAAATGTCCCCTCAGTTGCCAGTTCTGGAATCCTTACGAGCGCATGCATGTTGCCTTCGGTCTTATCTTCGATACGAGGGCTGGGTACCGCTCGCAGAATGGACCATGATCCACTTGCTGAGGGGGTTGCGATGATAATGTCCAGTTTGCCGCCGACGAGTCTCGTCCGTGAAGTGTTCGAGATGCTATTGAATAGGACGACTTGGAACCGCAGCGGGCCTTCCCAGCACGGCGCCGATCGACTCCCCGCTTAGATAAGCTTCCTGACGCGAACCAGCTGAGAAACGATAGATCCTAGGCAAGCCTTAACCATCTTTAGCTAGACGATACGGAGAAGGATCGTCAATGGCGCTTTCAGACTCTGAGATTCAAGACGCTTTAGCCGGGAAGAGTCTGGTCATTGACCCTTTTGACGAGGCCAGCTTGAACCCAGCTGGGTACGACTTGAGGCTGAGCGCTGAGGTAGCGCTGGAGCCATCGGAGCATCGGCTCGTTGCCACAATGGAGAGAGTGAAGCTCAGCCGCGACCTCGTTGGGGTCCTGCACATTCGGTCTTCTCTGGCCCGCGAGGGGGTACTTGCGAGCCTAGCTTTGGTCGATCCCGGGTTCAGAGGTCAGCTTACGATCTCGCTCTTCAACGGCGGCAAGAAGGCGATTCGGCTGAAGCCGGGGGAGAGGTTTGTTCAGTTGACGCTGCTGAGGCTCGGGAGGCAGGCTGCCACCAAGTACGAGGGGCGGTATCAGGACAGTCGTGGGGTCGTGGGTAGCCGCCGGTAGGCTACCCCATGGGTTCATGTCAAAGGCGGGTGGAAAGTCTTATTAGATATGCGCATGAACCTGTTAGTGTCCAGGAAAATGGACTCGTTTTGAGATGTAACAGCCATGAGAGCAGGTTCTAGGATTTCTGACCTCAAATACAAGCTGATGACGATCGAACTCCTCAATCTCGCCAAGAACTACTATACATATCGGGAATTGGCCCAGATTATCGGCTTACCGGAGACTGTGCTCAGCAGATATGTCAAAGGACACGTTCTACCGACGATTGACCGCGCTCAGTCGATCAACCAGACCCTCCAGAAGATCATGCGCCTGGAAGGTGAGATACAGCAGCGTATCAGATTCGACGAACTGGGATACTTCGACAACACACGACTCATTTCGGACACGCTTCTTCTAGAAAGGGCGGTACAACATGCTATCAACGCCTTCGCAGGCAAACGAATCACAAAAGTCCTGGCTGCGGCTGTGGACGGTATCCCGCTTGCTACTCTAGTTGCTCATAGGCTCGGCGTGGGCCTCATCATCGCCAAGAAGAGCCGAGAGGTAGGCGTCCGCGAGTTCATCGAGGAGATATACATTCCAAGCAGGACCGCGATCATGATGAGCCTATTCGTGCCTCGGGACGCCATCAAGAGAGGAGACTGCGTCCTCATAGTCGACGACGTGATTGACAGCGGCGAAACCCAAGTCGCACTCGCCCGAATCGTCCAGAAAGCCAAGGCAGAGGTTAGCGGGATATACGCCCTCGTCTCGATAGGCAGCGAATGGAAGGCAAAGATCGAACAGGCTGCAAGGGCTCCTGTAGAGATCGTTCTACAGGTTGCCAAGAAACCACTGCAGGAAATCCCGTAGCCTAGAAAGTGAAGCTGAACACGTAGCCAGCGACGGCTTTCATCCCAGCCTCGATTCTCTCCTCAGGTTCACTTACGAAAGTCACTCGTGTGTGATTGGCAGCGTTGGTACCGAAGAACGAGCCGGGTATCAGCACGACGCTCTTCCGCTCAAGCAGCCTATTACAGAAATCCTTGTCGTCCCTTTTCATATCATCAAGATAATGCTTCAGATCCAAGAAGAAGTAGAAGGCCCCGTGTGGTACTGAGAGCTTTGCCTCGGGCAGGTATTCCCGGATGCACTTCGCCATGAAATCTCGTCTTGCCTTGTAGATTGGCAACGCGGTCTTCAGGTATCTCTGCTTGACATCATCTGAGAAGAACTTGATCATCGCCATCTGGCTGAGAGTGTTCGGAGCAAGACTGGTGTACTGCTTGATCTTTTCCACGGCGTCGGCGACGACAGGTGGACCCATGACGTATCCAAGCCGGAGCCCAGGGATCGCGGCTTCTTTTGAGAAGCTGCCCGTTACCGCGACGTGATCGCGCGCACCAGGAAGACTACAGATCTTCAGGTATGTTCCTTCAAAGAGGATGTCCCGATATGTGGCATCGTATAGGATCCAGAAGTTGTGGTCCACAGAAAGGTCGACCAGTGCCTTCACGAAATCATCCTTGACAACTCTTCCGGTCGGATTGTCCGGAGAGAGAAGAACGAAGAGCTTGGTCTCTCTTGTGATCAGCGTCTTGAGCTTCTCGACATCCGGCTGGTACCCTTCCTCGACATTGACTGGTAACGAGATGACGCGCGCTCCTGCGAGTGCCGCTGCTTCCCTGAAACCCAAGTAGGTTGGGTCTGTGAGTATGACCTCGTCTCCCTTTCCGAGGAGGGACATCAACAGAGCGAAGACGCCTTCACTTGCACCATCAGTTATGACCATCTCGTTTTCGGGGTCATACTTGGTGCCTTCCTCACTTGCGAAATCAGCGGAGACCAGACGTCGCAGTTCCAAGAGACCACGGGTGCCGACATATCCGCATGCGGCCTTGGGTTCCTCTCTGAGCGCCCGTATCATCTCATCCAAGACTTCTTGAGGCGGCGGAAGGCTCGGAGCGCCACCGCCGAAGGAAATTATGTCCCTCTGCTTCCTAGCTTCAGCCAATAAACCAGCGACACGTCGTATAGGAGATATATGGAGAAGATCGATTCTATCAGAGACTGTGGGCACTACCCAGTCCAACTGTCAGCGCGCGCTCCGCGCGCGGCCGCTGACGTAGTACCCGTACTCATTGAAGGTGGTTTTAGGTCTTCGCATGCAACAGCGATCGGTCGCGTCTAGTGCCTGATCGTTGCACAGCAAATCTACGCTGGCAACAATCGAGCGCAATCATTTGTTGGTGCTTGCGGTAGTGGTCACTCCGGTGGAACCGGCGCTATGAAGCCGTTCGCCATCATGCTCTTGGCCAGATCTCGTGATCTCTTGATTATCGTTGAGGAACGCTCGTAGAGCTCGTCTCGACTGATCTTGAGACCAGCTATTCCTTGCTCCTGTGCTTTCATTCCGACTGCGACGGCCTCGCGTGGGAAGACTTCCCACTCATCCATGTTTGGTGCGATGTAGTCAGCGTTCAGCCCTTTCTCCCTAGCGCATTTTGCAAGCTCTTCTGCAGCAGCAATGCACATTTCGTCTGTGATTGTTCGAGCACGGACATCGAGTGTTCCTCTGAAGATTCCTGGGAAGCCGAGGGAGTTGTTCACCTGATTCGGGAAATCAGATCGGCCTGTGGCGACAACCTTCGCTCCTGCCTCTTTGGCCTCCCAAGGCCAGATCTCTGGAATCGGGTTCGCGCAGGCGAAGATCACAGAGTCTGTTGCCATCTTTGCAACCCACTCTTTCTTGAGTGTGCCCGGACCGGGCTGTGACAGTGCGACACAGACATCAGCGCCCTTGAGGGCCTCTGGTATACCTCCAGACCTCTGTTCCTTGTTTGTGGTCTCACAGAACTTCCACTTGTAGGAGAATTCGGCTTTCTTTGCCTCGATATCCTTCCTTTGCCGGTTCAGTATGCCCTTCGTGTCAACGACAATGGTGTTCTCAGGTTTCAAACCGTACGCGAACATGAGACGGGCGCAGGCAATGTTTGCAGCACCCGCTCCAACCATGGTAAGCGTAATTCGACCAATCTTCTTACCGACAACTTCGAGAGCATTGATGAGACCTGCGAGTGTCACACATGCTGTACCTTGCTGATCGTCGTGCCAGATCGGTATTTCGGCCTCAGCGCGGAGCCTGTCCAAGATGTAGAAGCATTTCGGATTGGAGATGTCTTCCAGGTTGATGCCTCCGAAGGAGGGTTGGATCCATTTCACGGCCGTGATTATCTCGTCAGGATTCTTCGTGTCGAGGCAAATGGGGACCGCGTCGACGCCTCCAAGGTACTTGAACAGAAGCGCCTTCCCCTCCATGACGGGCAGTCCGGCCTTCGGGCCTATGTCTCCGAGGCCTAACACTCTGGTTCCGTCGCTCACGACGGCGACGGTATTCCATTTGCTCGTGTAATCATAGACGAGCTTCGGATCCTTCTGAATAGCTCGACAGGGTTCAGCTACACCTGGCGTGTACCATATCGCAAAATCGTTGAAATCGCGAATCACACATCTCGGGGCGGTTTGCACTTTCCCCCTGTAGAACGGGTGAAGACGCATCGCATCCTTTGCGGGCTTCTTCGCCTTCTCAAGCAACTGCTCTTTCGTAACTTCGGGCATCTCGCATTGCCTTCCGCGAGCAGCTACTTTGTAAATAGATATGTGGCTTCCGTATATGCTCTCAATGTTATACGCGGAAACGGCACTCGATGCGCAGGATCAAAATCAACGGTTCGCCGTGGGCATCGCCGACATAAGGCGGAGGCCACGTTCCACTGCCGATCGGTTGAGTTCGAGGAGACTGGCTTTCTTTCCTGCAAGGAAGTGCCGCAGGGTTTCGTCTAGATGCTTCTTTGCCGTCTGGCCTGCCGGGGTCCCAAGGTACGCGCCGAACATCACCAAGTTGGCCACGAGCCTTGTATCCTTCATGTCTCCCAGGATCTCGGGACTCAGCTCCTTCGCAAGAGAGTCGGCCAGCTCAGTCGCTGGAACCGGGATCTTCTTGATGTCGTCCCGCTGCGGCTCTCCTTGCACTAGTGAGCTGTTGTAGAGCAGGAGGCCGCCCTTTCCCAGCATCGGTACGAAGTCCATTGAAGGCTGATTCAGTATGATCATGAGATCAGGCTCTTCCGGGATCGGCGTGTCTATCTCGCCGTCGGAGATCACCACGTAGCACCTTGCTTTTCCGCCTCGTGTCTCAGGCCCATACGAGGGAGTGTATACTACATGTCTGCCGTCGAGCACGGCAGAGTACGCAATGCAGTCCCCGAGTAGAAGCACACCCTGTCCTCCGTGTCCGGAGAGAAGAATCTGAGTCTTCGTCACTTCTTCTCAATCCCGAACTTATCCTTGTAAGTTCCAAGCGGATACTGCTTCACAAGACGCTCATTGACGAATCGCTTCGCTTCCATGATGGGTAGTTTCCAGTTGACCCAGCAGCTTGAAAGGCATTCAACGAACGTGAATCCTCCCATCAGCTGGACCTTGAACGCGTTCTCAATGGCTTGCTTTGCTTCGAGGATGTTCTTTATGCTGTAGGTCTTGCCCTTGGGAGTTTCCAACTCGCTAACGGCGAGGCTTACCCTCTTCACGTATGCGGATCCGTCGATCGACGAGATCAGTTTTGATCCGTCGACAGGCGCACCTGTGAACCCAACATCTCGTCCGTACGGGGTGGTTGTCGTGACTTGGCCCTGAATCGTTGTGGGAGCCATCTGTCCACCTGTCATTCCGTAGATCGCGTTGTTCACGAGGAATACTGAGATCGGTTCCCCACGAATCGCTGCGTACATGACTTCCAGCAAGCCTATGGCCAGTGTGTCACCGTCTCCCTGGACTGTATAGACTGCGAGGTCGGGTCTGACTCTCTTGAGTCCTGTTGCGATGGCAGGAGCTCGGCCGTGAGGCGACTGTATGTGGTCGACGTTGAAGTAATCGAACGCTAACACGCTACATCCAACCGAGTCTATCATCACGGTTCTTTCTCTAATCCCAAGGTTCTCGATCGCGCTTGCGATCAACCGCGTTAGCTCGCCGTGCTCGCAGCCCTGACAGTAATGAGTGGGCTTGTCCGTCAAGGCCTCGAGTTTGCCGAGCTTCCTGCGGTACCCTCCCAAGCTTGGTTCCTGTGTAGTCAAGCTCAATTCGCCTCCTCTGCGATCTTGTCCTCAATCTCTCGTTCGGTTGGGAGAAGCCCGCCTACCCTTCCGAAGAAATCGACCCCTGCTCTTCCTTCCAAGCCTAATCGAATGTCTTCGACCATTTGGCCGGTGTTTAGCTCCACGACCAAGAACCGCTTTGCGTGTTCAGCCAACTTCCGTACCTCTTCGTACGGGAACGGCCACAAAGTGATCGGCCTGAACAAGCCTATCTTCGCACCCTCGTGCCTAAGCTTGTTTACGACGCTCTTGCAGATTCGCGAAGTGATACCGAATGCTGCAATCACGATCTCCGCATCATCTGTCAAGTAGGTCTCGTATCTGACTTCATTTCGCTGGATAGTCTTGTACTTCTCATCGAGATGCGTCACGTGCTTCGCGTGAACTTCAGGATCCAAGTTCATGGAATTGAGTATGTGGGGGCTTCTTCCCTTCGCACCTGTGACGGCCCAGTTCGAAACGTCGTAGTCTGTTGGTTCAATTGTTGGGAAGATTATGTCTTCCTTCAGTTGGCCTGTGAAAGCGTCTCCTGCAATGCAGGCGGGGTTGCGATACTTGAAAGCAAGATCAAACGCAATCTTGGGGAAACTCGCCATCTCCTGAACTGAATTTGGCGCCAGCACGATCAGACGATAGCTCCCGTGGCCACCTCCCTTTGTCATCTGGAAATAGTCGCTCTGTTCAGGGGCTATGTTCCCGAGTCCCGGGCCCCCTCTGTTGACATTGACGACGAGCAGCGGCAACTCCATTCCCGCAGCGTACGATAGAGCTTCCTGTTTGAGACTGAAACCAGGACTTGACGTGGCGGTCATCGCTCGAACTCCGCTTGCGGCAGCACCTAACACCATGTTTACGGCTTCAAGCTCACTCGCGGCCTGCAGGAACACCTTGAAGTCCGGGTACTCTTTGTTACCGAACTCCTTAGCGAGCGTTTCCGGAATTTCGGTGGAAGGTGTGATTGGGTAAGCAAAATACGCGTTGAGCTTCGACTTCAACGCGCCATATGCAAGCGCTTCGTTGCCTTTCATGTAAACTCGTTCGGTCATCTGTCAGGTCCTCACCAAGACCTCGTGTATGGCGAAGTCCGGACACACCCAGTAACAGATCCCGCATGCAGTGCAAGGCCCTTTCGTGCCCGCGTAGCGCCACACCGCAGGGTGGAAGCCCATCTTGTTCAATCTGTCAGATAGAGCAAGGTTGCCTTGAGGGCACGCCAGCACGCAGAGTTCGCACCCCTTGCAGCGCTCTTCAAGAATCCTAACTAGGGATTTTTGCTGCATAGTCTGTGCCAAAAGATATCCCGACCTTGAAGGCGTCATGCGGTCTCTCGGCCGAGCTTAAGTGCGTTTCGTAGCTAGTCTAAATGCGGAGACATGACTGCGCCTGAGGTTGAGAATAGGGCGAACTATTTAGCGGGGCGGGGGTCCAGTGCGCACAACGTTCGACACTAAGTGTCGAATCCCGAACCGAGATACCCCAGCATGAATTGGATGTGAGGTGTAACGAGGACTCGACTTCTCGTCAAGGGTATCGTTCAAGGGGTAGGGTTCAGACCATTCGTCTACAGAATCGCAACCGCCAACAGGCTTGTCGGATTCGTTCGAAACCTTGGCGATGCCGGCGTCGAGGTCATGGTTGAAGGCACAGCAGATTCGATCTCTAGATTCGTGACACAGCTTCAGACTGAGCAACCGCCTACATGCAGAATACATCAAGTCGATACGACGCACCCCCCCGAGACGGGAGAGTTCAATGAGTTTCGGATCCTCGAGAGCGACGAGGCGCGAGTTCATGCAGGTTCCGTTATACCTCCAGACATTGCCATGTGTGATAATTGTCTCAGAGAGCTGCGCGATAGGAAAGACCGCAGGCATGATTACTTTTTCATCACGTGCACGGACTGCGGTCCGCGCTATACTATCATTGACGCTCTACCTTACGATCGGCCACGGACAAGCATGCGAGACTTCGGGATGTGCGAAAAGTGCTCGCGTGAGTACAAGGATCCAAGCAATCGTAGATTCCATGCACAAACGGTTGCATGCGCCAACTGTGGCCCCTCGGTGATTCTCGTCAGGTGCGATGGGAAGAGAGTCGAATCACCTAACCCCATACGCGAGGCCGGAAGACTATTGGAGCGTGGTCATATCATTGCGATCAAGGGTAATGGCGGTTACTATCTGGCATCATCTACCCGCCAAACCGAGCCAATAGTCCGGCTCCGAAAGACCAAGTTTAGAGTGCAGAAACCTCTCGCCGTGATGGCGAGGGATATTGAGGCTGCACGATCATTCGCAGAGGTCACTCCCGCAGAGGCGGAACTAATGACCTCCTACGTAAGGCCGATAGTTCTACTTCGGAAGCTGCCGTCTTTCGACCTCTCCGACCAAATTGCACCTGGCCTTCACAACATCGGCGTCATGCTTCCCTACACAGGACTCCACAACATGCTGTTCGACGAAACGAGCGAGCGTGCCTTTGTCATGACGAGTGCTAATCCTCCGAATGAGCCGATCATTAAGGATGATGAAGAAGCCTTCGCCAGATTGAGAGATGTCGTCGACTATTTCCTAGTGCACAACCGCAGGATCTCACAGAGATGCGATGACTCGGTCGTCAGGTGGGTTAACGGCACCGCTACGTTGTTGAGGCGATCCAGAGGGTATGCCCCTGCCCCAATTTCTGTCGCTGTTTCTAAAGAAGCATGTACGCTCGGAGTTGGGGGAGAGCTCAACGTCACCTCCTGTCTTGTCTATCAGGGGCGAGCGTACATGACACAGCACATTGGCGACGTGGAGACGCTCCAGACTTTCCAGTTTCAGAAAGAGGCGACGCGACACTTGTTGGCCCTTACCGGTTGCAAGCCGAACGTAGTCGGACGGGACCTACATCCACTGTTCAACACAACGAAGTTTGCTGATGAGCTTGCCCAAGAAACAAATATGCGAGTAATTCCCGTTCAACATCACTACGCCCATGTAGCGGGCCTCATGGCTGAACACAACATCGACGAAATCGTTGGCGTCTGTTGCGATGGTTACGGATACGGCGATGACGGATCGGCTTGGGGCGGCGAGATCATCGTCGCGGACCACAACGGACACAGACGCGTCAGACACCTTGAACCACAACCTATGATCGGAGGAGACCTTGCGACAAAGTATCCGCTTAGGATAGTCGCCGGCATCCTTAGAGATCAGCCGGAAGTTGCAGATTGGTTGCTTGAACGCAGACAGCACTTCCGGCATGGCGAAGAAGAGGTCAACATGATTCTCAATCAAATGCACTCTGCGCAAACGATGACGACCAGCTGTGGGCGTGTTCTTGACGCGATCTCAGCTATCCTGGGTCTGTGTCACGAGCGAACCTACGAGGGCGAACCAGCCATGAAGCTCGAGTCCGCCGCGCTTGGCGGGGAGGACGCGCTACGGCTCGGACCGGTGCTCAATGGAGAAGTGATTGAGACGACTTCGATGGTTCGTGAGATCTTCGCGAGTCTCGGGAGGCTGAGCGTTCGAGATCTCGCGTACTCGGCCCAATCATACTTGGCACGATCGCTGGGCAGGAGCGCGATAATGCTCACAAACGAGCTGGGACTGAAGACTGTGGGTTTCACAGGTGGCGTCGCATGTAACGAGACGATCACACGTATTCTGAAAGCGACGGTTGAAAGCGAAGGACTCCACTTCCTAACCCACGACTCAGTGCCGCCCGGAGACGGCGGCCTGTCATTCGGACAGGCAGTTGTGGCTGCTCAGAGTTCGTAGTCACATGATTCACCTACTAGTCTGAGCTTTGGAAATCATGGTGAAACGGGCCCCCGATTGAACCAAAATGGGGGCCCTCTTTGGAATCGAAACTCATCCCCTGCGAGTGAATAGACGCAGCGAAGTCCGCTATTTGTTTCGAACTTGATCGATTAAGGCTACGATGTTTTGAACCGGTGCGTCCGCCAGAACATCGTGGGAAGGACCAAGTATGTATCCTCCACCCTTACCGATCCTGCCGATCATCGGGCGTACATTCTCCCTTACTTCTTGAGCCGATCCGAAAGGAAGGATTCTTTGCACGCCAGCTAGCCGACCGCACCTCCCCTATTTTCTCTAAATGTCGCGTGAACAACAACCCTAATAGTAGCTCTTCACAATCGAGCGAAGGTCTCCATGTGCCTCGCCTTTCCGGGACGTGTCCTCAGCATAGATGGTGACTTCGCCAAGGTTGACTTTGGTGAAGGAACCGCAAGAGAGGGCATCAACGTGTCACTTGTTGAGGTCAAGCCCGGCCAGTACGTTCTCGTCCATGCGGGATACGCGATTCAAGTGATGGACGAAAAGGAGGCGCAGAAGACTCTGTCGTATTGGCGAGAGATCCTCGCGTACGAGCAGGAGTCAGGACCCCCTAGTCGGTGACTGCTTTGTCGATCCTTGATGGTTATAGGGACGCTGACCTAGCGAAGAAGCTGCAGGCAAGGATCAACCGTCTCAGCCATGAGATAGGACGAAGAATACTGATCATGCATGTCTGCGGTTCCCATGAGTGGACAATCACACACCATGGCGTGAGAAGCTTGCTGCCCGAGAATGTAGAGGTACGGGCAGGCCCCGGTTGTCCGGTATGCGTCACGCCCGCAACTGACATCGACTCAGCAGTAGATCTCGCACTTGACGGAAAGGCAATCCTGACCTACGGCGACATGTCACGAGCGAAGGGATCGAAGCAATCACTTGCCGAGGCGAAAACTCTCGGCGGAGACGTTCGAGTGGTGTACAGTGTCCACGACGCGGTCAAGATCGCAAGGTCGCGGCCGGATAAGGAGTTCGTGTTCTTCGCAGTTGGTTTCGAGACTACGGCGCCGGCGACTGCGTACGAGATACTCGAAGGGCCACCTTCTAATCTTCGTTTTCTTACATGCTATCGGTATGTGCCGTCTGCGGTCGAGACGGTTTCGAGATCGCCGGATCTTCGGGTTGATGCTTTCATCAACGCGGGGCATGCCTCAACGATCACAGGAATGAAAGCCTACAAGCCGTGTTTTGATGAATGCCACAAGCCGATGGTCTTCTCAGGATTCGAACCGCTTGATGTCCTCATGTCCGTGGCCATGATCCTGGCGCAGATCCGTGACAATGAACCTAAGATGGAGAACCAATACACTCGGGCCGTGACTTGGGATGGGAACCTGAAAGCACAGGAAACCATGAGGAAAGCATTCGACCTTCACGAAGGATACTGGCGTGGTGTCGCAACGATACCGAACAGTGCACTCGACTTGAAAGCTGAGTTCTCCCGTCTGGACGCACGGGAACACTATGGCCTCAAGACGAAGCGTGAGGGCGCGGACTTTGTTAGGAATGCTCGTTGTGCTGACGTGATCATCGGCAAGATCGACCCTCCAGAATGTCCACTATACATGAAGGAATGTACTCCTGCGAGCCCGCTTGGTCCTACGATGGTTTCGTCCGAGGGAACCTGCAAGATCTGGGCAGACCACAAGATCATATCGACGATGAGATGCCGAGTCTAGCGCGGCTTAGGATAGAACGAGGGTATGCTACACCCGTGCCGGGAGTGTGACTTGCCCCGGAGCTAATTGTTCTACTTGCTTTCTAATCGGAATATATATGATCCAAACTTCGTTCCTCCACTACACACTGGGTAATGACGTGAGCAACGCGACGAAGGCCACGCTGCCCAGCCCTCGGTCGTGCAAAACAGATGGAAATCCGGAAGGTACAGAAAGTCGGACACTCGACACTCACAGTCTCACTGCCACGAGACTGGGTCGAACAAGTAGGACTGAAACAAGGAAACGTTGTAACCATGAGACGCACCGACGACGGCTGCCTCAGGCTAATCCCAGGTTTGGCTGGCGACAAAGCAGAATCTATGGCGGCCAGAGTCAACGCTGATCTCTGCAAAGAACACGAACTACTGTCAAGGATAATCACAGGCAACTACATCGAAGGGCGAGATTCGATAGTAATCACATCTAGCAAGGACCTCAGTTCCGAGCATCTGTGGGAGATTAGAAGCACTGTTCAGAGGCTGATGGGGCTTAGCATTGTCGAGCAAACTCCAAAGCAGGTTGTGATTCAGAGTTTCGTGGACCCCTCAAAGTTCCCCGTAAGCGGCCTAATACAGAGGCTACATAGAGTTGGGCTATCCATGCAGGACGCGGCGATGACCGCTCTTTTGGATAAGAGGCAGGACATCGCAGGTGAGGTCCTTCAGATGGAGAACGAGGCTGATAGGATCTATTGGTTGATAGTTCGCCAACTGATACTTGCAACTACTAAGCTGAGCGCTGCTCGCGATATTGGAGTTGTCAATCCGCAGCACGCCTTGGGGAACCGCATAGTCTCCAAGTACCTCGAATGTATCGCAGACTGTGCAGAGAGTGAGGCTAAGGAAGTCATCGGAATCAAAGACGAGGATTATGACAAGCACAAATCGGTACTTGATGAGATCACTGAAATGAGCAAGGCAGTCAAGCTGATTTCTGAGAACACGATGAAGGCATTCGTTAAGCTTGATGTTGACCTTGCGAACAAGTCGATTGAAGACGGGATACGCGCTCAAACCAGAAACAGGAAGATCTCGGAAAAGATTGTGGACGACGTCTCAAATCGGAATGTTGCACTGGCATTCAGGTCGATTGCGTGGAATCTGACAGAGACGGCGCGATACTGTCAGATGATCGCAGAGGTGACGATCAACAGATACCTGGAAGAACCGACTGACCTCTGCGACTTCAAGAGATCAGAGTAGGCCGAGCCGACAAGTCTAACCGCCAGTATTCGGTCTGATCTTGGTCATGTTCTGAATCTGTTCTCTTGAAAGGACTCCTTTTTCTGTGATGACGGCGGTGACGAGTTCTAACGGAGTCAAGTCGAAGGCTGGATTGAAAACCCTGACCCCCTTCTTTGGTGTGATTTGCCTTCCGTTAATCTCAGTGACTTCCCTGGGATCACGTTCTTCGATCGACATGGCAGTGGGCTCTATGGTCAGGTCGAAGGTTGTAGTAGGTGCCGCAACGTAGAATGGAATACTATGATGTTTGGCTGCGAGCGCGATCATGAAAGTGCCCACCTTGTTGGCGACTGCAGTCCTAGTTATGCGATCGGCGCCCACGATGACCTTGTCTACCATGCCTCTTGACATCGTGATCGCGACAGCACTATCAACTATCAAGGTCGTCGGGGATCTTGTCTGATAAAGCCTCATAGACAGTTATTCTGGCACCTTGCTGTCTAGGCCTAGTTTCGGTTGCGATGAGTTTGACTTTCTTGCCTTGCGAGATCGCACTTCGGATTACTCCTAAGGCCGTTCCATAGCTCACCGTGGCCATCGTGCCTGTGTTACAGTGCGTTAGGATCGTATCCCCGTCTTGAATCAGCTCTGCGCCGTAGGCTCCCATCTTCCGGTTGGCTTGCACGTCTTCATCGGCCATGAGCTGTGCTTCAGCCGCGAGCGTTTCTCGCATGTCACGTCCCTGATCAGCCGCCTCTCGGGCTTTCCCGAGCATTCGCTCGACCGCCCAGAACAGGTTTCTCGCGGTGGGTCGTGTCGCTCGGATGATCTCTGCGGCTTTCTCAACGTCGAGCAATAGCATCTTTCCGTCGCTGTGTCTGCTGCGTTTTGCTGCCAGGGCCAAGCCCATCGCCGCGGTCACTCCGATGGCGGGCGCCCCTCTCACGGTCATGTCGCGTATCGCTCGAGCGACTTGCCTGTAGTTCCTGCACAAGAGAAATGTCAGCCGGTTTGGCAGCTGCCTCTGATCAATTAGTCGCACACCGTCACGAGTCCATTCTACAGTCCTCAGAGTCGTAAGGTCAACCATATGTGACGCCACTGTAGTGCGTGGCGCGATTACATTAAAAGTGCAAGGTCGGCGTAGATGGCCTCGGATTGACTGCACGTGACTGAGCACACAGCGAATGAGTCGGAGAGCGAGAAGCCATTCCAGGTCTACGAAGCTTCCCTGCGAGCAGGCGAAGTTTTCCTTCCGAGAGCCTCAGAACTGATGGAGATGCGTGAGCGCGGTTTCGGAACGCTGAAGGGAAGAAGACTCGTTCTCACATCTCACGAGGCCTTCTATCTTCTCGAAAAGGGCAGGATTACCGTCGAGGGAAAGAACAAAGAGAACATCACATTCGAGGAACTGGTGAAGTCGGTTTCTACGAGGCAACCTGCAGTCTGGGTGAAGTACCTCGTATATCGCGACCTCCGCGACAGAGGATATGTTGTCAGAGAATGCCCCGTTTTCGATTTCGAGGTCCACGGAAAGGGACCGATGCGAAGGTACGTCTACATAATCTACGAAGGCGGTGAAGCCGACCTCAAGACGCTTCGCACACTGCTGAAACGAGCCTCCAGGGACAAGAAAGACCTGATACTCGCCGTGGTTGACAGACGAACTGACATCGTCTACTATTCACTTGAATTCCTCAGAGTCTAGCTGCACTTCGAATCCTGGGCTACGTCTGCCTCAGTGAAACGATGGCCGACTAAGGTTCGGGTTGCTGAGCCAGCGCAATTGTGGATCGATCAGGAAGGCTGTTTTGCTCCGCAAGCGGGACAGATCAAGGTCTCCTTTGCCAGTCCCGCTCCACATTGAACACAATACTTCTCCGGACGCGACGGAGGCGGAGGGGGAGGCAAATACGGGCGCGGTGCTTCCACGGTTCCCGGAGGAGGATGCCGAATCATGCCGCCAAGTAGTCCTCCAATCGCGCCTCCTACGACCTGCATGAGCACAGTTACAGCTAAGGCGACGAGAAGAACGTCCTGAGAAATCTCTGGGACCTGAGGTGGCGTGTACAGATTAGTAGAAACCAGCGCCAAGAAGATTAGGAGTTGAACGGGGAAGCCGAACAATCCCACAACAAATCCGGCGATCAACGCCCTCCTACGTCCGGCGTACAGGAGTAGCGCGGCGACGAGCCCTCCAACAAAGGTGCCAATGGCGCTTCCCGCGGGAACTTCGGTGATGTCGAGAACGACTCCTATGATTCCTCCGATTGCCAACCCGGCAACGACGGATAGGCCCATGTTTGTTCTCATTGCTGGCAACATTCACGCATCCTGACAGGAGTCTAGGAAACCTGCTGCTCCCCCCTAATAAGCCGTGGTGCGACCGAATCGAAAGAAAACACTTAGCACACCTCGGAATGAATTAGCGGATCGTACTAGCATAGGGGCGAGCGGCATGTCAGACAAGCAGTTCACCTTGCCGAGAGGTATCAGGGATATCGAGCCAGATGAGATGGCGAAGCGAAACTGGGTCTACGAGAGAATAAGAGAGATGTTTCGAAGATACGCCTTTCAAGAAATGGAACCCGCGACGCTTGAGGAACTCAGAACCCTAGAAGCCAAGAGTGGACCGGCGATCAAGGATGAGATCTACTGGTTTAACGACAAGGCAGGCCGCAGCATCGGCCTCAGGTTCGACCTCACGGTCGGTATGGCTCGCATGGTAGCTGGTCGCTCCGACCTCCCTGAACCAATCAAGTTCGCGTGTATTGGCGGAAACTGGCGATATGATGAACCACAATTTGGCCGATACAGGTACTTCACTCAATGGGACGCGGAGATCTTCGGATCCGATGACCCAACAGCTGACGCAGAAGCCGTCGCCCTAAGCATGGACATTCTAAGCAACGTTGGGTTGAAGGAATTCGAAGTGCGAATCTCGAATCGTAAAGTCATACAGGGATTCGTCGAAAGCTTGGGGTTGAAGAGTCAAGAGAAAATCGAGGCAGTGTTCCGAACAGTCGACAAGTCTCGAAAGATCTCTGCTGAGGCTGTCAAGACCGAGCTTCTTTCCGCGGGCCTAGAGAGCAGCGTCACTGATTCACTGGTTGAATTCATATCGATCCAGGATAAACCTGCCAGCGTTCTCGAGAAGATCTCTGAAGTGCAAACACGAAGCGAGGAAGCAAAACTGGGATACAGGCAACTCGTCGCTGCTGGCTGACGCGCTGCAAGGTCTAGGCAAACTGGATCGTTGCCTATTCGACATGAGTGTCGTTAGGGGTATCGGATACTACGATGGCATCGTCTTCGAGGCATTCGACAAAGGAGGAGAAGAGGTTGGAGCGGTGCTTGGAGGAGGAAGATACGACAGACTCTGCGGCGTCTATGGAAAAAGGAGCATTCCAGCGACAGGAGTTGCCGGAGGTGTCGAGAGACTGCTGATTTCACTGGAGAAGGCCGGCGTACTTCCCAAGCACAAAGAAGTTGGGACTGTGTTCGTGGCCGCGGTGAATGATGAGTTAGACAGCATACACTCTCGATTGCAGCTAAGCTTCGTGACGCTCGAATCGCTTCAGATGTGGATGTTAAGCGCAAGTCGCTGGCAAAACAGCTTGAGTACGCAAACTCGCTGGGTATTCCCTATGCTTTGATCGTCGGCCCTCAAGAACTCAAATCCGGCCAGTTCAAGCTCAGAGACATGAAGAAACGCACAGAGGAAACCCTGACCCTAGACGAGATCATCACTCGAATCAGGCGCATGCCATCTGAATAGACAGAGTCGGGGATGGCGGGCCCGCGGGGATTTGAACCCCGGACTTTTGCGTGCGTTTTGGACGCACTCTACAGCTGGTTCCGCGGTTTGCTTAGGAGGCTCGGCTAGCCCAAGAGGCCTATCTGCCGCGCTGTCCGTATTTCGCCTAGCAGGCGTCAACCTGCGAGACTGCGCCACGGGCCCACGCGACGAGACTAGCCTCTGTGCCATCATATAGTTTGCTCAGAACACGCCGCATGTGGCCACGAGCTGAGGTTCGCCATGACAAGTTTTTAGCCAAACTAGTATCCTAGCAGATACGAGCGGGGGTTCCCGAGACCCGTACGATACGATGTGGGCGGGATTCAGGTCAAAGGGGCAGGACGACCACTCTGAGTCGTGCCACACTTAAGATCCGCCTCGGGATGAGAGATCCTGCGGCGTAGGCCTTCGTGGGTTCGAATCCCACCCCCCGCACTTTTCGACAAATCCACCGTTGTCGTCTGGAGCACTTGGCGAGATTCTGTCATTTGCCTCATGGATGATGAAACAGGGATACAAGGACTCAACCATCAGGGCTTGCGTACGGTCTCTGAAGGGTCTGGCTAGACGGGCGGATTTGCTGAATCCTGAATCGGTCAAAGCGTACTTGGCTGGCGCGAAACTGAGCGAGGCGCGCAAGGCGATTCTTGTTCAACACATGGCTAGGTTCTACACGTACAAGCGGATTCCATTCGACAAGCCCCACTATGTGGCTGTTGACACGCTCCCATTCATCCCAATGGAGAGCGAAGTTGATCAGCTAATTCCTGGTGTCGGCAAAAAGACCGCTGTCTACCTTCAACTATTGAAGGAGACTGGCGCTCGCGCTGGTGAGGCATGGAACATTAGATGGGTTGACATCAACTCTCAGCAAGGAACCGCCACAATTACGCCCGAGAAAGGCAGTAGAGCAAGGCGCTTGAAAATCACAAGCTCACTCGTCATGATGCTAGATCACTTGCCGCACCGCTCAGAGTATGTCCTTCGCAATCCCGCAATCGACAAGTCCGAGTCGCTGGATGACTTCAGCCGCAACTTCAGCGCACAAAGAAGAAAGATCGCTGAGAAACTACAGAACCCACAGATGCTGCGCATAAGCTTCAAGACCCTACGCCACTTCAAGGCGACGATGGAGTATCAGAAAACCAAAGATATCCTCCATGTCATGCAAATGCTGGGCCATAGAAACATACAGAACACGCTCGTTTACACTCACTTGATCAACAACGAAAGTGATCAGTTCATCTGCAAAGTGGCAAAGACAGTCGAAGAGGCAAAAGACTTGGTCGAAAGCGGTTTCGAATATGTCACCGATGTCGAAGGCCTGAAGTTGTTCCGCAAGAGAAAATGAGAACCTCATGCTTGACCCACACGTTTGCCATGAGGCTGCCCAGATTGTGAACTGTTATAGGCTCTGCCGCAAGGTTATAATGGCTAACGTGTCCAGATGAGCTTCAAGGAGTGCAGTCTGTTGGAAGGTACTCCGATTCGCCCGATCGAGGAGATTCAAGAGGCGGCAAGAAAGTACGTGAAAGAACACTTCGCACCGAAGGAACTCAATCTGACGGGTGCCTTTTATGACGAAGACAAGGCGCTGTGGAAAACAAAGGGGAAATTTCTTGCGGAGATGGGGCTACGTGACGAGACGTGGCGTTTCATATTGCTTATCGACGACGTTGGGAGTCCCATTCACTTTGAAATGGAGTTTGAAAAATCGGGCAAGAAGCGGTAGATAGCCCCTATAGGTTACGACCACTCCGAAGCCGCAGTCTTGAACTCAGCCGCTATCAAAGAAACTCATGATGCCAGCCAATTCCTCCAACGACGCTCAAATAGTGACACCAAATTGGAGTGGTATGACACCAAAGGAAATCTAATCTGAACCTGCGGTGTCCCCTCTTAGTTGCTGTTTAGAGCGTTTTTGGGTTATAATGAAGCGCGGCGGGCCACCAGACCCTATCAAGTCAGCAGACATGCGCAAATGCCTAAAGACCAGACCGCGGTTTCCTAACCAGAGGTCTTCTGCTTGGCCAAAGTGAGTTCCATCTCAACTCTGCGGGATGTCCTTGGTGTAATATCGTCGCTATATCTCATGGGATACGCCTTCGCAGTATTCGTGTTTGGTGTCTATGTGATCTCTTTGTGGGGGGCACTATTCGACTTGCCCCTCAGCCCATTTGTCGGAGACATGATGTCTCCGATTCGTTATTCGCTCATCGTATGGTTACTCATGTCACTACTCTACCTAATGGGACAAGCAGTGACGAAACGGTGGAACGGGGTTGTACTTGGCGGTATCTCCTTGCTAACGTCGGTCTTCTCGTATATGCAAGTAATGGATTATCTGCAATCTATTCAAGTGCCTTGGTTCGTGAGCACGCTGAAGCTAGAGCCAGCAACAATGGTGCTAATAGCGGCTGTTTTTGGGATTGCCTTCCTCTATGTCGTACTTAGCCCATTCATCTGGCGAAAGTTTCTATCACAGGACACTGACTTCATCATCAAAGAGTTTCTCAAGAAATATCCAACCCTCTCCCAGTCTGAACTGGCATTCATCGAGGAACACGGCCTCAGAATCACATTCGGTATCAGTGAATAGGCATTCACACATAACAGCACGCACACAAACACATCATGCCCAAGTCGAATATACTACCCAGTACCTATGAATCATACAACAGAATAGTAGAATGAGTTGTGTTGTTGCTTCATCGGCTTGATCTTCATGTCGCGATCGGATGAGAAGCAACGGCTCGGCGATAGAATCGCGAAAACGGTCGTAATCAAGTCCGGTGCGGCGCCAGTGGGCGCGGTGCCCGTCCCCGCAGTCGCTCCGTCTGCAGGAGAGAAGAGGTTCTGTACGAACTGTGGAGCCGAACTCTACGGAAGCGCTAGCTTCTGTCCAAAGTGCGGAGCTAAGCAGTAAGCAACCTGTCGGGCAGGCGAAATCGCGAGAGTTGCTCAAGGGCAGAGGCCTGTCTGGCTTCTGTGGGCATTGCATGGTCTATCCCAAGGGGCTGTGCGCATGCGCAGAATAATGCCTCGCCAAGGGAGGCCCCATTCCTTGTTGAGTTGTGGCATGAAGTTCCTGCGGGCAGTCTGCTAGTGGCCTCACTCGCCAGCAACTTTGTGTTTGCTTCAATCACTGACGAATAGCATTCTCAATTGCAGTAAGTATTCTGCCAATCTGCTGAATGGACGTGCTTGTCTCGATTGAAAGCTCAAGGCGTTTGTCGTCGAATGGAACTATCAGCATGTACGCTCTCTCGTGTTGTATCAACGCGAATCTCGCGCGCCCTAGAGACTCAGCCCATGATTCCATGACGCCACCCAGGACCGCCACCTGAAGGTCGATCTTCTCCGCCTCCTTAGTACTCGCTTCCAATGGTGCGACGCCAGGCCGCATCCCTCCGGCCAAAATCTTGCACTTGCCATCGGCCACCGTAACATACCTGATCCGCTTATCGACCGAGAAGATCCGGTTACAGAGCTGCTGGTAGTTCATCACCGTCAGCGCTGTACTGCAATCCGCTGTAGTGCAAGTATAAAGCATGTTTGCCAAGAGCGGTTCAGGGGCTCAGGCGCCTGAAGTCCAGTTATAATAGTTGGTGCTCATTGCAGGCCCGCCGCCACTGTGAGTGGCGTGATTTGCACCGTATGATGATATGCGTGTCCCACTTCGCACTGTCTAAGACTGCTTGGGCGAGACAAGTACGAGGTTTCGGCCGATAGGCAAAGCGGAGAGGGTGGGACGTGTCCTTCTACTTTGCTGTTCTCTTTTCCAGTTCCTCTTCTTTGAGCACTCTGTGTAGTACCTTCCCCACATTACTAAGTGGTAGTGAGTCTCTGAATTCGACTTCTCTAGGTCTCTTGTAACCTGCCATTCTGGTTCGTGCCCACTCGATGAACTCTTCTGGAGTTGCTTTCACTCCGTCTTTCAGTACGATGAATGCCTTGACGAACTCATTGCTCGGTTCGTCCTCTCGTGGGATGCCGACGGCGGCGACCATTTTTACTTTTGGATGCTCGTAGAACATGTCCTCGATTTCGCGCGGGTAGGCTTTCAGCCCTCCGACGTTTATCATCTGTTTCTTGCGATCTGAGATGATGAAGTAGCCTTCTTCGTCCATGTGCCCGATGTCGCCGGTCAGGAAGAAACGTCTGCCATCAATCTCTCTCATCACGTTCTCTGTTTCTTGTGGCTTGTTCCAGTATCCCTTCATTACCTGCGGTCCGTGCACTGCAAGTTCGCCAGTTTCCTTGACAGGCATCTCCCTAGTTCCCGTCTCAACATCAAGTATCTTTGCGACGGTATCTGAGATCGGTAATCCGATTGAGCCGAACTTGCGGTCTCTTCTGTTTGTAGGGTTGATGTGGGTCACAGGAGATGTTTCGCTTAGGCCGTATCCCTCAAACAGGATCGCCCCGGTCACCTCCTCGAATCTCTTCGCAAGTTCTGGCGGCAGAGGTGCTGCTCCAGAGCTGCATATCTTGATGGATCTGAGATTGTACTTCTTCACATCTGGATGATTGACTACGCCTGCATACAGAGCAGGCACGCAATTGAAAATAGTCCCCTTGTACCTCTCCAGTGCCTTGAGCAGGTCTGCCAATGGTGGCTTGCCGGCTCTTGGATCTGGGACGCATACTAGTTGGCCAGCGTAGTTTGTGCTGATCAACAGTGTCAAAGTCAGACCGTAGCTGTGGTACCATGGCAGTGCCCCGACGAACACTTCTTTCCCATACTCGATTTTCTTTGCTGCGTCGATGTCCTCGGGTGCTAGATTGACCCACTCGTAGATTTGGTGAACGTTGGACACGAGGTTCCTGTGGCTCAGAGCTGCGCCTTTAGGTGTGCCTGTGGTTCCTCCGGTGTACAATACCATGGCAACGTCGTCAGGATCAACGTCGACCTTGGGCGCTACAGGCTCGTTCTTGGTCATGATATCCCCGTAGAAGAATGTCACATCCTTCTGGTAGTACGGGCTCTTCGGGATCTTCCCGAGAAGACCTCCGAGCACAGCCTTGGCCTTGGGCAGGAAGTTCTTCGCACTGCACACGACCACAGTCTTGACGGCTGTGTTCTTGATCGCCTCATAGCAGGTTGGTGTGAATGCGGGGTGATCCAACACGAAGACCGCAAGTGCTCCTGAGTCCTTCAACTGGAAATTCAGTTCCCCTGCCTTGTACATGGGGTTGCACGTGACGACAGTCGCTCCAGTCTTCAGAGAACCAAATAGAACTGGGGGAAAGTGCGGGGTATTCGGCAGAAAGACGGCAACTCTGTCGCCCTTCTTTATGCCTCGACTTGCCAGAAAGTTGGCAATCCGGTTTGCATCATCCCTCACCTGTGAAAAGGTCCACGCTTGCCCCTCCCACGTCGTGTATGGCAGGTTGCCGCTCTTCTCTGCGGACCTATCAAGCATGGCAAAGAGCGGTTCCTTTGGATATTCCAGCGTTTTTGGAACGTCCGCAGGCCACTTGTGTTTATGCCAAAGATACTCGTCCATCTTACTTCGTCACAACTCCCTTTGGTCTGATTGAGAGAGTAATCAAGGAAGAACAGTCCGATAGTTTCCGCAGTGCTTGTTGATAATTCCTTCTACGGACTCGGAATCTGGGCTCTGCTAGAATACCTCGTTCGCCGCTGGTCCAAAACACAAGGAATAAGACGCTGGCTGTCGGACGTGCAGCGCTGTTCGGTCGAAGCTCCAACGCAAGAAAGGACTGGGTTCCAATTGAGGTTCGGGGAGGTTTTCGGGAATTTCGAACAACAGCTAAGGGAACTCTCAGGGAGCGGAGGAACGATAGTTGGCTATATGTATCCGCATGCGCCGCTTGAACTCATATTCGCCCACGGAATCACTCCTTCACTAGTATGGACCAATCCGAGCGTTCAGGGCGGATTCGAGGCGAGTCTTCAGACATTCTCGTGCTCGCTCACAAGAAACTTGTTCGGCCAACGCTCAAACGGTGGACTACCTTTCCTTGGCGGCCTTCTCTTTCCCAGCAATACATGCGACTCGCTTCACAATGTGTCAGATGTGTGGCGACGCCGCTTCCCAGAAGACAAGGTCTTTAAACTGACCTATCCGGCGACCACACCTAGTGACGACTCGGTTCGATTCTTGGCAGAGGAATTGAGGATTCTCAGTCAATGCCTGAAGGACGTATACGGGCGCCCCCTCTCGAATGACGCTCTTTCCGCCGCGGCATCTCTCGTCAACGATTTCAGAGACGCCACGCAAACCCTCTATTCGTGCAGAGTCGTAGATCCAAGTCTTGTCTCTTATTCCGAGGCGGCTCGGATGGTAAGGCAGTTCTTGGCCATCCCAAGTGCTGACGCAGTCGCTCAGATTAGCAAGTCCGCTAATACTGCTTCGCAGATTCTGGACGAGAGAGGCCAACTCACTGTAGTGAAGTCACTGCGGAAGGAATTGCTGAGCGGGGCGCTGGGCGATACCAGGATTGATGTGGAATCGAGCATCCCGAGAATCTTGGTCGTGGGCGGCATGGTGGAGCCGATGGTAGTTGCATCCTTGTTCGAGGGCTCAGAGATAATTGGTGGGGAGGTTGTTGTCTTGGATTTGCTCAGTTTCGGTTTCAAGACCGTATTCACGCCTCCGGTTGAGCTGGAGGGCGACCTGTTTGTTGCTCTCTCAAGATCTATCTTAGGCGCTCCTTCTGAACCAACACAGGAAGGGCTCCCCGAGAGGCTTGAGTTTCTCAAGGGCGTCCTGTCGCGACTTTCGATCGACGGGCTAGTGGTGTGCGAGCAATCATTCTGTGACCCTGATCAGTTCGAGGCTCCGTCTCTTTTGAAGGCCGCATCAGAGGTGAATGTTCCCTCGGTTCGATTGCCAATGGATCCTGAACTGTCTGATAGAAACAGGCTGGAGGGAAGGATCCAATCATTCCTCGAAACATTCGAAGGAGGTACGAGGTAAGACGACCGAGATGAGCTCCGGGAAGGAAGAGAAAGCATACAGGCCTCTCAAGACGCAGGACCTTCTGCGGCAAGTACTGTTTCGCTATGTGCTTGAGGGTAATGCGGCTAGCGAGCAGGGCCGCCTTGCGTGGGTGACCTCGGGATTTCCGGTAGAGATACCATTAGCCATGGGCGTAACGTCCGCGTACCCCGAACAGTATGGTGCGGTGGTGGGGGCGGAGAAGGTTGGCCCGACAATTTGCGGATTTGCAGAAGAGCTAGGGTACTCTCAAGAACTCTGTTCCTATGCCCGCTCGAGTATTGGTTCGACGCGGAAGCCTGAAGAGAGCCCCTTGAACGGACTTCCGAAACCGCAGGCCCTCCTAGCCTGCAACAACATTTGTGGGACAGTCCTGCGCTGGTATGATGCCATCTCACAGATGACAGGTGCACCAGTCTTCCTTCTGGACACTCCGCCTATCGAGGGAGAGCAGCAACCACATCATCTAGCCTATGTTCGAAGAGGCATTGAGCGCCTTGGCGAGTTCTTGTCAAAGACCTTCACTGTCACGCTCGAGGAGGAGAGGCTGAGAGAAGTAGCTGCGAACTCGAGCAAGGCAATAGGTCTCTGGACGAAGTCACTTGAAGCCTGCAAGAATAAGCCGAGCCCCCTCAACTGCGCAGATAGGTTCACGACTATGGCTCCTGTAGTGACAATGAGAGGGACAGAGCACATCATCGAGTTCTACCAAGCGTTGCATGATGAGGTGCGGGAACGCGTTTCCCAGGGCATCGGGTCAATAAGGGATGAGAAGGTTAGGCTGCTATGGGACAATATACCTCCTTGGTTCAACATCTTCAGATTCTTCAATGGATTAGCTAAGAGGGGCGTGGTGTTTCCTGCAGACACGTACACTCACGCCTGGTCAGGCTCCCTTGAAGGAAAAGACCTCTTCGACAGCGCAGCCACGATATACAGCAATGTATACCTCAACAAAGGTCTCCAGGCAAAAGTCGACAAAATGGTAGAGCTCATCAAGGATTATGATCTTGACGGGTTCGTCATGTTCTCAGTCAGGTCCTGCAAGCGATATTCCTTAGGGCAGCTGGTTTCCAAGGAACTCGTCACGGAGGCAACGGGTGTGCCAGGCGTAGTGATCGAGGGCGACATGGTGGACAGTCGTCTCTTCAACGAGGCTCAGATTCAGACACGCATCGACGCACTGCTAGAGATGTTCGAGTAACAGGAGAGAAACCAGTGTCAGGACGAAGTCTCGGAATCGGACTTGATGTGGGGTCAAGCACCACTAAAGCCGTAGTGGTTGGCTCTAGGGGGAACGTCCTGGGCTCTCGTGTCGTTCCTACTGGAGCATCTGGAGTTAGTGCAGCAATGAGATGTCTGGGAGAGCTCAGCAGAGAATCTGGTGCAGACACCAAGAATGCCCCTACGATCAGCACGGGCTACGGTCGATCTCTCATTGATTTCGCGGAGAAATCCGTGACTGAAATAACGTGCCATAGCATTGGCGTGCACCATCTGAATCCTAGTATCCGCCTCTTGATTGATATTGGTGGTCAGGATTCAAAAGTCATCCGCGTAGGCGAGAACGGTAGGCCAACAGATTTCGAACTCAACGACAAGTGTAGCGCCGGCACCGGGAGGTTCCTGGAAGTCATGGCCCGGGTCCTTGGGGTTTCCATTAACGAGCTAGGTCCATTTGCTCTGCAGTCCAACTCGCCTTGTATGATCAGCAGTACCTGCACAGTCTTTGCGGAAAGCGAGGTAGTTGGACGGATCGGGGCGGGAGAAAGCCCAAAGGATATTGCGGCAGGAGTCCATGCGGCCATGGCGTCGAAGATCAGCACACTCTCGAAGCGCGTCGGTGTTGTCACACCCGTCTGTGTCACCGGAGGTGTGGCGCTGAATCCAGCTTTCCGATACTACTTGTCGAAACAGCTCAGCACGGAACTATGGATGCCCGACAATCCGCAGATCACAGGTGCTCTTGGCGCCGCATTGCTGGCTCTTGAATCCTGAACCACACTTCTTCTCAACGTGTTGCGCAGCGGGCTCAAGTTCTCTACATCATCAAGCAACCAATCGACTCTCAGTATTAGTTCCTCTGATGTCTAGACAGGCCGGATGTTGACGCAATCCTCTTGTGTGTCAGCTGAGCGATCCTATCTATGCAAGGGACAATGGGCGCTGACATATTGGTGCACAAATCTCCGCGCGCTTCTTCTTGAACCTGCTTGATTCCTGCAGGGCAAAACCCAAGACGGACCTGCAACTTGTGAGAGTTTATATCGATCTCAATGGGGGCGCTTGCGCCATGGACCCGGAACAGATAGCCGATACGATTTTCTCCGTCGACAAAAACATACGATACGTCGGAGTTGTTAGCAAGGGCCCTGACTATGATGTCAAAGTGTCGCGCATGAGGCAGGGTCTCGAGTCGAGTGGATCGGATGACAAGGTCCGAGAATTTATCGAACTGATTCCCGACTTGATACTTGGAATGGCCCAGAAACTGGAAGATGACTTAGGCAAGATCAGATACTCTCTCCTATGTTTTCAGCAACTCACATTGATGCTGTTCAGAACGCCGGAATATGCGATCGTTCTGAGTTTGGAGGCCGGAACTTTCGCGAGGCCCATCTTCGAACGAATCAAGACCACACTAGGTCTGGGACAATAGATACCGCGGTCGAACATTAGATTAGTCAGTCGATATTTCGGCATAGCGCGTTGTCGGATTCGCACATGAGTCCGACGCAGGCATTCTTAATGAGCTCGTCAGTAGGATTTGTGTTCCGTGCGGGCGATGATTTCGTCCTGTAAGGTTTTGTTGAGATCGCAGAAGTAGTCGCTGTAGCCTGCGACTCGGACGATAAGGTCTCTGTGCTTATCGGGGTTTGCCTGAGCGTCACGTAGAGTCTCCGAGGTTACCACGTTGAATTGAATGTGGTGGCCACCCAGCTTGAAGTAGGCTCGGACCAGATGTGAGAGATCCTCAATGCCATGGTCTCCCTCCAGCAACATCGGGGTGAACTTCTGATTAAGGAGCGTTCCGCCGGTTCGAACTTGATCCATCTTGGCCACCGACTTGATCACAGCCGTGGGGCCATGGCGATCTGCACCCTGCACGGGCGACACGCCTTCAGAAACAGGTTCACCAGCTCTCCTACCGTCTGGTGTTGCGCCTGTCACAGCACCAAAATAGACATGGCAAGTAGTCGAAAGATAATTGACTCGATAGAGCCCGCCTCGAGTGTTTCCTCTGCCATTGATCTCATCATAGAACATGTTGAACGCAGCTCTCAGCAGGTCGTCAGCGTAGTCGTCATCGTTGCCGTACTTCGGCGTCTTGTTCCACAGCGAGAGGCAAACCTTCTCGTTACCTTGGAAGTCATCTTTGAGCGCCTGCAGGAGCGTCGTGATGGAAAGTCCTTTCTCGTCGAAGACATGATACTTGATGGCAGCTAGGCTATCGGCTAATGTGGCGATTCCCACGCCCATTATGTAGGATGAGTTGTATCGAGCGCCTCCGTCGTTGTAGTCCTTGCCTCGCTTCACGCAGTCGTCGATGAGTGTTGAAAGAAAGGGAGCAGGCATGTGGTTAGCGTACAGTCTTTCGATGATGTTGTTTCCTTTGACTTTGATATCAACGAAGTGCTTCAGCTGTTTTCTGAAGGCCTCAAATAGGTTCTCGAATGACTCGAAGTGCAAAGGATCTCCTGCCTGCAAACTGATCCTCTTGCCCGTACGGGGATCCAGTCCGTTGTTCAGCGTGACCTCCAAGACCTTTGCGAGATTGAAGTATCCTGTTAGTATGTAGGCTTCTTTGCCAAAACAGCCGGTCTCCACACAACCGCTTGTACCTCCAGTTCGGGCATCTTCAATCGACTTTCCCTGACGCACAAGCTCCTCAACGACCAGATCCGCATTGAAGATCGAAGGCTGGCCCCACCCCTGCCTGACAATCTCACACGCCCTCTTCAGAATACGGTCAGGACTCTTCTTGGAGAGTTGAACATTCGACGATGGCTGTATGAGTCTCATCTCGTCAATGACGTCAAGGATCAGGTAGGTCAGTTCGTTCACTCCGTCGGAACCATCTGGCCTGAGACCACCGAGATCGATAGCGGCGAAATCATTGTATGTTCCGCTCTCAGCGGCTGTGACGCCGACCTTTGGCGGAGCGGGGTGGTTGTTGAACTTCACCCACAGACATTCCAGTAGCTCTCTCGCCTTCTCAGGAGTAAGCCCCCCGTCTTCAAGACCCATCTTGTAGAATGGATACAAGTGCTGATCAAGGCGGCCAGGCGAGAATGAGTCCCAAGTATTCAGCTCAGTGATGACGCCCAGATGGACAAACCAGTAGAATTGGAGGGCTTCCCAGAAATCGCGCGGTGCATGCGAGGGGACATGAGAGCAGACGTCCGCAATCTTCTCTAGCTCCTCATGTCGCTGAGGATCGTTCTCGCTTTTGGCGATCTCCTGTGCTTTCTCAGCATGCCGTACAGCAAAACGAATGATCGCGTCTGCGCAAATGGACATCGCCTTCAGTTCTTCGCACTTGTCGTAGGCCTCTGGGTCGTTAAGATAGTCCAGACTCTGCCAACTTCTCTCAATGTCAGCCTTGATATCGAGAAACCCCTGGCGATAGATCTTGTCGCCCAATACCGTGTGACCCGGGGCACGTTGTTCCATGAATTCTGTGAAGATCCCCGCTTCGTATGCAGCCTTCCAATCGTCTGACATCTCTTGAAAGATCATGTCGCGCATCGATTGCCCCTGCCAGAATGGTATGATCCTCTTCTGGTAGGTTTCTCGATCCTCGGCGCTAACAATGAAAGGCACCTTCGAGCGGCCGCTGAGGATGCCCAGATCTTGAAGGCTGTGACAGCATAGCTCTGGATACGTGGGGACAGCTTTTGGAAATGGTCCTCGCTCTCCCACGATCAATTCTCCGTCGTTGATGCAGATCGTCTTGTTTTCCATCAAGTACTTGAAAGCTAGAGCCCTGCGGACCGGAGCTGAGACGCCCCGAATACGCCCATAGAAATCGGTGACCAGCTCCGCCCTTTCTGTCGAGAGACGAGCTTTGGCGTTCAAGCTTTGTTCTCGGAGCTTCTTGATTCTATCGTTCAACCCTTCTTCTCAACCTCCGATCTCGAACCCCGAACCAATATGCACAAGTGCTTGCGAGAGCCACTCGATTAAGCAAGTCTCGGTCCAATGTAACTCATAGGTTCTTCCCAATTTTAAGGACGTACACCAGAAGATTTGGCGGTTATTGATACGATCACATCCTGAAGACAATCGTGCCAATGATGAAACGAAATGGACTGACAGACGGACCGATCAGATGATGATCCGGAATCCGGCGGTGTGCTTGCGTGCCAGCCCGGTAGTTTGACCGCTATTGGTCCAAGCGACAGATAGCAAGCTCCAATCCTCAAGTCACTGACCCATGAAATGTCATTCATAGCCGCAGATGTGGGGATGTGGAGGAAAAAGCGGTTCCTTTATCCAAGCTGAGAAGCTAGACATGCAACTTGGCCGCACCTTGAAAGCTGCATATGTTGATTCTCTGGGACGACTTCAACTCGCCAACGTTGACAGGCCGCGCATTGGGCGCGGAGAGCTTCTTGTGAAGATGAAAGCGTGCGGGATCTGCGGAACTGACTTGGAGAAAATCCATGGTGTGAGGGTGACTCCACCTGTCCTCGGACATGAAGTGGCTGGAGACATCGAGGAAGTTGGATCAGATGTAAGGGGTTATTCGAAAGGCGATCGAGTCGCCGTGCATCACCACGTACCATGCAACACATGCTACTACTGTCTGCATGGCGACCACACGCTCTGTCAGGAGTTTCCCAAGAGCAATCTTGACCCATGTGGGTTCGCGGAACACTTCCGAGTACCCGCGACCAACGTTAACAAGGGCGCCGTATTCAGGCTTCCAGATGGCCTGAGCTATGAGGAGGCTGCCCTAGCCGAGCCGACAGGTTGTTGCATAAGGGGCATGGATAGACTCGGAATCCGGAAAGAAGATAGTACCTTGATAGTTGGAGCAGGACCTGCGGGACTTACGTACGTGAAGCTTCTCCGAGCATTAGGAGCCTCCCTAATAATCGCTACCGACATGATCGAATCCAGGGTGAAGTGGGCAAAGAAGTTCGGAGCTGATCAGGCGTTCAACGCTGCCGCCGCGGACTTGAAGAAGCAAATCCTCGATGCGACGGAAGGTCGCGGAGTTGATAACGTAGTCGTCGCTTCAGGAAACGTGAAGGCGATCCAAGCTTCCTTCCCACTCGTGAGGAAAGGTGGCAAGATCCTCCTATTCGGGATCCCCCCGGAGGGGAGTGTATTCGCCTGCGATGCATGTGGCGTGTTCATACGTGAGATCAAGCTGATTCCGAGTTACTCGACGACCGAGAATGAAATCAAAAGAGCCTTGGACATGATGGAAGCCGGAATGATCCGTTTGACTGACATGATAACGCATGGCTTTCGTTTGAGTGAGATTGAAGAGGCTTTTCGAATTGCAGACGATGCACAATCATCCCTGAAAGTCATGGTTCATGAATAGTTTCTGGATGTGAACATCGATTGAAAGCGGCCCGTTTCTATGCTCCTGGCGACTTGCGTGTCGAAGAGGTCGACGTGCCCAACATAGGCAGGGGCGAACTACTGATCCGAAATCATGTGGCGCTTACATGTGGTACGGATCTCAAGATGTTCCTTCGCGGCCATAGGCTCGCGATTCCTCCACTTACCATAGGACACGAATTTGCAGGAACTGTGGAGAAGGTAGGAGAAGAAGTCGAAGGCTTTGAGGAGGGCATGAGAGTCGTAGCTGCGAATTCGGCACCTTGCATGTCCTGCTACTATTGCCGGATCGGCAAACCAAACCTGTGCGATCGACTGGACGAGGTCCTTATCGGATTCTCGTCCCCTGGCGCGTATGCCGAGTATGTACGGCTGCCAGCACGAATCGTGAAGCAGAACACCTACGAGATTCCCAAGGACATCTCATTCGAGGCTGCCGCATTCGTTGAACCATTGGCGTGCGTAGTTCACGGAATCGAACTGTCCAATATCAAGGCACGCGATCTCGTTTTCGTCATTGGTGCTGGGCCCATCGGACTGTTGCACGTGCAGCTTGCGAAAGTCCGCGGTGCCGGGACCGTTGTCGTTGCCGACGCGAGCCCTGAGAGGTTGCAGAGGGCCGCCCAACTGGGTGCGGACAAGACGGTGACCTCAAGCGATACTGTGAGTCAGGTGAGGGCGTTAACTGGCAACCGCGGAGCAGATGTCACAATCGAAGCTGTTGGAAAACCAGAGACTTGGGAGTTGGCCGTACGGGCGACTAGGAAAGGGGGAACGACCGTACTCTTCGGGGGATGCCCAGCAGGAAGCACTGCCTCAATTGACACGGGCACAGTGCACTACGGAGAACTCACATTGAAGGGAGTATTTCATCACACGCCAAGTGATGTGCGCGAGTCCTTGAGGCTGATCTCGACAGGTCAGGTGAAGGTTGCATCGCTCGTCACTCACAGAATGAAACTGACTGAGGTTGAGGCAGCGTTACGTCTAATGCAGAAAGGCGCGGCGATCAAAGTGGCAATCACGCCTTAGCTGCCGAACCAAGGGCGATCATACGAGCTTCTTCGGATCTTCTAGCAGCTCTTTGACTCGCTGAAGGTACTGAGCCGCCGGGACGCCGTCGACGATCCTGTGATCGAATACTAACGAGAGTGTCGTGACTGATGCCGCTCGCACCTGTTTTTCGACGATTACGGGTCTCTCACAGGTTCGGCCGAAGCCAAGGATTGCGCATTGCGGCGGGTTGATGACTGGCGCAAAGAGATCGACACCATAACCGCCAAGGTTCGACACGGTGAATGTGCCTCCGGTAAGATCTGAAACGGTGAGCTTGTTCTGCACAGCTCGTTCTGTCAGTTCACGAATGTCACGCGATACCTCAGACAACGACCTCCTGTTCGTCTGTGGTATCACCGGCGCAACAAGTCCGTCAGGCGTGTTGATTGCCACGGCGACATTGATGTCACCATAGATTCGAAGTTCGTCTCCCTCAAGAGACGAGTTGATCATCTGGTGATCTTCCAGAGCCTTTGCAGCAGCCTTGACAACGAATGCCGTTATGGAGATCTCCTCACCAGTTTGGCTGTGAAGCTGTTTTCTCTGCTCAAGGACCGCCTCCATCCTTGTCTCCATCGTGATCGTGACCGGAACGGTCGTGTGGAAACCGTACGAGAGCCGCTCCGCCGTAGCCTTCCGCTTCCCCGCCAGTTTAATCGTCCTCGCAACCGGAACAGCCCTAGCTCCTTGGGCGGAAACAGCGGCCACTACCGGCTGAGCCTTCATCTGCTCGATTGCTCTCTGAATGTCCTCACGAACTATTCTACCACCAGGTCCGGACCCCTTGATCTTCGAAATGTCGATGCCGGCCTCTCGGGCCATCTTACGCGCGACCGGCGAGGCTGGAGGCTCTGCCAGTCGTGAAACAACAGGAGGAGCAACGATGGCTTCTTGCACCACGACAGGCTCAAGAGTGACCGGTGCTTCGGCTTCGACCGGCAGCGGCTCGTTTGGCTCACCTACAAGGGCGATCGTTTGCCCTACCTGAACATCCATGCCGGGCTCAAACAGGAATTTCCGGACCACCCCCGGTCCAGGGGAGTTCACTTCGAAAGTGGTCTTCTCTCCTTCGATCCTGACAATCGGCACGTCCTTCTCGACGCGGTCTCCTTCCTTTTTCAGCCACTCGACTATTTTGCCTGACTGCATGCCGGGATCTAGACGGGGCATTGCAACCCTGAACATCACTGTAGCTCACCCAATCAGTTTCTTTGCTGCTTCAATGATCTTCTGCGCATTAGGCATGTACGCCTGTTCGAGCGTTGGCGAAAACGGGATTGGCATGTCCGGTGAGGCGACACGCAAGACGGGAGCATCTAGAGAGTCAAAGGCTTCTTCCACTACCTGGGCCGCTATCTCTGATCCGATGCCTCCACACTTGACATCGTCAGAGGCGATTATCAACCTGCCAGTTTTCTTCACAGACTCCAAGATTGTTGCCAAATCAAGCGGCTGGATCGTCCTCGGGTCTATGACTTCTGCGGTGATGCCCTGCTCTTCCAGTTTCACGGCCGCGGCCAAGGCCTCAGTTACAGTTCTCGAGACTGCGACAATTGTGATATCACTACCCGTTTTCTTGACATCACATTGGCCCAAGGGCACGAGATATTCCCCGTCAGGAACCGGGCCTTTGGTTCTGTAGAGCATGCCACTTTCAATGAAGACCACTGGGTTGTCCTCTCGGATGGCAGCTTTCAGGAGACCTTTGGCATCATGTGGTGTGGATGGTAAGACAACTTTCAGGCCAGGCACTTGGAAGAATATTGACGGAAAGAACTGGGAATGCTGCGCACCATGCACTCGTCCGAGGCTGTACTGTGTTCTGAGGACGAATGGAACCTTGAGCTTGCCGCCGCTCATGAAGTGCATCTTTGATGCGTTCGTCGCTATCTGATCGAGGCATATTGTCAGAAAATCCATGTACATGATCTCGGCAACCGGCTTGAGGCCGCCTAACGCGGCACCCACAGCGGCGCCCGCAATCGCAGCTTCAGAGATCGGAGTGTCCCTAACTCTCTCCGGGCCAAACTCCTTTAGCAGTCCTCGAGTGACTTTGTAGACCCCCTCGAAGACTCCGATCTCCTCGCCCATCAACACGACACGAGGATCTCTGAGCATCTCCTCGCGCAGAGCTTCGCGCAAAGCGTCGGCGTATGTCAGCTCTGGCATCTCTCTCTACCTCGCGTACACGTACTTCGCAAGTTCATCGAACGGCAGAACGGGACTGTTTTTCGCGAATGAAACAGACTCTTCCACTTCGGCCGCGACCTCTTTCTCAATCTTGTCGAAATCTGCTTGGGTAGCCAACTTTGCTTTCAGGAGCTTGTCCTCAAGCCCGTTGATAGGATCTCGCTTGAGCCACGCTTCGACCTCTTCCTTGGGTCTGTAGTCACCTTTGTCGTAGACCCCATGGCCGTGGAGCTTGTAGGTCATGCATTCAAGAAGGGTTGGACCTTGACCATTTCGAGCAGCACCGATCGCTTCTTTGGCGGCCAAGTAGACCGCGACCGCGTCGTTTCCATCAGCAACCATACTTTGCATCCTGTAGGTCTGCGCCCTAGCCGCAACGCTTTCCGCTGCCACTGCATAGTCGGCTCGAGTTGACATAGCGTACATGTTGTTCTCACAGACGAAGATGACTGGGACCTTCCAGACGGATGCGAGGTTGATTCCTTCGTGGAAGGCGCCGGTGTTAGTTGCACCGTCCCCAAAGAACGTCATAGCGACTCGCCGTTTTCCTTCCGTCCTGAAGCGCAAGCCCTAAGCCGGTCGCTATTGGAACTCCGCTTCCGACAATCGCTGTCGCATATACGGATCCTTTTTCGGGATAGATCGCGACATGCATTGAACCGCCTAGTCCTTTGCAGGTGCCCGTGGATTTCCCGAATAGCTCTGCCATCAGAGGCTTCATGGGAACGCCTTTTGCGATAGCGTGGCCGTGGCCTCGATAAGTACTAGTGATCAGGTCATTATCGTTGAGCGCACCGACAGCGCCAGCTGCGACTGCCTCCTCTCCCAAATAGAGGTGCGATGGTCCAATGAGCGCCCCTTCTTGGAGGAATAGCCGTTCCACGCGCTCCTCGAACCTTCGGATCTCGATCATCTTCCGAAGCATGCCGAGCAGAATATCCTTAGTCATCCCATGCTTCGTGTAATCCGCATATGGAACAGTCTGAATCGACTTTATGGCATTCATCGTACCGGAACCGCAATCCGCTTTCTCAGAGGTGCTTAAGAGCCTTGTCGCCGTGGGCAGTCATGGTGATGGTTTCCATCTGAGGGGAACCGCCGCCATGCAGCCCCACTACTTGCATTGCTGACGCAGAGTCGGAAGCAACCAAGATTTCGATTCCTCTAAAGGTCTGCATCATCTTCCCTGAACAATACTGGGTTTCATGCTGTGTGATTTCGAGAGGCTCGCACTGGTCGAGCCTGCCTTGCTTCTTGTTTGTGCGCACCATGAGACCGACACACTCAGCAGGCGCTAACCGCACACTTAGGGGAACGCCATTCATACGGGAAGTACAAATGCAGTCGGATCTGCCTTGAACGTGGCTGCCTCTCAGAGATCCTACCAATCGTCCCAATGCAGAATGGTGCCGACAGGCTCACGGGGGCCAGGCTTGAACCTCGCGCCTTTCGTGTAAGCCATTGGAATCAGCGCTGTCTGCATGACTGCCTCGAAAGGAATACCGAGTAGCTTCGCAGCATCTTCCTCAAAGAACAAGTGAAAACTGGTGAAGGTTGTGCCGAGACCTCGGGCTCGTGCGGCAAGCATGAAACTCCATGCAGCAGGCACAATTGAACACCACTGCGCAGCCTGGGCGACCGTCGGGAGACCATCCGTACGGCCCTCGATGCATGGGATAACGTGTACTGGAACCTCGTGGATATGTTCAATCAAGTACATAGACGAGGCCCTAACTCTTGCCTGCGTGGTATTCCTCGCGGGGTCGTCGAGTCTCTTGCCATGCCCTGCAGCTGGAAGAGAGTGGTAGATCTCCGCGCCTTTACGATAGAGGCTCGCAAGCGCGGCACGTTTACTGGAATCGGTGACCACCACGAAATGCCAGTTCTGCCTATTCGACCCAGTAGGAGCCTGCTGAGCAATGGCGACGCATTCTTCTATTACCTCGCGCTCGACCGGTCGAGAAAGATCTAGGCGTCTACGTACCGCCCTCGTCGTAGTAAGCAGCTCGTCCGGGCTGAGATTCAGTGTACGCAATAGAAACCACTGAAGGTTCTGATGATTCCCGCCCCCTCTTGAGAATTCCGATGAGAGGTGTTGTGGATCATCTGCGGATAGGGGGCCTTTGCACGGGCAAGTCGGTCGGACGAAGCAATCAACGGATTATCTAGTGGTTCGTGATGAGCTCGCTGAATGTGCTGGACATGACATTCAGTACCCTTGTGTCAGAGAATGCATGTTGTACTAGACGGCAACCGTGCTGCTGGATTGTGGAGGTTCGAACCCAATGTGATTCGAACCCGGATTACTTCTTTTTCATCATGGTTTTCAAACCATCGTGAGCCAGTTCCATCATGCCCAACGAGACGGCGAGCTCCTGCAAGTTCTTCTCCTTAGCGTATTTCTTGAGGTCGAACTCGCCTGCCATGCAGGCGTCGAACGCCTGGCGGAAAGCCTTGGCGCCGGCTATGGTACCCATGGGATGGGCGTGGATACCGCCGCCCGTGCCGACACCGATGTTGGGGCCGAGATCCTTAACGAGCTGGGGAATGTGCTGGGTCTGGATACCGCCGGAGGGGAAGGGCAAGCAGGCCTTGAGCTGGTTGTCGCCGTAGCCGAGGGGCATGGTGAGCGACTTGCAGAGCTGGAGGTACCGGTCGACGATGTATGGGGCTTTGCCGTAGGGGGCAGGGACGAGCGGGATGTCGATACCGAGCATGCGCGGGAAGATACCGAGCACGAGGTCGGACGAGATACCGGACAGGGGCGACACATAGTAGGCACCACCGCCGTCCGTGTGCCCGAGCACGATCAGTTTGCCTTTGTCAGTTAATGGCTTGACGCACGACCAGCCACAGTTGATGTAGTTGATCATCACGCCGTTACCACCCATCGAAACTACCTTGTCGTACATCTCCAACATCCGATCCATGCGGTCCGAAATGTTCACGGTGTAGATGGTCTCCTCGCCCGTTTCGGCCAATTTCTTGTCACGCATCTCCATGTACATGGGGACGCGTTCCTCCAGCGCGTTGTCCATCTGAGCGCAGTTAGCGATCATCTCGTCGTCCTTGATGATGTCGACGCCACCGATGGCTGCCTCCCAGAAGATCTTCTTGCCGACGTCCTTGGTATAGCCCGTCTTGGGCTTGATCATGTTGATCGTGAGCGGCCTCGTCGCTTTGTCGGGAGCGATCGGGATCTTGAGCTTCTTGTAAATGCCCTCGAGACCGAAGGTCGGGCCTTTGTACCGGTTCATGGTCTCCTTGCCAAAGCGAACGCTGACAAGGCGGATGGGGCCGACCATGGAAATGTTGCCGTAAATCGACGTCAAGACGAGGCTGAAGTTGTCGTCGTTGAACAAGTCCGCTGGGTAGCCGATCGTCATGAGGTACGGGATGAGCGGGATCTGCTTGTCGCCGAAGGGTTCCCGGTTCTTCCGATCGGGGCGGACGACCTCATACTGCGGAATCTCGACGCATTGAAGCACCTTGCCGATGAAGCGGCGCCTCACTTCGGGTGTTTCCTCGGGGACGTGCGTCCACGTCCCGATCGACTGTTCCTCCGCGATTACCTTGGCGATACTGGCGAATGCGTTCTCGTAATCATAGGGCAAGCACACGATATACGTGCACACGATGAACTTGTCGATGTCGATGCCGTCCATCAGTGCCTCTGCCCATGTAGACATGTCCGTTCCGAGTTTCTCCAAGCATGAGCACCTTTCTACCTGCTTACCGACTTGCCTTCTCGAATATTTATCTGCTTCATCACGCCCGATTGACTGGCGCGGAGTTCGTTCTGTCTCTTCATTGCCTCAAGTATTAGAACCACCTCTCCCGCTTGGACTCTGTCTCCTTCCTTCTTGAGCACTTTGACGGGCAAGCCCGGCATGACGGCCGTAATCGCACCGGCCTTATCAGCAGCCGACAGCGTCCCTGCTTTCCGCGTGCTTGGTTTCTTCTCCACAAGTCCCAGTGGCTCGTGATGACCCGCCGAATATGTTGGACTTGACATTCACTGCTCGGTACTCAGAGAATGCTCGCCGTACTAGACGGCAACCGCGTTTTGGGTTTGGTTGAGCAGCCGAAAGAGCTTCTTGTTATTCTCGTAGAGTTTGGCGAACGCCTTGAAGTTATGGTCGTATATCTCCTTGAATTCGGTTCGCGGCGTGTAACGCTTCTTGACGGGAATGAATGACTTGGCGTCATGGAAGGAAGGAAGCAAACCAAGCCCTACGCCAGTGACAACAGCTGCGCCGAAAGCCCCTGCATTCTGTGGGTTCTCGATTGTCTCAATTGTGCGCCCGGTCACATCCGCCATGATCTGGCACCACACTTCTGACTTTGCTCCACCACCCACTAACCGTATGGAGTTCTGCCTTGAGATCTTCTTCTCCAGTGCGTCTAGCATCCAGCGGTTGTGATAGGCCACGCCCTCCATTACGGCGCGGATCAGCATCCCCGTCTCGGCTTTCAGACTGATGTTGAAGAACATTCCACGCGCGTAGGGGTCGTCACGGGGCGAGCGGTTGCCTTGCAGCCATGGTGCGAAGATGATGTTTCCCGCACCTGGTGTCGTTTCACTGGCGGCTTTGTTAACCGCGTCGTACGGATCTCTTAGTTCCTTTCTTTCTGTTGCGCTCTCGCTCTTTCGTGCAGATGCAGCAACCCTGTCTAGAGCCAGTAGGTCCCTGATCCATTGCAGGCAAACGCCCGATGTCTCCTGCTCCCCTACGTAACTGTAGCAGCCTGGGATAGCACCGATGATTGAGCCCATGAAATTGCTGATGTCAACTATCCGTCTCTCAACATTCGCCGCCAGCCAACCCGAGGTGCCGATGTAGATGTGGGTGTCGTATTGCTGCACACATCCGGACCCAATAGTGACAAGTGCCAGGTCGCCTCCTCCGCCGAATACTGGTGTCCCTTCGTCAAGGCCCATTTCGTCCGCGGCTTCTTTCGTGAGGCCGCCCACGATATCGGTTGATTTTACAACCGGGGGCAAGTGGCGCATGTCGACTCTGAAGGTGTCACACAGCCCCTTGTGCCAGCCCAAGTGGCCGGGTCGAGTATCATAAAGGAACGTCAGGTGAGCCGAGTCTTGGGTCATGCCATAGTGGCCGGTGCATCGTAGCAGCAGGTAGTCCTTCACGTCAAGCCACTTGTACACCTTTCTGAATATTTCTGGCTCGTTCTCCCGAACCCAGTGGTATTTCCATAATGGGTCCTTTGAACTCCCGGCGAGAGCTCCAGTGATTCTCAAGGATTTCAAAGTGATGAGTGCGTTGAAATTGCTGATGCGTACGAGGCCCGTGTACAGGAATTCCTCGATTTGTTTTGTGGCCCTGCTGTCCATCCAGATCATAGGGTTACGCAAAGGTTGGCCGGTCGAATCCACCATTACCGAGCCTAGCATCTGGCAGCAGAAGGCTATGCCACGAATCTCCGAACGCTCTAGTTTGGCCCGTGAAAGAATAGCATTAGTCGTTTCACAGATGGCGCCCCACCAATCGTCCACGTTCTGCTCTGCGCCGCCATTAGGCAGAATCTGCAAAGGATACTCTGCTACGCAGGAATCCACAAGCTCAAGCTTTGGGCCTATTCGGTACAGGCATGTCTTGTCACCGGTGGTCCCAATGTCGTAGGACAACACGTAGTTCTGATCTTTCATCGGCGCCCTCTGCTGGCCCAGCTGAACAGCGCAGCATTTCCTGAACGGGCCTGTTGATCAACCTTGGAGTCTGTCGAGCACAATGCCAATTACGCCACGTAGTTTGAGTGCTTCACGTTGACTGCCGCCGATCTTTAGCGACCCATCCATGTATGCGGAGGTTGCGTCTTTTTCGCCGGTGAATACTCGGGCTGCGACATCGCCCGAGGTCCTTAGAGTAGTATCGGGAGCTTCTATGTCGCCGGTCCCACAAGTGAAGTTTCCATTGGCTATCGTCAACCAGAACTTGTCGCCGTCTGTGATATCAAGCTGTAACTTGGCGTTCCAAGCCTCCACCTCACTCTGAACTTCTTCGGACTCGTTGCACACTTCGCAGAAGACTGTGAGGAAGTCGGGAAGATCACTCGCTGTGAACTCGCCCTCGCTAATCTTTTTTGCCAAACGCTGCCTCAATTCTTCGTTCAACATACGCACCACTAGGATGCTCGATGCTACGCGTTTTCAATGTTGCGGAAGACTCGGTCGAATCCCTGCAGAGCGGTGTCAATGACTTCGTCGGTGTCGGCCATGCTGGTGTACAGTCGGCTTCCAGCAAGCGTGATTATGCCTTCGGCTGTAAATGCCGCGCCCATCTCTTCCATCATTTGCTTGCGTGGCCCGGCCTCGGCAAGCGCGTTAGGAGCCGTGATGTCCAAGAGCATAGCGCCCGAGGTCTCGAGATGGCAGATCGAGCCGTGGTTGAAGGCCACGTAGGGCAATCCGTACCTATTGATAATACCCTGTAGGCCGTCAGACAATCGGTCGCCCGCGCGGCCTGCCTTGATGTAAGCCTTTGTCTTCTCTATTTCCAGAATGGAGTAGTAGCCTGCAGCGCAGCTCAGAGGATTCGCGGAAAGCGTACCGCCAACGTAGGCGCGCGGTTTGCCAGTTTCCAAACCGGCAGACAGGCATGTCATGATGTCACGTCGGCCGCCCAAGCCACCGGCCGCCGGGTACCCGCCGGCCACGCATTTGCCAAATACAGTCAGGTCCGGTTTCACGCTGAAGTAGCCCTGTGCTCCACCAAGACCTACACGAAAACCGGTGACGACTTCGTCGAAGATGAACAGCGCACCGAATTCGTCACATGCTTCCCTCACCCTCCGGTTGTAGTCGCGTGTCACTGGGCGAGTACCGCTTTCAGGTCCCAGCGGCTCCACGATCACGGCGGCTGTGCCGCCCTTCTTCTGGTTCTTCTCAAGCAGTGCCCTCAGGCCCTTCGGGCTGTCGATATCGTTTGGGAAGACCTCGTCGGTTCCCTTGAGGCAACCGCTTGGAATGCCGAAAGCTTCCATGGCACCGGTGCCTGGTATATGTAGGCCGTAGACCATCTGGTCGCTCCACCCGTGGTACGCGCCGCCCACTTTGACGATTCTGGCTTTGTCAGTAAACGTGCGGGCTGCTCTGATGGCTGCCATAACACTCTCGGTGCCGCTGCCGAGCATACGAAACAACTCTACCGAAGGCATGTGGCTGTTAATCAGTTTCGCAAGCTTCAGCTCGAACTCGTGGAAAAGACCAGTTACAGGCGCGCATTCTCGCACCAGCTCAGAAACCTTCTCCTGCACGGCCGGATAGTTGTTACCAAGAAGAGTCGGGCCTCCGGCCTGGAGAAAATCAATGTATCGGTTACCGTCCACGTCCCAAAGGTATGGTCCTTGTGCCTTGCTGACGGCTATGGGAAAGGGGTAATTGAAGGCCAAATTATGCTGAACGCCTCCTGGGATGTACCTCCTAGCTTCCTCGTTCAACTGCTTCGACTGATTGCAGGCCGCCTCAAAATGTTCCAAGTAGTTCGCCATCTGCTGACGTTTGATCGGACGCATAGGCAACTTGACTAGCCGGTCCAGCTTTGCGAGGATTTCTTCAGTATCGGGCCAATGAGAAATGGCATACTCCTGCTCGCCCATTATCCCAACCTCCCTAATTTCTCCCAATGGCCCTACTGATGAAGTCGACTGTCTTTGCGGATTGCTCATCGATTCAAGGAGGGTGAGTACACTCACCCGCTCGTAAACAGATACCTCTTCACGCGGTCCTTGTCGTCTTACTGTGGTGGGATTTCCTTGTACGCTAACGTGATGTCCAGACCTCTTCGTTTCCAGTATACCTTCGACAGCCCCCAAATCACTGGTCCAATGAACAGCAGTGAAATGTAGAACACTGCGATCTGGGGGTTAGATGGACCACCGTACTCGGGATGCGATAGCACCATTGGGACGGCTAATGCGAAAAACGCGAGCACAATGACACAGCATAACGCGAGGACATACTTGTAACGTTGCACTATGTCAGAACGTTGGTAGAGAGATTTAGCGAGCAACGGAAATAGCAGAGCAGCTGCGACGGTCACAACTATGTTCAACATGGACATCGATCTAAACGGAAGCCCAAGGAAGATGACTCCGGTTGCCCAATATGCGCTGAATGCAATACCACATTCTGAGATCAAGAAGATTACGAGTAGAGCAAGCCATGGGGTGTGGTATCTCTTGCTGACTCTAGCCATAGCGGTGGGCATGAATCGGTCGAAGCTGTACGCCAGCAGGTAGCGGCTGAAGACAAGGTAAAACATCCCTAAGAGGCCAAATGCTCCGGCAATCAAACCCAGCGGAATGACAACCGCGAGAATAGGATTCAAACCTGTAGCGATTGTGGCGAATAAGAATGGATCAGCCACGAACGGACTCTTCCACAGGTCTGGACGAGCATAGTACAGGTACAATGCGGAGTAGACGAACCGCTGACCCACCACATGAGCGATTCCATAAACCATCAGGAAGAGGACAAGTGCGCCGAGATAGACGCATCCCAGAACTGAATATGGGATGCTCCGCCTAGCGTTCTTGATTTCACCGGAAAATGAAATCGAACCACTATATCCAATGCTCATCTCGTAGGTGTTAGCGAGAATTGCAAAGAACGCTCCAAAGGTTCCTGCGCCCGCTGCGACCCAGGGATAGCCATTAGATGAAGCCGTCTGGATGACCTGATCGTAAGTCATGTATTGACCCATGTGCAGGTTCCAGAGACTAACGAAAGTCTCATGGGAACTCAGGAGTAGAGAGATTCCCGCAACTAACCCAGCGACAGTTCCGACGATAGCCCAGAATGATATCCACTTTCTGACCCATGAAAAGCGTGTTATGTTCAATACCAAAAAGAGCACAAGGAATGCAGAAACATAAACAAATCTGACATTCGGGTCCACGGCGGTCGCAGCACCACTCAGGAGATCAGGTCTGTTCAAGATAATGCTCAAACTCTCGACGATGGTTCCAATTCCTCCGTACATCCCCCAGTCGAGAAAACCCGGAGTGAGCAGCGTACCGAGAACAAGGCCGGCAACACTTGGTGCCACAACCCAAACCGGATGGACGATTCGACTTGCCCACGCATAATCCGCGCCCGACCTCGGAAACTGACTCGTCATGATTGAGAGAACAATGGCGTGCGCAGTGACTGGTATCAAACTGATCAGGAATACGGTAGCGATATCCCAGCCTGGGAAGAGCCATGAGGTGACGTAAACGTAGAAACCCGGCAGGCCGATCTGCAGCAGAGCAATGTTTGCTAGCAATGCTTCATGTGAAGATACTTCTCTTACCACACCAGTTGCTTTTCGAACGAATACCTCGGCGCCTCCGGTCGACAATGATTGTAACTCCTTACGTTTTCAGGAATTACTCGCACTGCTAACGATAGTTAACGTTTGGGTAAGTACAGTACATGTGTAAGCCCAACAGCCTTCCGCTGCAGACAGGTGATTACTTGAGAGGACATGATCCAGTGTGTCGCATCGTAACGAGTAGACGGGTGAAGCAACTATGGCAAACCTACCGGCTAACAGGCACCACAGCAACCCTCAAACAGCCTAGAAGATCACGCCAACCCCAAAAGCTCAAAGAAGCCAACCTCATTCTACAAGCCTACGACGACCATCAAACCAAAGAGCTAACGCTCCGGAACAGCACATACACCTACCCCAAAACCGCATCCACGAAGCGCTAATAATGGTCAAAGAGAGCCCAACCCAAACCAGCAAAGCAATTGAGAAGAAACGTGAACTTACTTTAATAACAGCACGACGCTAGAAAACGCGATCCTTTTGGAACAACCTCCAGTGACAGAAAGAACGCCTGAGGAATTTATTGGAACAGCAACGCGACTTGTGAACAGCGCGAAGGAGAAAGACATTATCCTTCGCGTCATAGGAGCCACATCTGTGCTGATTCATGTCGGGAAGGACACACCCATTCTCGACGTATTCAAGCCATATCGTAAATTGACCGACATTGACTTTGTAACCTACCGAAAGTGCTGGTCAAAGATAGAGGACTTCTTCCAAAAACAAGGATTTCAACCAAACGAAAGGTTCAACGCCCTTCACGGCGACAAGCAGCTTAATTTCACGGGCTCAAACGATTTGCATGCGGACGTTTTCTGCGACAAACTAAACATGTCACACGTAATTGATTTCACAGGCCGACTTGAGCAGGATTATCCTACAATTCCTCTCGCTGATCTCTTGCTGGAGAAAATGCAAATCGTAAGAATAAATGAGAAAGATATCAAAGATACACTGCTATTGTTACGAACTCATGACCTCGGGAATGACGACAAAGACGTCATTAATGCTTCCTGGATTGCTCACACACTCAAGGATGATTGGGGATTCTGGTATACCGTAACGGCGAACCTGAAGAAGGTTAACGTTCAGAAGAATCAATATGATTGGTTGTCAACTGAAGATCGCACGATAATTGAATCAAAGGTCAATAAGCTTCTTGGCATCATCGAATCTGAACCGAAAACGAGCCGGTGGAGATTTCGCGCAAGGATTGGAACACGGAAGAAATGGTATAATGATGTCGAGGAGCTATCCATAACTTAGGGATGAGTCAGGATGAAACTTACGCGGTTGCTTCACGTAGCGGACCTTCACGGCTCCGAAATGTGCTTTCGCAAAGTCGTCAAGTGCGTGGAAATGTACAAACCGGATGTAATAACCGTCTGCGGTGATCTTACGGGAAAGGGAATCGTGCCCATCGTGCAACAATCTGATGGGAGCTTCAAGTCGAGTTTCTACGACAAGGCCTACGAGCTGCGAAGCAAAGAGGAAGTCACGAAACTAGTTGATAAGATCAGGATGAACGGTTGGTATGAGTGGCATTGTACGCCTAGCGAGATGGAGAATTTTAGAGCCAGCGAAGAGATGCAGGCCAGAGTATTCAAACAGCTAATCCCAGAGACTATGAAGAGGTGGGTCAGTTTCGCAGCGGAGGCACTTAGAGGGAGGAAAGTCAGACTGTTCATGCTCCCTGGGAACGACGACGATTTTGTAATCGATGAGCCACTAAACGTCACTGGTTCCGAAAGTATCGTGAACCCTGAAGGTAAAGTCGTCATGATAGACGATGAGCACGAGATGATTAGCACTGGATTTACCAACATCACTCCATGGCACGCAGAGAGAGATATCCCTGAAGATGAATTGGCCCGAAAGATCGAGGACATGGCCAGTAAGGTCAAGAACATGAAGTCAGCCATATTCAACTTTCACTGTCCACCCTACGGAACGATGCTGGACGCAGCTCCCAAGGTAGATGAGAAATTGCGACCAGTCATGTCTGGTGGCGGAGTTGTCATCGCTCCTGCTGGCAGCACCGCTGTTCGCGCTGCAATCGAGAAGTATCAGCCGTTGTTAGGTCTTCATGGGCATATACATGAGTCACGAGGGCTGGAGAAAATAGGGCGTACTCTCTGCATTAATCCCGGAAGTGAATATGGGGAGGGCATCCTCCACGGCTGCATCGTGAATCTCGGCAAAGATGACATAAAGAGCCATCTTTTCACGTGTGGCTAGACAGAATTCCTTGCGAGCTTCTCCGAGATCCAAAGTCGCATACAGTTGCATTCCACGAAAATAGTCACAAAAAAAGGTGTTATCAGTTGGCTAACCGGCTTCTGCGGAGAGATGAACACGTGATTCCTATCCCTGGTACCACCAATAAGCTCCACGCGCTAGAAGACGCCGACACGCTCAGCTGGGAACTGAGGCACGAGGAGTTTGCTGCGATCGATCAGGCTTCTTCCCCCTGGAAACGCTAGCGCATCAGCTCTCGTCTGATGGGAAGGAATATCCCTTGTCGGATTACAGCGCTTTCTTACCCCGCGTGTACGCTTGTCTACGCTTCTCTCTCTACGCTTGTCTCTCTCTTGACTCGCCGACTCTAAGCAGTTTGCCAACGTATCCAAATGTCATGGCTGCGCCTCAGATCTTGTAGAGTTTCTTGATTGCTTCTATCTCTTCACTTGGAATTGTCGTCGTCTTTCCGAATATCTTCGAGACATACATGATCGTTGCTGCTTCCTCCAGGATTTCCACAGCGGACATGGCTTCGATGAGCTCGTAGCCGACTCCTATGACCCCGTGATTCTTCAGAATCAGAGCCCGGTGACCTACGATATGCTCCGCAATGGCATCCGCCAGGGCGTTCGTTCCTGGATTCTTGAAAGGTACGATAGGCACCTCTCCAAGAAACAAGGCTCCTTCCATGGTGACGGGCTCGATCTTCACACCTGCGACGCCGAGCGCGGTCGCGATAGGGTTGTGGGCATGCACTACCGCGTTAACGTCTTCCCGGCGCCGGAAGATGGCTGCGTGGAACGGTGTTTCGATCGAGGGTTTCATGAGTCCTTTGACGACTTTGGCCTGTAGATCGCATTTCACTAGGTCGTCTGGTCTCACGTCCTTCTTGAAGAGGTTGCTTGGCGTGATCCAGAATTCTTTGGCTCCGGCTGTTCTGGCGCTCACATTGCCGCCGACGGCGGTTATCAGGCCCCTGTCGTATAGTAACGAGGTAATCCTCACTATTTCCTGTTTAAGACCTTCGTCTTGACTCAAGACCTTACCACGATCCTGCGTTTGGACCGTCAAACCCGACTTTGCGGGCTCATAGGAGTTTCGGTTTACGACGTGTCTGGATCCTTCCAAGTGAAAACATTCGACCTGCCCAGCACCAGAGTCACCATGAGCAGATCATGGAGGAAGTCTAGAGACTTCACTGGACCAATTGCGGCACCGACATCTTTCGGGTTATCTGTGCCCGGAATACTACCCCGGAGGTTTGGCCAACATTACTTAGAGGGTTTGCCTATCTCGGCTCCTTTGACAGGAGCTCCTGAGGTCTCTTGAAGACGCCCCATGCCAGTCATTCCGAGCTTAAGAGACCATCATATCAAGGATTGGATCGAGCGATAGATCCTTTCCTCACTTGGTATGACATACTGCTCCATTGGCCAACTCGCTGGTATCGGGACGTCCGGGACCGCAATTCTCTGCGGTGGCCGCTTCAGCTTTCCCTCCAGACGCTCGCACGTCAGCGCGACAATCTCACCTGATAGTCCGAAGCTGAGATAATCCTCGTCAACTACAAGGAGGCGCCCAGTCTTTGCGACTGATTCAAGAATCGATTCCCTATCTAGTGGAACAATTGTGCGCAGGTCGATTATCTCCACGTCGATTCCTTCCTTTGCGAGCCTTTCTGCTGCAGCAAGCGATTTGTGCACCATGAGTGCCACGGCAACGACCGTCACATCTTTGCCTGAACGCCGCTTGACAGCCTTGCCGAATGGAATTTCGTATTCCTGCTCGGGAACCGGGCCGCTTACTCCGAACGGAAGGAATGGGACATTGTACAGAAGCTTGTGCTCTAGGAACAAGACTGGGTCGTCACAGCGAATTGCTCTGATTAGCATGCCCTTGGCATCGTAAGGCGAAGATGGAACCGCGACTTTGAGCCCTGGGACGTGCGCGAAGATCGAGTAGAGACACTGGGAACCCTGAGCAGCGTCTCCGTAGCCTCCCCCCATGGCGGCGCGGAGGACAAGCGGAACTTTGAACCCTCCCGCTGACATGTAGTGGATCTTCGCCATCTGGTTGTAGATCTGATCCATAGCAACTCCGAAGAAGTCTATGAATTGAAGCTCCACTATTGGCCTCAGGCCTACGGATGCTGAACCAATCGAAGCTCCAATGAAGGCTGATTCCGAAATGGGCGTGTCAAGAACCCTCTGATCCCCGAATTGCTCATGGAGGCCCGTCGAGCACCCGAAAGCTCCGCCTCCCAAGCCGACCCTGACATCTTCACCGAGAAGAATGACTCGACTGTCACGTTCCATCTCCTGCCTCATCGCCTCTGTAATGGCCTCACCGAACGTGATCTCTCGAGCCCCCGGTTCAATCAAGGGCTCACTTGGTTCAGATGCTCTTTCGAATACCGAATCCACGGACTCCTCCGGCCTAGGCCAAGGGGATCTCCTAGCAAACTCGAGCGCGCTGCGGACTTTCTCTTTCTCCTCTGCGTCGATGCGATCAAGCTCGGACTGAGCTAGTACGCCTCCTGCGAGGAAATGCTCCTTCATTCTCGCGATCGGATCCTTACTGAGCCACGCCTCCGCCTCCTCTTTGGAGCGGTAGATCTGCTGGTCTCCCTCTATGTGCCCTCGGAACCGGTAGGTCTTACAGTCGAGCAAAGTAGGTCCCTTGCCTGATCTTGCGCGAGCAACTGCATCACGCCCAACTTTCCAGATGTCGAGAACATCGTTTCCGTCCACTATGACGCCTGGCATATTGTAGCTCGCAGCCCGCTGGGCGTTATCTTGCACAGAAGTGCTCGCTGACTTTGGAACCGACATGGCCCAAGCATTATCCTCACAGACGAAGACGACTGGGAGCTTCCAAACGGACGCAAGGTTCATGGACTCGTGGAACGTCCCTTGATTTGCTGCGCCATCCCCGAAGAAGATAGTGGAAACCAACTCCTTTCCAAGAGTCTTGAAGGCCAATGCAGGCCCAAGTCCGAGCGGAAGTTGAGCACCAACTATTCCAGTGGTGGAGAAGTTGTTTGATGAATCGAAGAGGTGCATGTGACCTCCTTTTCCCCTGCATAGTCCGGTTTCTCTCCCGAGGATTTCGGCGGCTATCTTTCCAATGTCGACGCCCTTCGCTATTGCGTGGCCATGCCCGCGATAGTAGCTAGTCACACTGTCCTCTCTTCGAAGATGAGCAGATACCCCTGCAGCGACTGCTTCCTGTCCGGTAGACAGGTGAAGCTCGCCGAGCAGGCTCCTGCCTTCAGCCATCTCGTCGATATATGTTCCCCCGATGGATTCCTCGAAAAGACGTATCCTCGTCATCACACGGTAGAGCCCAACCTGCATCTCAGAGCTAGGGTCAGCTGTCAAGAGGATCAAGACCTGCCGAGCGAGGTCTCAGCATCGAAGAAATTAACTCTTGTCAAGGCACTAATCAGGTCCGAGGGAATCCGCTGTTTTCCGTGGAATGCGTAAGATAGACATCGCTGATGTCCCGAAACCCAAGCCAGATCCGAACGGAGTCTTGATCAAGAAACGTGTCGATGTCAAGTCTCTGATGTGTGCACATGTGTTGGCGAAGCCCCACCGAAGCTGTTAAGATCATAGCCAAGATCAATTAGATGCCGAGGTGGGTCTTCTTGAAACTCGGTACCCCGGAGTATATGCAGGAAGTTCTGAAGAGAACGAATTCTGATGCAAAGTACCTTGAGCTCTCCAAAGGTGAGAACGAGATCTACACGCTCGTGCTTGACGCCGAGCCTGAGAAAGGAGTCGCCCAAGCACTTACTCTCTGCTACAGGCTTGAAGATGGAAAAATCGTCGAGGTTTACCCCATGGAAAAGGAGGCGACGTTTCGCATATCTGCGCCCTACGGGACATGGGTTGAGATCCTAACGGGGAAGCTCGGAGCGAACAAGGCGCTGATGACTCGAAAGCTAAAGGTCAAAGGTAACTTCATGAAACTCCTGAAGTACTCTGACGGCGTCCTTCGCTGGGTAGAGATTCTCAAGACACTCCCAACGGAATTCGAAGGACAGTACTCGCAGTTCAACATCAAGGGAACATAAGCAGACGCACGAGGTTGATTGTGGTTGCCTAAGTTTGGCAGTATGGAGTACATGAACGAGGTAATGAAGAGAGAAACGCTGATGCTGAATAGTGAACAGGTATTCTGCGGCAAAGATATTGCTCGCAAGTTAGGAGCAAGCAAGGCCTTTGTCACGAGGAAACTGAAGGTCCGTGGAAACTTTCTCAGGATACTTCAGAGTTCCGATTCAACCATGAGATGGCTGGAGATCCTTAGGACAATCCCAACCGAGTTTGAGGGAGCCTATGTGTCTTCATCTATCAAAGGTGGACCTTGAATGGCGAAGCATGCTGCTAGACCGAAGAGTGTGCCGCTGATAGCGGGGATCCTACTATTTGCAGCCGTAATGGTCGCGATATACTGGATCCTCTTTTTCTCTGGCGCACCGGCACTTTCCGGCGTCCCTTGCTACATGACCTTCGAGACCGCTTTCCCCGCCGCAGATGCGTGGCTCGCGATCACTGCACTTGTTGGTGCGATAGGACTCTTAACACGCAAGTCATGGGGAGTTCTCTTCGCCTTGCTTGGCGGAAGCGCCTCGATCTACCTTGGACTGATGGATGTCCTCTACGATATCCTCAACGGAATCTATGGAAGACTATCCTCGCCCGCAGGCACAGACGTCGCCGTCGAAATCGCGATTAACATATTAACACTGACTCTAGGCCCTATCATAATCTGGTATGTCTGGTCCAGAAGGCAGTCCCTACTCTAGACCTTGCGTTCCCGAAGCTAAGCATCCCTCACACTGGTTCAGTAATTCTTCAAGATCTAACCTAGCGCATTCAGTCGAGTCAGCACGAATCTCCGCGCTATGTCTACCAGTATCCGAAGGCAGGCGCTGGTACCCATTGCATCGGGTACTGTGGGTACATGCGTGGGGCCATGACCGGATAGTACGGCTGATAGTACTGTTTCGTTGGTAATAGGGAGACCAGTAATGATAGTAGTACCACGGGTAGGATAGCAGCCATACCTACTGCGCCACCGACCGCGGCCCCGGCAAGTCCTCCTATTGCTGCCCCAGTCAATCCGCCAAGAGCCAACCCACCGAATCCGCCAAGAGCTGCGCCGCCAAGCGCACCTAAGATTACAAGAGCCATCCTAATCACATATCCAAGTTGGTGGGAAGGAGATTCTAAACCATTCGGTTTTCCAAAGCCCAACGATCTGATGGCATTCACCACTACAGTGCAATACGCGCATCAGGACCGTTTGCTGTATACATCACTGTAACAATTGGCTCAGACCGCCTAAGACGGAACGACAGTTCCGTCCGGGTTGACAGTCTTCACTTTCTCAATTCCGGGGAACACTGTGGCGGTCAGCTGGCTCTCGAGGGATGCATTGCCTTCGAGTTTCTTGATGGTTCCCCTTTTCAGCTGCTCGTAGGCTGTGAGGTGGCCGGAGCATGGTTCCAGCGCGATACAGTACGCCTTTCCGAACCATGGGTGATCCGGAATTCGGTAGCTCTGCCAGAACCAGAGACCTGGAAATACGGATAGGTCCCATCTGAGCGCGAACCCGAGCTTTTAGATTCGGATTCACGACGGTATACCATGGTTCCTTGATGTTCGTGATGAAGGCTGTCTCGTCAGCAACCACATTGTCCGCTGGCAGTATGCTCAGATCGACCTTGTTTCCCGCTTTGTCCTCCACGTATGGCCATCTGTAGGTCGTTTCCGCTTTGAGGCGACCCCATGGCTCTGCCTTGTCCATCACGACTGTCTCAGCGGGGACGGTTATCCTTGTGCCTGGGCCCACGAATGGGCTACCGAGAGCAGGATGCTGGACCCAACAGTACTCGAGCGTCTGATCGCTAGTATTCGTCAATCTCTCTCGTAGCGAGATTGTCGCTGCTCTGTCATTGATTGTGATCCACTTGTCTAGATGGAATGGATATCGGGGAACATCGACGGAGAGCCTTGCGGTCGCCTCAGAAGGGGAGTCTTTCTCGATCACTGCGTTCCAAGGAAGAAGCGGGGTCTCGCCGTGCATACCCCACTCGCCGAACCTGTGCTTGACCGGTTCGTTGCCTGCAAACGGAAGTATGTCCTGCCAGCCCCCTCCGTAGTATTCCATGAATTCGCCTTCAGATCTCTTGCAGGTTCCGATGATGCTTCCGGGTTTCCTGTAGCCGGTCGGTGCGTGGAACAACAGGTCAAGGTCGAGCGGCTTGTAGGTTAACTCCGAGATGTCTGATCCTTTGTCGAGAAGTGAGACGAGCCGTAGATAACGATTTTCAAGGATCAGCGTTCGCATTCCGCGATAAGTCCAGTCTAGAGTTGCATGATAGCAGGTCAATTGGCCTCACACAACCTCAGCTTTCGACCTTTTCTACGGTCACTTGATCGCCGTCGCGGACTTTCTTGAAGGCCGCCGAATTGGTGGTGATTTTGGCAAAAACGTTGACGGGGCTGTATGCTCGCGGCTCGCCGTGCTGACTAACCGGGGTTGCTCCGAAGAAGATGCATAGAGCCTTGCCCGGCGGCCAATACGCAATGCTGCCAACTTCGACCTCAGCCCTCGCTTTCTCTTCCTTGAGACCCAGTGGGGTTGAGAAGTAGATTTCGTCTCCCCATGTGTTTGCGTTACCTTTGATTGGAAGCGCCGTCCAGATCGCCTCTGCAGTCTTAGGATTCTCAGAGGTCATAACGGCTTCCAAGGCGCCCGTTGCTGTGGTTGTTATTCTAATGCGCTTTTCCATCTCGATCATCAGGAAGAAGTGAATCTCGACAGAAAATGAAGCTTGTCATCAGCTACCCGAATTCCGTGCTGGCGAGATCTACGCAGCGTGCGAGGAATCTCTCATATGCGTCTTTGAATTCAGCCATTGTCTTCTGGACTGCTCCAAAACCCTGCCATTCATCTTCCGGGACCCCTCGAAGACCCAGTTCCTGTTCATCAGACAGGACTCCGACGCGGACCAATTCTGTCGAGATTGCCTTTGTCGAATCGTATCCTCGAACGAAATCATCGATACTCATCAGTCGTTTGACCACCTCTTGGTCAGGAGCTGATGTTACCGCGTTCCTGAAGGAATTCAGGTCGAAGTTGTCACGCTCGGAGTAGAGCTGCACTGCTCTTGCGTGATTGGGAAACTCGGTGTTGCACATGTTGGGAGAGCCTAGCGTGTCGTACGTATCCTCAGGGACTCGTTTGGATGCAGGAAGCACATCCATAGAGTCGAGGACGGTGATCGCGTCTCGGCGGCTTATCTTGTGTTGCCGCTGGAGCCAAAGCACCCACCTGTCATGGTTCTTCCTGTCATAGAAGACCCAGTAGACTCTCTTTGCGACGAGCGTGCCAGCCTTCTTGAGGTCTGCTTCGAGTTGTTCAATCTCAGCTCGGCTCATGTCTCCTTTAGTTGCGACAGTCATGAAGGCCTCGTGAGCGAGCGTTTTCAGATTCTTGAAGGCACAGGCGATCTTGACCTTCTGAGCAACATTGGGGGCGCTCTGTAGGCGGCCACTGTCTTGGTCCGAGAGACCGAGCTGTTTCGCGAGTTGCAGTAGAAGCTCATTCGCCTTTTCTTCGCCGATTCGGCGCACAATATCAAGAAGGATTCTCTCTGCTTCAACCTCGCGAAGATGACTTACGAATCGTCCACCCATGTTTGTCTCGTAGGTCCGGGTGATAGGTTTTCCAGATTTCACAGCTCTAGATTTGCCCTCCAAAGCATCGATGATCAACTGTACCTCCTGTGTCACGGTGTACGTGACCGTGTTGTTAGTGCCTATTCCAGCTGCATTGAGTGCTCGCGTGACCTCTCTCGCAGCTCTTGAGCTTCCGGCGACTTTGAAAACGAGGTTCGGACGCATCCTGCCTGGGTTCGGAATGCCCAAACATCTGTCATAGATGACAAGATGACGCTGAACTAGCTTGTATGCTCGTCTTGCGTCGTCAAGACTTGCTTTGGCATCGTCGGCGACGTTCGGGTTCAACTGGAAACTGATCATGTAGTCCCAGTTGTTTACGAGGCACGCTAGTGGTCTGAAGACCTCGAGGTTCGGCCATAGGGCAAGAAGCGTCCCAGCCATCACAATCTCGTGTGCGTATTTCTGTGGGTCTTGTTTCCAACTCGAGTTCTCGCTGATCTCTTTCCGCAGTTTCTTGACCAATCCTGGGTCTTCTTCAAAGGCTTTCGCTGCCAGCACAGGATTCGTAGAGACCTGAGAGAACCCGAGATGCCTCAACGTTTCTAGGCCGCGAGCGTAATCGTTCCCGAATTTGCAGAATTTCCCATTGACCATCTTCCAGTAAACCGTATCGCGTGCGACCTGCGCAAATGCATCGATGAAATGTGAGGGTCTGAGATCGGTTCCGAGATGGCTGCGGATGCTCTCGGCCATGTAACCGGGCAGACTGTCTCCTGCATTGACGCTTGCCATGTCCGCGAGGTAGTTGTTGGTGGCGTCTCTTGCAAATTCTGTCCAGGAATCTTCGAGAGCCAAAGCGTTCGTCCTCAGACTTGACAATGCCTTTTGAGCTGCCCGTGGCAGCACTTGAGCCACTTTCGCATCTTGCCCTACCAGATTGAGTCCGATTCGGATTAGTGTCGTGAAAACGTCTCTCTCCGAACCGCTGTGCCTTGTCAGAAAACCAGGCAGTTGGCTCATCAGGCGCTCTACGACGGCGGCAGAATCGCTTCGCCGTCCACGCACAAGCAGATGATCGGCAGCCGCTAATGTCTGTCCTTGCTGGACCTGTCGGAGGATGTGGCGAACCGAGGAATCGGTAGACGTGTGCCTACTCAACGTGGCTTCGCTCACTATGTCCTGTAGGAGGCCTTAATGAGCGTACGGACTGACTTGGATCGAGTGTAGAAGGGGTTCGTGCACGCGCGCACAATACGATTGGGCTGTGTAGAGTTTCCGTTAGTCAGTCGTAGTACTCGAGGCCTAGGTGTGTGATCAGCTCTTCTCCTCTGAGGTGTCGGAGCGTATTCTTCAGTTTCATCAGCTGGATGAATAGGTCATGCTCTGGGTAGAGACCTGGTGCAGTCATTGGGCTCTTGAAGTAGAAACTCAGCCATTCCTGGATCCCTTTCATGCCGCTTCGCTGCGCTAGATCCATGAAAAGTGCCACATCCAGCACGACTGGAGCGGCGAGGATGGAATCCCTACATAGGAAGTTGATCTTGATCTGCATGGGGTAGCCGAGCCATCCGAAGATGTCAATGTTGTCCCACCCCTCCTTGTTGTCGCCTCGAGGTGGATAGTAGTCAATTCTGACTTGATGTCTGACGTTTCCATACAAGTCAGGATACAATTCGGGCTGAAGTATGTACTGCAGAACTCCGAGCTTGGACTCTTCCTTGGTCTTGAAGCTTTCAGGATCATCCAATACCTCGCCATCTCGGTTGCCCAGAATATTCGTCGAGTACCAGCCGCGCAGGCCGATCATTCGCGCCTTGAATCCTGGCGCAAGGATAGTTTTCATGAGAGTCTGGCCGGTCTTCAAGTCTTTGCCGGCAATGGGTACGTTGTTGCGTTTGGCCATCTCGACAAGCGCTGGAATGTCGACGGAGAGATTCGGGGCACCGTTTGCGAATGGGACTCCTGCCGCAAGAGCCGCATAAGCGTAGATCATTGATGGAGATATCTCAGGTGAATTGTCTTCCAGTGCCTTCTCAAATCCCGCAAGGTTCTGATGTTCGGGTTTGATAGTAGTGTATGCCTCTGTGGAGGCACACCAGATCATGACGAGCCTTGAAGCTCCTGTCCTAGCCTTGAACTGCTTGATGTCGTCCACAATTTGGTCAGCGAGGTCTTTCTTGTTGCGGCCAACCTTGACATGGGTCCCTGTGAGTCGCTTCACCCATTTCTGTTCAAAAGCGCCTTTCATTGGCTTGATATTCCGAAGCGGTATCTCCAGACTGTTCAACAGTGTCTGATCCAAGACGGCAGCCTTCGACGCGGCTACAAATGCGTCATCTGGAAAGATGTCCCATGCACCGAACACAAGATCTTGAAGGTCCGCAAGGGGCACGAACTCCTTGATGAGGGGAGTCCTTTTGTCGGTTCGTTTCCCAAGGCGGATGGTTCCCATCTGCGTGAGACTGCCGATTGGCTTGGCGATTCCAAGCTTCACGGCTTCGACTCCGGCAATCAACGTTGTACTGACAGCTCCGAGGCCGACAAGTAATACACCCAACTTACCCGATGGCTTGCTGATCTCTATGCCCTTGCCCAACCCGTAACACCTAGACCGTTCAACCGAACCGATCTGTCACGTAATTCACCTTTGTGGTCAATGTGCCTCTCAGATCTCTGTCTGGTGCGGTGCAAGTCTGAGAAAGCGATGCATCGCTCGGCTCTTTCAAGACAGTTGTCAACAGGTGAGATGCAAAGCTGCTAGCGTTCGTTTGGTTCTTGACAAGACGTTGAAGAGGTCGCAGGCCTCTCTTGTCTTCTCGACGAGCAACTCGATGCCCTTCCTTTGGAAGTACAGTCTGGTTTCTTCCGGAACACTCATCATCCCGTCGTAGCCTGTCCCGACAATTGTAACCTCGGGAGCTGACTCCTCTATCGCTTGGCTAATGTCAGCAACCTGCAGCAGATGCCCTTCCTTCCTCATCCAGCCGGCCATTGTCTTCTCTCCTGTGATTATCACGTCTTTCGTGTAGACGATCCCATTGATCACAATTCGACCGAAATCATAGGACTCGATCAGTTCTACCAAGCCACCTCGACCAGACCTCGGATCACCGCGGACACAGTTATTGAATCATGACTACGAATGAATGCAATCACTTCGGATGTAAATACCGTTCTCTCATGCTGGCAAGCAACTCGTGTGAGCGCTCTCCGCGTGCGGAGGGGTAATATCCAACCTCGCTATTTTGCCCTCAGGCAGTAATCATGAAAGACACGGACGATCTTACCCACAAGCTACTGAAATTGCTGGGGATCACTCGAAAGCGAGCCACGAAGGGTTCAGACACCAGTAAGCAGGCAAGCGATGAAGAGCTAGTTGTGACGGAAGGCACAGAAGCCGACGAATCGAAGACTGCTCAACCAGAGTACGAACTCCTAGCGATGTACGGGCTCTCAGCCAACTATCCGAACAACGCACGTCTTGAACTCAATCCTAAGACGCGAAGGGAAAAGGGTGATATCGTGTTCCATCTTGAAGAGGGCTTCAAGGTTTTCCTATCATGGGGAAGTCTGGAGGATGCGAGAAAGCGATACGCAACAGCCGCAGCTCAAGCATCTGCCAGCATTGAGCGCTCCATCAAGAGCACACGTGCGAAACTGGACGGTACTCCTGAGACCAGGAACTTGAAGATTCAGGGGCATGATGCCACCTATACTCACACGCGGATGTTCGTCGACCGAGGAGGTTTCCCGTTCGGGTCACGTCGGGTGACGCAGGACTCGCACTCCATGCACCTGCAGTGCGATGAGTCGGGAAGGTACTACGTCGTCTACGCTTTCGCGCGGCCTGAGACATCCGAACAGGTGGGAAAGATCATTGAACCGATAATGCTGTCACTGAAATGCCATGCGCCTTAGGCTTGGCGTTTCTCGGCTTCTCGGACAATGCTCCAGATCTTCTTCTCGACTTCATCTGGCAACGCGGGGCGTTGGTGTGAGGCGAGCAGCTTCTTGGCTGCCTCATGAGCCCTGACTTCAGCACCCTTCTCTCCTCTCTCATGCCACTGAGACCAAGTCGTCCTATCCGAGATCTGCGGCATCCACAGTTCTTCCCTGAAATGCTTCAGAGAATGCTTTGTGCCTAGGAAACTGCCGCCAGGCCCTATCGTCTTGATTATGTCCGCGGCAATCTTCTCCGCGGTAACGTCTATCCCCTTGAGAACCCTCCTCGCGAATCCAACGATCTCCTCGTCCAAGATGAACTGCTCAAAGCTCATCGTATTCAACGAGTCCACCATTGCCATGCCTGCAACAATGTTCAATCCTGCCATCGCCGGGATCAAACAGGTAGCCATCTTTTCGTATCCGCTTTGCGCGTCGGCTATCTTCGAATCGGTGACAAGGCCTCCTCCACGCGTCGGCAGGCCATAGTGCCTGCCCAACTGTGCTTGGCAGACCCTCAGAAGTGCAAACTCCGGGGTCCCCATGGTAACGTTGGCGGTCTTCTGATCCAGATGTCTCGCCCAGCAGGCGTAGATGACAGGAGCACCAGGCGACGCAACTTGTGAGAGTACCAAGCCGCTCAGAAATTCAGCGTTCGCCTGAGTCATGGTGCCCGCCAAGGTGACTGGAGAACTCGCGCCTGCCATTGGGCCCGGGCTTATGCTGACTGGTATTCCGTTCCTAGCGCCTCCAACTATTTCCTGGGTCTGAAGCCGATCTTGGGTGAGCGGACTAATGGTCGTTACATCGAATGTGATGATTGGCCGCTTCTTCAATGCGTCCGTGCTTCCTGCAATTGTGGCGGCCATTGCAATTGCATCCTTGACGCTGTCGTAGCCTCTCGCCTCGCTCAGAACATGCTTGCGCGTGTTCGTTAGTCCGATGGCCCACTGATGCCTGTCGAGAGTTGCTTGTGGGACATCCCTCGGAGCGGCAGGTAGATTTGCGATAAGGTCGCAGTTTGGCAGCGCATCTGCGAGCTTGACAGCGTCTGCTAGATCGCGAGACGTGACCTCTCTTCGCGCACCGGTTGTGAGATCATAGACATAGGTCGCGTAACCGCCGGTAGTGAAGTAGGTGTCCCACTGCCCGAGCCTCAGTGGCTCAACTTCATCCCTGCCATACAATGCAAACTCCTTCGGTGCTTTCCTCAACGCCTCCTGAACGAGCCCCTCTGGAATCTTGACGATTCCTTTACTCTCGTCAACTTGGGCTCCTGCTTCTCTCATCATTTCACGAGCGGAAGAGTCATCAACCTGCACTCCAGCGCTCGCGAGGACCTCAAGTGAAGCATCGTGGATCTGACTCAACTCGTCTTTTGTGAGAATCTCGAGTTTGACTCTCGTCAAGTTTCTCCAAACCTGTTTGCTTCTCGGCCGGTTGAAACTAGCTACGCACGGCTCTCATCAATAAAAACAAGCTGGGTCGTTTGGACGAAGCATTGAAAGACGAGATTGTGCGCTGAAGAGAACGGATCCCTCTGCTGTGAAGAGTCGACCAAATGACTCGGTTATGATCAAGGGTGGAGTTTCGAGTCTCCGGATAACGATATCCAACTAATTAGGCGAAAGCCCACAGCAAGTTTTTCTACGGGTTCTTCTCGACACTTGCTCGAGGGCTTCTAAGTGAGACCTAGAGAGAGAGTTGCGTTGGCACTAGAGCATAGAGAGCCGGACAGAGTTCCAATAGATTTGGGCGGAAGCGTATCTTCCATGCACTCTCTCGCCTACGAGAGACTGGTCAAGCGATTAGGATTGAAACCTGAAGTGAAAATAGCGGACAAGATTCAGCAGCTCGCCATACTTGATGAGGCTGTCCTCAAAACACTTGAGGTGGATTTCAGACATTTCTCGTTAAAGAAGGGCTTCTTCATTGGCGGCGAGGATCGATTCGACGACCCATCAGGCAGACCATACTTCATCGACGATTGGGGGATAAAATGGGGTAAGAGCCCCTACTACTACGATATGATCTATCATCCGCTCCAGAACTTGGGAACAGACGACCTAGATGACTACGCGTGGCCAGACCCGAGAGACCCAACCAGGTACGAAGGGCTGGGGGAAGAAGTCAAGGACGTCTACCAGACAACGGACTACGCGCTTGTGGCCGACGCAATCTTCGGAGGCATATTCGAGTGCGCATGGTGGCTAAGAGGATTCGAGAAATTCGCTGTGGACATGTACAAGAGGCCTGATTTTGCCGAAGCTCTTCTAGACAAAGTACTAGAACTGTACATGGGGTTTTACAGTCGCTACATGGACGAGGTAGGAGACTATGTCCAGATGGTTGAGTTGGGTGACGATGTTGGAGCTCAGACGGCCCCGATGATCTCGCCTGGACTACTTAGAAAGTACATCAAACCGAGATGGAAGAAACTGTACGATCTGATACACAGCAAGACGAAGGCAAAGATCTTCCATCACTCGTGTGGGAGCATTTATCCATTCATAGGAGATCTGATTGATGTGGGCGTAGACGTACTCAATCCGATCCAACCGCTTAGCAGCGAACATGGACATTGGAAACATAAAGAAAGAATTCGGAGACAAGCTGAGTCTGCACGGAGGAGTTGATATTCAAAGAGTTCTCCCTCTCGGGACTCCGAATGATGTCGTTGCGGAAGTAAAGCGTGTAATACGACTGGCAGCACGGAACGGCGGCTACATATTGGCAGGTGCTCACAACATACAGCCTGACACCCCCGTAGAAAATATCCAATCCATGTTTGAAGCCGGAAGAAAGTTTGGAGCCTACCCACTGAGGCTTAAGTAAGCACGTCATGGATAAGGTAATAGAGAGGTCTGGCAGCGTACCAACTTGTTGAGTTCCTCATGTGCCTGAAGCTTGCTGGTAAGGTCGCGCTGGTCACGGGGGCAGGTAGAGGCCTGGGTAGGGCCTACGCCCTTCACCTTGCTGAGATAGGTGCCGATGTAGTGGTCAACGACATTAACCTTGAATCAGCAAAGGATTACCACGAAGAACTCACTGCGCCGACAGTAGCAGACGAAATCAAGAAGCTAGGCAGACGCTCGGTCGGTATTCAAGCTGACGTGACCAGCAGAAATCAAGTAGATGGAATGTTCAAGACAGATCCTTGACGAGTTTGGGCACCTGGACATACTGGTCAACAACGCTGGAGGTAACCTGAATCCCTTGGGTCCCCGAGCCGGGCCTCCAACTACGTACCCCTCCACGGCCTCCGAGGAAGATCACAGGTACATTATGGATGCTAACCTGCGGAGCTGCATACTGTGTTGCCAAGCGGGGAGCATCCCAATGAAGCAACAGAGATCCGGCAAGATAGTCAACATAGCCTCTCAAGCAGGTTTGCATTCATCCCCAGAGATGATCAATGCGATGTCATACAACGTAGCCAAGGCAGCAGTCATACACTACACACGCTGCCTCGCAGCAGAACTTGGGCATTACAACATAAACGTCAATTGTGTAGCCCCTGCATGGATATACACGTCTAGAGCTATCGCAGATGGAAGGGAAGAAATCGCGGAAGAGCTAATCAAACAGATCTCGCTTGGTCGCATGGGTTATCCAAAAGACGTAGCCAAAGTTGTTGAATTCCTCGTCACCGATCTGTCAGACTACGTCACTGGACAATGCATATCGGTCTGCGGAGGATATGTTCTATTCTAGCTTCTGTATGTACGCTGTCAGGTCAAGGTAACCCTTATTTTTCTCAACAGATTTGTCGAAAGTGAAGGCAGTAAGTGCACTTGTTACCTATCCAATTCGGATATCGGGCTGAGCAGGAAGGACACCAACCCAGCAAATTGCTCGAATTGGCAAGGTTGGCTCATGAGGTTGGATTCCAATCCATGCCTATTAGCGACCACTTTCATCCTTGGTTCCATAGTGGCGCCGCAGGGGGATTTGCGTGGACGTGGATTTCCGCTGCGGCTGCCACGGTCCCAGAGATAAAACTTGGACCGATGGTTGCAGCACCTATTGGGAGATATCATCCAGCAATCATTGCACAAGCATTCGCGACTATGGATGAGATGTTCCCAGGACGTTTCTTCCTAGGTTTAGGAACGGGGGAGGCAATGAATGAAGTGCCACTAGGTTTTCCTTGGCCTAAATTTGAAGAAAGACTTGAACGCCTCAAAGAATCCGTGGAAATAATCAGGGCACTTTGGTCCTCGGATTTCGTCAAGTATGAAGGAAGATTCTATTCGCTAAGTGGAGCTAACCTCTATACCAAGCCGCGCACTCGCATACCAATCTATCTGGCTGCAAATGGCCCAAAAACAGCAGCACTCGTAGGGAAGTGTGCGGACGGATACGCGACCATAAACCCTACGCTCGCTAGATTCAAGGAACTCTGGTCCATCATAGAGCGAACAGCAAAGAATGCTGGCAGAGATCCTGCGAGCATAAGTAAACACATAGAGTTGTTTGTTTCTTACGGTGAAGACTACGACAAGGCCGTGAAGGCTGCCCGAAAGTGGAAATCCGTATTGATACCGGACGTTTTCAACTCGCCAATATATGATCCAAGGGAGTTAGAGAAGAGAGGCGACGAGTATTCTGATTTAGAGCTCGCAAAGGTTTGGACTATCGTCACCCACGGAGAGGAGCTAATCAAGAAGGCTGAGGATGCTATCGCGATGGGCTTCAACGAGATAGAGTTCCACAGCGCCAGCACAAATGAGGAAGAGTTCTTGCAAGTTTGCAGAAAGAGCGTTCTGCCGTACCTCGTACCCAGATACAGGAATGCTTGATAAGCCATATTCAGGCATACGTGCCTGCGATCTATGGAAGCCATGGCCGTTCATTAGCGTCGAAACATGCAAGAGCCTCTACCGACTCCCGCTAACGGGGCCTCCACACTGAAAGTCTACTGGTCGTGTGACAGGTCAAGTGGAGAAAGAAGCTACGCGTTGGCAACGGTCCTTTTCAAATTTGGTACAAGTATTAGCTCAATCGAAATGTACCAGCATAAAGGTCGCTGCGCTGAGCACAGAAAGGATCTACGAGCCTTGAGGCTCGCTTCGAATGAAGAATTTCCGAAACCCGATCGTTCGTCAACATCTGAACTGGCTTAGGCCCTTTTCGATATGATTTCAGTAATGTCATCTATGTTTGTTTCTTTCGTTTCCCTTTCAGCGATCACCCGTCCTCTGCTAAGTATGAGGATTTTGTCCGCGACTAAGAGAACGTGTGCAAGGTTGTGGGCGATGATTATTATCCCGACATCCCTTCGCTTCTTCAAATTCTCGATAAGATCCAAGACCCTTTTCGTTTCAACCACGCCTAGGGCTGCTGTCGGTTCATCCATGATGAGAAGCTTCGCAGAGAAATATACTGAGCGAGCTATTGCTATCGCCTGGCGTTGACCTCCAGAAAGAAGTCTCGCTTTGGCATTAATCTCCGGAATGTCAATCTCAAGGTCCTTCAGGAATCCCCCGGCGCTGGTCCTCATCTTCTTGTTGTCTAGAAATCTCACAACGGGCGTTGCGTTGAGAAACTGTTCTTTTGCGAGAAAGATATTGTGGTAGATGCTTAGGTCGTCGACTAGGGCGAGGTCTTGATAGATGGTCTCGATTCCCATTTTCCTAGCGTCGATGGGAGAGTTGAATGTTACTTTCTTTCCGTCGAAGTAGATCTCGCCTTTGTCCGGCTGATAGACTCCCGAAAGAATCTTTATCAGAGTAGACTTGCCCGCTCCGTTGTCTCCGACAATGCCTAGAACTTCCCCACGCTGAACTGTAATAGTCACATCGTCAAGCGCTTTGATAGCCCCGAAATTCTTGCTGATCCCTTCCATCTTCACAACGGGTTGCTCTTCACTTACTACAGCAGTCATTTTCTTGCCCACTTCCTCGCTTGTATGTTAAGGGCCATGCTGAGGATTATCGCGATACCCAATAAGGTTTGGTAGATAAAAGCGCCTGCTCCCACCAATATCAGCCCATCTTGCAGGACGGCAATCAGTAGTGACCCTGCGAAGGCCCCGATTATTGTTCCGGAGCCGCCCATGAGCGATGTCCCTCCTATTACTGCCGCTGCAATGCTCTCCAAGGTTAAAGTGTCGCCCCCTTGAGCTGGATCTGCGACGCCGCTTGCGCCAAATGTGAATCCCCGGTTCGCAATGAAGATCCCCCAAATCCCAGCAATTACAGAGGCCAGAATGAAGTTCATGATCTTTGTTCTCCGTATGTTGACGCCAACCTCCCTTGCACCGAACAGGTTGCCGCCGGTTGCTATAGACCAAATCCCATGTCGCATTCTAGCAAGCACTACGGCCATTGCTACGAGGGCGGCTGCTGTCCACAAATAAGTAACATCAATTCCGGCTATGACGCCGCCTCCAAACACGGCCGTGTAGGGCTCCTGCTTAGGCATTATTTGGTACCATCCATTTGAGATGTAGATGTTGAAGCCAGATAGGAAAAACCCCATGCCGAGAGTCGCAATGAGCGAAGGAACATGAAGCCTGACAGTTACGATTCCATTGACAAGTCCGACTAGCGCAGCGGCCAGGATCGCTACTGGGATTCCGATGCCAAATGATAGACCGTCCTGATAGACAAGATACATCACATAAGGTGACAATGCGTAAACCTGTCCTACTGAGAGGTCTATTTCGCCGACGATCATGAGCATGACTTGGGCTGCCGCGACTGCAACGTTTCCGGCCACAAAATCCGCTAGGTTCTTGGAATTCGCTACGGTCAGGAAGCTGCCTTTCAATGAGGTAAAGCCAACAATCAGAACCACAGTAACCATGACAACGGCGCCCTCCCTCATCGAGAGAAAGTCTTTAACCGTATATCTCCGCGGGGTGGTTCTCAAATATGCGTACCCGACCTTGCTCGATGGCCGATTAGCAACGCGTTCAGGCTGACCGACAAGACTACCGCTATGCCCAATGCCATCTCGTATATGATTTCGCTCGCTCCACCTATGATGAGACCGTCTCTGAAGATCCCGAACAAAAGTGAACCTATCAGTGTTCCGATGATTGTCCCTGATCCACCGAGCATGGAGGTCCCCCCAACCGCGGAAGCGGCAATGCTCCCAAGGGTTAGACCAAATCCTCCTTGAACGGGCTCAGCTGACCCTATTCGCATAGCCTGTATGATCCCTGCGAGTCCAGCAAGAATTGCTGTGAGCATGAAGTTATAGATTTTTGTCCGCACCGTGTTAACCCCGACTTCCGCAGCCCCAGTTGGATTACTTCCGGTAGCGACTGTCCATAATCCGTGTCGAGTCCTTTGAAGAATAAGCGCAACAACGGCAGTGGCACCCACAGCCCAAATCATCGGAATCGGAACGATCCCGAAAATCACCCCAGAGCCGACCAGAGTTCTGAATGGTTCTATGTCTGGGAGGGTGATGAGATGAAAGTTGGATACGATCAACGTCAATCCTCTGATCAAGAAGAACATCCCAAGTGTTGTAATCAACGCGGGGACGCCAACCTTGGCAGTCACGTATCCATTTGCGAAACCAACTCCCGCCATTAATAGCAAGGACATCAGAAAAGCTATCAGAAGAGGAATGCCCTGGACATAAAAAGAGTTCATGAGAAATGGCGCTAGAGCGAAAACAGTTCCTACAGAAAGATCCAGCTCTCCAGATATGAGCAGCATGCTTTCACCAACGCCGACTATGGCGTAAGTTGCAGCAACTGTGAAAATAACTTGCGCGCTAAGGGCGGTGTGGAAATTTGGGAAAAAGGAGGAGAATGCGACGGCGCAAATTATCGCAACCGCCGATATAGTAACTTCCGGATGGGAGAAGAGATTCCAGAACAAAGAGATTCGGCGCTTCATATTCACCATCAGAAAAAGATTGTGCTACGCCTGTTCAAGGGGGACAGCATGTCTCTCCCGTGAACAGACGTAGTTGAGATATATCGCTTATTGTTGCTGTGTTCCTGACTCAGAACGTTGGCTGGTTAGGTGTGCTGCCTTCGAATCTGCTCAGGCTAGTGTAGCCCGCGACATTGTCCTTAGTGACGAACTTCAGTGAAGTGTTCGTGTCAGATGGAGCCATAGCTCCTCCTGACAGCTTGTAGAGGTATAGCTGTTGAACTGGTACGAAGCCCTGAAGGTATGGTTGCTGATCGATCGTGAACGATGAGGCACCACTCTGAATGTTCTTCAATGTCTCTGGCAGCAAGTCGAATCCTCCCGTGACGACCTTTCCTATCAGGCCTTCCTTAGTGGCGATGTCTCCGACCCACGAAGTGTCACCGGCATCTACCGCAAACATACCCTTCGCGTCGGTATTCCCTAGATACCAAGCATCTATCAAGGGGCCTTCCTTGTCGAGCAGTGCATCAGTCCCCACAACTTTGACGTTTGTATAGCCAGCAGCCGCAAGCGCGTCCGAGGCTCCGTCTATCCTTGGTTCAATGTTCAACGAGCCAGGCGTAGCGATGAATAGACCTATCTTAGCCTTCGGATCGGTTACGTATTTCGTAATCATGTTTCCGAGGTTCACACCTGAATCGTAGAGGGGCTGCCCCACGTACGACATCCGATTATTTAGAACTGCACCGCAGCCGCAAGCGGGGTGAACACTCGTTCCTGCTTTCGCGTCCGCATTGTACCCGATTACTGGAATCCCTGCCGCCAACGCGGCATCAGTGGGAGCGTTGAAAGCTTTGGGGTCTATCAGCGTGGTGAATATTCCGTCAACTTTCGCTGCTATAGCTGCATTGAATGCGTCCACCATTTCACTGACCAAGCTGGTCTCAGAACCCGTCCATTGAGTCGTTGTTCCAAAAAGGGCATCTGCGTCCGCGATACCGTACTGCGTAGGGACGAAGAATGGGTTTGTTGTCACGTGGCAGATCGCAACGAACTTCCACTTAGGATGTGATGGTAGCGTACCGTACTGCATACCTGCTGCGGCACCCGCGCCGCTCGCCGTAACTGTAGCGGTTTGCGTGACCGTTGTTGCCGTACCGGCCGGAGCTGAAGGAGCAGAAGACATACCTGCATAGTAGCCACCTGCTGCACCGACTACTCCACCAACGACTAAACCGCCTACAACGCCCAGCGCCGTTCTTCGAGTCATACTGCTAGATTTCGAACTTTCTTTCGAACTTTCGCTCATTTTCTCACCTCAGAGACACTGCTTTCGGTTTATATAAAAAACTTTCTTCCTTTCCAGTATATTCGATTTCTCGTCGATGCTGAATTGAACAATCCAATCGAAGAGCCGAGAAGGGTTTGGGGTCTGCGTGGCTCCGAGCCTGAGCATAGCATTATGTGCTTCGCAGACTGCGCCACGGGCAGCTCCACGAATTGTCTCGGGCGTGAGCACTCAAGCATAATCGCTGAAACTGCAGACAGAACAGAGCGTTTCTTGAGTCAGTTGCCATAGGTACGGTTTGGCTAAGCGTAGCTAGCGATTACTTTCCATTCAACTTCGGATCTGTGATGTCTAAGTCTAGATCCAGAACTGGCCTTCGATCTTCCGTAGCTTCGAGCGTTTCATCGCCTAAACTGCTGTGGACTTGTGTAGCAGATAGCAGGAATGCTCGCCGTGGAACCGAAGGGATCGGCCGCTATGAGATTTCTGCTGAAAGCGCAGACAGTCTGCGAACTGACTTATGGTCTCAGAAGAATCTTGATATGCTGTTCTTTCCCCTCGGTAAGGACGCCAACAGCTTTGGCTATGTCTGTTAGAGGAAAAGTGTGCGTTATTAGCGGCTTCACATGTACAACATCATTTTTGATAAGATCCAAGCTTGTTTTGAAGTCTCCACTAGTGTAGGTGTAGTCTCCTCTCATCGTTATCTCATTCGTGACAAGTTTCATTACGTCGACTTCGATGATCTGCTGCAGCAGCCCCGTGATTGTGACTTCTCCACCCTTCTTGACCACGGTCAGTCCCTGCTGCAGGGTATCTTGCACGCCAACAGCTTCTATGACGGCATCAACACCTTTCCCATTCGTTAGTTCTCTGACTCTTCTAGTCACATCTTCTTTTCCCGAATGAATTACTGCGTTAGCGCCCAATCTCTTCGCGAGATCCAGCCTGTAGTCGATTAAATCGCTAACAAACACATTTCCGCCGACTCTACGTTTTGCAACCTGCAAGATCATTAGACCGATGACGCCTGAGCCTATGATTAGGAGATTGTCGCCAACCTTCGTCGGTGTCATGTTCACTGCATGTGTGGCAACAGAAAGCGGTTCAACAAGAGCTGCCTCATCAAACGAAACATTGTCTGGGAGCTTGTAGCACTTCCTTGCAGGCACAGCTATGTATTCTGCAAACGCCCCAGGAATGTGGAGACCTATGAACCTGAGTTCCATGCATATGTTGGTCCTTCCGTTGCTGCAGGGTTCGCATACACCACAGGATATTGTCGGCTCAACGACAACCCTGTCTCCGTTTTGAAAATCACGCACTCTGGTTCCGACGTCAGCAACTACGCCTGCGAATTCATGACCCAAGATAAGGGGAGGCACCCTTCTCTTAGACTTGCCCTCGAAAGCGTGTGCGTCAGAACCGCAAATCCCTACCGACCTAACTCTTACCAGGACATCGTCCGTGTCGACTTTTGGGTCGGGTACTTCCTCGATTCTTACGTCCTTTCCGCCATGCCAGACCGCTGCTTTCATGTGTGTGTGCGTCAGTATTCTCGTCTTTTAAGCTCTCCGCCGTGGTTCTTGGAAAAATAGAGAATCATCTGTCAATTGTGCTCCGGCCCGTGCCTTCACCATACTCGTGGTATTCATCACCCTTGACCCTAGATAGACTTAGAAACGTCAGTCACTTGGCAGTTTCAGGAGAAGACTAGCATGCGATATCGTGTATTCGGCAGAACAGGCTGGAAGGTTAGCGAGATCGGATATGGCATGTGGGGAATGGCCGGATGGACTGGGTCAGATGACAAAGAATCTGAGAGTTCGCTTGACCTAGCCGTAGAACTTGGCTGCAATTTCTTTGATACGGCTTGGGCTTATGGAAACGGAAAGAGTGAACGACTATTGGGAGACTTGGTAAGAAGACACGCTGAGAAGAGGCTCTACATTGCGACCAAGATCCCACCGAAGAACAACATTTGGCCTTCCAAACGGGAATTTACCTTGGACGAGTGTTTTCCGCCTGACCATATCATCAAGTACACGGAGATGAGTTTGAAGAATCTTGGAGTTGAAACAATAGACCTCATGCAGTTTCATGTCTGGGAGGACAGTTGGGCGACTGACGAGCGCTGGGGAAAGACGATGGAGGATCTGAAGAAGGCTGGAAAGATCCGGGCTGTCGGAATCAGTGTGAATCGCTGGGAACCCGACAACAGCCTGGAAACCCTCAAAACCGGACAAATAGATGCTGTACAGGTCATCTACAACATCTTCGATCAGGCACCAGAAGACCACCTCTTCCCGCTGTGCAAGAAGCTGAACGTCGGGGTCATAGCCAGAGTACCCTTCGACGAAGGAACATTAACTGGGAATCTGACCAGAGACACGGTCTTTCCAAAGGATGATTGGCGAGGTACCTACTTTGTGCCTGAGAACCTGACGGCCAGCGTTGAACATGCAGATAGATTGAAACCGCTTGTCCCCAAAGGGATGTCGTTTACGGATATGGCATTGCGTTTTGTTCTCTGTAACGACATCGTCAGTACGACCATTCCTGGAATGAGAAAGGAAACGCATGTCCACGCAAATATCGATACAAGTGATGGCACAAGACTTCCTCAAAGACTATTAATTGAACTCAAGAAGCACCGATGGGATCGAACACCCACCGCATGGTCACAATAGCCACGATGCTATTCAGGAATCATGCGAAAAAAGCAAACCTGGAACAAAGCAAGTGTTGCGATTGGTACCGTAAGCGGCCCCAACGCGACCACCCACCAAGTCATCATCGGCGTCTACAAGCGTTGTTTGTTTCCCAGGCTGAACGGTGTGCTGCGACGATGGCACACTGCCGCCACAGATAACCTGTGGACGTTTCAATGACCGCATGTGGATCGTCACGGAGGGGGACCCCCCCCCGGGGGTGGGGGCAGAAATCAATACCATAAGTATTGTCGCGCTCGAAAATCAGGGCAGGTTGGGTTCCGCCTCGCGCGTAGACACCTGGCGCGTAGGGTTCCAGGATGGTGATCTAAGGATCCAATCGCACATACGATCCGTTTCAACCGCTATACAGTGATACAGCTCTCTGCCAGAGAAAATCCAGGAATTGACGCTCAGACAGCTTCGCATACTACTCCTCGGCAACTTGCCCCATGCTTTCTATCTTACCTAGGGCCTTCCGAGCCCCCTTCCTGAGGATCGAAGCTCGCTCCTCCGGAACTCCGTCATAGGTGAACGTTCCAGCTCCCCACTCGATACCGGCAGCGTACTTGATTCTGTCACGAGTGATGTGGGGTATGTAGAACTCCACGTGGAGCCTGTAGTCTCGGTAGTCGCCTTTCGAGGGCGCTTGGTGAAAAACCATGATGTATGCACAGTCTTTTCCAAATTGCTCCTCGTAGGTTGCTGTCGTTGCTCTAATTGCGTCCGCCAGCATCAGCTGGCCTCGTTCATCGAGGTCCACCAACGATGTCAAAGGCAATGGAGTATAGACGTGCGTCTCGAACGGCCACATGCCGAAGAAAGGCAGCACGACTGTAAAACGCTCGTTTGAATAGATGAGCCGAGACCCACCCTCAATCTCCGATTCAAGTATTGCGTCGAAAAGGTTACGATGATGCTTGGCCGTAAACTGTCTGACTGAGGCGATCTCACGGCGTATCCGCGGTGGTATGAAAGGTAGAGCGTAGAGCTGGCTGTGCGGATGTGTCAGAGACACGCCAATTAGAGCGCCCTTGTTCTTGAAGGGCATAATGTGTTTGACGTAACGTAGTGAAGCCAGTTCCTTAGTCCTATTTGCCAACAGGTGGATGAAATCGGACACTTGGCTCAGCGGCATGTTGTGAAAGTCGCCCTTGTGTTCGCGTGTCTCTACTATGACCTCGCACCTACCGAGAGCCCTTGACTTGGTGTAGGGTGAGGTTTCGAATACTTGCGGTGCGTCCGGAGACAAGGCGGGAAACCTGTTAGGGATAGACAGAACGTTCCAGTCGCCTTGGGTCTCGGGTCCGCCCGGGCAGAAGGGACAGTACTCCTCACGCCACGGCCTCTCTTCCCGTCCGCCCGAGACAATTATCCATTCGCTCAGCAGGGGGTTCCACCTCAGTTCATGGCTCAAGCCTCTAGACCTCGTTGATCTGAATGCTGACAGCTTTCCTTTTCCTTTCCTTGATTCGCTGCTATTGTGGCAAAGCCCCCAACCCAGCCTCTTCGAGTCTGACCCCTTGATCAGGGGCCGATGTCCACACTTTGGGAAAACCTGACGCGATGCAAGATTTCTTGGCCGCGTCAGCCATATTAGAATCTCTGACGAGCGCTATCATGGAACCGCCCAAACCAGCACCAGATATTTTGGCTCCTAGCGCTCTAGACTGCAGAAGTGTGTTTCTGAGCTCCTCGAGTCTAGGAGTGCTCACTTCGTAAAGGTCACGCAGGAGTTCATGCTGATAGTTCATGACACTCCCCAAGGCTGACAAGCGGTCTTTTGCCGACGTGTTATTAAGGTGAAGATTCCGGGGCTCTACTCCTCTGAGCAGTGTTAAGGCATACATTGTGGACGCCTGCATTCTGACCGTAAACAGGATTCGGTCGGCAAGTCCCTTCGGCAGAGACCCTAGATAGGGGGTGATCTCCTCTTCCGTGATGTTCTCCCATTGTGCACCGTAGTAGCTGTAGCCAAGCTTTCTGGCCAGCAGCGCAGGAACCGTGGCCTCATCCATGAGCAGCTTCAGAGCCCTGTCGATCTCTTCCTGACGAATCGGGTGGATAGCTGTGATTCGACGCTGCTCGCCCGAATATGCGATGACAAAGAGCAGGTCACGCTCCGGTAGTTGTTCAACGTTGAAGGGCGGCTTCGTCTCCAGCTTCATTACTCCGCCGAACGCTGATGCGTATTGGTCGAGTCTACCACACGGAATCCCCACGACGTCGTGCTCCGCTCTGTAGGCTAGCTCTGCCAGCTCTCTCGGGCTCAGTTCATGCCCCAGACAGCTTGAGACGAGTTTGACTATTGACACCTCGAGCGAGGCACTACTTGAGAGCCCCGACCCGATTGGCACCTCACTCCATAACGCTATGTCCATCCCTTCAACGCTCTGAACAACATCGGATAATAATGAGAAGATGGCTCTTACGTAGTCTCCGAACCATCCCCCGCCCCTAAGCTCTATCCTGTCCAAGCTAAATTCGTCGCGAAAGTCCTCTGATTCTTCCTTCAAGTTGAGCGAGGCAAACCGCACCGTTTCCGTGTGGTTGAGAAAGCCTGCAGAGTAGCATCTCAGTCGCACCGCGACAGGCACAACGGGCAGTCCTTTGTAGTCCTGATGCGTATTCAAGAAGTCTGCTCGGCCCGGAGCTGACACGAATCTAGTCTCTTTCCCACTGCACGGCTCCAAGAAGTCGAGTAGTTTCTCTTTGACCTCGGTGAAAGGCATAGCTTCTAGCTCCCCACCGAATGCTGCATTCTTCGTCGGAACCCCATCTATTGACTGTTACTGCCCCGCCCGTCACGTTTCGGAACGCAGAACCTGTTGTGCTGGGAAAGCCATATGTAAACCTCAGTGGCATGCGTGAGTAGCCTTCGTCGATGCTATCGGAAGTGGAGGTCAGATGCAGTGAGGCCCAAGGTGTATGTGAACCGGCTTATTCCTGAGGAGGCATTGAAGAAGCTCGCACAGTCCTGTGACTATCGCATTTGGGAGGGTGAACTTACCGTTCCTCGCGACGTACTCCTCAAGGAGGTTCCCGAGATAGATGCACTTCTTTCCCTTCTAACTGACAAGATTGATGCTCCCATCATGGACGCTGCACCAAAGCTACGCGTGATCAGCAACATGGCTGTAGGATTCGATAACATAGATGTCCGCGAAGCGACTAAACGCAAGATTGTGGTATGTAACACTCCGGGCGTCCTCACTGAGACTACTGCGGATTTCGCGTTTGCGCTACTACTCGCCGCAGCTCGCCGCGTCGCTGAGGGCGAGCGGAACGTCAAAGAAGGAAAATGGAAGACTTGGGGCCCTATGACACTGCTCGGTCATGACGTGCACCACGCAACGCTGGGCATAATTGGACTAGGTAGGATAGGAGCGGAGGTCGCTAAGCGAGCCAAAGGATTCGACATGAAGACGCTCTATTATGATTCGGTAAGGAGACCTGAGCTAGAGAAGACCCTTGGCGTTGAGTTCAGGGACCTCAAGACGCTACTCGGAGAATCCGACTTCGTGACAGTTCACGCTCCGCTGCTTCCTGAGACCTATCATCTGATCGGCGAAGAACAGTTCAAGATCATGAAGAAGACCGCAATAGTAGTGAATACGGCTCGAGGACCGATCGTAGATCCCAAGGCACTCTACAACGCGCTGCGAAATCACCAAATTGCCTACGCAGCGCTTGACGTAACGGAGCCGGAGCCGATACCCCTCAGCGACCCACTTCTGACCCTCAACAATATCCTCATTGTGCCTCACATTGCAAGCGCGTCAGTCGCAACTCGCACAAAGATGGCGCTGATGGCAGTGGATAACCTGTTGGCAGCCCTTAAGGGTGAGAGACCACCGCACATCGTGAATCCCGAGGTCCTAGCCGGATAGTTCTCGCACGTACTCCTCAGGCTCCTCAGGCTGGCATAGAGCATGTTCTGGAGTCGTGGCAAATCACAAAAGAGGAACTATTAACTACAGGGATTAGTCATCGCTTGGTAAGTGAGAGTCGGGAATCATGGCGAAACTCCGTGCAGGCAAGTTCATTGTCGAGTCTCTCCTTGGCGAGGGAGTGAAATACCTCTTTGGAATTCCAGGCGGCGGAATTGCTCCATTCTACAACGAGTTCTACGACTACCCACAGATCAAGACGATACTGACTCAGCACGAGCAGGGTGCCGGTTTCATGGCTGATGGGTACTTCAGAGCTTGCGGCCAGGTAGCTGCATGCGCAGCAACGGTCGGCCCAGGTGGCGTGAATCTGGCTTCTGGCCTTCACCCTGCCTACCAAGATAACCAAGCCGTGCTGGCGTTCACAAACAATGTTCCAACCGATCAATTCGGCAAAGGAGGAATCCAAGATGCAAGCGGTTGGGGTCCACGATCAATATCACATGTTGGTGTCTTCAAGGAAGTCACCAAGTGGAGCGTGTTAGTTACTCGGCCAGACACCGTTCCTGAAGTGATGAGGCGAGCCTTCAGAATCATGCTAACCGGAAGAAAAGGACCGGTGCACATTGACCTGGCACAAGACGTGATTAGGGCTGAGATAGACGCTGAACTCGTGCCCCCCAAGAAGTACAGGCCAACGGGGGCAGTGAGAGGAGATCCGGAACTCATCAAGCAGGCAGCCCAGCTCTTGGTGAATTCATCATCGCCCGCGATAATGTCCGGAGGAGGAGTCATCGCATCCGGCGCATCCCCAGAGTTAATGGAACTGGCGACCACACTGGGCTGTCCGGTTGCGACCACAGCGATGGGCAAGAGCTCATTCCCTGAAGATCATCCACTTGCACTGGGCGTGGTGGGCCTGTTCGGCCAAGACGTCGCCAACACTGTCCTTCGAGGAGACAAAACGGAGGTACTGCTCGCACTGGGAACAATCTTTCACCAGATGACCACCACCAGCTGGGTGAAGAACTTCGGAGGCCAGAAGATCATCCAAGTCGACAGCGACCCAACCGAGATTGGAAAGAACTACCCAGTCGAGGTGGGAATAGTAGGAGACGCAAGGACCGTCCTCCAAGACTTGCTTCTGCAAGTAAAGGCGCTTCTCTCCAAACTACCGCCTGCGGCAATGAAGGAATTCGAGGAGAGAAAGAAGGCAAAGCAAAGAGAGGTGCTCGCGTTGAAGGGGGAGCTCAAGTACTTCATGGAGCCTCAGAGCTTCTCTGACGCAGTTCCGATCAAGCCTCAGAGAGCGGTCAAGGAGATCCGTGAATTCCTCGACAAAGACGCGATTGTCTGGGCGGACTGCGGAAACAACCTCGCATGGGTCGAGAAGTACTATCAGGCACTGATGCCGAAAGGATTCATGGCTGACGGCGGACACACCGCGATGGGTTTCAGCATCGCAGCCTCGATAGGCGCCAAGCTTGGCGCGCCCGATCGTCAGGTAGTTGATTGCTGCGGAAATGCAAGCTTCACGATGCTTAGTAAGGAAGTCAACACCGCCTCAGCGTACAACATCCCCGTAGTTTGGTGTATACTGAACGACATGAACCTCGGAATGATCATCCAAGGGCAGAAGTTCGGCTACGGCATGTGGGAGCCAGAAAGATACATCGTTACTCAGTCGTACGTCATGGACTTCGTGAAATTCGCCGAGGCATGCCATGCCTATGGACAGCTGGTTGAGAGACCAACTGAGATCAAAGAGGCACTCAAGAACGCGTTCGACTCAGGCAGACCCTCGATAATAGATATCAGAATTGACCCCGACGAAGTGCCGGCCGGCGCGCTAAAACGCTTTGAGACTCTAGTGAAGAAGCATCCTGAACTTGGCGAGAAGAAAATACCGACCACACCCTTCCCTAAGAAGACAACGTAGAGAGAAACCCCTCTGCGCAGAGAGGAAGGGGCCCCAGGAAGGCTGTGGAACAGGACAGCAACTACTCTTTGTGCTAGGGTTCTTCACAAAGCTCCACGGTAATGTTGTCTGTTGTCTCCGGCTTGGTGAAGATGATCTTCACGCCATGAGCGCCTATCTTTGGCGCTTCAGCGGCGAAGGCAACTCCTTCTTTTCTCATTCTGTCTACCTCTGATTCGATATTGTCTGTGCTTAGGGAGATGTGGTGGATGCCTTGGCCACGGGTTTGAAGGAACTTGCTTTGGGGCATATTCGGGTCCAAGGGCTGGATTAGTTCTATTTCGCCGTCACCTGCAGGTACGAACGCGACCCTTGCCTTGCCCTCCATGGCGGTCTTCACCGTAGTGGGTTTGAGGCCGAAGATTTTCTCGTAGATCTTCAGCGTGTCATCCAGATTATGCACGATAACGCCAACATGATTCAGTCTCTTGATCATCCTGCACACACACCACGCTATCTGATTCTCAAGTCCTACTTCTTCGTTTCTGGTTTGGCGAGGTCCTGAAGTACTGTTATGATTCCCGAGTGATCGTATTCGCCGCGTCCCCAGACCTTCATAGCGCCCATCATCTCGTGAATGAGGCTAGTGACGGGAAGGGGCACTCCATATTCAGACCCAGCCGCAAGGGCAATTCCCAGATCCTTGTAGTGAAGCCTCGTCTTGAAACCCGGCTTGAAGTCCCCTTTCAAGATAAGCGGCCCTCTCGCATCAAGAACGCGCATTGCGTATCCTCCGGCGATCACCTTGAGAACGGTTTCCGGGTCGACTCCTGCCTTTGTCCCGAGAACGAGCGCTTCACCAGCCGCTTCCAAGACGCCCGCGACAAGTATCTGATTGCAGGCTTTGACGACTTGCCCGGATCCGACACCGCCACAATAGATGATGTTCTTGCCCATCGCTTGGAAAACCGGTAGGCAGTCATCGAAGACATCCTTCGCTCCGCCAACCATTATCGTGAGCGTCGCTTCAATCGCACCTTTCTCCCCTCCGCTGACAGGCGCATCGAGGATTCGAACGCCTTTCGATTTGGCAACTTCCGCCAGCTTCTTCGACGTGACAGGAGAGATGGTGCTCATGTCAACGTAAGTCGATCCCTTCTTGATTCCCTCGAAGATACCGCCCGAGCTCAACGCGGCTTTCTCAACGTCAGGTGAGTCAGGCAACATCGTAATGATCAGATCGCTCTTCTCCGCAACCTCTTTGGACGAATGCGCGACTTTGGCACCCGCGCTCTCAAGCTCTCTGGTTAGTGCATCGACAACATCGTAGACTGTTAATTCATGACCAGCCTTGATCAAGTTCTTCGTCATTGGCTTGCCCATTATTCCAAGCCCTATGAAACCAATTTTCGTACCCATCGTCAGTTCCTCCGCTTGGCAGTTCCAATGACTACGCAGCTCTTTAAGCGTACTCGTTAGGGTTGTTGAGTCCTAGATCTTCCCAATGATTGGGAGCTACGGCAGCCGCAAGACAACCCTCTCATTCTAGACTTAAAAGAGAAAACCTGCCACCTACATGCCGACATGTACAGGTGTGATATTCACCGTGCGAATGGATCACGTCTCACTAACCGTTCGTGACGTTGACAAGTCAATCGAGTTCTATTCGAAAGGTTTGGGATTGAAACTACTCAGAATATCCGTTCTCAACCCCTCCCCCGGTACTGTGTACAAGAATGCCTATCTGTACAGTGATAACTTCCTCCTGGAAATCATAACCGCTGAAGGCGGTGCAATCCAGCCTGAGAGTCCTGACACTTGGCAGAAGACAATGCGAGGATCCATAGGCATCACTCACCTCGGAATGAGAGTACGGGATCTAGACGCAGCGATCAGCAGGTTGAAGGCGGCCGGAGCAACAATGATAGGCGAACCATTCGAAGTCTCGAAGGACAAAGCGAAGATCGAGTACGTCGCGGAGAAGCCACCTGCCAAGATAAGCTATGCAAAGAAACCCGGGAAGAAACCCTGGAGAATAGCAGTCTTCAAGGATCCCTTTGATGGCATCATAATCGAACTTGTCGAACGATAATCGGCGGGAACGAAGATTCTGTCACCCCGAATCCCCGGCCTTGAGCAAGCCTGACAGAAACGCGATCTGGGCTGCGTCTTCGGTCCAATCAAGGTACTTGAAGGCTTCGTAGATGTCAGCACCAACCACGACAACCCCGTGACCGACCAACAATGCCGACAGAACTGAACGGTCCGAAAAAGCCGTTGTAACTATGTTAGCAAGTTCTTGTGACCCCGGGGGTGCAAAGGCTAACAGCGGCACCTTCTTCAACACGAGACGGCCAGGAGCTGAAACCATCGGGAGCTCCTAGGTTTGCGACCGCGTATCCAGTGGCGTATGGCGAGTGTGCGTGCAGGACCGCACCAACATCAGGCCTAGCCTTGTATATGCCCAAGTGGAACCTGAACTCCATAGAAGGCTTCCGGACACCATCCACCTGGTTTCCGTCAAGGTCTATCACCACAACGCTTGATTCAGGATCCATGGTACCAAAAGTCATGCTTGTGCCCGTCGATTTGATGCATACATGATTTGTCCCGGGAACTCGGACGCTTATGTTGGCGCTACTGCCAGGCGACCACCCCTTGGTCGAGATCAGATTCATGATGTGACAGATCTCTGTCCTTAACTGCTCGTACAACCTGTTGACCCGACCTCCATCAGCCAACAGGAGCTATGTTCACTCTTTTAGGGTAGGTGTGACAGCAGATCGAGACTTGTTGACGTGCGGAGGCTGAAGGAGAGAGATGAGGCTAAGCTGTCTACCGGTTTCCTATTTCCAAGACATCATCAACGGACAGATGAGCATCAAAGAATGGGCGCTTGAAGGATCTCGCATTGGCTTAGATGGAATAGACTTGAGCATCCTCTTCCTCAAGAGCCGCAGCCCTGAATACCTAGACAAGATGCGTCAAGAGATCGGGGAAACGGGGGTTCGAGTCGCCATGGTCACGACCTACCCGGATTTCACGCATCCCGATCCTGCCGAACGTGAACGTCAGCTAACCAAGTTGGAGGACGACATTGTGACAGCGTCAAGGCTAGGTGCAGACCTACTTCGCGTCACGGCGGGCCAAGCGCATCCAAGCGTCGGTCGGCGTGAGGGCATTGAATGGGCGGTCAACGGACTTGTAAGGGCAACGGAGTTTGCTAGAGAGTACCCGGTCAAATTGGCCTATGAGAATCATGCCAAACCAGGAGCGTGGCAGTACACAGACTTCTCGCACCCCACTGACATCTTCTTGGAGATCGTGGAGAAAACTGCACATGCGTCGCTGGGCGTGAACTGGGACACTGCCAACACTATCGCGTATGGAGACGACCCGATCCCAGTCCTCAAGAGAGTTCTCAATCGCGTCGTCAGCGTCCATGCCGCAGACACATCGACTCGCGGGGAGCTGAAACATGTTCTTCTCGGAACCGGCCTAGTTCCGTTCAAGGAGATGTTTCAGATTCTCAGAGACGGCGGATTCGACGGTTGGATATGCATGGAAGAAGCAAGCTTCAAAGGACCAACTGGAGTGAAAGCAGCAGCGGATTTTGTCAGACACGTCTGGGACGAGACCGCACGCCGGTAGAATCGAGACGACTCAAGTTCTATCCCATTTCGTCATTCCACAAAGCCTTATAGTTCGCACGCTAGCGTAGGGCCCGAAATCTTCGGACAGGAGCAGAAGTAATTGGAGCTTGAGAAACAGAAGCTACTGCTGATGTACCGAAACATGCTTCGGATCAGACGATTTGAGGAAAGGCTTGCAGAAGAAAGCGCTCGCGGCAACATTCCAGGACTGCTTCACCTCTACGTGGGAGAAGAAGCAGTTGCCGTTGGAGCATGCTCAACACTCAGGAAAGATGACTACATCACCAGCACCCACCGTGGACATGGTCATTGCATTGCGAAGGGCGGTGACCTCAGAAAGATGATGGCAGAACTATTCGGGAAGGAAACCGGATACTGCAAGGGCAGAGGAGGCTCGATGCACATCGCAGCTCCGGACATTGGGATTGTTGGATGCAGCGCTATCGCGGGAGCCAACATCCCAATTGCGGCAGGAGTTGGACTGTCAAGCAAACTCAGAAAGACCGATCAAGTCTGTATCTCGTTCTTCGGTGACGGAGCATCAAACACAGGCGCATTCCACGAGGGAATGAACCTCGCAGCACTCTGGAACCTTCCAGTCGTTTATGTTCTTGAGAATAACCTCTACGCAATATCCACCCCGGCGGTAAGATCCTCCAAGCTGAAGAACATCTCCGACAGAGCTGCGGGGTATGGCATGCGCGCGGCTGTCGTAGACGGAATGGATGTTCTCTCAGTGTACGAGGCCGTTTCGAATGCTGTTGCAGGGGCCCGAAAAGGGGAAGGCCCGACTCTAGTGGAGTGCAAGACCTACCGTTTCAGAGGACACCACGAGGGCGATCCCAAGAAAGGAGAGATTTACCGTACCAAGCAGGAGATGGACGAGTGGGAGAAACGCGACCCAATCATCCATCTAGGCGAGAAGATGATCAAGGAGCACAAAGCAGCGCAGGCTGAACTGGACGCTATCAATCAAGAAACGATGAGGGAAATCGAGGATGCAGTTGCCTTTGCGAAACAGAGTCCATCACCAAAGCCTGAGGATGCGACAACATACCTCTTCGCTTCTTAGAGGCGACCAAGAATGAGCGAAACTCGAGAACTCGACTTTGCGGAAGCGATCCGTGAAGCTATTCGTCAAGAGATGCTGAGAGACAAGACTCTCATCCTAATGGGTGAGGATGTCGGGAAATTCGGCGGCATCTTCGGATGCACAAAAGGACTCCAAGCGGAGTTCGGTGAGGAAAGGATACGTGACACCCCAATATCTGAAACAGCCATCGTAGGCGCCTCGATAGGGGCGGCCGTTACCGGCATGCACTGCATTGCGGAACTTGAATTCATGGATTTCATTGGATGCCCGATGGACCAGATTTTCAACCAGATGGCGAAGATCCGATACATGTTCGGCGGTTCCATGAAAGTCCCGGTCGTGCTGAGGGCACCTGCCGGGTCAAGATATCCCGTCGCATGCGGCGGCGCCCATCATACTCAGAGCCTAGAGGCGTGGTTCATGCACGTACCGGGGCTCAAGGTGGTGACGCCATCGATGCCGTATGATGCAAAAGGTCTACTCATCAACGCCATCCGGTGTGAAGACCCAGTGCTCTTTGTCGAACACAAGCTTCTCTACTATGCGAAGAGAATGGCGAGCCTACGTGAACCTTACCCAACGCTCATACAGAAAGTACCTGAGGAATCGTACGTGATTCCATTCGGCAAAGCTGACATCAAGCGTCCAGGAGAAGACATCACAGTCGTTGCTACGATGATGATGGTTCACAAGGCCCTTAGAGTCGCTGAAGAACTCGCTAAGAAAGGAATAAGCATGGAAGTGATCGACCCCAGGACACTCGTCCCCTTGGACAAGCAAACGATCGTTGAATCTGTGAAGAAGACTGGAAAGGTTGTAGTTGCGTCTGAGGATGCCAAAACCGCAGGCGTAGGTGCTGAGATCGCTGCAACGATAATGGAGGAAGCTTTCGACTACTTGGACGCACCGGTCAAGCGAGTTTCTGGCCTAGATGTCCCTATCCCATATGCGCCGATCTTGGAAAGCACCGTGGTGCCTCAAGAGAAACACATCAGGGAAGGCGTGCTGGAAGTCCTGGGACAAAAAGAGTAGACTCCCAAGAAGGGATGCCCGATGGCCACACCAGTGTACCTGAAGAAAATGACGTGGACAATGGAGGAAGGCCTAATCTCAAAGTGGCTCAAGCGCGAGGGAGACAAGATCTCAGAGGGCGAAGGCCTCTGTGAGGTGGAGACAGAGAAGACAACCGATGAGATCCAAGCACCAGCCAACGGAACGCTTCTCAAAGTACTCCACAAAGAAGGAACCGCCGTACCCGTGAACGCACTCATCGCAGTAATCGGATCACCGGGAGAAGACATCTCCTCAATTCCCGTGTCAGCTGAACCCACTGTCGCGACCGGCCCTCAACCCGTTCCGCTTGAGAAGGCCCAGCAGGCTCGTGTTTCCCCCACGATGTCTGAAGCTCCAGAACCTTCTCTCGAAAGAATCCGGATATCTCCTTCCGCTAGAAGATTGGCGAGAGAACGTGGAATCGACGTCACGAAGATCAAAGGCACGGGACCTGGCGGTCGCATAGTATCGGATGATGTGCTGGCATTCTCTGGAAAGCCAGAGGCAGGGCCCCCTGCTCAGGAATACAAGTCGGCGCCCTTGGCGGGCCATAGAAAAGTCATAGCAGATCGATTGTCTCTTAGCGCTCGGACCGCGGTACATGTTCCCATCACAATGGAAATCGACATGACACCAGCTGCGAAACTGAAATCTGAAAAGGAGAAGACCGGTCTTCAGGTTTCCTACAACGACTTCATCATCAAGGCAACTGCAATGGCTCTGAGAGAATTCCCTGCAGTGAACACGATGCTGCTCGGTCAGGAACTCTGGACCATAACTGAAGTGAACGTGGGCTTCGCGGTCGTATCCGGGGATGACCTTCTCGTGCCGGTCATCAGAAACGCAGACCGACTGTCACTTGAAGACATCTCAAGAAACGCGAAGACACTCGCAGAACGAGCTAGAAGTGGTTCCTTGACAACCAGGGAAATGTCTGGCGGAACCTTCACAGTGAGCAACTTGGGAATGTACGATGTCGACCTCTTCGCGCCGGTGATCAATCCCCCCGAGACAGCGATACTCGGCGTTGGCAGGATAGTGCCGAAGCTTGTCGTTCTGGATGAGAATATGGTAATTAGACAGATGATGACGCTAACGCTCGTCTTCGATCACAGAGTCATTGACGGTGTTAGGGCCGCCAAGTTTCTGCAGAGAGTCAAGCAACTCCTGGAAACCCCTGAGAAGCTGGTTTCCTGACCGTTGATTGACCGAGCTAAGGCGTGAAGAGGACCTTTCCGCTCTGTCCTTTCATGACACGCTGAAAACCGTCTTCGGCCTTGTCAAGCGGCAGCCGGTCCGTGATCACTCCAGTCAGATCAACGCGCTTGCTCGCTACAAGACGTACCATTCGTTCCCATGTGCCGAACATCAGTCTCCCAGTGCTACCGGTGACAGTTGCTTCTTTGTAGATGATCATGCTCGTGGCTTCTATTTCCACAGGTTTAGCCGGAAGGCCCACTAGCCCGACGCGTCCGGTTTTCTTCAATGCTTGAAAGGCCTGACGAATTGTTGTTGGCACCCCCGCGAGCTCGATCACGACATCTGCTCCCCTTCCATCAGTCAGCTCCATTGTGCGTTTGACAATATCCTCTTTCTCGGTGTTCACATACACGTCGGCCGATCCGATCTTTTTCGCGAGATCGAGCCTAAATTGCACCAGTTCGGCCGCGATCACCATTGATGCACCTGAGACCTTGGCAACTTGCTGCGCAAAGATTCCGATCGGCCCCGAGCCCATGACAAGAACAACATCACCTGGCTCTACTATCGTTCTCTCGATTCCGTGCACGGCGACACCGAAGGGCTCTAGCAGAGCGCCCTCCTCGTAGGACACGCCCTTCGGCAGCTTGTATGCGATGACTTCAGGAACTGCAGCGTACTTGGCGAAGGACCCCTCTTTCGTCTGCAGTCCAAAGATCAGCATGTTCTGGCAGATGTGCATCTTGCCTGTCCTGCAGTAGTAGCAGATCCCGCACGGAATGTGCGATTCGCCTGCCACATTGTCGCCTGGTCGAATGGATTTTACTTCCCTTCCAACTTCCACAACTTCCCCTGAGAACTCGTGGCCCACGGTCATTGGAAGCGGGGTCTTCCAACGTGTAGTCTGTTCGTCCCACCGGTAAATGTGAAGGTCCGACCCACATATCGCAGTGGCCTTAATTTCGACAAGAACTTGTGAAGGCCCAATCTTCGGCTCCTCAACTTCCTGAACAACGATTCCGGGTTTCGGCTCAACCTTTCTGACAGCTTTCAACCGAATTCAGCTCGCTTTACCGATCCGGTCTACTGCAATAGGAGTCCAGCTAAAAAAGCCCTCACAAACCCTGCAGGACAGTTATGGGCACGGAAGACAGTTGTACAGCAGAGAGAAACCCGGAGACCCCTGCAGTATTGGTTTAAAACCAAGTTCCGGCCAAAACGGTGCCCTGATCAAAGATGCCGCAATTCAAAGACGTAGCAATCGAAGCTTCCAAGAAGGCTGGAAAGATCCTCATGGAGAACTTCGAGAAGAAGAAGCAAGTTCATCACAAAGAAGCAAAGGAACTCGTTACGAATGTAGATATCGAATCCGAAGGCGTCATCCTGAAAACTATCAAAGACAAGTTTCCGAGCCACAAGTTCGAATCAGAGGAACTCGGTAAGGAGAAGTACACTGAAGAAGACTACGTGTGGATTGTGGATCCGCTCGATGGGACACACAACTACACGTACGGACTTCCGTTCTTCAATACTTCGATTGCACTGGCTCGCGGCGGCAAGCTGATTCTCGGTGCAATATACGACCCAGTTCACGACAAGATGTACTATGCAGAGAAAGGAAAGGGCGCATTCGTGAACGGCCAGCCAACTCATGTGTCGGACAGAAGCAAGCTGAGCGAAGCTCTGGTCATGTATGATAACCAGTTCCATAAGAGAGACGACATGTTCCCGAACCTAGAGAAGCTTTATCCGAAGATCTTCACAGTCCGAATCTCAGGCTCTGCCGCCACTGACGCGTCATTAGTTGCGTCCGGAATCGCGGATGCCAGGATATGGCACAAGACGAAAGTCGTCGATGTTGCAGCAGGAGTCGTGATAGTCGAGGAAGCCGGAGGTAAGGCCACTGACTTCAAGGGTAATCCCCTTCAGCTAGGCGGAACGGAAGTCATAGTCTCGAATGGAAGGATCCTTCCGGAACTAATCGCTACGCTGAACGCCTAGCAATTCTCGTCGAGCGCAAAGGACACGGACATACGAATCAGTGTTTCGAAGCCATCTTGACTTCAGCCATTTTGGCTGCGAGCTTGATAGCCTCAACCATGCTCTTCTCGTCTGCTATTCCCTTGCCAGCAATATCGAACGCTGTGCCGTGATCAACGGACGTTCTGATTATTGGTAGCCCTATCGTAACGTTGACGCCTGATTCGAACGCAAGCAGCTTGATAGGGATGTGTCCCTGGTCGTGATACATGGCTACGACGGCGTCGAATTCGCCCTTGTTGGCCCGCACGAACACGGTATCCGGCGGAATCGGACCGAAGGCTTTCATACCTTCTTTGTTCGCAGCTTCCACCGCGGGTGCTATCTTCTCTTTCTCTTCTGGGCCGAACAATCCGCCGTCGCTCGCATGCGGATTTAGTCCTGCAACCGCGATCTTGGGGTCGGATATTCCCAGACTACGGAGCGAGTCGTAGGCCAGCTTGATTGTTTCGAGAACCGACTCTTTGGTGACTAACGATGAAACTTTGCTGAGTGGTACGTGTATTGTGACGTGAAAGACGCGTATGTTCCCTGAGATGAGCAGCATCGTGACATCCTTTGTTTTCGTAAGATTAGCTAGGATCTCGGTGTGCCCCGGGACCTTCGCGCCTGCCAGTCTGATCGCTTCTTTGTTGATTGAAGCTGTGCAAAGCGCGTTGATCTTGTTCTGCTGCGCCAACTTCACGGCAGTCTCGATGTATTCCAGAGCAGCTTTTCCGGCCATCTGCTGAACTTTTCCGATCTGGAGTTTGCTCACGTCGATGTTGTGCAGGTCCAGCACGTCGATTGTGCCGTATTGGTACTTGCCTTTGGCAGGATCATCAACAGACTGAACATTCAGATTCTTCTTTGCGATCTTAACAGCGTTCTTCATCACAGAGGAATCGCCCACGACGAGAGGGGAACAAACATCGTAGACCTCTTTGTGAGTAAGAGCTTTGGCGATAACTTCAGGGCCAATACCGGCCGCGTCACCCATAGTGAGTCCGACGATAGGTTTCATGCAGGTCTTCCTCGTACCTTTGGTCGCCTTCCTTGCCAAGCTTCTATAAAATCGCTTTGTTGGCAGGCATGAAAAGCGAGCGGCAAGAAAGCTAATGACCTGGGCTTGTCTGATCTGGAGAATATCGTCCGCAGCATGGATAGATTGACTTCTTATATCTACAGAATGTTAGTGTGCCGCAGGTTCAGCTATGAAGCTGCGAATCGGATACGACTGCTGCATGGAACTGTATCATCCGAACATCTTCCTTGAGCTAGCTCCCCTAGCTGAGAAGGCTGGGTTTGACACAATCTGGGCAAGCGACCACTTCCATCCCTGGCAGGACACGAACGCCTCCTCCTGCTTCACATGGGCTTGGATTGCCGCAGCAGCAGAGAGAACGAAGAAAGTCCCGATCGGAACAGCCGTGACCTGTCCTATGTTTCGATATCACCCAGCTATCGTTGCACAGGCATTCGCCACACTCCGTGCCATGTACCCTGAGAGGATTTTTGTCGGTTTGGGAACCGGGGAAGCCTTGAATGAGGCACCATTAGGCTTTGCTTGGCCATCGGTGAAGGAGCGCATCGAACGTTTCGAAGAATCAATACAGATAATGAGAAAGCTGTGGACCGAAGAGTGGGTCAACTTCAAAGGAAAGTACTATCGACTGAAGCAGGCAAAGCTCTACGTGAAACCCACGACGCCTGTACCGATCTATGTGGCATCATTTGGACCGAAGGTCGCCGAGATCGCAGGGAAGTACGCGGACGGATACATCACGACTCTGGTCTCAGAAGACCACCTTCACAATGTCCTGATTCCTGCCATCGAACGCGGTGCCAAGCAGATGGGACGCGATCCATCGAAGATCGAAAGGACCATCGAGCTCGGCCTGGGCTATGACAAGGACTACACCAAAGCGCTAAAGAAAGTCCGTTTCTGGACAGGCACCATGTTCCCTGCCACCTTCAAGTATGGAATGGCTGATCCACGAGAGATTGAAGCGATGGGAAGCCTCGTCGGCGACGAGCAAGTCGCAAAAGGCTTCGCAATAGGGACGAAGGCAGAGGATTTCATCTCCAAGATAGAGAAGCTGGCCAAGCTAGGATTCAATCACATCTATCTCCAGAGCACCAGCCCCGATGAGAAAGCGTTTATCGAACTATGCGCCAAAGAAATCCTGCCATATGTGAAGGATACCTATGGTCGATGATACCTTCCATTCCACCGCGTTTGGAAATAGAACCGAGGCGCTGGCAGCATTGAATGCACAATCAGGATCGATTGGGAAAGAGATTGTACAAGTTGGGATCCTAGTAAAGGACGTAGAGGACACCGCAAGGAAACTTGAGAAACTGATCGGAATCGGCCCCTTCGAGATCATGGAACCCGACTATCGCGATTTGACGTACCGAGGTAAGGTCGGCAGATACAAGATACGCGTAGCTCTTGCGAAGGCCGGTCCTGTGCAGATAGAACTCATGCAACTTCTGTACGGTGAAACGATCTACGATGAATTCGCTCAGCGCAAGGGGTACGGACTCCACCACTTGGGGATAAGGACAGACGACATGGAACGGGGGGTGAAGGAAATGGAGGAGAAGGGCTTTCAAGTGATCCAAAGTGGAAATCGTCCGGGCGTGAAATGGGCCTACCTAAACACAGAAGAACAGACGGGGGTGATTTTCGAACTCCTCGAGAAGAAACAAGCCTCGTCGCCGTGAGGGATATTGCGTAATTGATCCGTCAAGCGTAACATCTGACTCAGTAGTTGTGCACTTCTATTCGCGACGGACGATCTCGTCCAGCTTCTTCTGGATATCTCGATCGAGAGGAGTAATCTCGTGCTTTGATAGTATTGATTGAACCCGCTTCTTTGCGACACTGTCGACGCTTTCTGCACCCGCAGCCTCCCACGGTCCGCGGAAACGCTTGTCAAAGACCTGTGCCAAGTAGTGCTCCTTCTCATAGTTCCTCAGAGTGTGTGGGAATTTGAGGTACGATGCGTCGTATCCAACTTGCGAGATCAATTCCGTTGCAAGCGTTTCGTGGTCAACCCTTATTCCATTCAGAATCCGGAACATTATTCCGAAGAATTCGTCATCTACTACTAGCTGAAGCGGGCTAGTGACCACCAGACTGTCAACGATTCCGGCTGCCGAGATGATCTCCGCACCGGCCATGGCGGGAAGAAGACCGGTCATGGATTTCTCAAATCCGACCTGCTCATCAAACGTCTTCGAGTCAGTACAAGGCCCGTGACCATCCACTGGGATGTTGTAGTAGTGAGCGATCTGAACCGCCGCCGCGGACATTAGCGCAGTCTCGGCGGATCCCCATGACAGGAATCCTGTCCTCATGTCAATCGGCGCACATCGAGCGCCGTAGATCACGGGTGAGTTGGGGTTACTCAATTGGATTATCGTGTTCATCGCGAGGTCTTCTGCGTTTTGTAGCACAAGTGAACCTGCGAGTGTTACCGGGCCTGTAGCGCCAAGCATAGGGCTCGAGTCAAGCATTACCGGGACTCGAAGCTTCGCACAGTCGATCAGCTGTCTGGCACAGTCTTGAGCGATCTTGAGTGGAGTCGAAGTAGCTGCCAGGAAGCTTACCAAAGGGCGCTTCTGAAATTCATCCTTGCTTCCTCTGACAACTTGTGCCGCCTCTATGATTGTACGAAAAGTCTCGTGTGTCAATGGGGAGAAGAAGAGATGCTTTCTCGTCGTCTCAAGGCAGACCTTGACGGCACATATGTCGGCCACACTTTGGGGAACATCGCTCGGAGATACGTGTGTCGCACAGAATGAGATGTTCTCTAAGGCATCAACGAGCTTGGCTGCGATCTCGGTATCCTTGAGGGTTCCGTTTCGGCACTGCCCTGTATCTATGTCGAGAACCTTTGTGTAGGCACTCCCCGGCCGGGTAAAGGTCTTTCCGCGCTCGATCAGTAAGTCGTGTTCTTTGTCTCGGCCACCAAGGACGAGGCTGTGAGGCGTCTTCTTGATCGTGTCATGGACGACTTTTTCCGGGAACTTTGCAACCTTCCTTTTCTGATCGACCTCGCACCCGGCCGATTTGAGCAACTGGAGAACACTATCCTCGTGTACCATGACTCCGGCTCGCTCGAGCACATTCAGAGTTGCAAGATGAATCTCGTCAAGCTCTTTCGCATCAAGAACTGTGTACAATATTTCCCGCTCGTTCCAGCTGCTAGCAAGAGACGCTTCCTATTTAGGAACTCCTTACGAGACCTGTACGGGTGCGATTGATCACCCATCAGTCTCGTGCGTACAGACTCGACATAGGGAAACCCTTTTTGCGGACGCGAAAGAGCCGTATTGTCTGAAGTAGATTTGGGATTGCAGGTACAAGAACAACTTGGGTCCGTTCTGCCACGGATGAAAACTGATCCGCCCGGACCGAACTCGAAGGCGATTGCAGTTGTCTTAGGCGAGTTCGAGACGCCAACTCTCTCCTCAGTTCGAATGGGAGAAATCCCCACAGCATGGAAACAGGCGCGGGGTGCAAATGTTGTCGACGTTGACGACAACCTATACGTCGACATGACCGCAGCCTTCTGTGTCGGGATTGTGGGCCACTGTCACCCCGAAGTCGTCGAGGCGATCAGGAAACAGGCAGGCATCATGACGCATGCGCCCGCCGCCCAAGCGCCCAATCCTCTTAGAGCTGAACTGGTCAAGAAGATCGCACAGATCGTTCCAAGACCGCTGAAACGGACTCATCTACTCACGGGCGGCGGCGAAGCGATCGATGTCGGCCTCAAATTAGCACGCCTTCACACTCGCAAGATGGAGGTAATGGCATTTCAGGGAGGCTTCCATGGCAAGACCCTCTTCGCGCTCTCAGCAACAGCTCGCCGGCACTACCGTGCTGGGTTCCTACCGCTCGTGCCAGGAGTCTTCCACGCACCATTTCCCTACTGCTACCGATGCCCATTCGGAGAGAAGGTATCCTGTGGCGACTGCTCGACCCAATGCCTGAACTACATCGAGCACATGATCAAGGACCCTGCCTCAGGCGTGACAGAAGTAGCTGCGATGCTCGTCGAGCCCGTGCAAGGCCATGAGGGATGGATAATCCCGCCCAAGGATTTCCTGCCGGGACTCAGAAGAATCTGCAATGAGAACAACATACTTCTGATGCTGGATGAGATCATCACGGGATTTGGAAGAACCGGCAAGATGTTCTGCTTCGAGCATTATGGAATCGTTCCAGACATACTTGTAGGCGCGAAGGGCGTGGCAAGCGGCTTCCCAATTTCGTTGGTAGTCTCCACAGACGAGATCATGAAGTCTTGGGGTGACTTCCAGCACACGAGCACGTTCTCGGCAAACCCGCTCGGTTGTGCAGCGGCTCTCGCGAGCCTAGATGTCATAGAGAAAGAGAGACTCGTTGAGAAATCGGCAAGCATGGGCCGTGAGTTCTTAAAACGTCTGGAAGAAATGAAGGAGAAGCACAGACTCGTCGGCGATGTGCGAGGACTAGGTATGATGTGCGGCATTGAGCTCATTAAGGACGCGAAGAAAACGCCTGCAGCTGAAGAGACGAAGAAGGTTGTCGAATATGCGTTGAGGCACGGTGTCATCCTTCAACCTCCAGGGGGTCGTTTCGCCAACGTGCTGAAGATGTCACCGCCATTGGTGATTACGAAAGAACAACTCGATTTCGGGTTGCGCACGATAGATGACGCACTCACATTTGCGGAGAAACATTGAGAGGAGATTATGCGATTGAGCGACAATACCTATTCCCAGCTCGGGCTTGAGGGAAGAGTCGTAGTCGTAACGGGGGCAGCCCGGGGCATAGGAGAAGCTATCGCACGAGCTTTCGGATCGCACAGATGTAGCGTTCTGGTTGCTGACAGGATGAGACGGCCTGACGGCCAGCAACGCGCTCAGGCAACTGTAGAAGCTATCGGCAAGAATGGTGGCCGCGCCTTGGCAATGAAAGTCGACGTATCTGACAAGACGCAAGTCGAGAAAATGTTCCAGACTGCTGTCGACAGTTTTGGCCGGGTCGACGTATTCGTAAACAACGCTGCGATCATGAAAGGCGGCTCCCTCGTCGACATGAACGATACAAACCTCCAGGAGCATTTCGATGTGAACGTGAAAGGTTGCTTCTACTGCTGTCAGCTTGCAGCAAAGCAGATGATCAAGCAGGGCTCCGGGGGCAAGATCGTGGTGATTGCCTCGGTTGATGGTTTGGAGGCAGAGGAGGGAATCGTCGCATATTCTGCAAGCAAGGCAGCCCTCACGCTCATGACAAAATGTATGGCCGTCGAACTCGCGCGGAACAAGATCAACGTCAACGCGATCGCTCCGGGCTGGGTGGCGACAGACATGAGTATCCCATACATGACCGACGAACTCTACAAGGAGCTAGGCAGAAGAATCCCCGCGGGCTATATGGCTAAACCCGAACAGATCGCAGGCGCAGCACTTTTCCTAGCCTCACCACTCTCCGACTACGTAATGGGACACGTACTTGTGGTGGACGGAGGCTTGACATCGAACATCACAATAAAGGCTGGCCAAGAATCGATACAGTACACATAATGTTACGGAAGCCACCAAATCGACAACCGTGAAGAGAAAAACTCCCTGTCTCGAATGCCAGCTTCAATAGAAATACTCATCAGATTCGCGTTAACTGTCTGTGGGCAAAATGCTTTTCGACCGCGGTATTCTGTACAGTTTTCCAATCTCATGGTGAAGACGTGCTTGTGAAGACGACGCTTGATGGAAGGCTTCCGCCACTAAGCCGGGTGGATACCTTTTCTCCTTCTCGAGCAAACGAACGTTGTAGCGATCACGAAGAGCGAAGGTAGACTCTGATGTCTTCGTTGAGGACTGAAGGGAGCGGCAGGTCCTTCATCGTTGCCAGACCCGGCCCAGCGTTGAGCACTTTGGGGATCATGTTCAGAATCACTGCGACTGTTCCAATATCGCCATGAACTCCGCCGATGATCTTCTGGTTCACGTTCGGAACGCCTTCGATCGAAATAGCATCATACTCTTCCTGTACCAAGGCGTTAGCGACGAACTCAAGCACCACAACAGGCTTCCCGCTTTTGATTCCATGTGCAACGCTCTTCAGACCTGCGACGCAGCCAGGCTTGATGGTAGTGTAGGGAGTCGTGACTTCCTTCTTGGCGATGACTGGCTCAGGCGGGAATTCTGTTATTGCTTCGAGTTTCCATCCGAGGGCAGCTGCGATCATGGCTATTGACTCAGCAAGACCTACGTGACCGGTTATCACCTTGTCACGAATACTCTTCTCGAACTGCTCGGGCGTGAGGCCCGTTCCGATTTTCTTCTGAAATGGAATCCTGCGCTTAGAGGAATCCATCATTCTTGTTACTTTGATGGCGTCTACACGCAGGCAAGGTCCTGTGAGTGTTATCGGCAACGCATCCATGAGATAGCCAGGGTTTATGCCAGTTCCGAGGACCGCAACCTTATGCTTCTTGGCAAGTTTATCGATTTCAGCTGATAGGCGCGGCTCCTTGTAGTACGGGAATGACAATTCCTCGCAGGTCGAAACCACGTGAACGCCTGCATTGATGCACATCTCCAACTCCGGGTAGATGCCCTTGACAGAAGATCTCGTTGCTATAATCGATATGTTGGGCTTAGTTCTTGAGAGTAGACTCTTCGCATCGTCTGTTACCGTGATGCCCAGAGTCTTGCCGGCTTTGAGAATCTCACCGAGATCCTTTCCGACAAGTTCTTTCGCAGTGTCCACTGCACCGACGATCTTCATTCCTTTCTTCTCAAGCATCTCCTTTGCGATGGCCGCTCCCAGAGGCCCAACTCCAAAGAGGATTACTTTGATTTCGTTCTCCATGTCTGCTGCACACGACCCCGTACGACTTGCCCCCACGAATTTAAGGATTCAAATCGAAGAGACCAAGCGCTTTTCCAGATAGCCCTTCACGATGATTGAGAATCCTAAAATACTGCTCGGTCAGGGTGCTCGATGCGAGGTTTCTCTCGTGAAGGCGTTCGTTCGTGCCACATGGCTCATCGATTCTTGGAATCTACTGCCGAAAGTCATGGATGTGAGGTTGGAGTTCGCGGACTTCCCTTTTCTCACGGGAAGAGCGCTCTCGGACCGGATGCAGGGAGAGGAAGTCTTCATCACAAATGAGGACAGAGTCAATGCTGAAGCCATGGGTGGGAACAGCAACCTAAGACTCATCGGCACACCGTCAGCCGGCATTGACCACATCGATGTGCAAGCAGCAACCAAGCGAGGAATTCCCGTAGTTTACTCACCGGGAGGAAATGCTGACTCCGTTGCCGAATACGCATTCGCACTGATGCTGAGTATCTCCAAGAGAATACTGGAAGCCGACGCTTTACTAAGGAAAGGGCTGCCGCCCAAGGTTGAGTCATACAAACCTCTCATGGGAATCCAGCTCAAGGGAAAGACCATCGGCATAATCGGAGCTGGTAGCATCGGATCTCGCGTTGCCATGATTGCAAAAGCTTTCGGCATGAATGTTCTCCTATTTGACCCAGGCATCCTTCCTACACGTCTCGAGCAATTCGGCAAAGTCGTTGAGCTCGACGAGTTGCTGAGGGCCTCAGACTTCGTCTCTGTTCATGCTCCCTTAACAGACCAGACTAGAGGCATGCTAGGCCCAGAACATTTCAGATTAATGAAGAACACGGCGTTTTTCGTGAACACCGCGAGAGGCAAGATTGTCAATGAACCTGCCCTAATTGACGCCCTAAGAGAACGGAGAATCGCGGGAGCAGCCCTAGATGTTCAAGCGAACGAACCTCTACGCAGTGACAGCTCGCTTCTAGACCTAGACAATGTGATCGTCTCTCCCCACATCGCCTCGTACACCAGAGACGCACAAGCACACTGTGACCGCGTGGTTCAGGAGGACATCATCAGATTCATCAAAGGCGAGCATATGCGTTTTCTGGCAAACCCCGAAGTCTTGAAGAAGTGAGCACACAACATAGGCCGATTCTGTCGAAACCTAGAAAGTCATATCTACTGCTTTTTGGGATCGGCAACGCTGTACCAGAGGTAAGATGCTGATTGAGTATTTCTTGGGAGAACAGTCTCCGACTAGGTGTTGTTCACATAATGGCGTATCCGGACGTGCAATCTGGAGAGCAGCGCTTTCTGGATACAGTGACGACTCTCGCAGAAGACGATTTCTTCTCGCTCCTTGAGTTGGCACTGGTCAGAGATCCAGCACAACGGAGAACCATTAGACAACTCGCGGAGACTTCCCACCTTTCGATCACGTATGCTGCACAACCCGCGCTGCTGGGGCAGAAGCTTGATGTGAACTCATTAGATGAATCAGAGAGGAACAGAGCGATCGAGGAAGTCAAGTCATCCATTGACGAAGCGTCTGAACTAGGCGCAGAGAGGGTGAGCCTTCTGAGCGGCCCTGACCCCGGAGCGCCGCAACGCAACGACGCAACCCAAGTGCTCGCAGACTCGTTGAAAGAGATCTGCGCCTACGGCGAGCAGAAGGGCTTGGCAATCACGTTGGAGGCCTTTGATCGAGATGTTGAGAAGAAGCGCCTGATCGGGCCAGCGAGAGAGGCGGCTGCGTTGGCGCGAACGGTCAGGAAAGACTTCCGGGATTTCGGCATACTGTACGATATGGCTCATGGCCCATTACTCGACGAGGATCCCAAGCACGCTCTTACTCTCCTTCGTGATTATCTCGTCCACATCCATGTCGGCAACTGTGTTAAGGAGGCAGGTAACCCCGCATACGGGGACAGACACCCCAGATTCGGCGTTAGCGGGGGACTGCATGATGTGGATGATTTGGCACGATTCCTTAAGATACTGTTCGACATCGGATACCTTGGAAAGAAGATACGACAGAACGAAAAGCTACCAATCGTGGGATTCGAAATCAAACCACTACCCGCCGAGAGTTCCGAGGCCGTACTCGCAGGCACGAAGCGTGTCTGGAGACAAGCTTGGGGACAGCTTCAGATGCTCAACAAGACCAGCAAGCACTAGAGTGAATACTCAACGCTACCTGTCATGCACCAAAGCAACTTTTCAGGCCCGCCAACGGCACCGGGAATCAAAGCTAGATTCTTCGGAAGGAGATTCCTCTGTGCCGGTCAAGAACGATCTTGATCACCATCTCGAATGGAAATACGCCTGTTGTCGTTGAGACAACCACGATCTGTGCCCCCATCTCAACAGCCTTGATTGCAACCTCGCTTGTTATTCCTCCGCCAACCGCAACAGGAACTTGAACAGACCTGAGAACGCTAGCAAGATCGATCAACGGATTCCTTGAAGGGTCAAGTCTTCTCTCGTCAAACCCGGTGTGAACGAATATTCCGTCAACTCCCAGTTCCGCGACTTCTCTAGCCCTCTTTGACTTCTCCTTTGCCCCAAGGACATCTGCGATTACACCAAGCGAATGCTTTCGTGCTGTTTCAACGACCTTCATGATGGTTGCGTCTTCTGCAACGGCCATGACCGTGACTACATGCGCGCCAGCTCTAGCCGCCATTTCAACGTCCAAGTCGCCTCCGTCCACTGTCTTGAAGTCAGCCAAGATTGTTGAACCACCGAAGGCTTTGACAAGCGCTTCTATCGCTTTGATTCCTTCTGAAGCGATCAGCGGGGTCCCGGCTTCCAACCAGTGAGCTCCTGCCGCCAGCGCTCTGCGGCCTATGTCAATTGCTTCGGGAATCGTTCCAGTGTCTATTGTAACCCATATCGTGGGACCGACCTCTTGCAGCTTCAGGCCTCGTCTCTGATCTGCCACGAAGGGAACTCACTTTCCTTCGTCCGTTGTGAGAAGCCTCGGCGATCTGCCGCGATTGCTGCGTCCTATTTCGTGATTTTCTCGAAGGCTTTCTTTGCTGACGCCAGAAACTTGTTCGCGTCAGCTTTCGTGTGTGCGGCCGAAAGGTGACATCGTTTCAGGTGATGCGGGCTTAGTATGATTCCTTGATCATTCATCGCATGCCAGTACTTCCTATACATCTCGGCGTCATTGTTGAGAACCGAAGGATAGTTGCGGATCTCAGCGTCCGTGAAATAGAGAGTGAATATCGAGTGAAAGTGCTTCACCTGCGCCTTCAAGTTGAAGTCCTGAATCAGTTGAGTTAGTCCTTTCGATATCAAATCCACCAATCCGTCCATACGTTCATGCACCCTACCGCTTTCCAATTCACCTATGGTGGCGAGGCTTGCGGCGACAGAGATTGGGTGAGAGTAGTATGTTGCAGCCATGTGGACGTCTCCCAACGGTCTCAGCCGGTTCATGATATCTGCTCGTCCGGCCAATCCACCCATTGGGTACCCGTTGGCCATTGCCTTCGCAAATGCCGTGAGATCAGGTTTGATGCCGAAGAGCTTCTGGGCTCCACCAAGGCTATGTCTAAACGCCGTTATGACTTCGTCTAGGATGAATACGATGCCGTTTCGTTCGGTCAGTTCTCTTATGGTCTGCAGAAATCCTTCCTTTGGCATGACAACTCCGATGTTGTGCAGAATTGGTTCGGTGATCACTGCAGCGAGCTCGTCCTTGTGCTTCGCGATCGTCTTCTCAAGTGCATCAACGTCATTCCAAGGTATCACGATAGTCTGTGCCATGGCCTCCGGCAAGATCCCTGCTGACTGTGCATAAGGAGTTCCAACCTTGTCAGCAGGAGGCATCACGCTTATGTCGACATAATCGTGCCAGCCATGGTAGCCTCCCTCGAACTTGAGGATCTTCTTCCGCCCCGTGAATGCACGGGAGAGTCTTATTGCGTGGAAGGTAGCGTCACTACCTGCATTACAGAAGCGTACCTTCTCGGCCGACGGGATGTGATGAGTCACTCTCTCCGCGAGTTTGTACTCCATTTCTGTGGTTCCAATTCCCCAGAGATCGCTGCTCGCGGCCGCCTTCTTCACAGCCTGCACAACTTTCGGATGGCAATGACCTAAGATCAATGGCCCGTAACCGAGCAGGAAATCCGTGTAGGTCCTGCCCTCAATGTCGTATAGTTTCGATCCGGCTGCTCGTTTGAAGAACATCATGTAAGGTTCTGTGTAGCGGAGTTCGTCGTGGACGCCACCAACAGTTACAGATTTTGCCTTTTCGAACAGGGCTTCAGATTTCTTCTCTGAGACCATCTGCTGGACACCGCACTTCGCACGTAGACCGCGAACCCATATAGAAGTCTTCTTATGCGGACGGATCGCAATAGCGCAAACATTCCCGCAAGACAGATCCAATGAAGGCCGAGGATGACATGAAACCTTTGGTTGCGAAATCTTGGGAGGGTGACTATTTGGCTACTCCTCCACCTTATGAGAGGCACAGGCAGGTTCTATTCTCACCGAAGATCCAAGGAGTAACCTCAGCCTCGATCGGAACAGTCACCATCCCGCCGACAGGCAAGAGTGACCTGCACATGCATGAACGAACAGATGAGTTCTGGATATTCACTAGAGGTCACGGAAAGGTCATCGTTGGTGGGGGGGAAGCGGATGTCGAGCCTGGCTCGATCGCCTACGGCCCAGCTAAGTCCGCGCATCAGATAATCAATACTGGAAAGGAAACGCTGCATGCGTACTGGATACTCGTTCCTCCGGGGCCGGAGGAAGCAATTCTCAAGATTATGGGAAAACTCTAGTCGTCCCGGATGTCCGAGCGTGGGGCAACGGGAACGACTTCTCCGCACTCGATGACTCCCACTTTTGCGTGCTCTCCATGTCTCTTGAATGCCATTCGGATAGCTTCGTCAGCGGTTGAGGCGTGCTCGAAGCCAAGTGCTTTCTTGTCCTCTTCTGTGAAACCGGTTGAATAGCAGATGATCTTCGCCCGTTCAAGCATCTGCGAGTGCATCAAGAGTGCGCCGGCAGCTGGAAGATCTTCGAACTCCTTTCTGTCTACTGCCTCCAGTAGCCTGGAGTAGCTTTCCGTGGCTCTAGCCTTGAAGCTTGGATGAGTCGGTGAGATTCGCTCGGTGCAAGGTGTGAGCAATACAATCGTTCCGCCTTTTCTGACGCCAACGTGGGCGAAATCCAGAGCTTTCATGGCCTGCCAGTAGTCGATGTCCGCCGGATAAGTCGAGAAAACAACTATGTCCGCAAGTTCAGGCACATCTTTGCAGTACACTTGGCGTGCCGTTGTGACGCCTTCACTAAAGGCCTGCTCCGGATCGCCTGCAAGCACTCGTACGACTTTGTCTTCGTTGTTGAGGACCGTATTCACTATCGCTTTCAGCCCGGCTTTTCTGGCGATCAGATTGATGTCTCGCCTCATCGGGTTGTCAAGTGTCGCGACCAGTTTCCCAATCGGCACCACTTTCCCAGCTGCTATGTGGAGCATCCCGACCGAATCTTCACCGCAGACGCCGGGCAGGATGACTTTTCCTCCTCCCCCCACCCCGCTGCGTTGTGAGGGACAATGTTCCCCACACCGAGCACCAGGTCCGCGTTAACAACTGTCTTGTTCACAAGAGCCGGTATCCCGAGTTCGGTCGTTCCGAGATTCACTAGCCTCTTCTCGTCCTTGTAGTCTGAGTTGGTTACCTCGAATCGCTCAGCCACCTCTGGACCGAGGTGATCTACAATTTCGGCATCCGTCATCGGCCTATGAGTTCCCAAAGCGATCATGATCTGCACGTTGTCGGCACTGAGACCGCCTGCGCAGAGCTCTTCCAAGACCGGCGGGAGGACCTCGTTCTGCGGAGTCGGACGGGTTAGGTCATCAACAAGGACGACCACTTTGTCGCCTCTCTTTGCGAGCTTACTCAGAGGAGGCATTCCGATCGGTTTCTTGACCGCTTCGGCGACCGAATCACGCACATCTGGGACTGACGGCAGTTTCTTCCTCTCTACGTAGTATGTCAGGTTCTTGTCTGGTACGTCGAACTCGACGTTCTGGTGATGTCCGAATGGGAGTTTGAAATGCACACTGATCTACCCCGTGTGCCGCCATTGTTGCATTCGCTAACGTTAATGCATTATTCTCCGAAGATGCGCGCCCTGAGTATGCTACTTCGTCATCGTCCGGGACGCTTGTCTTAGAATCTGGTCGATTTGCTGAAGAACTTCGCTAGGCAATGCCGGAGCCTTGTGCTCTTGCAGAATGGTCTTTGCTTTCAGTCTTGCTTCATCTCGTGTGCTCAACTGACCTTTCGCTTTCCAGTCGGCTATTGCTTGTCGGTTGAACAACTTCGGGTGCAGGATCGCACCTTTGTCCAAGTGGGTTCTGGTGTGCTTCTCAGCCATGAAACTCCCGGCGGGGCCTATTCGTCGAATTAGATCAACAGCCAATGTCTCGTCACTGATCTCGATCTCCATCAGCAGCCGCTGGATGTAATTGATGATTTCATCGCAGATGACGCCCATCTCAAGGCTACCCGACGAACCATGTGCAATTGTTCCACAGTTATGAATCAGATTAATGCCCGCCACTGCGTTGAGGAAGGCATTCATGAAGGCCTCAGTCCCGGCCTGCGCATCTGGGCACTTAGAATCCGTCGCACCACCGGAGCCGAATGTCGGAATACCATAGTATTCAGCGAGCTGTCCGACAATCAGCCAACCAAGGCCCCATTCAGGAGCGCCGTAGCACACGCTCCCGGTCCGCATGTCCAGCACAGATGTATGAATTCCGTATAGGACCGGGGCACCTGGAGATACCAACTGAGCGAGTACGACACCCGCCAGGCATTCTGCGTTGCACACTGCGTGCTCTCCAGCCAAGGTTATGGGGGTTGAAGCACCCGGCATGGGTCCGGGAGCGTAGGCCACGGGCACGCGTGCCTTGGCAAACTCGATAACGGCTTCGTTTATCGAAGGCATCACAAGCGGAGTAATCGGTTCGCTGAAGAGTGTGACGATTGGCCGGCGAGCAAGGTTGTCGAATCCTCCCGCGACAGCTGCACCCATTGCGAGCAGGTACCTGGCTCCTTCGGCTCCCGCTGCAGCATACACAATCGGCTTCTCAGTATTCTTCAGCATGAGTGAGGCTTCGTGCAGCCACGCTATTTCGTGAGGCATGTCTGATGCGCCGCCGAGCGACATCACAAATGAGATGTTAGGCAGTGCGTCGCCAAGGACACTAGCTTTGATCACGTCATCGCTAGTGGAGGGCCTGAAGTCTCCGCTTTCTATGTCAAGAGTGTACGGGGTAGGAGTTCCTCCAAGCCCAAAGTATGCTCTGCCGTCTTCCAACACGAGATCGTTAGCCTCGATTCGCCCCCCGAGGATCACCTTCCTCGGAGCTTTGCTTAAGGAATCCTTGACGAGGTGCTCTGGGATTCTCACCCTGTTCTTCTCTTCATCGACGTCAGCTCCGCCTTTCTTGAAGACCTCTACTATGGCCTTTGACTTGACCTGCAATCCAACCTGTTCCAGAATCTCCAAAGAAGCTCCGTGAATTGCCTCTATGTCCGACCGTGAAAGTGGACGGAATACTCCGCCACGAATTCCTCGCTTGACCATTTCTCATAACCATCCTATTTGAGGCCGAGCAGACTCTTCACGAGCTTAACCGCATCAACCGCATTCGGGGCATACCCATCCGCGTTGATGTCCTTGGCCCATTGCTCTGTCGCAGGGGCTCCGCCAACCAGCAGCTTGTGCCGATCGCGTATTCCTCTCTTTACGAATTCGCTGACGATCTCTCGTTGGACCGGCAAGCTGGTGCTCAGGAGAGCTGAAGCGCCCACGATCCTAGCCCCAACTTCATTTGACTTCGACGCAAAATCACCAACCGAAACGTCTGTCCCCAGATCCACGACCTCAAAGCCTGAGGCAAACAGCATTGCCGCAACGATGTTCTTTCCTATGTCATGGACGTCGCCTGAGACCGTTCCTAGAACGATCTTTCCAAGAGATCTCTGACTCGTCCGAGCCTTAGCCATTGCAGGCCGCAGAACGCTTTCCAGCGCCTCTTTGGCCGCAGCTGCTGCACCAACGAGGTCCGTGAGGAAGGCTTCGCCCTTCTCGAATCTTTCGCCGACTCTCCTTAAACCTTTCGCAATGCCGTTCTCCACAATATCTGCGGGGTCGATGCCGGCATCGAGTGCACGCTTAGAAAGAACCATGACCATGTCGGGATCTATCTGCTCAACTGAACTGGCCAGTTCGTCAAGAACCTGCACAGGCAAAGAAAGCTTCACCAATTGGCAGCATTTCTTCTCACTGTCTCTTAGCTTTGCATGCTTTGACGTTCAGCAGCGGAAGTACCCGGAAGACCTAAGGCTAATATTGGTAGACTCTCCAGTGTGTGGCGCGCCGAAACAGGGGCACCACCGAGATGAGTTCGAAGTCTGAGGTTATCGAGAACCTAAGAAAAGCAGTGCTTGACTTAGATGTGGACCGGGTTAGAGCCGTCGCTCAAGAGGCAGTTCGACTTGGAATTGACCCCATTGAGGCAATCGATGAGGGCCTTGCGAAGGGCGTTCGCACAATCGGAGACAAGTTTGCCGCAGGGGAAGCCTTCCTGACAGAGCTTGTCATGGCTGGAGAAGCCATGAAAGCAGGAGTTGAAGTTCTCAGACCGGTCATCCTCCAACGTAAGCTCCACCGAAAAAGTACTGGGATCGTGGTGATCGGCACGGTCCGCGGAGATATTCACGACATAGGAAAGAACATTGTTGCGGTGATGCTGGAATCAGCCGGTTTCGAGGTAAACGACCTCGGCGTTGATGTCTCCCCAGAGATGTTTCTGAACAAGACAAAGGAGTCGAAAGCGCAAATTGTTGCCATGTCTGCGTTGCTAACAGTGACGACTCCGGAACAGAAGAATACGGTCCACGCAATCGAGAAGGCCGGGATCCGGAATGATGTGAAAATAGCGGTAGGCGGGGCTGCAGTTACCCCTGAATGGGCCCGCGAGATCGGAGCGGAAGGCTACAGCGACAACGCCGTCGATGCAGTCGAACTCTTCAAGAAACTGGTGGCTTCGTAGGATCTGAAAGTCTGGCAGGTCAGCTTGCGGTCAGGCTCTCGTCTCGAAATCCCTGACGATCCGTGTCAGTCCCTCTTTTCGTGCTGGCGGACAGCTCTGGCGGATGATGTTCGCCGAGAAGCTTGCGAGCTTTCTCCCTTGCGGATTTCACGATGTCCTGACCACCCCTGTGTGTCCAACGGCCGAAAGCCGCACGAGATGATATGTCAGGGATCCAATACTCGCTCTTGAACTCCTTCAACGTGTGTGCTTCCCTCAGGAACTGCCCTCCATGGCCGACCTTGCGCACGAGATCGACTACGAGCGTTTCAGGGCTAGCTTGCATTCCTCTTGCGACCCTGCCAATGTAGCCGAGGATCTCGTTGTCAATTACCAACTGCTCATAGCTGACGATTAATCCGCTGGAGAACATCCCTGGGTTCAGCATTAGGTCAGCTCCTCCGATGTAGGTCGCTAGCCCTGTGATCGCCTTTTCCCAGGCAGTCTGTTCATCGTGCACGTGCGCATCCGTATCCGGCCCTGCTGAAAGGCAAGGGAGACCATAATGCTTCGCCACTTGGGCACTCGCAATTCTCATTATTGCGCCCTTCAGGGGATGCGATCGCTGCGTTGGCCTCGCGCATGTCAAGGACCGTAGGAACGTATCCGTAGATCACGGGTGTCCCGGGCCTGAGCAGTTGCGCAACCACCAAGCCAGTTAGGGTTTCTACATTCTGCAATAGCAGCACGCCGGCCAGGGTGATCGGAGCAGTGATTCCGGCAATTGGCTGGGAGATTATGTGAAGAGGGATCCCCGCCGAAGCTGTTTCGATCAATGTTTCAATCGCGTTCTTCTCCCATCGAAGCGGACTGGTAGGGGAGGCCATTGACATGATTGGTGGTTTCGAAGAAAGGTCTCGCCCATCGCAGACACGTCTCACCATTTCGAAGACTGCTCTGGCAATCCCTGCGTCTGACAATGAAAAATGGCAATGCTTCGAAGTGTTACTCAGAATAGCTTCGACTGCGTGAAGCTCAGCAGACCTCGCAGGCACATCTTGGGGAATAGCCTGAGTACCGACCACATGGATGTTCGGGAGAGCATCAGCAAGTCTTGCGAATTCTCCGACATCATGTTTGGTAGAGGGGCGTCTTTCCCCTGTCTCAGAATCCAGAGTGTAGGTCGCATCAAATCCACTGATATTGTATGTTCTCTTCCCTTCAAGCCTTATGCTGTCGGCACCGCTTCTGTCGAACAGCTCCACAGTTCTCTTTCTCGCTGAGGACACCGATTTCCTTACTAGGTCTTCAGGGATCTTTGCGACTCCCGTCCTGTGATCGACACGCGCGCCGGCTTTCTCCAACAGCTGACATGCTCTCTCGCTCGCAATCGAGACTCCGACATCGAAGAGAACCTGAATTGTTGCTCTGTCGATCTCTTCGACTTCGTCAGGACTAAGGACCTTCGCTCTGAGTTCCAAATGCCCTATCCTCACTTGAGCGCATGGTTTACAAACGAACATATTCAAAAGGCTTCAATTGGGCCCTCACGCCACCTCCGGGACTACTTGGCGTGTACCACCTGCTTGAAGAGAAAGTGAGTTCGTCGAAAGTTCCTTATACTGACCACACGGCCGTATCTGCCACGAAAATGGTGAACAACAATGGCAAGCAAACCAAAAGTATTCGTTAGAGAAGCAACAGGACTCGTTCGAGAAATCGGTCTGCGCGATCATGCATTGACGGGCATGAACGGCGTGGTTCCGCTGGCCGCAATCGCAATGACTCCATTCTGGATCTACGTCGCCATCCCCGGAGGCGATCCGACAATCGGTATCATCCTCGGCTGCCTGTTCGGAATCTTCGGATACATAACCGCATACGCAATGAGTGCGGCTACGTTTCCACGTTCAGGCTCTCCATGGGTCATGCAGAGCCGTGTTCTGTCACCCTGGATCGGATGGCCAAGCGAAGTACTCATGTGGCTCGGATGGATCGTCGCATTGGCACTCTACCCCAGCGCATATTTCATTCAGTTCGCATTGATGCCAGGCCTTTACGCGATGGGAGTCTCAAGCAGCAACGAAGCTCTGAAAGCAGCTGCAATGTGGCTGCTGAATACGCCATCTGCAGCGTTTGTGCTCGGAACAATATTCCTGATCTTCTGCGTCCTCATCGCGGTCTCAGGTACCAAGAGACTCGTTAGAGACTTCCAGATACCGGTTACAGTCATCATGTTCATCGCAATATTCCTGATGATGTGGCTCTTCGCAACAAGCAGCAAGGAACAATTCGCAGCACTAATGCCGAAGTACCTGGGCAACACATACGATGGGATAATCCAAGCGGGCAAAGATCTGCCAACGATGACTCCGCTCTCTTACGCATTTCCGGCCGTGATGGGAGCGGCCGGATTCTCGGCAGGCTCAGCTAATACTTACTGGAACGCTTGGAACGTGGGCGAAGTGAAACGTGCCGGCGACGTCAAGATGCAGATGCTGTCCATGTGGATTCCAAGCATCATCATAACGCTGCTCGCAGTCACAGTCTATGCTCAGCTCTACGGCCTCATGGGAAGAGACTTCCTGATATCGCTCATCAATTTCTCAAACCTGACATCGGGAGTGATCAAGGCGCCTCTCACATGGGGTGGAGTCGCAATTCCCTACGCTGCGATGATGCTGGCTGACAATTACTGGCTGCAGCTAATCATAATGCTCGGGCTGATATGTGCAACCCTCGCGTATGTTCCTGCAACATGGCTGGTTATTACCCGAGATATGTTCGCTTGGTCCTTCGACCGACTACTCCCTGCCAAGTTCTCCGAAGTCAATGAGAGATTCCACACTCCGGTCTGGACCATATTCGCGAACTTCATAGTGGCAGAGATACTGGTACTCCTCTTCACGTATTTGCCCCAGTATACTAGTGGCTTCTTCTCAGTAGGTTGGGACGCGACGCTCGTGGAGACCACGATACTTTGCATAGCGGTTGCAGCGCTACCCCTAAGGAAGGCCTTGTGGGCAAACTCCCCTGTGAAGAACTGGAAGCTGGCTGGTATCCCCATCATAACAATCGTCGGCATCATAGGCGCCTACTACAACGGCTACGCAGTATACCTCTTCTCCACTAGCCCATACGTGGGATTCGCCGGAACCGGCGCTGGATGGATCATACTCGGCGCAGCGGTAATTGCATTCATACTCTACCCAATCATCCGAGCATATCGCAAGAGCCAAGGCATTGACATCGACCTGATCTTCCGCGAAGTACCGCCAGAATAGAGAACCAAACGAACAGAGCCTACCTCTTCCCCTTTTTCTTTCTGTATAGTCGAGGCAGCAACGATACTCTTCGACGACTCCTTGTGCAAACCCCACGTGAACGAACCAGTGCACGGTCAGAGTGCCGGCGGGCCCCAGTGTTTTCGTCTATTGGACCGCCTAACCGAAGCTAGATAGCCTGTCAGAGAAACGTTATGAGCATAACCCGTCAGTTTCCGTGGACAGAATCGAACCTTAGTGGAAGGACAAAGAATTGGCCAAGATCGGATTCCTTGCACTTGCCGCCCAGTGGTTCTGGGATACGAACATGTCAGACTCCGCGATGACTAGAGAAGTCCAATCCCAGATCGGGAAAATCGAAGCTGGCATTTCTGCATCTCACGAGCTGATCAGTGCAGGCCTGGTTACCACCGAGGATTCCGCAAGATCTGCAGCAGCCAGGTTCAGAGAAGCGGACGTAGATGTGTTGGTCGCTTGCTGTGTGATGTGGAGCGAAGACCAGCCTCTTCTCAGAGTCCTCGAGGAGATGAGGGACGTTCCACTGCTTCTCTGGTGCTGGACTCCAGGCACGTCGCTTCCTGAGAGCCTCACTGCACTTGACTTGACGAAGTGGAGTGGGCCAGTAGGTGCGCAGCAGATTTCTGGGACGCTGAGGCGTTCCGGACGAAAGTTCACGTTCATCATCGGAAACCACAATGAGAAGGAGACCATTCGAGAAATCCAAGAGTTCGTTGCAGCGGCTGCGGTTGCTAGGAGTCTGAGGCACACAAGAGTCGGCCTACTCCCATACAGGTATTATGTGATGCCGAACACTTGGGTCGATGAATTCGACCTGATGAGCAAGATCGGCATAGATGTCATCTACGTCTCAGTGGGCGAGCTAGCCTCGGCGGCAGGATTGGTCAAGGACGCGGAAGTCAGGAGCTACATCGATGGGCTCAAAGGAATGCACGTGTCTCCTCAGGTTTCTTCCAAGGGGCTCTCGGAAGCTGCTAGGATTTCACTTGGATTGGCTAATATCGTCAAGGATCGACGGCTGGACGCTGTCTCCATCGGCGACTGCAATGATGAGCTTCATGCCGTATTGAAGTGCAGGCCTTGCCTCTACCTCCCGTCTGTATTCGAGCGTGGTGTTGTCGTCGGCAGTGAGGGAGATCTAGGAGGCATTCTAGCCCAACTCATACTTGCAAGACTCTCAGGTCAGCCCACTTTGTTCACGGAGATCTTCACATACGATGAGCAACAGAATCAGATCCTTGTTGGGCACGCCGGTATGCACGACATCAGACTCGCTGGAGACCGGTCAGCTGTGACGATCACTCCCGACTACGAGTACCCCAAGGAAGAAGCGGGGGTGTGGATGGCATTCTCTGTTAAACCAGGACCCGTCACGCTTCTGTCAATCACGAGTGATCAAAGGGGCTTCCACTTCGTCGCGATAAAGGGTGAGGCCCTCCCCGCGAAGGGAAGACTGCAAGGTTACCCGAATGCGCTCGTCAAGCTGGAAATGCCCCTCAGATCCTTTTTTGCCGCAACCACGACCGTAGGAACGACACAGCATTGGGCACTCGTGCCTGGAGACCTCAGAGGCAGTATATCAAAACTCGCCCAAGTTCTAGGCATCGACTGCACAATTCTGGACAGGGCTTAGGAAAGCTAAAATGCCCATTGCTCTCTAGAGCGGCGGCACGCGCCGTGCAGGAATAGTAACCGCAGAGCCCAGCAGAGGTCAAATCATGCCGATTCAAGGATATCCACGAGGAGACGAAGAGAATACTTGGCTTGGCTGAAGAACGCAAGGTTGTCCTTCGCCTCGTGGGCGGTATGGCTATTCGTTTCCATTGTCGCAGTGCCGAGAAACCTCCGCTTACTCGAAGATACGTTGACGTGGATCTGGTCGGGCATGCGAAGCAGTCGAAGCTGATCAAGAAGCTCTTCGTTGATCTTGGGTACACCCCAAGAGATCGATTCAATGCGATGCATGGCGACACCCGGCTGATCTTCAATGATCTAGAGCATGAACGTCGCGCGGACATATTCCTTGACGTCTTCAAGATGTGCCACGTTTTCAACTTCAAGGACCGACTTGAGATCGAACCATACACGCTTTCTCTGGCGGACTTGGTGGCCACGAAACTCCAAGTTGTACAGATGACAGAACGAGAATACAAGGATCTGATGTGTCTGCTGCTTGACCACAGCGTCGGAAGCAAAGACGAACCTGAAGTCATCAACGGTGCCTACCTAACGAAACTCACTTCGAGCGACTGGGGAATGTACATGACCTTCAAGCAGACGATTCACAACCTCCTAGGTGCTCTCGACGCCTACGGACTTGCGGCAGAGCAGCAGCAGGTAGTCAAAGATCGAGCTCAGCAGATCCTCACCATGATAGAGGAAGCACCCAAGAGTATGTCATGGAAAGTGAGAGCTAGAGTAGGGGAGAAAGTCCCCTGGTACGAACTTCCGGAAGCCGACAAGGAGATCGTTAACTAGTACGGATCTGTGGCTCTGAGCTAGAGTCTCCAGATGCCGAATTCTCCTACCGTCTGAGAAGTCTCCACCGGCTCATACCATCTTTTCTTCGCGCCGATCGTTGACCGCATCTTCCAGCCCGTGGTCTTGGGTTCACTCTCGATTCTTTCAAGAAGCTTAGCGATCTTTGAGGTTATGTCGGTCTTCTCTGTCTCGTTCAACTCGGCCATTTCTGAAGCTGACTTGCGCAAGCCGTTCAGGTTTGTCGTGACGGTGTACCAGAACCCCCAGTCTCTCGAGAGGAGCGAAGCAACATATCGTATATCAATAGTCTCTGGCGCTTCCCCCTCTCCCAAGGCGTGGGCTCTGAGTAAGAGAAGCGTGTCCTTGAGGTCTTTCTCGCTGAATGATACTATCTGCAATTTCTCAAGCAGTAAGTCCACAAGAGAGATTGTCGGTGAGTCCATCCCAAGCCTGCCTCTGAAATCAATCGGGTGGTTTGCCGCTAGGAGCTTGTCGAAGAAGACATCTGCATAGAACCACCCGTCTGGGTGGAAGTATATCTGACGTTGCGTCGCAGCGGAGGATAGCGTCGTCCGCCTCTTGCGGTAGCCTACTGACTCGAAGAACTTGCGCACATTGTCTCGGAGCTTCAAGTATGACATGAAATCGAGGTCCGTGTATTCCTGCTCTCCAGGGCCAAGCCTACCTAGCCTCTTTGCGAAATCCGCATATTCGTTGCTGTGCACGCGAATTGCGACCCCACCGATCAACCTGAGCGGGATCTTCGCTTTCGTTGCCTCATCAACGATTTTCCGTCCCTGCTCCAGGAAAGCTTCTGTCGGGACAACTCCTCCCCATTCAGGAGGCATCCTGATGATTCTCTCTTCTGTCAAGCCACGCCACCCAAACAGAATTTCACACGGAATGAACGTTAAAGCTTTCCGAGAGCATGCTGACGGCCGTACGATGTCAGTTCTATGTCAGCCAGATGTGAATAGGTAGCTCTTGATCCCCTTCTCTGTGAGGTCAACTAGGAGACCGCGGAGGACCCCTTCCCCATATTCGCTGCCTGGGTTGAAGCATTTGGTGCGGCCTATGGAGACAACTCCTTTGGATTCGTGTATGTGGCCGTGAAATCCAGCCAGTGGTTGATACTTCTTGATGGCGTCACGAACTGCGGTGCTGCCAGCCGGCGCCATGACCATCTGTCCTCCCGACAGCACCGGTTTGAGTGTCTCGTCGAGTTTAGGTGCGGGATCGATGATTGTCCCGTATGGAGGACAATGGAGATTGAATATGCAGTCATTCATGTTCTTGACGCCTGCAGCCATCTTGTCGATTCTTTCCGCAAGCTCCGTTTCCTCGAATTCTCTGGGACTCTTCCATGGAGTGTGATTGGTTAATCCTAGGGTAATCATTTCATGATGCTGGTCCAGCTCGACGACCTTCTCTTCAGGATTGGTGATGGTCTTCGACTTGTTGAGTGCCTCATCGACTTCCCACCTGTCGTCGTTTCCAGGCGACATGAAGCACTTGATTCCCGTCTCGCGCAAGCGCTCCTCGGCCATCTGAACCCATCTTACCACCGTGTCAACCATCAGTTTCGTGAAAAGTTGATTCACCTTGTTCTTGTCGGCTTCAAGCGACGCCATCTCGTTAGGCTCGGTTAGATACGGATAGTAGCCAGAGTCTCGTATCGATTTCTCCAGATCTTGGACCTCAGATTCCGATTTGCACCGGATGTCCGATCCTGCGTATGAGGACAGATATCGGCCGTCAGGCTGCTTGACAATAGGGACGATCATCTTTCCTGTGATGTCCCCCGCAAGCATCACTGCGTTCGCCTTGTAGAACTTCCCAGCGTTCAGGAACTTCTTGAAGCATCTCTCCGACCCGTGAACATCTGTTACGAAGAATACTCGGGTGTTCATCGCATTCCACTTGGTCGGCGCGAACGTATCGCAAAGACCTATTTATCGCTTCTTTGACGCCGACCAAAGAACCAAACTCGTCCACTCAAGAGTCGCGAACGACGAGGCCAAGCTCTATACTGTCTGGTCTTCATCTAACAGCTCTAGACTGACTCTGACCCTCTTCCCTATGGACAGCTTCGAAGCTTGGTCAGCTGGAATAAGCCACTCTTCGAGATTGGATCCTGAGACGCCAGCAAAACCAGGCCCCATTACGAGCGCGCCAGGAATTGCCGTGCGAAGTTGTTTCGCAATGCTCTCAGTCATCTGCTGGCTCATCCTCTCCTGCTCCGACTGCGGATATGGCCTAACCCGCTGTTCGAGTGTCTCTTCATCGAGTTTCACTTGAACACGGATCTTCACAGGATCCTCGCTTTGCACTATCCCGACTATCGTGCCGGTTTTCTGGACCCTCATACTATGGCGCCACCTCCGTCATGATGCAAAGACTCCGATATGATCTGTTCGCTTGAGAGAAGATTGAGTGAAGCCCATGGGTTCGCGATGGCCCTTGTCGCTATTCTACGTGTACTCTGAAGAGATCGATGTCGGGCCCCAGCTGGTCTAGGAAGTCTCTGGCCGCACGATTGACATCCCTTGATTGAGTGATGTATCGTCCGACGATGACTATGTCCGCCTGCGCATCCAATGCGCTCTTGAGGGTGCTTGGTTCTATTCCGCCAGCGACGGCAACGAGTATCTTCCTTTCCTTGAAGGCCCTCTTGATGTCGCCGATGAGGTTCCATCTTTGCGCTTCCGCCTTTCTCCGCGTCGATCCCTCTGTGGATGATCACGACATCCGGAAGCTGCTTGTAGCTTTCCAGCACGGGCAGGGGATTTGAGACTTCCATCATGTCGACAATTGAGTAGACGCCCAGCCTCTTCGCTTCGTAGATGAACTTGTCAACAGTCTCTTTCGAGGCTAGTCCTGAAGCGACCGCTGCGTCAGCTGTCTCTTCGAAGGCAACATCAACCTCCACTTGGCCTACGTCAAGAGTCTTCATGTCTGCTATGATGAATGAGTCCTTAGCATAGGCTCGCAACTCGTGTACGACCCCCGTCCCATATTTCTTGACGAGCGGGGTCCCTGCCTCAATTATGATCCTGTCACTCGCTGGTAACCGCTGGAGGATGTCTTTGGCTTTCTCAATATCTGGCACATCGAGTGCAATTTGAAGGTAGGGAGGATTCCAGAGGCGAGGAACCCTGAAACCCATGATCGGGTGAATCGCTCTGTCCTTCTCATACATGACTTTCTCCAAACTCGGGTAGTTTGAAAGCGCCCTGCTCAAAGCGAGTTTCGTGGCACCATAGTTGTAGTGGTATATCTTCCGGTAGTCACGCGCGTCAGGGTGGACGAAAACACTACATATGATTACCCAATCATCGATCTTCTCTTTTGGAACTATTCCTTCCTCAACTGCATCTGCAACAGCCTTGGCAACTGCCGCTTGAGCCGGGCCGAATATCCGCCCCACGTCATCCATTCCCTTGACAGTCACTTTAGGAACGATCAATGTGTGGGGTTTCGGGGGAAGGTTCGGTCGTATTACCGCGAGAAGCGGCGTGTGGCCAGCGGATAATTGGGTTAGACCGCTTACGAAGGCCTTCCCAACTGGCCCGTTCTTGTCGCCGACGATCAGGTCAATATGCGCGACTTCTGGCGATTTGCCAACGAGCGCCTCTCCTATGAAAAACGTGTTTTCATTCACAGAACGAACACTTGCAATCTATGCAAGCGGTAGATCAGTCAGGCTTTCCCTTAAATGAGTTGTCTTGCGAGATTCATTGACACTTCAAAGATTCAAGAGGCAGAAAGAAAAGAGGTTTGCAGATTGACAGTCAACTCCTAGTTGAGCTTGAATCTGTAGGTCTGCAGGTCGATCCTCCACAGCACCGCGTTCTCGTCTCGGAAATCACTCCACATGCGCATATAGGTGCCCTGCTGCGTATCGCTTGTGTCATGACCGTAGATCATGAAGAACGCTCGCGCCCCGTTTGGCGCGATCGCCGGACCTTGATAGACACATGTCTTGGAGACCCTATTGTAGTCGCCTCGCCAACCGTCAGCGACTATATTGTAGACCTTCCCGTCGAATCGGATGGTTCCCGAAAGCGTTCTGAAAATAATGTTGTCGGGCTCGACATTAGTAGCCTGCACTACGAGCTGCAAGTTTGCTGAACTCACTACCCAAGAACCAGCGACCCAAGCCCGAGCCTCGCCTGGGTATGGTGCTACTGCGTACCGGTCACCTATGGAAGGGCTGGTTGCTGCGATGAAATCAGCGAATGCGGGAACGGTCATGAGAGCGATGAGAGCCAACGCGACGAGGAAGAGCGGCAATTGCTTCTCTCGCATTACTTCGTTCACCTCAAGTGAGGCGAATGTGCTTGATACATGAGGCGGTTCGGAAGGAAGCGTCTGAATGACTCATTCAATGTGAGGACACGGCGCGCTGACAAGAGCAATGTCAACAAGCAGACGCCACTTAGGAACTGTTGACGAAACATCAAGCAATCTGCTTGATAATTTGCATGAATCCGAAGCCAGAAGCCCTCGATTGCACTTTTGTGTAGTCGCTATGATTATAGACAATGCAAGGGCTTCTCGGCTCCTGTGAGCAAATGGAGTGAGGCAATATGGCGGAGGGACCAAAAGCCGGTGAACGTGCACCTGACTTCGAGGCGAGGGATCAGAATGGACAAACGGTTGCGCTTGCGTCTTTTCGTGGAAGGCCGGTCGTGCTCTACTTCTACCCCAAGGACGACACGCCGGGATGCACTGCGGAGGCATGCTCGTTCAGGGATTCGATGAGCGTACTTCGAGACCGAGGGATCGTGGTTCTGGGAGTGAGCATGGACTCTGAAGAATCGCATGCAGGATTCGCGTCCAAATACAAGCTGAATTTCACACTACTCTCAGATACAAAGAAGAGTATTGTTCGTGCGTATGGCGTCGAAAGCCCCTTTGGAACTGCGAAAAGAATAACATACATCATCGGCCCTGACGGCACCATCAAGTACGTCTTTCCTCACGTGAGCACAAAGACGCATGGTAATGATGTCCTCAAGAAGCTTGAGGAGCTTGGATTAGCATAGCTTGGCCTGCACCGAACGAGGGACGGATCACGAATGTTCTACACTCCGATTCGAGTTTTTGAGGATCTCCATTACTCGCAATGTATCATACCCGAGCGGAAGGAACAGATTGACGAACGACCTGACTAAGAGTCTCACATATGCTTCAGTATCATAACCGAATCCCTCCTCGAATAGTTCTGATGGCACAGCACGGTTCCCCTTTATCGTAGCCCTGTCTGCAGTTACTATGTAGCGAATGTTCTGCCCAGCGTGAGTGTATCTTCCTTCTTTACCCAGCTGTTGAGCAGCAATCGCCTGATGGCTGAGACTTGCATATTCTTCTGGTGATTTGCTCAACCTCCTTTCTAGTACAAGCTTTTCTGCAGGGGCTTTGCCGGTTCTGATCAGATCCACGTACTTCCTTGCTAAATCGAGCACCTCAGGAAAAAGCTCGCGAACCTCTATCGAGTTGGATGCTCTTGAGAGGATATCTAGGATCTCCCGCTGAAAGTCGCGGATTATGCCTGCCGTGTCATGGCGTCTGAGGTCAATTCCACGCATTTTCATCGTTCCGTCTCTGAAGACGCCGTAGTATCTGTTCAGCACAGGTACATTGGGATTGATTCTGGAATTGAGGAAAACTATCCATCTGTAGATCCCCTCGAAACTTATCGGCAGATCGAGATTCGTCTCGATTTCATGACACAGACTATGGTATTCATTGTCAGACGCTTTCGCTTTTCTGAGCCAGAGCGAGTCCACTATGCCGTGGATAACTTGGAAACCTCTTGATTCGGCAATGGCGCTTGCCTTCTGGAGAGCGTCTCGTGCATAGGCACAAGTTGCGCTATGTGCGTCGATCTTGCCGAACCGTGCGTTCTTGAATCCAAGGTAGCCAATTGCCCGGCTTTGATGCACGCATCCGACGCCTATGAGCAGACTAGGATCCATTTGAGCGCGGCTTGGCGTTGATCGTATCGAGTTCGTGTTGGAGGGTCATTCGCTTCATTTCTCCAACGCTTGTACTCCGCTCGTTTCTTGAGTAGAACCCCAAGCGAGGCAGGAACGATCCCCTGCGAGCGTCTACATATGTGGAAGTCAACTTCTGGAACACGGTTGGGCGAGTCGGGGCAGCATTCACAGTTCACGGTCTCGCCGCTTATGTTATTCTTCAACATGATCGTTGGGTAGAGTGAAGAGAAGTCAATTTCACCAACCCAGTCATGCATTCCAGGGTTAGGATCATAGATGAATCCGCCTCGGTCGGCTAGGAGAAGGCGATTTCCATCCTTGAAGTCTTCAGGTTGAGATTTGTTCCATGGAATCAGTATTGCTCGTTTGATAGCTTGGTAGATCTGGAGCGATGACATGCTTGTGCCGATCGTGCTACGTGAGGCACGTTGGAGCGGGATGATACATGTTCGGGCTACTTCTATGAGACCTTCAAGGCCACAATCATTGTCGATGAAGCTGTTGCTGTAGTCCAGATGTAGTCGACCCATTAGGCGAGCTGCGGTGCTACGGTAGTAGATTCGTCCGTAGCTGGAGTAGCTTCGACCTCTGATCTCGAAAACCCGCAACGGCGCATGATCCCGACCAAGCACAAGCTTGTGAAGCACACCATGTTCGCGGGCACGTTGGGTTAGGTACGGGAAGATGAATGTGTCTCCGTCGTCTGTGCGAACGATGTCTGGATCGAATTCGCTAAACGCCTCAACGAGGGCTAACAGCCTGTCGGTCTCCGATCCTGAGTCGATCCGTTTCTCCTGATCTCCCATTGTGATGATTATAGAGTCAATTGGGTCGCTCATGATCGGTATCCGGTTACTCGTCCTTGTGGTGACTGCCAGCTTGGCGATCCTGAATGGTGGGATTTCGTAGTTCGTGGAATCTGATGAATCGAGAAGATCCCAAGCTATGTGCCCGTCGTGGCTATCGGCTTCGACATAAGCCAGCGGGAAGAGATTCTTCTGGTAGAGATACATCTGAGAAGATGGTATGTCAACGTCATATAGCCGGTACTTGCGTCCATAAGCTGCGAGCTGCTCGATTTCTTGCGACAAAGCTGTAGCTTCGCGATCGGAGAAGGATTTGATCTCAAGGATCTTTGATCGCGATAAATCGTTTGGCCTCTCGAATCTCTCAACGAAACTGCATCGATCACGAAATTCGGGCCGTGCGGCCAAGTCGAGTAGGTCAGCGAATTTGCCGGCGATATGAATCCTCGGCGTCCATTCATCTACGAGTCTTATGCATTCGCCGTTGCGCCTTTTCAACCAAAGGATCATGCGACCTGGTTTAGGATAGAGATCGAAGAGCCAGCCTTCTGTCTTCACTTCAGCTCTTCCTTCATTCGTCTTTCGAGTTCAGTGATTCTCTTGTGATGCGCGAAGAGTATCGCGAACAGTAGTGGGAATTCCTTTATCGATGAAACGAGGACTCCGGCGGCTGACGCATAGAGCTTGCATTGATTCAGGAGATCCTCGAAGACTATTTGATCCTCAGCTCTGAGGAACTGTTTGAACTTGCTCAGTTTTGCGAGCTCTTGATCGACGATGATCCGCCAAGGTGGGATGGTTCTCCCCATTCTTTACCCTCCATAAAATCTTCGAGGAATTGATCAGGACAGGCCTCTCGACGCAAGGTCTTTCGAAACGGCAGCGATTTGTGGCGCACTAGGGCAAATCGCATGAGTGCACCATTCTCTTCGGCGAGAATGGTTGTATGCGCGGCTTGCATGAGCGCTGTGTCGAAGAGCCCAATGTTTTGGTGGAAGCTTGTCACGATCACAAGAGAGCCTGTAATTTCGGCAACTGCAGATAATGAACGTAACACTCGTTGAAAGACGCGATAGGCTTCCTGTTTATCCTTGATCTCCGGATCTTGGAATAACCCAACTATGTCTGAGACTATCGCAAAGTTGGAGCTGTAATGTGTGAGAGCACTTGGCAACTTCTCGGTTAGCAAAGATGCAAGCTGGAAATACGTGAATGCGCGACTGATATGTGTACGGGACAATGCGAGGTTAGGTTCGATTCCGCACTCGATGGCGTAGTTTGACGTTGCATACACGTCGAAGCTATTTCCACCATCGATAAAGATCGCACTTGAATTCAACCCAGCTGGATTACCGAGCTGAGCCCGGACGCAGAGAAGCTCAGCCAAAGATGCCGAGGGAGAGAGATTTTGAAAGACAACGAACTGTCCCGTAGCCAATTGGACGAGCTTGTCTAATCTCTCGATCCCTGTAGTGAGTATCTGCTCCTCTGCAGAAAGAAGAGCACTCCTTGGTCTGATTCCCTCAAAAGCTTGCAGTGGCTGCTCGACTAGGAGCGCTGCTTTAGGGTACTTTGGGTTGACGTAGTTGGCTCTGGCATTGGATAACCGTATGTTTTCACAATTCATGACATCTTCCAAGCCAAATCCACAATCTGGACAGACTCCATCGAAGGCGGTCTGTACGCCCTTGAGCTCGATGAATCGTCGCGCAACCAGCAGGACTTCATCACATAATGTGCAATAGTATACCCAAGTGTCGACTTTGCTGGCGTGGTGTGATCGCTGTGTGAGCGCCTCAAATTTCCATGTTCTTGTGCCGTTGATCCGAAGTGTCACTACAGTAACTATCTCCAAGTTTCGAGGTGGGACGGATCATTCTCCTCTTCGGGCCTTGGGTTGTGCGTCCTCGATGCCTTTCTCCGTGATTGCAAAGTATGTCTCTGATTCTGGAAGACATGGCGAGTCTATGATGCGGGCGCAACGGAGGTTGTTTGAAGCTTTCTTGAGCATGATTCGATGTGTCGAGGCATGAGCGAGGATGTGTCCTCCTGCCGGCCTAGTGGGGTCTCCGAAGAAAGCTTGAGGGTTCGCTTGGACTTGGTTGGTCAAGACGACGGCCAAGTTCAGTGTTTGGGCGATCCGTGCAAGCTTATGCAAGTGTGCGTTGAGTCTCTGCTGACGCTCACTAAGATTCTCTCGACCAATGTATTCGCTTCTGAAGTGTGAAAGCACTGAGTCGACTATGATGAGCTTGATGTTCTCTTCTTTGCAGAGTTTGAAAGCATGATCAACTGTGAGGACCTGATGATCGCTATTGTAAATGCGCGCAATGAAGACGCCTTCAAGGATCTTATCTGGGTCAAGCGACATCGCCTGTGCAATCTGATGAATGCGTTGAGGAGCAAATGTTCCTTCACTATCTAGAAAGAGGACTTTGGCGTTCAGTCCGCCTTGTTCTGTCGGGAGCTGAGTTGTGATGCAGAACGTCATGCATAGTTGGGTCTTACCGGTTCCAAATTCTCCTATGAATTCGGTGAGGGCTTGAGTTTCAAGACCTCCGCCGAGTAACTTGTTCAGGTTCTCGGAACCTGTGCTTAGGCGGAGCATGGATTGGCGTTTATCGTAGAGCTGTTTTGCTGTTAGAAGCTCTATATGGATGGTCTGACGTGCGGCGCGTACAATCTTGACCGCCACGGAAGATTCTAGTCCTGCCTTGTCGACGAGCTCTCTGATCGGCGCAACTGCTACCGCTTCGATAGAGTCGAAGCCCGCTTCCTTGAGTTTGTTCGCGGTTACTGGACCGACGCCATCCAAATCCTGAATGTTCTCTAACGCATCAGACAAGTGTAATCGAATTAAGCACAATCAAGTTTCGAGAATAAACGAATAGGTAGACGAAAGGGGATGGAGAGGTTCGTGAAAGTTATCCTTCAACTACCAAAAGACCGTCGAAGAAGGCTCCCCCCGCAGTAGGTGGTCAGTCTCTTCTGCGCTGAGTGTCTTCTCGACGCCCGATCTGTAATGCCAATCGTAGAGACAATGCCTAACTAGCTTGATCTTCTTGCCCTTGAGGTCGTCCGGAACGATCTCATTAGGAGCACGCTTTGAGAAACGCGTGACCTCAAGTGTAAAGACGCACTTCTCCCAAGTCTCCCCTTCTCTTGTTGCTGTCTCGCCAGTCTTCTCAATTGCAATGACTCGTCCTTTCAGCCTTCGATCGATGGCACCCAAAGTGGTCACTTGCGCTTCTTTGCTGCCGCCCACTGTTTGCAGATATTCGCTCCTTCAACCGCGTCTCTACCATAGCCGTCTGCGCCCAACGACTTTGCTGTCTCCGCATTCAGAGGCGCCCCGCCAACTATTATCTTAGAGTGAAGCTGAGCTTTCCGAACTACGTCCACTACTTCTCTCATGTGTGGAAATGTAGTGGAAAGCAGCGCAGACATTGCAACCATGTCGGCAGAGACCTCTCTTGTTTTCGCCAAGAAACGGTCGGCGGTAACATCGACCCCCAAGTCGTGAACCTCAAATCCTGATGCCTCAACCAGACTTGCGACTATGTTCTTTCCAATGTCGTGTAGGTCGCCCTCGACGGTTCCTATGACGACACGGCCTTGAGCCCCTATTTCAGATGGTTTCAGGTGTGCGCCGAATACCTTCATGCCTTCCTTGAACGTCTCACCTGCCATCACCAGCTCAGGAAGAAAGAACTCGCCGAGTTGGTATTTCTGGCCGACAACGTCCATGCCCTTGGCCATGCCGTTGATGACACCATCATAGGCACTTACGCCCTGACTGAGCGCGTTCTCAGCCAAGGTCCTGATATTGTCTATGTCGAATTTGACGACGGCTTCTTTCAGACCTTCAAGGATTTCTTCCTTCGACACTTCAGGGCCTCCCGAGACGAGAAGTCGTACAGCATCTTAGTTAAGATTTGCCGAAATCAACAATTCTTGAGTGAACTCCTTGTTTTGTGGACGAGCATTGGCCCGAGAGAGAGTATTTCGCCTGGAAGGGCGACGGTTCCAAATTCTTATTTCCTTGACTCCCCAAACTGTGGGAGACTCGATTCATTCCTTAGGGTGTAGTGTAAACAATGAGTATGGAAGTATTCTTGCGCGAAGGCAGAGGAGTCCTCCTAGCCTATGATCAAGGACTTGAACATGGTCCAACTGACTTTGACGAGCGTAATGTTGATCCGAGTTTCATAATGAAGCTCGCCGCCGCTGGTCGGTTCAACGGAGTAGTGTTCCAGAAGGGGTTGGCTGAGAAGTACTACGAACGCCGGGTGCCGCTGATTCTCAAAGTCAACGGGAAAACGAATCTTGTGAAGGGAGAGCCGGTGGCACGACAGATCTGTAGTGTCAAGCGTGCTTCGGAGCTCGGCGCGAAAGCTGTTGGGTACACGATCTATGCAGGGAGCACTCATGAGAGCATCATGCTAGAGGAATTTGGTAGGATTCAGGAACAAGCTCACGCACTGAGAATGGCCGCGATCGCGTGGATCTATCCGCGCGGAGAGGCCGTGAAGAATGACACGGCTCCTGAGATTGTTGCTTATGCAGCGAGGATCGGACTTGAGGTAGGAGCTGACGCGGTCAAGATCAAGTACACGGGCGATGTTGAGTCGTTTAAATGGGCGGTCAAGTCCGCGGGAAAAGCTAAGGTCTTCATGTCAGGTGGACCGAAGGCGCCCACTGAAGCGGACTTTCTGAAACAGGTCAGAGGGGCGCTGGATGCTGGTGCCACCGGCCTTGCGGTAGGTCGCAACGTTTGGCAGAGCTCAGACCCGCTCAAGATGGCCCGTCTCTTGCAGAGACTCGTGATTGAGAATCTCTCTGTTGAAAAGGCACTTCAGAATTGAAGATTGGAATCCTGAATGGCGGCGGCGACTGCGCGGGGCTAAACGCAGTCACAAGAGCCGTCGTGAGAAAGGGCGAACAGTATGGGTACGAAGTGATCGGAATCAAACACGGCTGGGCAGGACTGTTGGATGTTTCCACGAAACCGCTCAGATGGAGCGACGTCTCAGAGATCATCAAAGTCGGCGGAACCATCCTTCACACCACGAGGACCAACCCCTTTAGCCGCAAGGAAGGTGCCCAGACAGTACTCGCAAATGCCAAGAAGATCGGCCTAGACGCCATAATCGCCGTGGGAGGCGAAGATACACTCAGCGTTGCCGCAAGGCTCGCAGAGATGGGATTGAGAGTCGTCGCAGTTCCAAAAACTATCGACAACGACATAGTAGGCACAGATGTCACATTTGGGTTTGACACGGCCGTCAACGTTACCGTGGATGCGATAGACCGTATTCAGACAACCGGTGAATCGCATGACCGAATAATGGTCGTTGAGGTAATGGGGCGACATGCAGGATGGATTGCTGCGTATGCAGGAGTGGCAAGTGGCGCAAACCTCATCCTCGTACCTGAGGTACCGTTCGACCTGACGGAAATCTCATACTTCCTCAAGAAGAGACACGAATCAGGAGCGACTGCTTCAGTCGTGGTAGTCGGAGAGGGGTGTATCCTGAAAGGATCCCCCTCTGGCGATTCAACTAAAGTAGACGAGTTCGGTCATGCCCGCCTCGGAGGAATCGGAGAACTCCTAGCAAAGGAGATTGAGAAGCGCACTGGAATCGAAACGCGGGCAGTCGTGTTGGGTCATGTAGTGAGAGGCGGCGCGCCATTCGCCTACGACCGAATACTTGCGACCCGCCTTGGAGTTGCTGCTATGCAGGCTGTGAAGGACGGAGAGTTCGGTAGGATGGTATGTCTGCGCAATAACGTGCTCACCAGAGTACCTTTGTCGGAGATCCTTGGCAAGATGAAGGGAGTAGACGAAGAAACAATCACTCTTGCGAAAGACTTCTCCATCTGACGAGAGGAACGGAGGATTTCACTGAAGTTCCGCTTTGCCGCTTTGCAACCTAGTACTAACAGGCTACCCCAGCTCAGGCAATACGCTCCTAGCCAAAAGACTAGTTCAGGACAGCTCGAACTTCCTGAATAATCAGCGGTGACGACCTGCGCAAAATGTTCTTCAATGAACCGATACCTTCCCGTGACGAGGAACTGCTGTACCCGATGCTGACAATCATACGGGATGGACTTCTGAGACGACAATAACATCATAATTGACACGACGGCTCCGACCAACCTAACACGCTCCTACTTGATGAGAACGAAAGTTCCCAATGTTGACAGTCTGCTGATCGTCGTTGTGACAAGTAGGGATTCGCTTCTGGAGAGAACACGTGCCAGAGGACACTTCGGAGCTGTCGAAGCATGGGATAGGCCTAAGGGGCTTCCGGCAAGAAACCTTCCAACCTACAAGTTCAGAAATCACAATTTGGAGGAGTTCAACACGAATTACTACGTTCTCACCGAACTCCTCAACAGCAGGGTCCATCCTTTCCGAAAGCGATTCCTCTCGAACATCTTCCCTGAGATTCTCGGGCAGGTCATTGACCGGAACGTTGCCTCGATTTCTCATGAGAAGCCTCCCCAGCACAAGAAACTGAAACAAGCAGTTTCGGAGCTCCGTTGCTTGCCTATTTGATAAACACGGACAAGACGAGACATATCGTTTCGGAAGCTGTCGCCGAAGGAATCCGAGCTTTCGTTTTGTATCAAGGAACGCTTAAGAGGATCGCCCCATGATACTCGCGAAAACAGTTTTTAGTGACTATTCATGAACGAGTTCGGCGTAGCAGCCAATCGATCATTTGGCGAAGTTGTGATCGAAACCTCCGGCCTAGCGAAGAAATTCGGCAATCTTATGGCCGTCGATCACATCAAACTGTCCATTCGTGAAGGGGAAATATTCGGCCTCCTCGGACCCAACGGCGCGGGCAAGACCACTACCCTCTCGATGCTTGCAACGCTACTCAAACCGACGGAAGGGACAGCTAAGGTCAACAAACATGACATAGTAAAGGAATCCGATGCGGTTCGAAGGTCGATAGGAATCGTCTTTCAGGATCCCAGCAGTGACGACATCCTCACCGGCAAAGAGAATCTCTACCTTCACGCGCTTATGTACGGCGTCAAGAAGAACATTCGAAAGCAACGCATTCGTGAAGTGCTAAAGCTGGTTGATCTCGAGGACAGAGCGGACAGTCGAGTCAAGACCTATTCGGGAGGAATGAGAAGACGACTCGAGCTGGCCCGTGGCCTCATGCACAGACCAAAGATACTTTTCCTAGACGAACCTACACTCGGGCTAGATCCTCAGACCCGTGAGCACATTTGGGAATACATACGAAGACTTGCCGATCAAGAAGGTGTCACCGTCATCCTCACGACCCACTACATGGATGAGGCCGAGCGCCTCTGCGATAGAGTTGCGATCATTGACGACGGCAAGATAGTAGCACTTGACACCCCTGACCAGTTGAAGCAAATCATAGGCGGCGATATCGTACGACTCAGAATCAAGAACCCAAAACTCAGCTCGATCAAAGAGCTCCCATATGTCATCAAGGTTGAACAGACAGATGGCTTCGTCATGCTGACCCTGAAGAACTCGAGCGCACATCTACAAGAGATACTTGGATTGGTAGGAAACGTCGAGTCAGTAGAACTGAGAACCCCCACGTTGAACGATGTCTTCCTGCACTACACTGGCCACGAAATCAGAGAAGCTGACGCAGAGGGCGGCTTCTTCGAGCGTGTCGCGAGAGCGAGGTCCAGTTGAAGATGACAGAGCTCGATGGGCTATATGCTCTATGGTATCGTGAGTTCAAAGTTTTCCTTCGAGAGAAGTCAAGAATTGTATCATCTCTTTTCACGCCACTACTGTGGATAGTCGTCTTTGGAGGAGGATTGGGATCCAGCGTGTCCCTAGGAGGCACAAACTATCAGGTATTCATCTTCCCGGGCATACTGACGATGACGATCCTTTTCTCCTCAATATTCTTCGGCCTCTACATCGTATGGGACAAGAAGATCGATTTCTTCAAGGAAGTGCTCGTTGCTCCACTTTCGCGTCTGACGATCTTCGCAGGGAAGACTCTGGGCGGCTGCACAGATGCGTTGATTCAAGGTAGTTTAATGCTCGCTTTCGGCGTGATCCTGGGGATCTCCTACAGCGTTCAAATGGTCGTACAAACGATGATCTTCATGCTTGTCCTCGCTGCGGCAGTCGTGAGCATTGGGCTGATAATAGGGTCCTTCATGGAAAGCCCCGAGGGTTTCAACCTGATCGTTAGCTTCCTCGTCTTTCCGCTCTTCTTTCTGAGCGGCGCTCTTTTCCCGATAGACAACCTACCATCTTGGCTTCGCGCTTTCACGACTTTGAATCCAGTCACCTATGCCGTTGATGGGATGCGAGGGGTGATGCTTGGAATGTCAACTTTTCCAGTGATTATGGACTTTGGCGTGCTACTAGGGTTCGCAGTCGTGATGATGGGGATCGGGTCGATCGCATTCAGCCGAATGAAATAGTGCGAGCGTACCAGATCAGACGTAGCACGGCTGAGTTGCCTTAATATTCGGGCAAACTTTAACTGCTCGCCCTGTTTGACAATGGTGCTTCGTACGCACAGTAGGCGCAAAAAAGCAAAGGTGCAATAGTTTGCCACGTTTCAAACGACTACAATCCGCTCTTGGGCCATATGTCGGCAGAGAGGTCTTGGCAAGCAGAATGCGTGCGATTCGCAAGGGGGCTTCCACGATCTCACGAGGACGCCTTCTGGAGGTCCTCGTCCTGTCGCTCATGTTTGTAGTGGCGTTGGCAGTTCGTCTTCTGCCCCTCCGATTCGGCTTCTACTTGTCAGAGTTTGATCCGTATCTCCAGTGGCGAATGTCCGAGTACATTGTGAAGAACGGCTTCCTTGCATGGTTCAGCTGGCACGACACGCTGAGCTGGTACCCTTGGGGAATGACCATGGAGTATGGTAACCTGTATGGCGTCGCGTTCACCGTGGCAGCCGTCTACGAGTTTCTACGAGCGATTGGGGTAAACACCACTGTGTTCGAAGTTGCGGTGTTGTTTCCCGTCGTTGCGGGCGCCCTTACGTCACTAGCCTCCTACTTCCTCGGGAAGGACCTATGGGGACGTGGCGCAGGCCTGTTGGCTGCATTGTTCATGGCGCTTAATCCAAGCAACATCAGTCGTACTACGCTGGGCTTTCTGCGTCATGAGCCTCTTGGGATACTGCTGATGGTTCTGATCTTCCTCTTCTTCCTTCGCGCGAATCAGAAAGGGCGAGGCATGAGAGGAACGATCGGGTATTCAGTGCTTGCGGGCCTATTGCTGTTCTATTTGACTGCAGCATGGGCAGCTTCCTACTACCCCATGGACCTGATAGTGCTGTACGTCGCAGCTCTTGTTGTGGCTGGCAGGTACACGCGTCAGCTCCTGCTTTCCTACTCAGTGACGTACGGCGCCTTCTTATTCCTCGCACCGCTTGCGATCCCGAAGATGGGATTCGGATCGCTGCTAGGCCTAGACTTCTTGGTCATTCCGGGCGTCCTTATTCTTCTGCTTGCGCGCGAAGCCGGCGGTATGCTCCCCACTTGGAGGCACCGTGCCTACGCGCTCATTGGCGTATCAGTAGTCCTTGTCGGGCTGACATATGCTCTTGTCACGCTGAAGATAATGGTGCTACCAAGCGGCAAATTCCTATCAACCGTTAACCCCTTCGCCAAGCTTGACATGCCGATCGTTGAGAGCGTGGCCGAGCACGCAGTCCGCCACATGGGCATCCTTCTTCTACGAATACAATGCGCTCACGTTCCTCGGCCTCTTCGGATTCTTCTTCGTTCTTCGAAGGCTTCGCAATACAGATATCTTCATCACAATCGCCGCTTTAACATCGCTCTACTTCGCCGGATCTCTCGTTCGACTGACCCTAATACTGGCACCGACCTTTTGCATTCTTGCGGCGATCGCTACTGTCGAGATGGCCAAACCCGCCGTTGACATACTCCGTCAGGCCGTGATATTCCCGAAGCGGAGGATACCAGGGCTCGTCAAGATCGGCAGAGAATTTGGCCTCGCAATCCTTCTCATCCTAATAATCGCAATCGTACCGGCTTTCTCGAAGGCAGTTACAGCAGCGTATGCGCCAGCAACTATCGCAACATCAAGTATACCAGTGGTGCCTAGCGCGGGAACCAATTACCAAGACTGGCTTGAAGCCCTTGCGTGGCTTCACGATAACACGCCTCAATCGTCCGTGGTAATGGCCTGGTGGGACTATGGCTACTGGATTCAAGCGCTCGCCGACCGCAAGACCTTGGCCGACAACGGAACACAGAACACAACACAGATCGCAATGATCGCACAAATGTTCATGAGAAATGAAACGACTGCAGTTCCGATGATGCAGAATTACAATGTGGACTATGTTGTAGTGTTTGTGACATACGCACGTACGCAAAGCTCAAGCAGCCCAAGCTTCCTCGGCGCTGGCGAGGATGGGAAATGGTATTGGATGGTGCAGATCGCCAATCAAACCAGCTACGGCGGCCAAACGATTCTCTTTCAGGAGAAAAGGTCTGCTACTACTACTTCCACGGGTGGTTCCAGTACTACAGTCACCTACTATCGCCTATTGGAGAGTGGCAACAAGATCATCTCCAACGACACAATCTCGTCTGGGCAGAACCTCAACGACAACTCAGTCTTGGGATTCATGATGAACACAGGTGTCAAGATCTCTCAAGCAACCTCGGACTATTTTGACAACGTGTTCACATCATCGAACAACTTCGTCCTAGTTTACAAGGTGCTGTACCCTAAGACAACGGTCATAACCCTCAACGTTGACAAGAATAGAGTGAACTTCGGAGAGAGCGTGAGCATCAAGGGAACCGTCACGGACAGCGAAGGCAACCCATACGAGAACGGCACGATAGCTCTCGCAGACCTTATGAACGCAACATCAGGAATGCAGCTCGTCGCATATGTTCCCGTGTCAGACGGCAAGTTCAGCTATGACTGGACGCCAAGCGCCGGCAATCATACCTTGAGCGCACACTGGCAGGGGGTAAGAGGAGAGACGGAACCAGCCGCGAGCAACTCTGTGCAGGTATTCGTTCAGACTATACCGGTCACGTTGACGATATCGCTCTCGACTTACAATATGACGTTAGGACAGAATGTAACGATCTCAATGAGACTGTCCCAGAAGCTCTCGAACGGCACGCTGACAGGGCAATACAGTCTGAATGATAAGACTTGGAGCACAATCGCACCAGTCGAACCCAAGAACGGCACATTCGAACTGGCTTGGCACCCGGTTACCGCGGGAACGTACTACGTGGAAGCAACCTATTCGGGCTCTGGCAACTACGGACCTGCGACTAGCGACACAGTCATAGTGTACGTGAAGCCTTAGCATACCGATCTAAGTGGGATCGTTACGTGCCTAGCCCAGCGTCCGCGGGCTGTCGTAACCTCGCATACTTGTCTGTCGGAGAGAACTTGGGCGGGTGGGCGACAACAGTCTCTCCGTCACAGTCAGGGCATTTCTCCTTGAGGGTGTAGCGACTGCATCTCACGCATCTGCGTATCTGCCACTTCAACTGACTCTGCGTCCTTCGCCACCGGCGCTCTTCAACGTGTTTGTGGCCTCATCAACTGCCGAATTGAGCAGCGCTTCTGCCTCGGAGTACTCTCGCGTAGTCGCCTCGATCCTGTATTTCGGTGCACCGATCGCGTAGATTCGGACCGTCGCTCCCCTGGGCTTCTTGACTTTCTTTGCGTTGGACAGCGCGGTTCGGATGGCTTCCATTCCTTCCGGCGCCCTGCAGGTGAGCTCGACCGTCGCTGTCAGTGACGCCTTCTCCAGTTTGACCTTGCTTTTCGCCACTTCAGCAAGCGCGGCTGCCCATTCTGGCGCTATGCCCAGCTTTGCGAAGACTCCATCGCCCTCCTCTACGGACTCCTGAAATGTCTCGTAGGGGTTCTCCAACTTCTCGTACATGAGAAGACGCATCTTTTCGGTTGTCTCAGCGTCAGCCTTCAGACGTTCACCTGCGCCCTTGATGATTGAATCTGCTTTCTTGCTCCTCTTCCATTCAAGCATCTTGTCTGTCTTTTCCCGGCCCGTGACCCGGCGAAGTGACAGGTCAACTTGGGCACGTTCGCGATCTACACGTAGGACCTTGAGGACAAGCTTCTGTCCCTCACGAACATGCTCGCGAATATGTTTGACCCAAGTGGTCGAGATCTCAGAGATGTGAACGAGCCCCTCAATCCCTTCGTACTCATCCAGCCTCACGTAAGCACCGTAGTCGACGACTCGCTTTACAGTGGCAATCGCGAGATCACCGACATCAGGGTAACTGGGAGCAGACATGATACTTGACTCCTGCTGCGGAGAGGTCAGCCGAGGACTTGCGTGACCTCGCCTTTGATCTTCGCCTTTCCCCCTTGTGTCTCAAGGAGCACGTCTTCGCACACATTGCACTTCACCTGCACAGCAGCTCGGTCAAACACCACCTGCTCGTTGCCGCATTTTGTGCATTTCACTTTGAGAAAGTTGCTGCGGGGCTTAGGAATAGGTTCTTTCCTGACCATGCTCGATTTCACGCTCCGACTTCGAGTTTGCGAAGGCGTATCCCGAGTCTGAAGACTGTTTGGTTGCATTTCCTGCATGTGAGGCGGAGTACTTGCTTCTTCGTAGTCTTGGCTGTCCGTTTCAGTTCAGGCCACTTCTGACCGCCATAGCCGTGTTTCTCTCGCTCGTGACGCCTAGCACCAGCTGAGAGCGTACGCTCTTTGCCCTTCTTGTAGACCGATACGCCATGCTCTGTGTGACTCTTGCATTTCGGACAATAGGTTGAAATCGCCTTCGGAAACTTCATGGAAGTCACGCGGCCCTAACCCAACCCCGCGTCTTATTTATTGGTTCCTCGGGCAGCGCACGCACACACGGAAACCTGACGCTCTCTAACGCCGACATGCTCGAAGCATTGGCACAATGCTTGAAACAACTCACTCGCACGATATCCAACGAGTCTCAAGTCACGATGCCAGTCGACCTGACGAATTCGACTTGTCTCTCGGCCATGATTTCCAACGTGTCAGACAATCGACCTGGCGGCGAGTCGATAGCTTTTGTGAGGTCTATGGGTACAACTACGTCGAACCCCAAATCCCGGCCATCCACGGCTGAGTGATAGACACAGTAGTCCAACGCAAGTCCACACAGGAAGATACGCTTCTTTCCAAGCGCATTCAGATATCCTGAGAGACCAGTGTGCGTTTTCTTGTCATTCTCAATGAATGTTGAGTAGCTGTCCACCGCCACATGGTATCCCTTCCGGATAATGGCTTTTGCCAGTCTGGCTTGAATTTGGGGATGGAAATCCGCTCCTCTCGTTCCCTGAATACAGTGATCGGGCCACAGGACCGGGCCTATCCCATTGGACTCGTAAAGAGCGTATGGTTTCATGCCGTGGGTGCTGGCGAACGAAAGATGGTTCGGAGGATGCCAATCCTGCGTCATAACAACGAGCCTGTCCTTAGAATGGAACACTTCGGCAAGACGATTTGTGGGAGCAACTATCTCGTTCCCGCCCCTGACAGCAAGAGCACCGGATGGCATGAAATCGTTCTGCATATCGACTATGATGAGCGCATCTGGATCCTCGATCTTAATGCACTCTGTCAGGTCCAGTTCCTCAAGTCTCACTGACCCCATCTCCGTTCTGCAGGCTGTTTGACTGCCGGTCGCTTTGAGGTTTGTTGGTGCTCCGGGCGGGACTCGCGACGAGGGGCCTCCTCGTTTTCGAATTCGCGGACCGTCTGCGAACGATCTCCCGCGATCAACGGCTCGAGTGGCCTCCGCTGACTCGCCAACGGATAAGGCCGCTATGCTCTCGGCCTCAGCGCTAACCGGGCTACACCACCGGAGCACCACGGCGAAAGCGAGCAAATGAGTCTTTAAGTTCTTTGCTCGCTCGATGCTCTACTGAGATATGACGATATCCCATTGGCTTGCGTCGTGCCCTCTAGAGCCATACGGAAGCGTGTGTGACGTGAGCAGGATGACATGTCATCAAAGCCGTCATTTTTGACCTTGATGGAACATTGATCGATTCGAATTGGGTTCACCTGCAATCGTGGCGAGGCGCGCTAAAGACGCTTGGTTTGGAATTTCGGGACCAAGAAGTGATCGACAGGCTTGGTTTGAGGACTGTTGATATCGCCAGACAACTAATCTCAAACCATGGCGAGCAGACCATACGGGAAACTTGTCGAGCTGAAGGGTCAGCTCTTTGAGAATACATGGCGCCTAGAGGTGAAACCACGATACGGAGCCTTGGGGATGCTCCGAATCATGAAAGTCCGGGGAGTGAGGTCAGCAGTCGCCTCATCGAACACGAACCGACAGAATAATGAAGATAGTCAAGTATTTCGGAATGGACGCGCTGCTCGACGCAATAGTTGGAATCAACGAAGTTGAACAAGGCAAGCCAGACCCAGCGCTCGTCACGACCGCAATCAAGAAGCTCGGAGTAGCCCCGAAGGAAAGCATCTACGTTGGAGACAGCAGGTACGATGTCGAAGCGGGTCGAGCAGCAGGCGCACAAACCGCTCTTGTGCTACAACCGGTTGCGGCACAGTCCGAGCTCAAGGTTGAACCAGATTACAGGCTCAGGAGCCTCTACCAGTTGAGACAGATCATATGGCCGGACTCGTACCGGAGAGAATAGAACGTCGTCAAAGCGAGTCGCACATCAGTAGCTGAGACCTGGTGACCAGTGTCTTCTCCCGGCTCTCTGCCGATCCGAGTCCCATTTGATCAGGATACGAACAGCTTCCACAGCAACTTTGCATGCGTCCTCTTCCCCTCTGACTTCGAATTTGTTAGTGGCCCTGTTAGCGTACACTGCAAGCACGCAGCCACTGCGGAATCCATAGATTCCTGTGAGCGTGAAGATTGTGGAAGCTTCCATTTCCATTGTGATTACGTGCTGTTGTTGAAGTCTCTCAACGAGTTTCTCGGCGTCTGGAGGCAGATAACCTTCAACGCCGTGACGGCCTTGGCCAACATAGAAGCTGTCAGTCGACGCGGTGTACCCTGTGCGATACTTCTTTCCCAGTTTCTCGGCAGCTTCAATCAGGGCGAGGACGACATCGTAGCTCGCTGCAGCGGGATACTCAGCCGTGACGTACTGCTTGCTGGTACCGTCGAGACGAACAGCAGCCGTGGAAATGGCAAGGTCTCCGCAATCGAGGTCTGGCACTAACGAGCCGCACGAACCGACTCGAATGAATGTGTTTGCGCCAATCCTACTTAGCTCCTCAACTGCGATGGCTGCAGCTGGGCAACCGATACCGGTAGAGCACGCAGACACCATCGTTCCGTCAATCATTCCAGACCATATTCTGTACTCTCTGTGCGAAGACACTTCGTGGGCAGAATCCCAGAACTTGGCTATCTTCGGCACACGATCCGGGTCACCAGGCAAAAAGACGTAGCGACCTATTTGCCCTCGCTTCGCTGAGACATGGTATTGGACCCCTTCAACAGATTCAGGTTGGACAGCGGAAACTAGTCTCTCGCTCATTCTTCCACACCTCATACCCGTCGAAATCCACGACATAAAGGCACTCGCTGGGCTCCTGTAGGCTTCGACGAGACAAGATAATGTCCGCAATCATCAGGTCCCAAGTATTTCCCTACGATCTTCGATGACTGCGAGAACGCCCCGGCTGATTACTACAGTTTTTTAAACTATTGGTGCACACTGTCTGCGTCATGCTCCGTTCCGTTGAGAAGCTAGGAGCCGCCGTGTTCGATGCAGCGTCCGCTCCGCTGCGTATGCAAGTACTTCGCCTTCTCTCTACGAAAGGCGCGTTGCCGTACACAGAGATCATGTCATCTCTGAAGTTGGATCCTGTACGTGACGCTGGAAAGTTCGTGTACCACCTCCGAAGCCTTGCCGAAGCTGGTTTGATCAGTTCGGACAAGCGTACGAAGAAGTATGAGATAACCGAACTAGGCGAGATGGTAGTGCATTTCGCACGAGACCTCGAAGAATATGTCAGTGTGAAGCGCGGTAGACTATTCGTCAGAACCTCACGGCTCGCGATAGAGGACTTCCACAGAAGCAAGATATCCAAGTCGCTGGTTGTTGAAGCTGGAGTCCCTCAGGAGCTTGCAGATGAGATAGCAGCAGAAGCGGAAGATCGTCTGATTAAGCTCAGGACTTCTTACTTGACCGCGGCTCTGATCCGGGAATTCGTGAACGCCATCCTGATCGAGAAGAAACTCGAAGAGTACAGACACAAACTGACACGCGTCGGGATGCCGGTGTACGATGTAACCCAGCTTCTCCGCTCCACGGGCGAACTCGGACTGGCAACCGACTACGTTCAGAGAACCGCCGGAGCTTCTGTCTTAGGGGAGTACGTGCTTCTGGAGTGCTTGCCGCGCGAGATAGCGGACGCACACATCTCGGGCCAGATCCACATATCCGACCTTGAGAGTTGGCCGCTAAAACCAAGCGAGATACAACATGATCTCCGATACTTCCTGAAGAACGGACTTGTCGGTCTCAGACCGCCGCAAAGCTTCAACGCAGCTTTGGCAATGATTCAGAACGTCTACCGTCTCGGAATCGCCGAGATATCAGGGGAACAATGCTTCGACCTATTCAACGTCTTCCTATCGCCCTACGTCGAGCACACACCAGAAGACTCGGTCAAAGAATCAGTGGCACTCTTTCTTTCATCCGTAGGACAGGACCTGCCATTAGGCGCCCCTCAACCCGGACTATCTCTTGGCCTCGAATATGCAGTACCTGAGTTCCTAGAGAACGTCGAGGCGATAGGACCAGAAGGTCGAACTGTGGGCGTCTATGCTGATTATCATAAAGAAGCAGGCATGGTTCTTGATGCCCTGCTCGAAGTGACCTCGCAAGAGGCATTGATCAATCCGTTGGTGAGTCCGAGGCTGATCTTCAAGATTCGGGACTCAGCCGAAGGAAAGGAGGAGATTCGATCTCGCGTTCTCAAGACTCATGAGCTTGCTGCATCTCGGATGCTACCATACATGGCGTTACTTCCAGACAATTCGCGAGACTGTTACACGGCCACGGGGCTGAGGCTTACAGATGATTGGGGGAAGCAATGGGAGGCAGATTGCTATAGGACAGGTTGTATGGCAACGATCTTTCTCAACCTGCCACGACTTGCCTATGAGGCGCGGAGAGACGATGATAGGCTGTTCAAGTCAATGACCGACATACTTGCCCTGACGCTCGAAGCTTTCAAGATCAAGCGGAGATTCATGGTCGATAGGCTGAAACAAGCCACACTCCCGTTGCTGCTTGGATCCGGGCAAGGCACACCATACCTTCGTGAGAAGACGGCTACCTATGCGGTGGCGATTCTCGGACTGAATGAGGCTTGCCTCGCACACACTGGAAGCGAGTTGAAGAAGGACTCGCTAGCTTTCGCTGAGAAGGTCCTCCAGGAGCTGAAGAAACAAACCGAGGCCGCCTCTGAGAACCTCGGAATGCGCGTTGTGCTATCGGAAAGGCCTGGAGATGATGCCACATCAAGACTAGCCGAGCTTGACGTGGAGCACTACGGCAAGAGCACTGTCTCCGCCCAAGGCGGCAGAAACTACCCGTTCTATACCGACCTACCGGGTGTGCCTCTGACTTCAAAGATCCCATTCGGTGAAAGACTCTCGATAGAAGGAATGCTGCAGACCCTAACCCCCGGCGGCCATTTGACCTTGATTACTGTGGACTCCAAGGTGACTGCGGATACACTACTGTCCCTGACGCGCGAAGCGGCTGCTAATGGTCTCCGGTTCATTGCGTACTCGGGAGTGTACTCGTTCTGCAAGAACTGTAATCGAGTCATGAAGGGACTGCTCACGACCTGCAATTCATGCGCATCAGATAATGTCACGCATTACGGGCGATCATCGGCTACGTACATCCCTCTTGGGATGTGGCCTGAGGGCAAGAAGCGGACGATAGAGAAGAGAACCGTATACTCGCTCTCTTGATCAGTGCGTCAGCATACTCGGGCGTCGGCTTCAACTGCAGTCTGGTAGTTGGTCGATTCGACTACTCTCTCACATATGGTTTGCCCAGCGCGCGTGGGAACTTCTTTCCGCCAATTGCAGCGGCGAGGATCAGCAACGTGACAACGTATGGGATCATATGCACAAAATAGACGACTTGCCTTACGCTTGGAGAGATTGCAACAGTGAAGGCAACACCCTCTGAGAAACCGAATATGAATGAGCCGGCCAGCGCCAGCAGGGGGTCTAAACCTGCGAAGACCACAGCTGCCAGGGCTATGAAACCTCTTCCCGCGGAGATCTCCTTAACCACAACACCGAACCAACCCAGTGACATGAAGGCTCCTCCCAACCCCGCAAGCGCCCCACCCAGAACACACATCAGTATCCTGATGCGACCGACGCTGACTCCAGCTACATCGACTGCTATGGGGTTCTCACCTGCAGCCCTTATTCTGATTCCTAACAGGGTTCTGTTTAGGAGCAGATACGCAAGAATGGCAATCAATATCGCAGCGATCGTCACGGGACTGATGGCCAAATGCGCGTTTCCCACACCCAGCTGTATTGACTGAAGGACCAACCCGTGGGGGAACACATGGATGCCAGGAAATGACCAGATCGCCATTAGCAAGAATGGACCCAGCCCGAGGGCCAGTATGTTTAGTCCCATTCCGGCTATGACCTGGTTTGCCTTGCCGTAGACAGACATCAGTGCAAATACAAGACTTATCAAGGCGCCAGTCGCGGAACCAAGCAAGATGCCATAAAGCCCACTCCTGAATACCTCCGCCCAATAGACGCCTAGGATAGCAGTGATCAGAAAAATGCCTTCCATCCCCACGTTGATAGTGCCCGCTTGCTCGTTGAGACACTCGCCCACCGCAGCCAACGCTAGAGGCGTCATAGCCAACAGCCCCGTCTCGATCAAGCTAAGAACGCTGAATCCGGCCAGGGAAACCACGTAGAGCAAAGTCAAAGTCAACGCGATTCCGACAAGGTACACTTGAATTCTCCGAGATGCCATCAAGACTCGCGATGTCTCCTTATGATCGTGACTATCTCGGGTATCGCGAGGGTCATCACGATTACTCCGTTAATTGCGCTGACTAATTCCGATGGGACCCCTGCATTATACTCCATGTACCTGCCACCGTGCTGGAGCCCCCCGTAGAATATTGCCGCAAAGATTCCGCCGACAGGGTGGTTTCTTCCAATTAAGGCCACGCCAATGCCGTCGAAGCCCAGATTCACAAGATTACCGAGAGTTGCATAGAGAGTCCAAGATGGAGGCCGTCCGACAACCTGACTTGCACCTGCTAGGCCAGCGGCCATGCCGCCAACCAGAAAGCTCACAAGGATGGCTCGGCTCCTGCTTGCCCCTGCGTACTTCGCTGCTTCAGGGTTGTCTCCTACGAGTCTAAGCTCAAAACCTATTCCAGTCCGCCAAAGAAGCACGGCGACCGCGATGCAGAAGATTACAACCACAAAAATCACGGAAGTCAATGTTTCCCCAATTACGGGGTAACGTGCTGTCGGTAGTGCTGGTGTTGCTCTTTCTGCTCTTCCGGGTTCCCCGAATTGGTAGGTCACCAGCCAAGTCACCAACCAGAAAGCGATATAATTCAGCATGATTGTGGACACAACCTCGTGAACTCCTCTCCAAATCTTGAGAATGGCTGCTGGCAAAGCCCATAGAGCTCCAAGACACATGGCGAAGATTGTCGCAGCTATCGGATGCAGCCCTGCCGGTAGTGTCAATGTACCGCCAACGATTACAGCCCCGATTGCCCCAAGATACATTTGTCCCTCTGCTCCTATGTTGAAGAGAGAAGCTCTCACTCCGACCGCGAAGGTGACAGCGGTCACCATGAGAGGGGTCGCGAACGCAAGAGTTTCCAAGATGCCTGAAATGCTTCCAAAAGCGCCGAGAAACAGGGCTAGGTATGCTCGGATAGGGTTATAGCCGAAAACCAGCATGAGGAAAGCTCCTGCAACAAGCCCTATCACCACGGCGATTCCGGACTCGCCAGTCTTGCGAAATGTTGCAGCCAAGCGCTCGCTCATCTTGTTACCCGGTACTACTTACTCGTCACAAGTTGGATCAAACGTCTCGGCCCTGACTTTGAAGGTTCTCTCAAAAAAAAAGGGAGGACTGGAGCGCCACTATCCTAAGGTGGCTCTCCATTGGTCCACTGCGTCCTTCGTCATAGCGAGCGGTACGAGGTTGGGGTTTTGGTTGATCTCGTTTTGCAGCTCGTTCGCTCCATCCCACACCCAGCTCGGCACAGAGTTTCTCATAGCCGCAACTTTGGCCTTGATCTGGTCGGCAGGCATTGTAAGCACTGTCTTTCCTGTTAGTTTCTCGGCGTTGACTCCCATTTGAATGAATTCATCCAAATCGGCCAAAGTGCTCACGGATACTCCTTGAACCGGGACACCGTTTACGGTGGTTCCAATTCCCAGAGTGACTACTCCGCCAGTGGATGCTACAACCTGTCGGAAGGTGCCCTGTGTAACTAGCTGAGTAGCAAAGTGGACTCCTGTGTCAACACGTTTCATTGCGCTGGCGAGGATGAAGCCTGGATTGATCCAATCTTGGTCAGAATCGACCCCCATCATGAAGGGGGGGCCCATTGTCAAGTTGTTAGCAGCAGCTATCTCCTGAACGGCTTGGTTGATGCCCAAGCCGGTCAGGCCCGCCACGTTATAGACAACCCCGGCGTCATGGGCCGCATCACGAACGAACATCGGCTTTGCGGCTTCATACCCCTTCGTGACATCACTGAAGCTGCCTGTGTAGGTGTATAGGACTCTCTCTTTCACCGGAGTATCTCCGATGACCGGTGCACTCTTGCCGAACTTGTTCTGATACCACTTCAGTGCCCAGTCAGCTCCCCACTTGTAGCCGATCTCGAACTTCCAAAGCACTGGGATCTCAATACCGAGGACAACACCAATGCGATGATAGCCGAACGCAGCAGCAGTCAACGCTGCAATCGCGCCAATGATTGCGCTTGACTTGTGCTCCTCGAAAAGTATGCTCATCAGATTGGGAAGACCTGGGACAGCGGAGTCGATGATAACAAAGTTCTTGTCCGGGTATTTTCTTGCAGTAGCGTTTATCGCATCAGCCAACAAATAGCCGACACCAACGATAAGTATCACCCCAGGATCCTTTGCTGCAGTTTCGAGGTTGGGAATGTAGTCGGCCTCTGTTCTGCTGATTAGTGCCAGCATCTTGACTCCGAAGTCCGTTTGTGCCGCTTCTCCGCCCTTGAATGCCATGTCGTTGAACGAAAGGTCCCCGCGTCCGCCCGTGTCGGATACGATGGCAATGCAACGAGAACCACTGGGGCACCCAAATTGAGGCATCGTGAAGTAGTAGGCGGCGGCGCCTGCAGCAGCTAACACGACGACCACAACGATTATGATTGCTTGTATTCTTGTAATTGCTGATTTGCTAGACATATGTCGTAACATGCTAGAAGTTTTTCTCATTTTTTCTCACATGACCTTGATAGGCAGAAGGCCTACCATGCCGGGTGTCCGAGCAAGTGATATTTAAGATGAACCTGAGATGAAGTTACCTAACTAACCTAGTTTGTTGCCCCTGCCATCATGAGACCGATTTCCTGCATGTTCGTCTCTCCGGATTCTTTGATTCCGACTATCTTCCCATTGAACATGACTGCGATTCGGTCGCTGAGCGCCATGATCTCGTCCAGATCTTCTGAGACCAGCAGGATCGCGGAGCCTTTCTCTCTCAATTTCAGCAGGAGCCGGTGTGTGTGTTCGATGGCTCTGAGGTCAAGTCCGTATGTTGGATGCGATGCGACCACTAGGCGCGGTTCTTTCCATAACTCCCTTGCGAGGATCATTCTCTGGATGTTTCCGCCCGAGAGTATCCTTGCCTCAGTCTTCTCAAGATCAGGAGTCAGGATCTCAAACTCGGACACCAGCTTCCTACAGTGTTCCTTGATCACCGGGATATTGAGGAATCCGGCTTTTGAGAATGGAGATTGGCGATAATCTTTCATCATAAGGTTCTCCATGAGGGGGAGTCCCTCGGCGGTTCCTGTCCTCCTTCGTTCCTCTGGAATGTTGCTGACTCCGAGCATTGCGATTTCTTTCGGCGAGTGGTTGGTCATGTCTTGACCTAGGATTACTATCTTCCCGCCGACCGCGTTGCGTAGGCCGGTTATTGCTTCTACCAGCTCAGTTTGGCCGTTCCCCGCAACGCCCGCAATACCCAAGATCTCACCCTCGTGTACAGTGAGGGAGGCGCCTCTGACGGCGGGTTCTCCTTCCCCACCCAGAACCCGCAGTTCGCTGATGTCAAGCGCGACTTGGCCTTTGGAGGACGGCCGAACCCTTGGCAGAACCGGCACCTCGGGACCTATCATCATTCTGACAAGTTCCTGTTCATTCGTTTCAGAGGTGTTCTTGGTCCCCGACAGCTTGCCCAGCTTGAGAACTGTCACCCGATCGCTGTTACGCATCACATCCTCCATCTTGTGCGTGATGAGAATGACGCCTTTCCCCTCATCTGCGAGTCCGCGAAGGATCGAAAACAACTGCTGAGATTCCGTGGGTGCTAGTACCGAGGTGGGCTCGTCTAGTATGATTACGTCAGGATCGTGATAGAGGACTTTGAGTATCTCGGCGCGTTGCTGTTCCCCAACTGAAAGATCCGCAACTCTCGCCTTGGAATCGACTTTCAGATTGTACTTCACAGACAGCTCGTTCAGTTTCCGTTCTACCTCACGTATTGGAAAGGAGAAACTGTTCTTCTTCAGGCCGAGAGCAACGTTTTCCGCGACTGTGAGAGGTCGCACAAGCGTAAACTCTTGGTGGACCATTGCTACGCCGAGTCTAAGCGCATCTTCTGGGGAGTTTATCGTAACAGGCTTTCCTCGGATGTAGATCCGTCCGCGCGATGCAGAGTAGAATCCGGAGAGAACGTTAGCCAGGACCGTCTTCCCTGCACCGTTCTCCCCCAGTACTACATGGATTTCTCCGGATTTCACATCGAAGTCAACTTCGTCGAGTATCAGATTCTCCCATACCCCTGGGAATCCCTTCACGACCTTATCTGCCCTCAGCAGGACATCTCCCTTCGCAAGTCTGGGATGCTCCTCATGGACGTATTGGGCGCCTAATGGCGACTGCATCTGACGATTCTCCAGATTGACCATGTTCTCTCGGCGGGTTTTAGCCTTTGGGTAAAGTCGATCTGCTCCGAAAATGTTGTATGCAAACTAGGGCGTTATCGGGCAATTGAATCTCCGGCGAAGGTTGGAATCTGTGAAGATCAGGGCGCATGTGATCGTTACGGGCAAAGTTCAGGGCGTCTTCTACCGCGCGGAGACGGCATCGAAGGCGAAGCAGCTGAGCCTTACAGGTTGGGTTCGCAACCTTCCTGACGGCCGCGTGGAAGCGATCTTCGAGGGAGAAGAAATCAACGTAAAGATGATCGTCGATTTCTGTCGGCGTGGTCCTCCGAACGCGTACGTGGTTGATGTGGACTTGAGACGACAGGAATGGAAAGGGGAATTCGATGACTTCGAAATAAGATACTACGACTAGAAGCTGACATCGATTCTGACCTCAACTTCACTGGTCATTGCGGAAAGTCATGGCATCCCTAAATAGCACACCGCCCAAGATTGAATCTTCGGGAAAACCTCGAGGCGAGATGACTCGTGCGTGCTGTAGTGGTGGAGTGCAAGTTGCCATCACTACCTCCGCGGGCTGAAGAAGCAAAAGCGATGGCGGAAAACATAGGATACGATGTCGTCGAAGTCATCATTCAGAAACGAAACAGCGACCACCACTCCTACTTCATAGGCCCAGGCAAGGTTGAAGAACTGAAGGAAATCGTCGATTCGCGCGAAGTTGAGATTGTAATATTCGCAAACACGCTGCCAAGCAGTCAGGTTTTCAAGATCCAGCAGCGCCTAGGAGGCGAAGTACGAGTCATAGACAGGAACCTGCTCATTCTAGAGGTCTTTGACAAACGCGCGATGACCAAGGAGGCCAAACTTCAGATCAAGCTTGCCAAGTTGAAGTACACGTTGTCTTGGGGTCGCGAGTTCATCAAACTGAGAGGAATAATGGGCGAGCAAGTTGGCTGGATGGGGCCGGGCGACTACCCTTTCCAAGAGTATACTCGCGCGGCACGCAACAGAATAAGTCGTCTGGAATCACAGCTTAGAGATCTGGATCACAAGAAAGAGATCATCAGAGGAAGACGTCGAGAGCTGGGGTTCCCCATAGTTGCACTTGCAGGATACACGCAAGCTGGGAAGACGACCTTATTCAATCGGTTGGCCTCCGAGACCAAGAATGTGGGACTTGGACCGTTTACAACTCTGTCCACATTCGCAAGAAAGGTGCGAGCCGAAGCATCACGTGATTCAGAATTCTTGCTGATAGACTCAATCGGATTCATAGAAGACATGCACCCTACAATCGTGAAAGCATTCACTGCCACATTTGGTGAAATTGCACACTCTGATGTGATCCTGCTATTCGTAGACGCAAGTGAGGAGGCTCACACCATCAGCCGTCGTTGTTCATCCATGAACAAGATCCTGAGAGAAATTGGCACAGACGGGGATATCATAGTTTGCGCCAACAAGATCGACTTGATTGAATCTAGACAACTCGAACGCGCTCTTGACGTGATTCGCGAAGGATTCATTGGAACGGAGATCGTTGCCATAAGCGCACGAACAGGCGAGAACCTGAGTGCACTCTTCACGGCAATCACAGCAAGCATCAGTGGCACGAAGCTGACCGGGAGACTCTCGAGCCGTCAGGTTTACGCAAAGGACACTGCGGAACCAACCTACGTCAAGCACCCTTGAGCAAGGCAATCCGACCAGAGGCTTGGAAATGCCCGGGAAAATGCCTGATAGGAAATCCTTCGGGAGACTTGCGCCGCCCCCGAACTATCCTACCGATCCTGAACTGTACGCAGATCCTGAGAACTACATGTATCCTCTAGACAAGCCGGTCAGAGCGAAGCTTGCAAGAAGATATTTCGACGAACCACGCAACCGGAGTAAATACACTGAAGATGAACGGCTCTTCATAGATTCGCGTATCGACGAAGCTCTGAAACGATTCGGTACTTCGCCTGACAGATCCGCAGCGGCGTCCCCTAGAATTGACAGACGAAAGCTGCCCAAGCAGATCTCCAGAAACGAGCTCAGCAAACTTGACCTAGAGGGGCTTCTGCAACGATTTCTCGGAAACGCTCGTCTTGAACGAGCGAAATCAATCCCTGACGATTTGGTCTCGTTGTCCGGCCTAGAACAAGAGCTCATTTCCGGAAACGTGAAGCAATACATAGTCAGGATTGATCTCAAGAACAAAACAATCACACACGACTGTGATGACTGGAAGAACAATATGCGATCCAAACTAATGTGCAAACATCTAGGCAAGGCTTTCCTAGCAATCGGCCACAGAAGAGCAACCGCAATCCTAAGGGCGATACTATCCGAGACAGATGACTGGACATTCAAAGCGCCCTAGCTATCTGAACATTCGACCACATGGTCCGTGGAATCAAGTCGAAGCTTCTTTCTCGGACAAGCCATTTCGCGCAAGTAGCCTCACTAATTGCTACCCTATGCTAATGCGGCGACGACTGGACCAGTTCTCACATATGGGAGAGGCGAGTCTCCGCCAGAAATGACCGTAGCGCGTTGTTCAACTCCCTTGGTTTCTCCAGCATAACCGAGTGGCCTGCACCGGGAATAATGGCGATTCGAGCATTTCGAATTCTCTCCTTCAAGAACTGCGAGTATTTGATCGGCGTGAGCGCGTCATCTTCACCACACACCAACAAAGTGGGCAGATCGATACGACTGATTTCGTTCATCTTATCGAAATGGTCACAGGCCTGAAAGTCACCGTAGGTGACTTCAGCCGGGACTTCAAGCAACTCCTGAACCGACGCCTTTCTCAGCTTCACATCACTCTTCGAAGAGTACGCCCACTGAGCGATTACTTCTGCAGCATGTGCATAGTCGCGGGTCACTTCATCCTTTATGATGGAAGTCACTCGTAGCCGTGCCCCGGAACCGACGAGCACTATTCCGGCGAGAAACGGCGGACGGGCAAGGGCGATCTCGATCGTGATGGCGCCACCCATCGAGTGACCCACTAGTATTACTGATGTGAGCCCTAGTTCCATGATCGCTTTGGTCACGAACTCCGCATATTCCGAGATCGTGTTGTACCCAATGCCTCTCGGGTGGCCAGGTAGATCGAGCGCTACACTCCCTGGAAACGCGGATGTTTGATACCGCCAGACCTTGTGTGTTCCTCCAGCACCGTGAATGAAAACCAGTCGAGGTTCGATCTCACCCATTATCGCTCACATCGCCAGTCTGGTTGATCTTTTCAGCTATTTCTGCATGCCTAGCCGTGATGTGTATTGTTGTGTCTCAAGCTCGGTATCAAAACGTGCCAGGCGAGCTTCAGATGGGTCGCTCTGTGGCAGACTTATCTTTGGGTCTCATATCTGATCTGACAGCAACTGAGATACCGGGTCCGAGATTCAACGAAGGGCGGACAAATCGTTTGACTGAACGCGAAGACATGCGAGCTCAGATAGCTTCCAAGCTTGAGAAACTACGCACACTCGACGAGCTAGCCAAAGAGATGCCAGGTCCTCGTCAAGGAAATGGATGGGATCCATCGAGGATTGTCGAGACTGGCGTGAGGGTCATACCACAACCTCTTGATAGGCTTGCTAGGAAAGCAATCAAACCGGGGATCCTTCAACGCCTAGCAGACTTGTTCAGACCCGTATCTGCGATGTCCAAGCTCGCCGGGCCCCCTACCATAGTCTATTTTCCATTATGGCACCTGAAGGGTTATCATGAATGCTTCTATCTAAGGAACGCAAACTACAGCATTCGAGTAGACAAGGACGTTGTCGCAGTCGAGGTTGATGGAGAGACACGTGACCTCATGATAGAAGAACAAGAAAGCGAGGATGTTCCGGACACGTTGAGACGCACACTGAAACGATTCTCCAGGCTTTTCATGGGTGAAAAAAGATACTTCAATCTCAAGGATGTGACCGAACTCGCGCTGAGACATGGACGAGCCGAGATGTACGTGACTTCAGATGGGCGAGAAGGCGACATGCTTGACGAGGTACTACCCAGCAGATGGAAGAGTCGTCGTATATTCGACATCGCTGATCTCAATGTTGAAGGAACGCTATCAAGAATCGCAGCCTCGAGGGAGACTAAGGAGACAGTCGTGCAAAGACTGCGAGACAAGCTCGTGAAAATGCCAGAGGAATCCAAACAGATCCTGAGCAACACGTTTCACATCGAGGAGTTGACGCAGTACTATGTTCCTTTCGTGCACTTTCCAGTCGCACGAGGAGGAAGACTGGATCACGTCATAATCACCGGCGCATCAGCCGAGATGCCGGACTCGAAGACCGTCGCCTCCGTGAGGCACCAGTTGGGTCTTTGAGACATCATGCAACCAGCACTTGCCATCGATCTCTGAATGGGTTACACAAATTCCCTGATCGGCATGAGACAATGGTGAGACTGCGAGTGAGCTGGGAAACTAGGGCGGCCGAGATATTCTCAGGAATATTCACACCATTCGGTGTCGCGGCCATCATTTCGATCGTGTTCTCTTGGTTCTCCCCGGTCGGATTAGGACCGCTGATGAATCCGTTGTCGTCAGCGTTTGTCGGCATCGTCACATTGTGCCTAGCACCATTCGTACCGGTGCTGTATAGCAAAATGACCGGTAGAACGGATCTGGATGTCTCGGATCCCACGAAACGTGTACCGCTGTACGCTCTTGGGTTGATCGGCTATGCCATGGGGATTGCGACTTTTCTTGTCCTCAATAACAAACTCATGTTTGTGATGGCAGTTGCGTACCTCTGTGTGGGTCTGGCTATGTGCCTGATAACACTCGGCTGGAAGATAAGCGCTCATACCGCTGGGATAGCGGGACCCACCACCGCGCTGGTCCTTGTGTTCGGCATATGGGTTGCCCCTCTCTATTCGCTTTCCGTTCTCATGGTGTGGGCAAGATTGAAATTGTGCGCACACACACCGAACCAAGCGGTGGCAGGGCTGATCGTGGCGATCACGATCACAAGCATCGTGTTCTTGCTATTCTATTCATGATTGCGCTCGTTCATGATTGTGTCTCGATTTCCGCGATGGACTTGCCTCTTTTCCTGACTGATTGATCATGCACCGCGTTGCGTATTCCTACGCGATCTGTACATGATCGATTTGGAAGTATCTCTTAGCTAGCATGCGGGTCTTGTCTATCGTCCTGCCGTTCTTCCCGATCGCTAGGGCCTTGTCCCTTGGATCAACTTCGACGACGACGATCTTCTTGTCGGGGCGTTCAGTGACCCTGATCTCCTTGATCTTTGCAGGGGCGAGAGAGTTCTTGATCAAGCCCTCCACGCTTTCAGATGCCTCGACAACCTCGACTGGCTTGCCGGTCATTCTTCGGAGAGTGTTGATGTTCTTGCCCGCCTTCCCTATCGCTAACCCCATCTGCCCTGGTTTGGCAATGAAGATGATCCGGTCGCCTAGGGAGTCGATCAAGCAGTCATTCGCCGTTGCGCCCGTTATACTCTCGAATAGAGCAATGTAGCGCATCTCATCGCTGCCCAGACGGATCTTCGTAGCGGACATCTTCAGGCTTCAGCCAACTTTAGGATTTCAGAGTCGCCAGGTTCCTTCACTGTGAGAGCAGCAACTAGAAATGGCTTTTCGCATGCGGCACCCAAGTCCATGCTTGTACCGGAGTAAACGTAGACGGGAACCTCTGAGACTTTCGCATTGTAGACGATGCTCGACCTGTGTGGTTCCGGACAGTTCGAGGCAATGACGATCAGACGCGCCTTCCCTGTCTTCGCCGCATCCGTCGCTTTGCTGCAGCCTAACTCAATCTTGCCGGTTTTGACGACCATGCTGATCTGCTTGTTCAGATCCATCATTTCTCCCTCTTCTCAGACATCGACATGAAGACTTCGATCAAGCCAGTGCCCATTGGCACTTGCTGCCCGACTATTACGTTCTCCGCAACTCCGCGCAGGTGATCTTTGGTTCCACGTACGGCTGCATCGACGATCGTTGGGATCGTGATCTCGAAGGCTGCCTTCGCGAGAGTGCTGGCTTTCTCGCCGCTAACGCCATGTCTGCCTACCTGAAGGACCTCACCTGACGCGGTCATCGCGTCGGCTACGAGCATTACGTGTCTTATGTCGACATCAAGACCTTGTTCTTCAAGGACAGCCTTCGCTTCCTTGATTATTACGTTGCGCGCGGCCTCGATTCCAAGCACGGCTGCCACTTCATGCATATTGTTGGATATCGTTCTGGCTGGATCGACTCCTTGTGTCGTCAGTGCAAGTTCAAGGTTTGATCCTTCGGTTCTGATGATCCATTCGTGATTCTCCTCCATTACGAGAGCACGTCTCACCGCCGGGATTCCTTTCACATGCATTCCAGCGACGCGAGATTCCAACCGTCTGAACTGTGGAATGTCCATCTCTTCGGTACTGATTTCGATCTCGTCTTTCTCTACCTTTGCCTCTCCTCGAGGTACCTGAATTGCTGCCTTGATGTCTTTCAGCGTGACGGACTTCTCCCGCATGGCTGCAGCGTCAAGCTTGACGACGATTCTCATCCTAGTTATGTCAGACTCGATACTGGAAGCTATGTCTCCGAGTGTGGTGTGCGTTAGTAGGGTGGCGACTTCCTCGGCCTTCTCCTTACTATTTCTGTACTTCTCGTCCAAGAATACCGTCATTGTCGGCGTGGATGGGATCTTTCTCGCGTCAACGATCTCAATCAGCCTTGGAAGCCCCAGTGTGACGTTCTGCTCTCTAACGCCGGCAAAGTGAAAGGTCCTCAGCGTCATCTGCGTCCCAGGTTCGCCGATGGATTGAGCTGAAACGATCCCAGCAGCCTCACCTGGCTCAATCAGTGACCTGCCGTAGTTCTCGACCGATTGGCGAACAACTTCATCAACACCTCGCCGTGACATCTTGGCCTTCAGCAAGTTCCGCTTCAACTCATCCGCCAAGAGAGGGCAAAGACGATCCAGCACTTCTCGGATCTTGGTGTCAACGTATTTGTTGGTCGCCTTCGCACCCTTCTCTGCGGTAAGCCTTACCCGTTCGATTAGGCGTTCAGAGTTCACCGCCTTGCCGTGGTCGCTCTTTGCCGTGTCAACACCATCTTCGCCATATCTGAACTGGATAATGTCTCCGCGAGAGTCCCGTACAGTTGAGTCGTACTCTACTCTGAGATGTTCGAGCGCATTGATCAGTCTTCTCTGCATGTATCCACTCTGTTGTGTTCTGACTGCCGTGTCCACCAGTCCTTCACGTCCACCCATCGCATGGAAGAAGAACTCGATCGGATTCAGACCATCCCTATATGAGGCGTAGACGAACCCTCTTGCTTCAGGGCCTGCGTCTCCAGGCCTGAAGAAAGATAGTACTCGGTCTCTGTATCCCCTGCGAATTCTTTGGCCTCTAATCGATTGCTGTCCTACGGACGCTATCATTTGTGCAATGTTCAGCGATGAGCCTCTCGCGCCAGTTCTCGTCATGATCACGCCACTGTTCTTGTCGTCCAAGTTGGCGTCCGCGTACTCGCCAGCCACGTCACGGGCTTTGGATAGTTCATCCATTATGCGGATCTCAAGTGATTCAGCGAGCGATTGACCTGGAAGCCGTCCGAGGGTTCCTTGGTTGTAGCTATCGATAAGTGCATAGACACGTTCCTCGGCTTTTCGTATGACTTTGTCAATCCTTTCCCTAACGCTGGACGGTATGTCAAGCTCTCTGATTGAGTATGAGAAACCTTTCATCAGGACGAAACGGTCAAGTAGCTTCGCAATGTGATTGAGGAACTCGCGTCCTGTTTCAGACCCATTATCTTTCACAATCCGGTGAAAGAGAGTCTCTGAGCGTTCGGCGCCTATCGAGTTCTTGTCAATGACTCCTTCCTCAAGTATGCCGTTGCGTATTGTGACATGTTCCTTGTCATCTTTTGTCACCATGCTGGATCTCGTGGCGAAGTTGAAGCCTTTGGGTATGAAGAGGCTGAAGATCTGTTTCCCGGTCCAGAGTTCAACTGGACGCTTCGTCGCTGGCTCGGGAAGTTCGCCCGTGTATCCGGCAGCCGTGAGGAGTCTGCAAACTTCATCCTTAGCGAGGGTCGTGGACTTGCGTGTAAGAAGGTATGCTGCGCTGAGAAGATCTGTCTTGGCGCCTATGATCGGCCCTCCGTAGCGAGGAGAAAGTATCTGATCTTGAACCTGCATTAGCAGTCTCGCTTCAGTTCGTGCCTCCTCACTTTGCGGGACATGCAGGTTCATTTCGTCACCGTCGAAGTCTGCGTTGTATGGTGGGCAAACACACGGATTCAGTCTGAACGTTTTGTATGGAAGGACTCTGACCGTGTGAGCCATGATTGACATTCTGTGAAGCGAGGGTTGCCTGTTGAAGAGCACAATGTCTCCGTCTCTGATGTGCCGTTCGACAACGAACCCTGCCTCGATTGCATCTGCAAGACTATCCCGTTCCGTCACAAACTCCAGTCTTACCCGTCTCTGGTCGGGGCGCACAATGTAGAGGGCACCCGGATACTGGTCGGGACCATTCCGGATGAGCCCCCGCATCTCGTCAATATTCCATTGCGTAACACGTTCAGGAATCGTCAATCGCGCCGCAATGTCAACGGGCACACCAACTTCGCTGATGTCCAAGTTAGGGTCAGGAGAGATCACAGTCCTTGCTGAGAAGTCCACTCGCTTTCCTGACAGGTTGCCTCGGAACCTACCTTCCTTGCCTTTCAGACGTTGGCTGATTGTTCTCAGTGCCCTTCCGGAGCGATGACGGGCCGGTGGGAGGCCGGAGACTTCATTGTCGAAGTATGTTGTCACATGATACTGTAGTAGATCGTGCAGTTCTTGGATGATGTTAACCGGAACGCCGGATTCGAGCGCCTCACGCAATTTCTGGTTGATTCGGATTATGTCAACGAGTTTGTGCGTCAGATCGTCTTCTGATCGTATACCAGATTCGAGTGTAATGGATGGACGTACCGTCACAGGTGGGACAGGCAGAACTTGAAGTACCATCCATTCAGGTCTCGCAGCTGTCGGGTCCATTCCGACGATGCGAAGATCGTCATCAGGAATGCGTTCAAGCATCTCTCTGATTGCGCTGGGTGTGAGCCTAGCTCCGGTCTCGTCTATGAACGTGGTGGGCTTCTGATGCTCTATCGTGTGTTGTCGTGTTCCGCAGTGTGGGCATTCTTGAACTTTCTTTGCTTCCTTCATGATCGCGTCAAAGAAAGCCGTGGGCACCTCGTTGAGGCGTTTCTTTTCCTCCGCTATTTTTGCCTTGTAGTTCTCGATCTTCTCGTTTGACATGAGTACCCTGCCGCAGTTCCGGCAGGTGACGGATAGAAGCTTGTGTATGAGTTTCGCGAAGGCGACATGAATGGCAGGCTCAGCGAGTTCAATGTGTCCGGAATGGCCTGGACAACTCACTGCGGTGTTTCCGCATGTCTTGCACTTCTGCCTGGGCTCAAGTGTTCCCAATCTTCCGTCCATTAGGCCTGAGACAATGGGAACGCCGTCTTCATCATACGTGTCCGCTGTCTGGACGTCAACTGCTGAGAGCCGACGTATCTCGCTCGGGGAGAGAAGCGAGAATCTGATGCTGCCGATAATTTTGGTTGCTTCTTCAACCATCGCCATCTTATGCACGCTCCGAAATGTTGAGTCTGGCAGCTATCCCGAGAGCCATCAGTTCTTGGAGCAGTAGCTTGAACGCGTACGACAGCGCTACCGGGGAGATTACTGCCTTTTCGCCGCAGATCCGGCACACGTACTTGTTCTGCTTGATATCATGATAGGCCAATAGGCCGCATACTTCACAGACCATGACCGTGTACTTGTCAGATTCCTCCAAGAGCCGATCTCTCAGCAACGCGGAGGCTCCGTGCCCGATCAAGCAGTCGCGTTCCATCTCGCCGAACCTTAGACCTCCACCGCGAGCTCTTCCTTCCGTGGGCTGACGCGTTAACATCTGCACTTGGCCGCGGGCCCGTGCATGCATCTTGTCCGCAACCATGTGGTGAAGCTTCTGATAGTACACGACTCCCACGTATACGTCGGCCATGAACCTCTTTCCGTCGATACCGTTGTAGAATACTTCGCTTCCGCTGTGCGCGAATCCAAGCTTCAACAACGCGTCGCGGAGTTGCTCTGGACGCTCGTTACTGAATGGGGTTCCGTCTACTGGTTCTCCTCTCAGCGATGCGACCTTACCAGCCAATGATTCGACGAATTGTCCGATCGTCATGCGGGACGGGAAGGCGTGGGGGTTTATGATGACGTCGGGAACGACGCCGTCCTGCGTGAAAGGCATGTCTTGCTGTGGAACTAGTAGCCCGATGACTCCTTTCTGTCCGTGCCTTGACGCGAACTTGTCCCCAAGTTCGGGAACACGTGTGTCTCTGACTTTCACCTTGACGAGCTTGCTGCCCTCAATCGATTCTGTCACGAAGATGGTGTCGACTACGCCGACCTCTGAAGGACGCATTCCTACCGATGAATCACGTTTCGTGGGGCCCTTGACTTCAAACTCGCGATACTCCTCCAAGAACCTAGGCGGACTCGTTCTGCCTACAAGTACTGTGTTGCCGCTCACATCTGCCTCGGCCGAAATGATTCCGTCTTCTTCAAGAAGGCGATAGTATCTGTCGCCTCTGTATCCTCTGGTCCCTGGCTCAGGAATCTCGAATTTGTCGCGGAGCCCTCCGAGGTATTGTCTACATTCGCCCTCGTAGATCCGGAAGAAGGTGGAGCGCCCGAATCCTCTGTCCACCGATGAACGGTTGAAGACAATGGCATCTTCCATGTTGTATCCTTGGAACGAAAGCACCGCCAGCACGCAGTTCTGACCCGCGGGCCTGTCATCGTAGTTGATGATTTCCATTGGTTTCGTTCTGACAAGAGGCATTTGTGGATAGTGCAGAAGATGCGACCGCGAATCCACTCGGTTAGAGAAATTGGTGCAGGAAACTCCCAGCGCCTGTTTCGCCATCGCTGACTCGTAGGCGTTCCTAGGCGACTGGTTATGCTCAGAATATGGAATGACTGAGGCACATATGCCCAGCATCGTGTAGGATGCAAGCTCAAGATGTGTAGTGTCTTTGGAGATCTTTGAGAGGTCGAGCGCCACAAGAGCACTTTCCTCCTCATCCGAGTCTATGTATTCGATGATTCCTTTCTCGACGAGTTCCTCCCATCGCATTTCTCCTCTGTGAATGGCTTCGACATGCTCACGGGTTAGTTTGGGAACACCGTCTTCGACTATGATGAGGGGCCTTCGGACCCTTCCCCCGTCGCAATTGACGTAGACATATCCTCGAGCGCTCTCTCTTTCTGGAGAGAAGAATACGGCGTTTACTTCGGAGCTGATTTCGCCGGCACGACGCATACGTATGAGCTCTTGCACGAGTTCTTTTGGCGCATTTGCGACACCTGCGACTAGACCGTCAACTATGACCTTGGCGCCGGAAGCTGCAGCCTTGCCTTCCATTTCTTCGATCGGATTGACTCCCATTCTCCGTAGTCTAAGTACGAACTCCCTCGAATCGACCCCGATCGACAGGGTGGAAGACAACGCCAAGTTCTTCACGAGACCACAGTTTGATCCCTCAGGGGTCTCGTTAGGACAAAGTCTCCCCCAGTGTGTCGCGTGCAGGTCTCGTGCCTCCAAGTTGGGCTGGCTTCTGCTCAACGGGGACTGAAGTCGCCGCAAATGACTCAATGTGGAGGAGTAGTTTGTTCGATCGAGAAGCTGTGTAACCCCAACCCTTCCTCGGACCCAATTGCCAGTAGAGACGGCGTGTTGGATCCGCTCAGTAATTATGCCTGGTCGAATCGCGTTGGTGATCGAGAGTTCCTGATGTCTTCTGATCGTGATACGTTCCAGTTGGTACTTCAAGTCGCGGATGAGATTTCGGAACGAGATTCTGAAGAGATCCGCCATCAAGGCACCGGCTAGTTTGAGTCGCTTGTTCGAGTAGTGGTCCTTGTCGTCTGGGGCACGTCTGCCCAGTTTCAGCTCGATGATCCTTGTGGTGATCTCTGCTAGGAAATACGCCTTCTCTTTCCTTTCGGCAGGTGTCCGTCCAATGTGGGGGAGAAAGTTCCGGTCAATAACCGTTTCAGCCTTCTTCGCACGGTAATCTTCCACCTGTCCAGGCGCCAGACGGTTTCCAACGTAGAGGAGTGCATCTCTCACGGACAGGATGCCTGGGGATTTTTCGAATGAACCTTCCAACTGGTTCTGGATAATCTCATCATCAGAAATCAGCTGTGCAATCTTCAGGTCTTCCTGAACCCCAAGGGCCTTCATCAGAACAACTAACGGGATCTCTGCAGGCACTCCTGGAACCATGACGTAGGCCGCCCCGTCCCCCTTCAGTGTGACTTCGGTACGTGCCCGGAAGCCCAAGGTCGTCGAGAAGATCTTCGCCTTGTAGACTGGGTTAACTCCGGTCTTCTCCATGTCCACAAGTATCTTGTTCGCCGCAAGATCCTCAAGTGCGACTACAACGCGTTCCGCGCCGTTGACGATGAAGTATCCGCCTGGATCGATAGGATCCTCTCCGATGCTGATCATCTCATCAGGAGTCAGCCTCGAGAGGGGGCATATCTTCGAGCGGAGCATGACAGGGAAATCACCGATGTAGACAATCTCTGTCTGACCTTCCCGCTCGCCGATTACCGGCGTCATCTCAAGATGCAGTGGCGCAGCGTATGTGAGGTTGCGCACACGTGCTTCCGTAGGGTAGATGGGTCTTTCGGACCCGTCGACCTCGGTTACCCTCGGCGTTCCGATCTCAATCTTCCCGAGCTTGATCTTCAACGGGTACTCTTCGATCTCTATTGGGATCGAGCCAACTTCGTCGATGATCGACTGCAATCCGGACTCAATGTATTCATTGTACGAGTCGATGTGCTGTCTGACAAGACCCTTTTCGCGGAAGAACTCCTTAATCAGTCCCCACATCTGGGGTTCAACTTGACTGATCAGCCTTGCCTCCTCCTGCTGAACTCTCGATAACGTACCTGTAGACTACGACTTCTCCGGCAGTGGGACTTTGACGAGTGACCCTTACCACGTCCCATGGTTTTGCACCTATCTGTTTGGCAACTGGGTCATCAGCCCTCAAGTAAGGCAGTTGATGTGGCTTGATATGCAGACGCTCCAGCAACTCCTCGGCCTCGCGCCTTGGCACAACCTCATGCTTCGGCACAAGCTGATGTTTGAAAACGTCTATGGCCTTCTTATTCTCCTCATCCTTCAAGCGATCCTCTCTCTCCGATATCCAAACGCTCATTAGGCCCCGAAAATTAGGAACCCTAACGAAACTCCCCCTTACCAAAGACGACGCGCTAATAAGCGTTATGCGATTTTGTCGTGAATTTCCAATGCAACATCACGATTGAGGCCCCTGAACCATGAGAAAGGCTCACCGAAGCCTTCTCCGAATTCACTGAACCTAGGGCAGGTGCCGGACGCTGTGGACCACGGTTCACTATTCCTGCTCTTTTTCTTCGGGAAACTTGGTATTTTGCTGTGCATTCACTGCTGCCTTCAGGACGCTCAGTGCGAGGAGTGCGCATTCGATTCGAGCTGGTCCGGGGTCTGCTCCGAGAAGTCTGATGAGGTCATCTTTCCCGAGTTTCTTGACTTCTGAGACTCGCTTCCTCTTGGAGAATTCCGTGAGCATTGAGGCTGTTGCCATGCTTATGGCACATCCTTCTCCCCTAAAGCGGACATCCTCAATTATGCCAGCGTTGACTCTGACTTGCATCTCGATTACGTCGCCGCACAGATTGTTGGCGTCCTTGGCGTGCGCGTTTGCGTTTGGCAAGTCTCCGTAGTTTCTGGGATGTCTGTAGTGGTCCAGAATCGTCTCCTTGTAGATGTCTGTGGTCATATCTTGAACATCTTCCGAGCCTTTTCGAGAGCGCTGACGAGAATGTCAACTTCCCGTCTCGTGTTGTAGATGTAGAAGCTAGCCCTAGATGTGGCTGGTACTTTCAGTCGTTCCATCAGTGGCTGGGCGCAGTGCTGTCCGGATCTTATCGCTATGCCCTGAGTGTCGAGTACTGTGGCTAAGTCGTGCGCGTGGATATCGCCAAGGTTGAATGAGATTACTGCTCCGCGTTTCTCGATTTCCCTTGTGCCATACAGGACCAGACCTTTCACGCCTGCCAGTCGCTCGATTGCGTATCTTGTGATATCTTTCTCATGTTCCCTCACGTTCTGCATTCCCAGTTTCGTGAGGTAATTGACTGCAGCTCCTAGTCCTATGACGCCTTCGATGTTGGGAGTTCCAGCTTCGAATTTCCATGGGAGGTCATTCCATCGGGCGTCTTGGAGATGAACTTCTTTTATCATTTCTCCGCCGCCCATTAGCGGTTCCATGTGGTCGAGAAGATCTTGTCTCCCGTAGAGCATTCCTATTCCTGTAGGGGCAAGCATCTTGTGACCTGATACGGCCAAGAAATCGCATTCGAGATCAGCAACGTCGACCGGCATGTGTGGAACCGATTGTGCTGCGTCGACTATGACGGTAGCGCCTACTTTGTGAGCTTCCCGTGCCATCTGCCTGACGGGGTTAATTGTGCCCAACGCATTTGAAACGTGAGCGAGGCTGAGGACTTTGGGGCTTTCCTTGATTAGTTGTTCGAAGTTCTCCAAGTTGAGTATTCCGTCGTCGCGGATCTCAACGTAGTCGATCCTGAGACCTTTCTCTTTGGCCAACATCTGCCACGGGACGATGTTGCTGTGATGCTCCATTTCAGTGAGGAGAATGCGATCTCCTGATTTGAGGTTCGCTCTTGCCCAAGTAAGTGCCACTAGGTTCAGAGCCTCGGTTGCATTTCGTACGAAGATGATTTCTTTGGCGGCCTTTGCGCCAATGAAGCGGGCGAATTCCTCTCTCGACTGCTCGAAGGCGACCGTCGCTTCTTCGCTCAGTCGGTGGATCCCACGGTGAACGTTTGCATTGTATTCGTGATAGTATCGGTCTATTGCGTCGATAACTGCCTTGGGCTTCTGCGAAGTTGCAGCGTTGTCCAAATAGAGGAGCGGTTTGCCTCCTATCTTCCTCTTTAGAATTGGGAAATCTGCTCGTATCTTGGTCACATTCAGTGTCATTCTGTTCCCCTCTGCTCAGCGGAGGCGCACGTTGACCTGCCGGTTATCATAACATACGTCATACTTCTACGTTTCGCCATCGGCTCACAGGCCTCCCAGATCCTCCTCACCAAACCTATCCGCTTCAACAGGTCAACGTCATGACTCGATGGCACTCATTCCGGCGCTCGATGACTTTCGATAGGGCCCGCGAGTTCGCCTCCGAGACTTCTTCCGCCGATCCATCTTCCGAGCGATGGCATCTTGTCTCTCACTCATTCAGCATTTCACGACTCATTGCTCAAGGGCACATGATCGACACCAGTCCAGCCGTGAAACTTCGTGCGGTATTCCTCGTATGCAGCAGGAACCTTTGATAACCTCTCGGGGCTCCAGATTATCAACTCCTTTTCATACTCAGCCAGATCATAGTCCTTCGTGTAGTCCAGAGCTCCAGTTGGACAGTAGTCCGTGCAGAAGTGGCAGAAGCAGCAGCGGATGTACCAGTACTGGGGGAATCTATTCTGAGGGTTTTGCGGATACGTCTTCTCCTGCGCCACGGGGACCATCGTGATGCATTTCTCGGGGCAGATCCACGCGCAGATTCCACATCCCGTGCATCGATCCATGTATAGCAGGTGTCTTCCCCTGTACCCGTCCGGGATTTCATGCCTCTGGTAAGGATGCTTCAGCGTGAACGTTCTCTTGAAGATGTGTTTCACGCCTTCCCAGAAGGCCTCAGCTGCTGACACTGGCGTCATCTCTTACCTGTCCGCTTCCACAGGCCAATAGTCTAGGCTCCCGTAGATTATCGGCATATCACCTATGCGAACTCCTTTCAGAAGGAACGGCAATGCTGCGAGGTTCTTGAATGAGCCCGTGCTCATCTTGACTCTGAATGGCTTGTCGCCCCCGTCGCCGACGACGTAGTGGTTTATCTCTCCGCGCGAAGATTCGACTCTGCCGATAGCTTCTCCTCTCGGAACAACTAGAGGGCTTTTTCTTGCAATAGGTCCTTTCGGGATGTCTCGCATCAGTTGTCTAAGGATCGAGATGCTCTGCTTCATTTCTTCGAATCTCACAAGCCACCGCGATAAGCTATCGCCCTCTTTGAACGAGGGAATCTCAAAGTCCACTCGATCATAGACACCATAAGGGGCGTCTCTCCTTACATCGCAAGCCACGCCTGACGCTCTAAGAACGGGGCCGACAACACCAAGCTTGATCGCATCATCTTTGCTTAAGACGCCGACGCCTCTTGCGCGTTCCAGAAAGAGCGGATTACTCACAAATACACGGTCGATCGCACCGAGATGTCGTTCAATATAGTCCAGTGTCTGGGCAAGTTTCCTTACGAAGCCCCTTGGAAGATCCCGCCTCACCCCTCCCGGCACGAAGAACGAGAAAGTCATCCTCGCTCCCGTGAGCATCTCGTGCAAGTCGAGAAGCAGTTCCCGGTCCCCGAAACCGAACATGTACATCGTAGTGTGGCCCGAGAAGATTCCGCCCATGATTGCCATTCCATAGAGATGGCTTGCTATCCTGTTGATCTCACAAAGCATTGTCCGTATGTGCAGGCCCCGTTCAGGAACCTCGACTCTCTGGAGTTCCTCAATAGGCGCGATGTAGGACCAGTTGAGGTGTGAAGAATCTGCAATGTTAGGTCGTTCCAGCATCGGGATGTTCTTGATTATATTGCGGGACTCCGCGATCTTCTCGCATCCTCTATGAACGTAACCGATATCCGGAGTTGCCTCGACTATGATGTCCCCATCGGTCTTGAGCTTGATCCTCATGTGGCCGGAGCCAGGATGTTGGGGTCCAACATTGAGGTCGAGTATAGACAAGTCAGGCCAGCTCCGGAATTTTCAGATCCTTCTTCAACGGAGGCGGACCATCCCAGTTGTCCTGCAACAACAGCTTCTGAAGATTCGGGTGACCTTCGAAATTCACTCCGAACATCTCATACGTCTCACGCTCGAACAGATTGGCGCTTTCCCAAATCGGTGTCAGCGAGGGCAACGAAGGGTTCTCTCGCTCAAGGTGAATCTTGAGTAGAACGACTAGGTGTTTGAGGTTGTCATGTGAGTAGGACGAGAGGAAGTATACGACGTCGAGATGGTTCTCCCAAGGATGATCAACACCAGACACTGCGAGCGTATGATCGAACCCGAACTGTTGCAACCATACAGCGACATCTCTTGCGACTTCCTTGCGAGCGATAATTGATATTCGGCCCTTGCCAAGCGCAGCCACGTTCTCTACCGCATTCCCTAGCTGCTCCTTGATGGCGACGGCGATACCCTGCTCCGGAGTCGAGGGTGTCGCGCTCACTTCGGATAGACCTCCTCCCTTCGGATCTTCTCTCTTAGCTTGATGATGCCGTTCAGAAGCGCCTCAGGCCTTGGAGGACATCCAGGGACGTAGACGTCAATCGGTATTGCCTTCTCAATATCATTTATTATGCTGTAGGAATCGTGGAAGAGACCGCCTGAGCAAGCACAGTCACCCATTGCGATCGCATATTTCGGGTTGGGCATCTGCTCCCAAATGACTTTGATCCGCTTCAACATCTTCTTAGTTACAGTTCCTTCGATTATCAGCAGGTCGCTTTGACGCATCGATCCAACTGCAGCTTGCATGCCGTATCTTTCTGGATCATATCTTGGACCCATCATAGCACCGAATTCAGCTGAACAGCATGCCGTCGTCAGGTGAACCGGCCAAAGCGAGTAGAGACGACTCCAGTTGACCAAGTACTTGAGCGGAGCAGAACCCACCACCCGCTCTACCAGGTCTCTAAGGCTCCCAACCCAGATACCCGGAGACTGACTCGTCTCCTCAGGAGCAGACGACGACTGTGATTCCTTTGCGGCGTCTGTGCTCATGCTCGGTCACCTTACCATACAACTCATCGCTGGCTTACGCGCTGGAGGTCGGCTACGCTTCGCATATCCGGCAACTGCCCAGGTTCAAGCCTGGTTCGAGGCGTCTATGAAGATCACACATGAGCCTGCTCTTTCTGACCTGCATTGACACTTCGTTGAGTTTGCCCATTACCTGCACCTGCCCTGCCTTTCCTGACACGAGCATGGCGGCAATCCTATTCGCAGCCTCGTCCACACGAGCGACTCCTTCCAGTTTGATCGCGACTCCCCGCTTGTTGTGCATATACTTGCTCACAGCTGGTTGAGTGATTCCCAATAGCCGAGCAGCCTGCAGTTGAGTCATCCCATGCTCATCCACAAGCCTACGGACAACCATTGCTCGGATCGCTGGAATCACGGACTTTGAAGCGATCTCATCAGGCAGCAACAACGCTGTAATCGATCAAGGGAACCCCGTCGAGGCGTATTTAAGCATGACATAGGTTATCGTCTCTTGAAGAAAACAGCTGTAACCAACCGTTCGTCATACTTTTGGAGAGCGTCGAGGCACATTTCCATTCTTGCTTGTAAAGCGGAAGATTGAGTTCCCGACGAGCTCAATGAGGACCCGAGGTATTGGAAAAGTTGGCAGGAACAGTTCACATTGAGAAGAGAATCAAAGCTCCCGTGGCCCGTGTTTACAGAGCTTTTCAACAAACAAGAGCGCTGAAGGTCTGGTACGATCCACGATGCCGCATCGACAAGTTCTCCGTGGGAGGGAAACTTACCGGCGACAACTACCCAAGCGCCGAGATAGTGGCGCTGGTGCGAAATCACACGATAGTGCATCGATACAGCGACATCGTCCCCGGATTTGGCGTTTGGAGCTTCGTGGAGAAAGCCGGAGGCAAGGCGACACTACTCGTTCTTGACCACGTCGACGCACACGAGAGCGCAGAAGAGCGTGACTCCGTTACGTTCTATTGGAAGGGACTCATCGAGAATCTTGCAGCATTCTGCGAAGGTCGCAAGATACCTTTTGATCATGATGCCGGAGACTATAGGCAAGGCATGAAACCCTGAACGGCGAACCCCTGAACGCCGCACTTAAATCCCGAATTCACTGTCGAAGCTAGAGCAGACCAATTGTTGTGGCGAGGCAGATGGATCTAAGAACCCTGATCAGGCAATCCGCAGCACGAATAAGGAAGAACTGGATGCTGATCGTGCCGCCGATCTTGATTCAGGTTGTTTTACCCCTTGTCATCATGACTGTGATGGCGTTCTTGCTACTCCCGCTCATAGTGGCATACGGTCTAACCGGGGACACTTGGGGGCTCATTCAAACGGCAGTTGGAGGAATGCTCCTCCTCTTGATCGGGATCTTCCTCTTCGATACGTTCGTCACTGCCGGGTGGGCATATATGAACAAGCGCGTGGTTGTCGACGGACGAACGGAACTCGCTGACCTATGGGTAGGGGCCAAGAAGTATTTCCTGCGGATCCTCGGCGGCCGAATACTAGTCGGAGTCATACTTGCTGTTCCAGTGGCTGTCGGAATAGTGGCTGTAGTGACGAGCGTTCTCACCCTCAATATTGGGCAGCTGACTCCTCCGGAAGAGCTCACCCCCACTTCCATCGTCAGCTTACTTGCCCCAATCATCTTTGGATTGCTCGGGATCGTACTAGTGGTTGGACTGGTCGAACTCGTTCTCTTCGTCTTTCTTCTGCCGTGGATGCAGGCCCTCGTGATGGACGATCTTGGAATAGTGAAATCGATCAGGTCGAGTTTCGCCTTCGTGAGGAAGAACTTGGCTACGATGATAGGCTACATTGTCATCTCCGGAGTCGCTTCGATGGTCACAGCTTGGATTGCATCATTCGTCTGGCCGAGTTTCTCGTATTCGGAACTGACCAGACCGGACATCTACACGAATGGCGGACGCCTGCTGGGATTGATGTTCCGGGCCAACAATATTGTGTACTACGTGATCTCCGCGTTGCTCTCGGCTTTCTTCACAGTATTGCTCTTCGTTATCTACGCGGATAGGACGCGCGGTCCACAGGGCCCTAGTCCCGTGGGGCCGACCATTCCTCCTGCTTCTCAGATTTCGGGAGGTCCGTCTCCACCTCGTCAACCTGCGCGAGGGACCAGATACTGTGTGAACTGTGGAGCACCGTTGATCATCCTCGCGGTCTTCTGCCCCAACTGCGGAGCACGGCAGCCTCCTCTCCCGCCGGAGTGACTTTTTCACGCTCGACGAAAGGAGCTGACGATCAGGGAGCGCAAGCTATAACGAGGTCCACTTCCACAGCAATGTTCAGAGGAAGCTCGCTGACGCCAACGGATGTTCTAGCGTGACGTCCTTTCTCTCCAAAGATCTGTGCGAGAAGATCGGAAGCACCATTCATGACTTTCGCTTGGTCTGTGAAACCTGGAGCACTGTTGACGTAGCCGTTTACCTTCACAACACGTTCAATTCTGTCCAGCGTACCCAGAACCGATTTCGCTGCCGCCAAACAATTCAACGCAGCCAGTTTCGCAGCCTCATACGCGTCCTCAACTGTGACATCTCGGCCGACTTTGCCCTTGAATACAGGAACCCCGTCCTTCATGGGCCCTTGACCAGCTGTGAAAAGTAGCGTCCCGCCATGAACCGCAAGTAGGTAAGCACCTACGGGCGTAGCAGCTTGTGGGATCTTGACTCCAATTGATTTTGCGCGCTCCTCAAACGACAACTACTCCATTCCTCCTTGACAGCCACGTTTCGAAATCCATGAGGCTCGACACTTGCTAGTAGGCTTTTGCATTGCTGGCCGCCAGAGACCCTAGGGTATCCCTAGGTCGAAGGTTGTGTCAGACGTTTCAGTGACTGGATCGTCCTGACTGGAGTAGGGTCGATTCCCCGTACCATTGCGAGATAGAAGGAAACATAGTCGCAATAGTAGATCATCGTGAGAACAGCGGATGGAAGTGTCGGAGACTTTAGAGAGATCTCGTGTATTCCCTTTCCTCCTCGTTGACGGATCAGACGCTTCAGTCTCCCCAATTGTGCGGCTTCCTCTTCGTCTTCGCACCCTCTTAGGAACACGAACGATACGGAATCAGCGAAGCCCTCTTTGAGCATGTGCCATCCCTGGACTTCGTTATGGAGCATTTCGGGAAGAACTTCGAACTTCGCGAGCACCTTCGCGTTCTCGTTGAGTTGATTCTTGAATCTCCTCCCGGCTGCGGCCAGATATTGAGGCGTGTAGATGAACGGAATTGTTCCGTCAAGTCGAACGGCCAGCTGCTTTGCAGGGTTTCTAGCCTGAGGTCTCTCGAATCCAATCCTCTCCCTCAGCTCTTCCAGTTGTCCTTTGGCAGTCTTCAACTCAGCCTGGATGGTTCGATGATCGCAGACTGCCCACCTCTCGAGCGTGACGAGAGAAGCGCAGAGCAGATGAGGCAATGCCTCGCGTGGTTGCAGTCCAGCTCTGACCTGTATGTGAGGAATGTCGTCTTCCCGGCAGATCTGAAGAAGGTCGCCTCCTGAGGTGATGCATGAGATCTGGGCATTGCGTCTTTGAGCCTCCCTCAGGGCTTTCAGAGCTTCTGTTGTCCGACCTGAGTAGCTGGCAACCAAGACGCATGTATTCGCGCGGATTGACCCCGGAAGCTTCGGGCCTCTTATGACTTCAATCGATGTCTCAGCTTCGGAGAGCCACTCTTTCAGTATGTCGGCTGCTATCGCTGAACCACCCATACCCACCAGCGCCAAGTACGGGGGAGGTGCCGGGAGAATCTGCGGAAGAGCCTCAGAAGCCAATGCGGTATCGTATGCTTGCTCGTAGGCTTCTGGAGTTTCTTCAAGAACTCCGAGCATGTTCTCTCGATCGATCTTCGCTGCCGCGGCCCTGTTGTCGAGGATGCTTCTTCGCATAGATGACCCAGACACTATGTTCGTGGCGTATTGCTTTCAAGCCTTCCGTATTTGTGATGCGAATTGCGTACAACATATAAGCCGGGTTAAAGTCTAGCACGAGGAGTTTCAGGAAACGGATGTCACAATGGGCAAATCATCGCGGGGCCTACTGGCTGCTCGTAAGGCGAAACGCAGGCACAAGCGATTCAGATGGCACTATCCACCCTACAAACGTCGCATGCTGGGCCTCGACTACAAAGCAGACGCACTTCAAGGAGCCCCACAAGGCCGAGGAATAGTCCTCGAGAAAGTTGGCGTAGAATGCCGCCAGCCAAACAGCGCAGTACGCAAATGCGTCCGGGTTCAACTGATAAAGAACGGAAAAGTCATCACGGCTTTCCTCCCCGGCGATGGAGCCCTGAACTTCATCGATGAACACGATGAGGTCCATATCGAAGGCATCGGCGGCGCCGAAGGCAAGAGTATGGGAGACATCCCAGGAATCCGATTCAAGGTCTATGCTGTCAACGGCGTATCTCTCGATGCCCTGCTGATGGGCAAGAAAGAGAAGCCCAGACGCTAGACATGCGGATCCGTCAGCAAGCCGCAGCTGCGATGCAATATCACTCAGATGCCGGAGCTGAGGTTATCCCTTCGGAGAACCGAACCTGTTTGACGACTCCTTGATTGATAAGCGCAGAAGCATTCTCCGCTGGCACCGTGGCGATGTCTTCAGATTTGAAGGGGCCATAAGTTTTCAGATCTACGCCGATTATCGCCGGGAAGTCCGAGAGGAAACGCACGACTTCCAACCTAGCTTCAACCGGCTTGCTCGGTGCTCTTTCTTCAGCGGAAAAACCACCTAGTACCAGTTCGTCGACGAAACGATAGTAGTCTCCTATATGAGTTGAAACTATCTTTGCGAACTCCGCTTCTTCCTGGGCAACCATTTCAGTTCCGACGGTCTGTCCGGATAGAGCGGCGTCGATAATCTTCTTCATGCGTGCCTTGGCAATCTCTGTGCTCAGCCGCTGTAGTATCTTGAACTCCTTTTCAGTGATGGCTTTTTCAGCTCGGTCTTGACCGGTTGACGCTGAAGACCCTTTGCAGTCGCTTAGTAACTTCCTGACTTCAGCATAGAATGACGCCGGGAGTCTTTGAAGGGTCTTCTCGCTTTTCTCGGCCTTCCAGATTCGGTAGAGTTCGTCACGGTTCATTTCTGTATGGGACCACCCACCCCTTTGCAGAGTAGGAGCATAGCAGCAGCGGCCGGTAGCGTCACATCCTGCTTGACGTACGGTCCGTAGTTTGCGTTCCCCATTCTGAAAGCTGGAGCCTCGGTGACTCGAACTGTCTCTTCTCCCTCAAAAGCTATTGGATCAGCAAATGGGTCAAAGGTATCCAAGTTTGAAACGGCCATAGCCCGAAGGCCTGTCTTTCCATTAAGTGTCTCGGGCAGGCGAATTAGTCTGTGGATGTCTGTTGTTACAACGGTGTCGATTTCTGCGGGCAGTGCACCCTTCGAAATGGCCCGCTCAAACATAGCACGCCAAGTCACGTCATTCACGTGGAACCTGTCTTCAAACTCGCTCCACAGTATCTCTTTCTCCCAACGCTCTTCCCTCTCTGGTCTTTCCTTGATGATCAATCGTGCCCGACGAGGTGAGAAACCGAGAGCCACAAGCTCTTCCTCAGTTCCTTTCATGATGAGTCGATAGGTTTCCCGAGCGAAACGCCCCCGCCATCCCGGATCATTTCGTTGCGGCCCCACAATAACATCCTTGGGCTTTTTGTATAGTCCCTGGAAGAAGACGTCCAGTCCCAAACCCAGCACATAGTCGACTATTTCCTTTCTCTGTGACTCGTCCAGCTTGCGAACCTGTTCCGTTCTGACGTGGAGATGGTAGCCTCTGTGGCCGGAGAAGAATGCGTGCATGTCCTCTTCGGGTACTCCAAAGTCATTTGCTAGGAAATCAATCAGTTTGACGACTTCATTCTTTGCCGCTTTGAGGCATTCATCACAGAGCCATGTACGCTCTTCAAACTTCGCTTTGCCACAGTTTGGACACTGAATTGGAGGCTTTCCCTGCTTCGAAAGCCCGCAGCCACTACAACGCCACATGTCGTGCTTTGCTTTGCATGGGGTTTCGATGTGATCGGCATCAACGTCGAAGACCAGATCGGACCCGAGCCAACCCTTACGCTCCATCGCTTCTGCAGGCTTCGCGTAGTAGGCTGTGGAATAGTAGACGTCCGACGGCGCGAGCATTCGTATGTTGTTCACTAGTTCTTCATGTGATCCGATTGCTTTGTGCCGGGTCATGAATTTCTCGCCGAATGCGAGAAACGCGAACTCCCTCGACCGAAAATCCGGAGGCAGAGCGATCCTGCTGCCCTGTCTGCCGTAGTACTGCAAGAAGGCTTGCTTGATGAAGTTGATTCGCTCTCTATCCTGAGCGCTGGCCAAGGCCGTCTCGCATCCGCCCCCGCTTGTGCGCACACTACCAACACGAGGACAAATGTATTCTTGTCTTGTCGGCCACTACTAACCCAAGCATGAACTGATCTTCATTCGAGACCCCGCCCTTTTCGCAGTCTCCTCCGTCTTGATTCAAGGGCGAGCACTACGGCGACGATCAAGACGACCAGTAGGAGAACAGGTCGCCAGTCTGCAAGACGAGCGCCCCAAGAGGCTCTGAGTGCGTGAGATGAATCCATTCGCAGAGAACCTGAGGCTACTCTGTTTCCATGCTCGTCAATCCAGTGGTCAAAGAAGAAAGCCACGCCGAGAAGCTGGGCAAAGCCTTTCGAGATCTCCGTGGGGCTGACCGTGAAGTTGGCGTAGCTGCCTGCGTCATACCATCCCCCACCCTCGATCTGGCCGAGCGGTGACTCTAGCGTGAGTAGATACTGAACCTGCGCCGTTGGCTTGAAGGCGCCGTTAGCAGAGAAGGTCTCTCCATATGGGGCAAGTACGTAGCGCGTCGTATTCGCCGTGAACGTCTCACCGGCCACTTGGAACGAGTGTTCGCTGCCTACAGGGAAGCGTCGACTCTGGACCTTCCCGCCTTGAAGGAGTCCGCGAGGTTGTCCGTCGACAGCCAAGTCAACAGCGAATGTCGGAGGAAGTGATTCTACTATCGAGGATACTCTGAAGAACGAGGTTGCGGTTCGCGCGTCCGCCTTTCCCCAGCCCCACTCATTAGACCCTGCAGATGCATCGATGAAACCTGTGAAGTCATCAAGATTCGCTCCCTCAACCAGAAGGGATCTGACTTCTTGTGGCGTCAACTCAGGTCTGTACTGAAGCATCAACGCAACCACTCCGGCGACATGAGGAGCCGCCATACTCGTTCCTGCGAGTACTCGATGATATTGGTCAGGGTCGCTCTCGCTTTGGGGAACATCTGATGAGCGGGCTGCAGCGATGAACAGTCCAGGCGCGGACACGTCAGGTTTTGTCCGTCCATCTCTCGTTGGACCCCGCGAGCTGAAATCTGCAATCTCGCCGACAGTGTAGGATGTCACGGAGACATTCTTTCCCAAATGGTTTACCCAGGAGTTCTTGCTGACGTAAGCACCGACCGTGATGACGCCACTCGCCGTGCCGGGGACTGTAACCGTGCCGCTTGAGTCGATCTTGTAGCCGTCGCCGCTCATGAAAGATGCAGCCGGATCGGAGCAACTGTCGCTGTCCACCCAAGCGTCCCATTTCAGGCCAGGACCGTCATCCATCGCGTTGAGGATCATATTCCACCCTGAGGTCTGCAGTGTGTCGTTGGCCGAGACTGAGACCATGATTTCCTTTCCCCCAGTTGCATTCGCCGAAAGGATCGTAACTAGACCATCAGCCGTCTTCGTTCCATTAGTCCTAGTGGGTCCGGGAACCGCCTCCCCTGAGGGTGTGACAAGAGTTGCTGAAACGGTTCTATCTGTTGGATACCACACGTCAACTACTGCATTGTGGGCTTCTCCGGTTGGCCCCCAGCCGACACGCGAGGAATTCGCAGGGCTGAGGGACCCTGCCACGTGCACTTGGCTGTCGGCTTCGTTTCCAGCCGCCACTGTGACGACCACCCCTTTTGCGCTGAGATCGTCCAGGGCGAGCTCGAGGGGACTCGTATCATCGTGGCTACCGATGTTCCCACCAAAGCTCAGACTAATCACGAGTCTCATCCCGAGCGCCTGAGCTCTGTCGAAAAGATACTGCAGACCGTCGATGATGGCGTTCTCATCAAATGTCCAACTATCACCGCCACACAATGGCGCTCCGCTTTTCACAACTACGAGGGAGGCGCCGGGGGCGATCCCACGATAGTTGCCTGATGCAATACCGGAGCTTACCGCGATTGAGGCTGCGTGTGTCCCGTGGCCAAACGTGTCCTTTTCTGGACATCTTTCGCTATTGATTTCGTTTCTTGAACACTCGACACCATAGGTGAAGCCTTCTGGCGGCTTCCCTTGCAGGGTCTGATCCCACAAGTAGAGAACCTTAGAGGTGCCGTTCGGAAACTTCAGATCCGGGTGAGATAAATCGACTCCAGTGTCGATCACCCCGATCAGGACGCCAGACCCATCAACTGATCTACCGTGCGCATCTGTAACGTTCTGCCACACGTACGTGGCACCGATCTCGGATGCGCTCGAATCGAGCGTGGGATGAAAGCTTCTCGGAGCGAACAACCCAGAGACGAAATCAAGATCTGCAGTTTCTTCGACCGCATTCAAGGGCAGTTCAATAGTTGTCGTTCGACCTACTGAGCCCGTGATCAGACCCAGCGAACCAAGTCTCAGTTGTTGGGAATGTGTCAGGGGGCCAGGTGACGTGATTATCGCTTTGACTAGACGCGCGTTCGTACTGCTCAATGAATACGTTCCGAGGAAAAGGAATGGATCAATCACCTTGGTGGAATTCAGATGGCCCTCGTCATCAAGGGTGAAGAAGTACATGATCGGAATCAGTAGAAGCAGGATTAGCAGGGCAGAGCTTAGTCGATTCGGTTTCAAACGCTATCACTAGTCATGAATGGGAATACGTGTATTCTTTCACCGAGGTTCTATGAGGAGGCGGGCTTCGGGGCTTGCATTGTTCTTTGTCTCCTTGCCGTCGCTGCAATCATCCTTGCTTTCTTTCGGTAGTATGACAGCGGATGGGCGATGGTAGCGCATAACTGGTCTGGGTTGATGCAAATGCTGTGTGTTTTCATCGTCTTGCAGCTAGGTGGAGTATATTTCTTTTTGCCGCCTCTGCTTCCCGAAATGTGTTCGACTTGATATCTTGCTATCCTGTCACTGAAATCGCTTTGAGAGCGAAACATTCTGATGATCTCCTCGTCTGTAACTCCGATGTTGCTCAGGAATGAGGTCATAGCAAATCTTCCTATGTGAGGAATGTGTTTCCCAGTCGAGAGATTTGAGAGCAAAGCCTTCATGCATGGAGGCATCGCAGCAGCCAATACCACCTTGGGAGTCTCCTCTACACCATACATCTGCGCCCTAGCGACCACCAGTTTCCGGATTCTCTCAACTCTCGGGGTGATAGCTTCTGGCACAGACCCATATTGACCCGTGATTCGTGACAAGACTCGGGCTTCAACTTCCTCCTTCAAGAGTCTCGCAAACTCACCTTTGTCGCAGTACACGTATCCCTGTTCCAATACTCTGTTCGTGAGCTTCCAGTCGGGATCCCGTATCTTCACAGCATTTCTCAGATAATCAGGATAAGAAAGACCGAATTCGTAGAGGGCTTCGCCAATCTCCCTGTTGGCGATTCTAGCATTCCAGCCAAACGTGTGCTCGGCGATCTGTATCAGCAACTCTGGCGACTCTTGCCTGAGCAGCTCGTAGGCTCGCTTTGACTCGCCCAAGGCGTATCTCCTTCGAGCTCTCTCGTCGCCAGCTAGAGCCATGAACATCAACGCCGTCGGGTACGCCAGTATTTCGGGCTCACCTTGAGGCTCAGAATCGATCCTCCCGGCTGTCAATGCACCGATGATTCTCTTCTCGGCTAAATCCAGCACAACAGAGAATTCCTCGCCGGTGAGATCGTTGATGTCAATGTTCAGGCTCTTGACGTATTCTGCCGCCTCATTTGTAAACGGATACTTCGCATGATCCAGCTTCGTCAAGACCGCCGTCAAGCAATGGCACCAGCCGGTCCCGCAGCGCCCCTGCACATCACTGGGCTTGTAGTTATGCTTGGAGGGTCTAGAGTGGATGAATTCTCCATTTCTTTACTCTCTCGGATAGTCGCGGTCGCCAAGCTGGCCATCCTAGTCGCCCAGCGAGCTTATAGACACTATTCCGCGTGTTATGTAGCAGTACGGGAAAGGGAGCTGACCAGCAAATGCCGATGGGAAGCGATCTGTTGGGTTCGGCGGATAGAGTTGACAAGATTCTCCAGAGTTTCCTACAGTTGCACAAGTGCAAGTTCTGTGGCGCCGTGATCTCTCAGAAAGACGCCTTCTGCGAGAAGTGCGGAAAGTCCCAGGTCTAGTCTGCTGGGATGCGAAAGAGGCTCCTACCCTATTCAGCCTCAATCCTTGGAGCCAGATAGTACGAGAGCCGACCTTGTTGGGGGATATCGAACTCTAGTCTGATCGGCATATTGCTGGAGAACTCAACCGTCACGATCTCCGCAGCAGAGGCGCCCGCCTTTGTTATCTCCGAGAGATAATTCAGATTGAACGTTGCCTTAGAGGGCTCCTTCACGTCGAGTTCAATGAGCATCTCGCTTGTCTTCTCAAGCTCGATGACGGCGCTGCTGAGCTCAGTTGTGGCTGCGGCGATCAGTTTCTCAGGCGTAGTTTCGAGTCTGACATTGTCGCTGACGGCTTGCACGTCTTCGATGATGTCCCTGAAAGTTGACGTGGTCAACTTGATTTTGGAATTGAACGTGATCTTGGGGGTCGGCACCTCTTCCTGTGCAGGATCGAGCGTGGGTATTGTGAACTTGCGCATCATCTTCCCCTTGAGAGTCAAGTTCAGCTTGCGCGTCTTCTCGTCATAGAGCATCTCAAGGATTTCATCACTTCCGACGCGTCTCAGCAGTTTCAACATCGATGCAATGTTCACGCGGATCTTTGTCGGCTCTTGGCACGTGTACTCTTCGAACGCCGTCTTCTGCCATTCAAAATCAACCATCGCGACATGAGATGGGTCCATCGACCGAAGCTTGATACCATCCGGCGTCGCGTTGAAATCTGCTTCCTCAATCAGAGTCGATATAGCAGCCAAGAGGTTCTTCCAGAGTTTTGCGTCACTCACGGATGCTTTGAACACTATGCGATCCCTGCCCTAACGTGCGCTCGTAGTGATTTATGTTTAACACTCGGTTTCTGTTGGGTTATTAAGCCGAGGGGGCGTTCTGACCCTCACGGCTTCTGGATAATCTCGTAGGCCCTCTTTGCGGACCAAGCCACGATGGGGTTGCAGCGCTCCACGTGAATCCTGTTCTGGTAGGTTTCTCTCTGTTCAGGGTTCTTCAGGTCGAGTCCCGTGAGTTCGCGACACTTACTTGAGCCAAAAGCCTTCACGAACTCGTTGTAGAAACGGTCGGCGGCATCATAGCACGGATCTCGACTTTCGTACGGCTTGTCGCGTCCCAAGGCCAAACTGATTGCCATTATGCCTCCTGCCAGGGCTCCACAGATGTCGCCATTTCGTGCGACACCACCCCCAAAACCCGTGGCTATTCGTGGAACGCAAGACATGGAGCTCGGCTTCATCCGACCTAGTTGCTTGCTCACGACTAGTGTGACTGATTCGGCGCAATTGTAGCCAGAGTTGAAGTTCAGTTTCGCTTCCTCTTCCAGGTTCATGAATCCTTGCCCTTCCTGTTGAGTTAGACGCTTACTTTGCTCGCTGATCTCACAAATAGACCTTCACGGAAAAGCGGAAAACGGCGATTCGGCCGGTGACCATGACTGAACATGTAGTACTCTTACTCTTGTCCCTGCATCCGCTGGTTTGGATCGCCTAGCTATCGCTGGCTGTAGGCTCACGGTTCTACGAAGTCTCTCGCCAGGTGGTTCCGCAGCTTGCGCATCTGAAGAATTGAGTGGATGACTCGTCGGCGCCGCGGGTTTGCACTAGCCAGTAGAAGGCCTCCATGTGGCCGCACTTGGGACATTCGACCTTCATCTTGGGCAGAGTCCTGATCTTCTGCTCTTCTCTGCCGATGACGATGATATTCTCCTTCTCGGGTTTGACCGGTTGGATGCTCCTTTCGGGTTTCCTAGTCTCGTATTCGCAACCAGGGCAGCTCAGCACAATCGACTTGGCCTTCTTGACGGGTACGAGCCTCGATCCGCACTTTGGACAGAATCTCAATTTTCGCCGATCCGCCACCGAGAGACTCACTGTCTCTATTAAAACATTCAGAGGAAGCCGTGGATACGAGCAAAGTCAGATCATTTCCTTAGGGCACGTGTCCGGCTAGGAACTTCTGAAGCGAAGAAGCCGTAATCCTCGCAACCCTAGCCGCCTCTGGGAGACCTTCCCTTGAGGCACAGACTTCGAGAAGCTCATCGAGGTCGACCCCGCCCATGCCTGCTGAGTAGACGAAGTATGTCTTGCCCGCGGCCTTCCACTTTCTGCAGGGTAGACCGGCAAGCGTTTCGAGTGCCCGTTGATTTCTTGCGCGATTCTTCGAAAGACGTTTGGTCGGGATCTCCCTTCGAAGAACAGCCACTGTTGGAAGTCTCGTCTTCTTGCTGAGGGCCTTGATGTCAATGTAGCTTCCGGACCGGGTGATCAATTCGTCCAGGACGATGACTCTGAGTTGAGGTAAGTGTGGGGATCTGGTTACCATCCTGGCTGTCTCGGTAGTCAAGTTCGATTGTTCCCGTGGTATGACCGTTCGCATGACGCCCTCAAGCCAACGGTTTCCCCTGTACACAACACCAACAACATGAGTCGAAGCGCCATCTCTCTGATGGGGCGAAGTGGAAGCTATTCCGAGAACACGAACCTCTTTCTTGATCATTCGGGATCGGACTTCCCGTCTTCGATCTTCTCCGCAACCGCCTTGATCAGCTGAACGAAGACATCGACGGGGGAATCTGGTGCAGCTGCTATTTGCTCGACCGTTTCCTCTAGCGAAACCAGCTTATTCAGGTAGCCGTACACGAGGAGAGCCTCAACCGCGTTCGCGCAGTCCTGACGAGTCGTACGATGCGGTAGGTCTTGCCTCAGTCCAGATTTTCTGAGAGCTTCCGCGAGAATTCTATCGCTGACTTTGATGCCCTGTGGCTCTTCAAGAGCTTTTGATCTGCCGAGTGAGAAGACGAAGTTTACGTATGCGTCGCCTAGTTTGGCCAGTTTCGAATCCGTGAGAATAAGCTTCAGCTGCGATCTGTTCGGATCAGCTTGGAACGGCGGCTTTGTCGAGTTTTTCCATGAACTCGTTGCTCATCTCGCCTACCTTTGCCAAGGCTCGCGTCAGTGCCTTCTCGGGAGATGACTCTCGTTTTGTCCGTATGTACAGAATTGCGTTCGGGAGCAGAGGGTGTGGAACGTCGTATCCTGCCATGTCAACGCCCTTGTCCTGAAGCAGTATCCACTGTAGCAGATTGCAGAAAGTGTGCCCTTCCCCTTGAAGCTCGAGCTTCAACTCGTTCTTCGATCTAGCTAGAACTTTGAGATTCAACAGTACCTACCTCGTTTCCTACGTAGTCATCGGCCAAGCGCCTATGCTCCACGTTGCCGCACTCACGACATTGTAGCCTGCGGTTTGTCACGACAAGCAATCCGCCGCATCTTGAACAATATGCTCGGATTACACCAAGCCCTCTGCCGGCCGTTGTCAGCTCTGGAATCCTGTTCTTATCGTTGAAGACCTTGGCTCTAATCATGTCACCTGTCTTACAGACATCTTCCATGCTCCGCTCGTACCTTGGACTTGACGAGGAAATATGAAGGATGCCTGTGAACGGTCTGCCGAGGGTTTCCGAGTCAACCTTGTATATGCTGATGATAGCGGACTTGTCATGGCCGTTTGAGACTTCGCCGATTATCGTTGAGCCATCCGTCGGCATTACCGGAATCCTGCCCTTCGCAACAACGCTCACTTTTCTCTCCTTGAGATCCGCCACCCTTTCACCAGTAAGGTGAGAATAGACTACGCCGCCACTCTCGTATGTGCCGGGACCTGGTGAGAACTCCTCGGCAACGCATAGGTCCTCTCCGGGAACGACAAATTGTGGCTTACGAAAATCTCTTGCAGGCATTTCTGATTGAACCTTGCTTGTTCTCATGGGTCTTTGGATGGAGAGGTTAGCTCAACTGAAGCTTTGTTCCATAATAAGAACGGCCGTATATAAGCAGGGACAATCCCCAGAAGGTCTAGCTATTGGGGCTTGCCTTTGTCTCCACTCGATAGCAGTCAACCTTGACAGGATGCTTCCGCTTCCTATGATGCTCGAACATCATTGGGATGTCTAGCGTGTATTCGTGGATGGCACGTACCTTGCATCCGTGTTGCCTCAAGTAACGCGAGATGTGCTCCCGCGTAGCTGACTTGTGCAAGGAATAGACCACATCCCCAAGCTGGATGGCTTTTCCCAGGAAGACCTTGTCAATGTGCCTCTGCTTTGTTCCAAAAGGTGGATTCATTATGACAGTGTCGAATTCACCGTGGATCGCCTCCAGATCCCCGACTATCCAGTCTATGTCAGCCATTGCCGTCTCCGCGTTCTCTCGGGCAACTTCAATTGCTCCCGGATCGATGTCTATTGCCGTAACCTGATGGGCGCCGAGGGTGGCGGCGCCTATGGCAAGTCTGCCGGTACCTGCTCCGAGGTCAACCACGGTCTTGCCTACAATATCTTGGTATACGAAGGCCGCAAGGAAGAGGATGTCAGCCGCGATGGCCGCGGGGGTCGTGTACTGCTCCAGCCGAATGCGAGGGCTAGGATGCGGCCTCATTCGTTGAAGGAGACGTTCGATCCCATGTTTCTTCGGTATGCTTGCCGTACTCTTCCCAGCTTTTCTTGCCGACCGCGATTAGCGCCTCTTCCGGATTCACCACAGGCTTGTGATAGCGACTTCGGTCGTCGATCGCAACTCTCGGGCACGCGGTCTCCACGACCCCATCCAGATCTGTGAACGACTCTATTGATTCTGGAATCAGTTCAGAGGAAGCGATCAGTGTACAGTTCTTGCCACTCTGCTCCAAGAGGGTCTTCAATCTTCTTGCGAGCGCCAGACTCATCTGGCCACTTTTCAGTCCAACGACGATACCGATTCTCTTTGCTTCCTTGAACTTCAGAATTGTGGCATATCTCTGCCGCAGTATCTTGTCGACAAGACGTGTGGTATCACGCGCTGTCTGCTGGTATGGATCAGCCACTATCGTCCTCTTACCTGTGGATAATGAGACTCCGAGAGCGTGGAAGTCGCCCGCTGCGATCACTACGAACGCTTCAACCTTGTTCGCGATTGCCAGTACGCTTCCGTAGTCGCATCCGAGAATCTGGCCATCGTGTCTCAGCCGTCCTGACGCTTTCCCTATCCAAACGGTCTTTCCGGCCTGCTCGAGTGATTCCTTTGCCAGCTTGAGCAGATGCAAATGCTGCACAGAAGCAGCCAAACCGATGTTCTTCTCATCCTTCAGGAGTTTCAAGGCCTCGGCGAGTGGTTTCTCGATCTTCTCATCTGATCTTGCTTCGACGTAGATTATGTCATCGTGAACGTATTCGTCTGGAATCTCCGCGTGGCCTACGTGGATCAAGAGATCTGCGCGTAGCTCCTTCATCTGGTGCAATGCGAGATCGCACGCACCGTAGCATGGATCTCCGGAGACGAGCACTTCTGCTCCGGTTGCAGTCTGGAGTTTCTCGGCAAGTCTTGCCGCTCGGGGCTTCAGTCCCTCCGGTAACTGCAGCAGGACACGACGAGGTGATCGCTTCTTGATCTCGTCGATTAGGCGAGCCTCTTCGAGATCGTACATGGCATTACGAGGACTAGCGCACGAGGTGTCCTCGAATTAACCGTTGCTTGGGCCCCTCAGACGATCCGCAACTAGGGCAGCATGAAGCCGATCGACTCTACGCCTCGTAACCCAATCCTTATGGTGGCGGAATCCGCCGCCGAAACTCTTCGGTATATGAAGCAACTCGTGGATCACAACTTTCTCCTGTTCTGTCGTCGAGAGATCGTCAAAGTGTTCAGAGATGACCTCAATTGCATAATGGGCCTTCATGCCAAGGCCCCGCTGCCAGACTCTCGGGAATGAGTGCACCCTAGCGATGGTGCCTCGTGATTTTGACCCAACACTCCTCATGCAGATTACTCTCTCGCTTGGGATGTGGGCGAAGTTCAGTTCCTGAATTAATCGGTCTGTCAAGTGCTTTACATCGGAGGCGGGGAAGTACTTGATCGGCATAGCTACTGTTAAGCTTCGCGACGGCATAAGGTGTTGTGCAACCAGTGTGCAAATGATCGCTCCCTCTCACGGCCGAAACTGTCAACTTCACGAGAGGCTTTGGTGGAGAGTGAGATTGAGCAGCGATCGCCGAGCCTCGCTCATTATCATATGACTTGACCGACATTGAATAATTCGACCAAGCGATAACTCGACAAGGATTGATGCCGTGACGATCTTCTTTTATTCTGGCGCAACGAACGGTACGCTCCAATCGCAGAGGTATTGCACATGGAGTCAGATGATGATCACGTTGCACAGCCGATGACTCTTGCTGATGATGGGTTCGATCTAGCCGTTGAACGATACGATCTGATGATGGTGGATTTTTGGGCGCCATGGTGTGGTCCCTGCATGGCTATGGAGCCCGTCATCGAGGAGCTTGCGGAAGAATACGCGGACAGAGTCATTTTTGGAAAGCTGAACACCGACGAGAACCCTGCCACGACCGAACGGTTCGGGGTCATGGGAATCCCGACGCTCTTGTTTCTGCAGGGAGGAACCGAGGTTGAGCGCATCGTTGGCTCAGTTTCGAAGCAGGATATCAGAAACGTTCTCGATCGTTTCCTCGAACACCTCATGAATGCGCTGGAACCAACTGGGCCAAATTCAGAGTCCGAGACACGCGAGATTCCTGACGACTAGTCACGAGCCTCGACGGATCCTGCGAGAGTTAGCCAGTTAAGTGGATATCTATTGTGTGTTTTCCGTTTGCCGGCCCCCCGATAGGGGGTCCCTCTTCGCCCGGCGTGACTCTACGGTTCCGTTTCAGCAGTTGTCTTCAGTGTTGCCGCGTGAGCTTTTCGAGGATGATCCTTTGCTCAACTTGTGCTATGAGTTTCCTAGTTTGTACGACGGCGTCGGGGTTAACGGATACGCTATCGATACCGGATTCGACTAGGAATCTTGTGAACTCTGGGTATACGCTTGGAGCTTGTCCGCAGATGCTGACTGTCTTGCCGTACTGGTGAGCTGTCTCTATCAGACTCTTTATCGCACGCTTTACTGCAAGGTTCCTCTCATCGAACAATGGTGCCAGTATCTCGTTGTCTCTGTCTGCGCCTAGTATGAGCATGGTGAGGTCGTTGCTGCCGATCGAGAAGCCGTCTGCTCCTGCTTTGCAGAATTCGTCAGCTAGAATTATGTTGCTGGGGATTTCTGCCATGATCCAGAGTTTGAAGTCGTCGTCTTGTTTGAGGCCTTCGCGTTGAAGTAGTTCACGGATCTTCACGAACTCATCGACCGTTCTGTTGAATGGGATCATGCACCACAGATTCTTCAGGGCCATTTCGTTTCTGACTTTCTTGACGGCCGCGATCTCAAGCCTGAACGCTGGCTCGTACTTTGGATCGGTGTAGCGGCTTGCTCCTCTGAATCCGAGCAGCGGATTCGCTTCCTTTATTCCGCCTTCGTATTTCTCTCCGCCTTGCAGTTTGGCGTACTCGTTCGTCTTGAAGTCGCTGAACCTGAGCACAACAGGTCTTGGATGGAAGGCTCTGCAGAATGTCGCGAGCCCTTCCGCGAGTTTGTCAACGAACTCCTCCGGATGCTTGTTTTCAATCAGCCACATCGGATGCTTTCCTATGTGGTCGTTGACGATGAATTCCATGCGTAGAAGACCGACCCCGTCGGCTGGGAGTTGAGCTACTTTCTCCGCAAGGTCCGGTTCACCGAGGTTGACGAGGACCTTCGTTCCAGTTACCGGTGCCTCAGAGAATCCGGTCGAGCCTGAGGCCGCGACTTGCTGGACTTGAGGAGCCATGGCTTCCTGCATGATCCCCTCGTATACGACTCCCCTCTTCGCGTCCACTGTGACTTCCATACCTGTCGCGAGCACCTTGGTCCCATTCTTCGATCCTACAATGCATGGGATTCCGAGTTCTCTGCTGACGATTGCTGCGTGGCAGGTCATGCCACCGCTGTCTGCAACGATCGCTTTCGCCTTCTTCATAGCGGGAACCCAATCGGGCGCAGTCATCTCTGTGACGAGAATCTCTCCAGCGTTAAAGTCGCTCACATGCTCCACCGACGGGATCAGGTGGACTTTGCCTGCGGCGATTCCTGGTGACGCAGGTAGGCCTTTGACAAGGATCTTCCTCTCGGTCGTCACGGTCGTCGCCTTCTGCTCGGTTGGACCTTTCTTCTGAGACCAAACGGTTTCAGGCCGTGCCTGTAATATTAGCAGTTTGCTCGTCTGCTTGTCGAGCCCCCACTCAATGTCCATCGGTCGCCCGTAGTGTTGCTCGATTGTGAGCGCGTATTTCGCCAGTTCTACCACTTGGCCGTCGGTGATTACTTGGCGATCCTTTAGCGAGTCTGGGACCTGCTTGTCCTCTGTTCCGCCTTCCGGCTTCTGTATGAGCATGACCGTCTTTGTTGGGATGTTCTTGCGTGTAATCTTGAGCGTCTTCTTCTCCACGTAGTAGTCGTCAGGCGTCACTCTGCCTTGGACGACATATTCGCCCAGCCCGTAATTTGCCTCTATCATGACGACAGAATCGTCGCCATTCGTGGGATCTATCGAGAACATTACTCCTGCCGATTCGGAGTAGCACATCATCTGAACGATCGCCGACAGAGCGATGCTCATGTGATCGAATCCTTTTTGCACTCTGTAGAAGATTGCACGGTCAGTGAACAGACTCGAATAACATTCCTTCACCTTCTCAACCACATCGTTCGCGCCGGTGACGTTCAGGTAGGTCTCCTGTTGACCAGCGAAACTCGCGTCGGGCAGATCCTCCGCGGTCGCAGAGCTTCTGATCGCCACGAACGGGATCTTGACCTTCTCGTGTGTGGCTAAGTCGCGATATCCGTCGACTATGACCTTCTCAAGCTCCTTTGGGACTGTAGCAGAATTGATCATCTTCCTAATCTCAGCGCCGACTTTCTGGAGCATGATGGTGTCGTTCGAGTCTTTGAGCGGTTTTAGCGCATCAGCTATCTTCTTGTCGAGTGCATTCTTTCTGATGAACAGCTTGTAGGCTTCGGCTGTAAGCGCGAAACCATATGGGACCGGGACTTTCGTCTTGGCAGTCATCTCACCTAGGCTTGCAGACTTGCCGCCTACTAGGGGAACGTCCTCTTTGCGGATCTCGTCGAACCAGAGCATGAGCGCAGTTTGCCTGTCAGGAGACGCCATTCTATACACCATCCACGGATTCGTGTCAGCACCCTCGGGGAGCCTCTAATAAACCATCACATCTCGACCTGAACGCAGACTTGAGCGGCAACTATTGACGTGTTGGAAAAGATCTCGAACGCGTGAGAGTATTGACGCGGACTCGTTCAGGAGCTGAACTGATGGCCGTCCCTACGCGGCAGATTGAGGGATCACTCGCTCGACTACAACCCTGCAGCTGGCACCGAGCTTACTGGAACTGACCTTCAAAGCCTCCTTCGCAAGATCCACATGCGCCTGATTCACGTAGAGGTCAAGGATTGCTTGTCCAGCTCGTAGGCGCGCTGCTCGGCCGGATGGTTTTCCGAACGACCTCCGCATTCCTTCCTGAAGTCTGTCGGCGCCTGCGGTGGCGATCATACGGTTCTCTCGGAGGATTATGTGCGGGAACGGCCTCAAGCGAACGACGTAACCTGTCTCGCCGAGTTGATCAAAGAGAACCTTATTCGCGGATACACGGGCCGCCTCAAGCGCATTATGCCTAACCTGGATCGGCGCCTGCACAACCAAGCTGACTATGTAGTCGTAGGACGCCTTGGTGTCACCCATCGTGAACTTTGAAATCCTCAGTGCAGGCGAGCCATGAATGTACTTGCCGCGCGTGTACGGTTGACCGCGAGGAGAACTGTAATTGCGACCTTTCAACACTCTTCACTCAGCGAAGCAATACGCTGACCCAGCCTGACACTAATATCTATTGCTCAGTCGAAGTTCTCCACAGGCTCGTGATGGATCTAATGCCGATCTAGCAGACGATCAGTTGAGAATCACGGAGCCAAGTTCGAAGGGGTAATATTCTGCTGAGTGAGAAGGGACACGAGCTGATGCGCGGGGGTACCCGAGTCTCTGGCGAAGTGAGCAAGCCAAGCGGGAACCAGGTCTAAGGGGCAGGACCGTGCGACTTCGAAGTCGGACGGTGCCAAGCTTAGGTGATCCCTCGGGATCACCGGGGATCTGGGAGACCCTGTGGCGTAGGCCTTCGTGGGTTCGAATCCCACCCCCCGCACCATTCTATTGATGGACTGTCTAAATCTGCTAATGGTGCGAGAAATGGAGCACAGAGTCAGCCCATGGGAAGTATTCAACAGGGAAAGGCCTGAGGTTGTGAAAGCCTACCAAGAAATGATGAAACACGTTAACAAGAACAACGTCCTAGACAAAAAGACAATGACACTAATCTACGTTGGCATCTACTCTACGATACGAGAAGAAGGTGCGTTGCGTCATTTCGTCAGTGAGGCATTGAAAGCTGGGGCAACAAAGGAAGAGGTGGAAGCAGCCGCCCTACTGGCTTTCACTACGGGGGTTTCCTCGGCAGAACTAAGCCTCCCCATAATCCTTGAGCTTGCGGAGAAAAGTCAAGACAAATAGCACCTAAGAAGCCCGACGCCAAGGAGAAGCCTTTAGGGACGGAGGAATTGAGTACTTGATAGGCAACCTAGAACCTAAGCGGCAACTTGAAAGCGCTGCTAAGAGTCTGGTCTCGTCTTGACTGACAAACGATTCAAGCTTTCCGCACATGTGAGCAGTGACAATCCATCGGCCATAAAGCCAGTCCTTGAACGAATCGTTGGAAGCAATGGTTCGGTCAAGCCAGCTGATGAAGGATTCCAAGTCGAAGCCGAGCTAAAAGGAAAGAGCGCGCGGGACCTAAATCGCATGCTTCTCTCTCAGATGCGCAAGGTGGAACGCCGTACGAGATTGCGTGCTGAATGGACTGCAGAAGGCGTGAGGGAGAGATTCTTCGACTATGTAGCCAAGCGCCGAGAAAAACTTGAGGGCCAGTAGCTTTGAAACTACTTTCAAGAGGCTGCCGCCCTGAAGTCCTAGTTCCCGGGTGCCTAAGGGTCGCTAAGACTGAGGATCAGTGAAGACATACATCTGATTCCAGGGGCGAGGGGTCCAAACTCTTACCGATTCCCAGGGAAGCAAGAAGTGGCTGTAATCGAAACGGGAATGCGAGGCAATGCCTCGAAGATAATTCAGTTTGCAGAGGGCCTCGTCGCGCAACGAAAAAGCGCTTCGAACGCTAGACAGTCGTCCTGTGCTTAGGATACGCGACAGCCGACCTCTTGACTATGAAGGAACTGTCGAGATCCTCGCTCATGCGCCTCGCCATTTTCAAGGGGATGGCCAGCGAGAGATGGTCCGGAGGGAACCACGAGTTCCCCGTGGGGTCACATGGGCCTGCAAAGACAGCGTCAGCAGGGGCGTTCTCAACCATCCCCGCGGCATAACTCACGAAAGAGGCGCATGATGCCCCCTGGGGAACAACGACCTCGCGAAACGGATCCCGGCTCCTGAAGTGGACGAGCGAGCACATGTTCCTTATCTGCTCTGCCATCCCGAAACAGAGTATCGACCTGACCCCAGGGTCTTCCTCGACAAGGTCCGCACAATGCCGGATGACTACGTACTTTCCAAGAGGCGTTATCCTACCCGTCAGCTTTCGATTCTCCTCGACAAGCTCCGGGCTAGCTCTCAGAAACTCAGCGGCGCCCCCTCGGAAGCTTTTCGATCCGGTCGACACAAAGTAGCTGATGCCAGGATCGAACTCGATGAACCCGAAGTGCGCGAGGCCGCCTAGGCAGCATCTCTCGCGCATCCCGGCGGCGACGTAGATGGGAGGCGTCTTCTCATGGAGTGCCAGCGTCAAGATGGCCCTGGCTATGCACCTGTTGATAGAGGTAGATGGAACGACTCCTTCGGGGATCTTCTCCGAGCCGTAGACGCATAGCGGCCTGATCTTCAGCCTACCTGCTTCAGTCAGCTTGCTGCCTACCTCGCTGATTGACAAGCGTTGCATCGATGACCATCTCTCTGGATCTAGATGAGATAAAGAGATAAGGAGACCGATAGCGGCGGGTTTTCAACTTGTTTATCGCCATGTCGTGGCGAATGGTAAACCAGGCAACGAACGCTCGTTATGTGGCTTTAGCGCAGCGGGCATTAAGAAAAGTTGACAGGCCGGTCAAAATGATTGAAGGCGTGTGACCTAGATGCTCACACCACAAGTTCTCTCCAGAATATTATTGAACTTTGTACTCAAGCCTCTCTTATGAGCTTCTCAACGCGCTGCTTCGCTAGATGACGACCCTGGGATAGAGTTTGGCAGCTATCGCGACGTTTATTGCGGTGGCGACCAGAAGGAAAAGTACATCGAAGGACACTCCGTACACCGTTGGTCCGTTGACAAGCATGAGGGCCCGCAGCGCATCAACCTGATAAGTCAACGGGTTGATTTGCGAGACAACCAGCAACCAACTTGGCATTATCGATAACGGATAAATCGCATTGCTTGCAAAGAACAGCGGCATTGTAAGAATCTGGCCTATTCCCATGAATCGTTCGCGTGTTTTCACCAAACACGCTATTATCAATGAGAACGTGGAGAATAGGGCAGAGCCTAGAATTATGACCACCACGACCCCTACTAGAGAAACAATATTCCAGCTCAAGCTGACGCCGAGGGCAAGAGCTAGTGCGTAAACGATAGCTGCCTGAGCTAGGCCACGTTCTCCGGCGGAAAGCGCCTTTCCTAGGACTAATGCTGATCGAGGAGTCGGCGTCGCTAGGAATTTGTGAACGATACCGAGATCACGCTCCCAAATGATTGCTATGCCGTAGAAGATGGCGATGAAGAGGACACTTTGTGCCAAGATTCCAGGAGTCATGAAGTCGATATACGGTAAGTTGCCGGTCGGAATGGCTCTAACCTGCGCCAGAACCTCTCCGAAAATCAATAGCCAGAGAGCCGGTTGCACTGCACGTGTCAGTAGCTCGGTAAAGTCGTGATGAAGCTTGCGAGCCTCCAATTCAGCGATTGTTAGGGTCTTGCCTGTGAAGTTGATGATGGCACCAAGATAGTTGATGATTCCTAGCCTTTGCATCAGCCTACCCTCCTCACGATTCGTCTTACCCTAGACGCCTGTCGGTAGCCTCCAGCTGAGTCAACCTCAGAGCCGGAATAGTATGCAAATGCGTCATCAAGCGTGGCATTTTCTCCCACGGATGCCTTCAGTTCGGATGGGCTACCGACCGCAGTAATCTTGCCAAGATGCATTATCGCCACACGGGTACACAACTGGTCCGCCTCGTCCATGTAATGTGTCGTTAGGAAGATAGTTGTCCCGTAATCCGCTCGTAGCTGTTGGACGTGTTCCCATACAGCTTTGCGGGCGACCGGGTCCAAGCCTATAGTAGGCTCGTCCAGGAACAAGACTTTTGGCCTATGCAGCATGGCTTGCGCTATTTCTAGTCGCCTAATCATGCCGCCTGAGTAAGTCCGCACAAGCTTGCCAGAGAAATCTGATAGCCCCATGAAGTCGAGAACCTCACGGATCCGTTGGTCTCGTTCCTTGCGTGGAACGTCGTAGAGTTTAGAGAAAATTAGTAGGTTCTCGTAACCGGTTAGGCCACCATCCGCGGAGAGAAGTTGTGGAACATACCCGATCACTCTCCTCACTTCTCCTGCTTTATGACTAATATTGTGGCCATCGACGGCAGCAGTTCCTTCGGTTGGAGGCAATAGAGTCGTAAGCATTTTGATTACAGTAGTCTTGCCCGCTCCATTGGGACCAACTAATCCGAAGATTTCACCAGCTTCAATAGAAATCGTGAACTCGTTAACAGCGATGAGATCGCCAAAACGTTTCGTGAGTGACTGCGTTTCAAGTATGAATCTGCCTTTGACCTCTTGCCGCGTCACCGCTTCAGTTTGCAGGAATGTTCCCTCCACTGAAGAGTTCTCTGAGCAACCGCATGGCCGTCGTTATGGTAGTGCGATCCGACGCGGAAAGTTGACGAAGCCTTTGCTCTAGGTTGGCTGTTGTTGCGCTTCGAGCAAATTCAAGTCTAGTACGTCCCGCATCTGTAAGCGCAAGCGTTATGCGTCGGCGATCCTCAGGGTCTTCTCGGCGGTTGACTAACCCACGACCAACCAGTCCATCAACAAGCATTGACATGGTTGGAAGGGTTAATCCGATGTGATCGGCTACCTCCGAGAGTGAAGCACCTTCGTTTCTGTACACGAATCCCAACGTGCGAAACTGCGGCACAGACATTTCCTTGGCACCGTGCTTTCGCAACTCGCTTCGAATCACGCGGAAGACCATAGGCGCAACATCTAGGACTTCACGCGCGCATTCCGCCACTGAAGACCGCATAGTCGTAGAGTGCAATTCCATTCGCAAACGCAATAGTTCAAAGTACGAACTATTTATGTTATTCCCCCTAGTATGATCCACGATAATTCAACCGTCAGTTAGAGTGAGGAAACCAGCTCAGCAACATTCACAGCGATTCATTGTCCTATGCAGACGGTGAATCCACCTGAATGCCGGCTGAGGAAATCACAACTCAATGTGAATTGAAGATGACAATGAGAGAGCAGAAGAGTAGCGTGGGTCAGGCGGCTTGGCGGGCGGATGAGGTTTTGTCGCCGCGCTTCCAAGAGGAAGAGGAGCCTCCTAGCCTCGCAAGCCATGGGAGACGAGAAACTCTAGGTCGCTTGACTAACGGGCTATTCGCCGCCGGCCGATTGTCTTACTAACGCCAATCTTCGCTATCTATGACAGGTGTCTCTTGGATTGCCAATAGACAAGGCACAATGGGAAAAGGCTGGACGTATCGTATCAATGGAAACCACAGTTCTCGAATTCCTAACGAGGGATCGTGAGAAAGCCTACTCAGGGAAAGAGATTGGAAACGAAGTCATGAAAGATCCACTTATGAAGCCAATGACTGGCGCGGCGATAGTGGCGTGTGTCATTATGACGTTAGATAACTTGTTTCGGGAGGGTAAGGTTGACGTGAGAAAGCTCGATAGGATAGTTTACTACAAAGTCGTCTAGCGCGTGGGTTATCTGAAGCACATGGCGCAGCTGAAACATTCCACAATTCGGTTTCCGCCTTCCCCCTGAGAGATAGAGATGCTTCAATCCCGTCCACGCAGCATTGCTGGAAGAGCATCCCTATTTCTGAAGAGTCTAGCCTGAGGAACATCCAAGAACGGACACGGTGGCAAGGCAAGGGATATGAGCGACGAATAAAACAAGTAGTAGTCGGCGTGCGCATCGTTGAGCGAAGTAGCGAACGGAGTTCATATGAAGTACTGTTCGAACTGCGGCAAGAAAGTCGAGAACCCCATTCTATCCGAAGGGTACGTTTTCTGCTCAGACCAATGCCGAGAATCGTTCACGGCCCACCGATGAGGCCGGCAGATCATTACTTGCCTTTCGATAGAGGATAGCTCTTTCCCACTTTAGTCTGGGACTCTGTTTCTCTCAGCTCGTTGCTTCTCTTCCGAGTGGCTGCGCTGATCCGTTTGTGCGCGTCTTTGACTTTGCGAGCCCACATCGTGTTGATCAGTCTCTCGAAGAGGAGATTGTTTGCCTCCTTAACATCATCCAGCTCGCTAATGTTTCTGGCGTTCTTGGCACATGTGTTCAGATAACCATAGGCTGTTTCGACCTGCTTTCCTGTCGGACATCCAGACTGCATGACTGCTGAGACAGGATCGATTCTTTGTCGAGTTCGGGGGCTTTGAGAATCCTGTGCGAGCCTGTATTCAGGGGATCGACGTTTCCTTGGCATCTCCGATTCCAGTTGATGAACGCGGTCAGGGGGTAATAAGACCAACACACAAGACAGCGAACGACGAGTCGAAGGCGAGGAGCGAGAGGGAAGGCAAGGAGATGATTCAGATTATAAGCGCGGAGACAGAAGCGTTGATCGAGAAGAATTGTCCGCACGCAAACGGGACCGCAAGTGGAAGGAGGAATGGACTGACCTGAGAACAGGAGAGTCGAGGCCACGAACCCGCGGAGTCAAAGGAAGAGAGAAGGGAGGAAAGGGAAAGTTTCGACTCCGGGGGATGGGAAGCGGAGCAAGAAGCCGAAGCCGATGGAGACCAAGACAGAACAGACAAAAGAAGAACGAGCCACCAAAGGTAAGCGCTGAGAGTTACGCAGGAAGCTCGCTTCTATCTCGAAGCCACTTGGACCCTCTTTTGCCTCGGATGATAGCAGTTGAAAAAGGAGGCGAGGATCCGTCATGTCAATGAGAACAAGAAGATTGAGAAAAATGCGAAGAGAGACGCAGAAGGACAGAAAAGCAACACAGGGGCGACGCCAAACAGAGAGAGCAACAACGTGGAAATCTGAGAGAAGAAAGAGCAAGCGCTGAGGCATATTGTGAGGCTTCTTGTCGGGTTAAGTATCCGTGATGCCATGCTACACCCATAGCACGAGCAGCGGCACTATTATTCCTCATACCGTACAATCCGAAGGAACTAGGATTTTGGCCCATGGTATTGGGAATCTTTGGAATAGGCCTGATAGCTGCAAACAGCCGCAAACGGCTTAGACAAACACAATAGTCAGCTCAGTCTTATGTTCGACTGTGTTGTCGGGGTCGGCCCCTTGCTCGTCTGCTCTTCTGCTGTTCTCTTCTAGCTCGTATTCTCCTCCTTCTTCTTGCTCTTCTTCTCGACATAACACGCGAGCCCCTACTGTATCTCCAAGTCCACTAAGCTAACCATTTCGCTTAAACGTCCAGTTCTCCTCATGAGAAGACAGAGGAAGACAATTGCCCAGACGTAGCGGTCGGCAAAGAAGAAAGCACATTCACTCACGAAGAAAACATACACAAAGAGGAAAGCACACACGCATGGCGGAAAGGGAGCGGAAGCGGAAAGCCAAGACAGGATCTACGAGGACCTGACGGGACCGCGCCTACTTCACTTTGCTCCGTATTTGACTCTCAAACAATCTCTTGAGAGGCGATACGTCTGTCTCCGTCTGCGGTAGGTAGGTCTTTCCACGATTTACCTTACCACGGTGACCCAGTTTCCTTCAGTTGGGACCAACTAGGTTTTGAGGCCCCGTCGTCTCTGCCAAGAGTCGAGAGTACTAATCTCCTCGTCTCCTTGTTCATCCCCATTGCCGTTTCCGTTCTCTCCGTTGCCCTCTGCTTCTCGATCGGGTTCGTGTTGTTCTTCCTTCATCCTGTTCACGTTCCCCTTTCCCTCTCTTCCGTGTATCTCGTATCCGCACCGAGAGCATTTGTAATAATTCTCATAGTGGCTGAACTCTTTGTCTGTTTTTTCTCCAGCCTTGAAATAGGGTCGAGCAAAAGCGAGCATGAGACCCTCCCCACATTTCGGACAAGGAACGGGACCTGTCATCTCTATCTTGTGTTCGGACGTAACCTTGCACCTTATGCGATAATCATAGCTCAGGGCCTCGATATAATACGGTACGATTAGGCGCGGTGCGCATGAGGTTCAAAGTGATGCTTTCTGAGTTCGCCAAAACTGCATGATCGCAAACCTTGTCTTCGTTTGTTTTTCGTGCTTGTGCGCACCAAGGTACCGGCTAGATCCGGTCCTCATATCTCGACTTTCTCAGGGGTACAAGGCAGTAGGGACACGAGGACTGAAATTCGACGAACACCGCACGGCACTTTGGACAGTACCAGCCCATCACGGCCACGTTCCTTGCCACGATCCGTCAAGGGTACTTGCTTTATCAAGGGGGCGGCTTATTCGGTTGACGGTATTGATTGGATTGTCTGAAGGAACAACGCCGATTTACATTCTCCGCGAAGGATCGACACGAAACAGAGGCCACGACGCTCAACGAAGCAACATCATGGCGGCAAAGATCCTTAGTGAAACCATACGAACGACGCTTGGCCCACTTGGAATGGATAAGATGCTTGTGAGCGGCACGGGAGACATCGTCATCACTAGCGACGGCGCCACGATCATGAAGGAATTCGACGTTCAGCATCCGGCTGCAAAGATGCTCGTGGAAGTTGCAAAAAGCCAAGACAACGAAGTCGGTGACGGCACAACCACGGCGGTTATCCTAGCAGGGGAACTTCTCTCGAAAGCTCAAGAACTCATGGATCAGGACGTTCACCCTACAGTCATCATAGATGGTTACAAAAAGGCTTCAGCTGAAGCTCTCCGGATTCTGGACTCCCTAGCTATCACGGTAGACCCGACCGACATCAAGACATTGCGCCAGATAGCAAGCACCTCAATGGGAACCAAGGCAGTAGCAACCAGCAAAGACTTCCTTGCCCAAATCGCCACTTCCGCCGTAACACAAGTAGTGGACAACTCGAGCGGAAAGATCAAGGCAGATATCGAAAGGATAAAGGTGCTCAAGAAGCACGGCGAAGGAATAGAGCAAACAGAGCTGGTTCAAGGTATCGTCCTCGACAAGGAGATTGCTCACCAAGGGATGCCAAAGCGAGTGGAAAAAGCCAGGATCGCCCTTCTCAACGCTAAGCTCGAAATTGAGAAGACAGAGTTTGACGCAAAGATCACCATCGAAAGCCCAGACCAAATGAAAACCTTCCTTGATGAGGAGGAAACCATGATGAGGAAAATGGTGGAGAAGATCGCCGAATCAAGAGCGAACGTGGTGCTGTCTGAGAAAGGTATCGACGACATGGTCCTCCATTTCTTTGCCAAGCGAGGAATCGTCGCCGTAAAGAATCTCAGCAGTGGCGACATGGAAAAACTTGGAAGAGCAACCGGCGGGAAAATCGTGGCGACCCTGAAGGATCTAAGCGCTGAATCCTTAGGCGAGGCCAAACTAGTGGAGGAAGTCAAGATTGGTGATGACAAACTTCTCTACATTAGGGAATGCAAAGACCCGAAGGCAGTGACTATCGTGATACGAGGCGGTTCCGAACACGTCATCGAGGAAGCTGAACGATGCCTTCACGACGGCCTTTGCGTAGTCCGAAACGTTGTTGAGGACGGTAAGATCGTTGCGGGCGGAGGCTCTATTGAGGCAGAGCTTGCAAAGCAGCTCCTTGACTTCGCGGTCAAAGTTGGAGGAAGGGAGCAGTTGGGTGTTCAATGTTTCGCAGAAGCTGTCGAGTCAATACCAATGGCGCTCGCACAGAATGCAGGGCTCGACCCTATCGACATCATGATTGAACTTAGAATGAGACACCAGGACAGTGTAAACAAGTGGTTCGGAGTCAGCGTGCACGATGGCAAGGTGGCCGACATGCTCAAAGAAAGAGTGATTGAACCTCTCCGCGTCAAGCAGCAAGCCATCAAATCTTCAACCGAAGTAGCATGTATGATTCTCCGTATCGACGACGTGGTTTCTTCTAAAGGAGGAAGGCAACCCGCTGGCGGACCGCCGGGGGGAGGTATGCCTCCCGGAATGGGCATGATGTGATAGGATATCCATCGTGGACCCGCCACGGTGCCCTTCGGTCCCGTTGTGAACGTAACGACGGCTGAAGCGCATCGTCAGGTGTGGTTTCAGCCAAAGCGATCTAATCCTTGTTTCCTCCTCTACTCGGTTGTTTGAAGCTGGACCGAAGATGCGAATAGGAAACGCTGAGGATGCAGAGAGTGTGGTGAGGAAGTACTTCCTCGGTACCAGGACTTTCCACGGCAAGATTATTTCCATGTCGGCCGAGGAGAAGACTGAGGGCCCGGACGCCGATGGTACGTGGAAGGTCAAAGGAACTTACCTTACAGATATGGGCGTCAGAGCAAAGTTTGCAGCTACCGTTTCGTCACGCGGCGAGGTACTGATAACCAGTTCAAGTTCAACCAAACCGAAAACACAGTCCGGCAGAAGTAGTTTCGCGCGCAAGTTGACCAGTGTAGATTACGCAGCAAGAAGACGGCGGAGGAAGAAACAGCGCCCTGGGAAGCGCACGAAATCACGTAGAAACCCTAACTGATCCAACACCGCCAGCTCAGACCCGCGGCCCATAGTTCGGCCACAGCCTTCCCTTTTTGTTCAACCTTTGAAGAAGCGTTGGCGAGTCTTCATGGTTCTTCGCAGCCTGATCATCCAAGCTGATTTGTTGCTCTCGGGTGAGCAGCTGCCACGAGTGAGCGACCTCGTCACTGGTTTCGCATGTGCGAGTCCCGCCCGGTCTCCTATTGTGCGGGCGAACGATCGCACTGATCCTTGCCATAAGGAAAGAAAGTCCGGGGACATTCAATAGGCTCTCGGCTAGGATTTCCGAATCCCTAGATCTTGGCCGTTCTCCAGATCGCGGGATCCATTCATCTTCTCCACATCCAGCTTTCGAACGAGTTTGATGACCTTCCGTGAAATGCTGGGTGTCAATTGGAACTCTTCGTGATGTGGGCAGTATGAATCGAGAACCGCCTCTCCCATGTACTCATTGAATATGACTGGATACAGCTGACAGCCTTCAGGGCGATGATCGTAAATCGTGCATCGTTGACCGTTGTGAAAGACACACCTTCCTGACAGATTCTTAAGTTGCCAGTTCCCATTCCGCTCGACTATGAAGGAATTCTCAGAGAAACCGAGATCCTTTATCCGGGCAATGTCCAAGACGCTCAGCGGCATTTCGGTATCCAAGCAGCATTTGATGCACCCATATCGCAGACAGATCTCTTTCATCTTGCTAGTCACTGGACTCCCTTCAAGCGATTCTTAAGCGGATGGCGCGTTACATCAACGCTCACTTGGCCATAGGATCTAGATGAAGTCTGCTGGCGCCGAGTGTTCCAGAGCGCAGGTCGCCGCCAGACAACTTCTGCAAGAGCGTGTTCATCGCGTTTTATCGTTCAAGTTTTAAGTCACGTCGCTTCTCGACGAAGCTCTGGTTAATGTCTTGCCAGTCTTGGATGTAATCAAAGCGAGAGGTTCGATAAGAAGCTACAAGGACAAACCCATACCCAAACAAGTATTGCTAGATATTCTAGAGGCGGCGAGGATGGCGCAATCCGCGGATAATCGCCAGCCGTGGGAATTCATCGTTGTCACAGATCCAGCCACAAGGGGAAAGCTGGCTCATGCCGCAGGCAATCAATCGTTCGTTGGAAAGGCAGCTGCCGTTCTGGTCTGCTTGGCAAACCCGGAAGAAAGCGCGTCTGTGGGGCCTTTCGAAGGATTCCCGATCGACTTGGCGATAGCCATTGAGAACATGGTCTTGACCGCTTGGGATTTGGGCATAGGTTCCTGCTGGATTGGTGCCTACAATGAGGAGGTCGTGAAGGCACTACTAGGAGTCCCTGAGAATCTACGAGTTGTGTCTCTACTCACGCTTGGCTACCCAGACATGCGAGCTGGACCTAAGCACAGAAAGGAACCTAATGAGATTTTCCACTGCCAAAAATACGGGCTGAAAGAACGCTAGGGTCCATCATTAAATTTTGTAGTGAGGTCTTTTATTCGAAACGCCAGAGAATACTTGGAAGGCGCTTGACCATTGTGCGATTGGTGCATGAAGCACGGGGCTGGAGGCAAATGGTACCTGAACGCCAAGAACTACTCCAACGAAGTCGCCCAAGAGTTGAACCTAGAGCAGTATCTGACTGATCAATGGAGGATGTTCGAGACAGTATTCATCAGAAAGATCATGGGCACCTCATCAATCGGCCTCGGATACAAGCTGAAGATGCCTATTGTGGGCAGAGTGATTCGCTGGAACGCAGAGAAAATGATACATTCTGAAAGCCCAAACAGAAACCCCTTCAGAGCAGACGGCCACTTCGGACAAGTTCTCCCTCTCGAAGATGCAAAGCTCATTTTTTCCGAACTCGCGACAGAACCAATCATTGAGAACTACTGCATGTGCCGGGCCATGCAACGGGGAATCAAGGAAGTCTGTTGCTTCAATTTCGGCGTCCTGTCCGGCGTCATCGAGAAACTACCCAGGTTCATACCGAAGAATACGAAACTTCGACTTGACCGCGAAGAAGCCATAGCTAGACTCGAGCAACACAACCGGGCTGGAAAAGTGGCGACGGTTTGGTTCCAGCCGGTTCCTTATGTGAATGCTATATGCTCCTGCGAGACGCCCCAGTGCGGCGGCCTTAGATTGAGAACAGATTTCGGACTCAAATCAGTCTACAAAGCAGAGTATGTAATCCGCTTGGACCCGGACAGATGCCAAGGGTGTAAGCTATGTGTCTCCATGTGCCAGTTTGGTGCACTAAGGTATAGCCCATCACTGAAGCGAGTGCTCGTGGACTCCACGAAGTGCTTTGGATGTGGCCTCTGCCGTCACGCGTGCAACTTTGACGCTCTACAGCTAGTCCCGAGAGAAGAAGTCCCCGGGCTGAAAGGTCAGTACTAGATGAGAGTGGTTCGCCTTGGGTAAGACCAAGGTCACAATCGACTATTCCAAGTGTGGAGACGGGGTTGGAGTTGACCCACGCGACTGCGGCAAGTGTCTCCTGGCATGCGAGCCGGCCATTTTCCTACGTCATGAGACCTTGGGCGTTCGGCAGGATCCGATTGATCCGCAGACGTGGCGAGTAACGGCGGTGTGGTTGGATCTCTGTAATCACTGCATGAAATGCATGGAAGAATGCCCTCAGGAAGCAATTACGGTCACTTGAGACGGGCTTGAATTGATGCGCGAGCTGGGTTCTCACGAGACGTCCACTGATGATGAGATCCGGGTGACTGCCTCCTGCATGAATTGATCATCGTCGATTGAGATCTCAATGGCTTTCTGAGGACAGACATCAACACAACGACCGCAACCTCTGCACTCGTCACTCTTGACTGCACGATTGTTCACTATTCGAATAGCATCGACGAAACATATGCCCTGAGTGCATGTTCCGCATCCCACGCATCGATCGGTAACTGTCACTTTGACGCCGGGCATTCTTGTGATCTTGGAGCTAATGTCGGGGGCAAGATGTGGTAACACTCGCCAGAGACAACAACACGGACAACAATTGCATATCGTCAGAAGCTTGTTTCCTGGCTCGGCCCTGAGCCATACTGCGTCCAGCTTATTCCGTCCGATTAGGTGAACTAGGCCGGCTTCGCGGCACTTTCTCACATGCTCAAACGCCTCTTGCTTGGTTGCGCGGTGTCCGATCCTCGGGTCGATGTTCAGTGTCGCTTCTCCGAGGAAGAGGCATCCCAGGTTGATCGGATAGTCCTTGCATTTAGTAGCGGAGCGGCAGATGCACCAATTCATTATCCAGTGATAGTTCGCTTTCTCAATGAAACGCTCGATGATCTGTGAAGGCAAAACCATTTCGCCGGGATTCTCGATTGATTTGTTCATCTGGATGACTTGATCTTTCGGAAGGTAGATCATGTCGTCGTTTTCAAACAACGCGTGGTCGATGACTCCGCCGAGAATTGGCCACCTACTGAGTTTGGCGATCACAAACCTGTGAGGGAAGCTTCTCTTCAGAAACTTGACCAGCAGAGGTTCATCCATGAGTTACATCTCCACATTCCAGAGATTCCTGTAGACGGATGATTGGAACGGCCGCCTTGGCTCCTTGGGTTTCGAGTCTAACGAGTAGCCTATCGGCAATATGGTCTCAAGCTTGTGTTCCTCCGGTGCATTGAACACGGATCGCACGTTTTCCGGGTACGAGGGAGTGTACGTGAGCGTGGAGAGCGATCTCTCTTCGAGAGCGAGTATGATGTAGCCTATTGCCAGCCAGGTGCTCTCAGCAGCATAGGGCATCTCTTGGTTAGAGAACACGGCCAGGAGTATCGGCGCATCTGTAAGGAACGGCTTCATCCCATGTGATATTCTTCAACCCGTACCATTGTTTCAGGTTCCCATCGACGTTTGCGTGATGGCGTCTCTCTTGCTCTTCGCATGCTGCACGGATTCTCTCTTTCGTCTTGGGCTCGTCGACGAGCACGAATCTCCATGGCTGCCTGTTTGCTCCTGAGGGCGCTTGAGCGGCAGCTTTGATGCAGTACAGAACATCCTCAAACTTGAGGGGAGTCTTGGCGAATATTCGAGTCGTTCTCCTTCTTGTGGCCAAGTCGACCACGATTGATGGCGACCGTGTGGTCAAGGCCGTAGATCACCTAGACACGTTTCGCATGTTGTCCCTTTCGAAGGCTATTGCTACTGCAATGTGCTGACGCTTGACAGGGATCTTCCCGGCTCGTATCTGATCCCATCAACTGTCTTGGGTGATTTGAGCTGCTCCATGAAGAGTTCAGTAATTGTGACGCTGCACTCCCTCTGGCCTTTTGGCTGAAATCCGCCTATTCCCAGGATCGCCCGTGCATTGGCAACAGTTACTCTAGGTTCACCGTAGAACTTCTCTATGACATTCACAATTGATGAGATCCTAGCTCCTGTCTTCTCAACCAACTGAACGACCGCCTTCCGTGTCTTTCCTGTGAAGCCCACATCATCGAAGATGATTACGCGATCGTCAGGGCCTATTGCGCCTTGAGGGATGGCAAAGTAGTTCTCTGTTCCTTTGGTTGCGGAGCGAACCTTCTCGTCTCCCACGATAGCTCCCCGCCAACTCGCTGGCACCTGTGAGTGCGCCTTGTCATACACTTTTACGGCGCGGACAAAACTCAGACCAGCCATGCTTGCGTAGACAGCTGCCAATGGTGGCCCCGAAGCTTCTGGCGAGAGAACCTTTGTCGCATCTCTGCTAAGCTTTGGCCTCAGTACGTACCTAACGATATCGCCGAAGAACAGTGCGTCGAAACTTTGGTTGACAAACGGGACATCGAGGCCGCCGTCACCGAGCACACAGAATTGCTGCGGATCTCTCAGGTGGGAAAAGAGCGTTTCTTCCAACTTCGCGACCGTCTCCTTGAACTTGGCCAGAAGTGTGACCTCATTGGAGGCCACAAGCATCGAGTCGCCGATCTTCGGGAAATAGACCTGAAGAGCAAGACCCAGTATCTCAGTCTCCCGAGGTTGTTTGACCAGTTGTTGGTAACGGTCAACCGCAATCGTGGACTCAGAGACTTGTGCAGGTGTGTTCAGAAAACGATTAACTTTCTTCACAGTCCCGATCTCTCCGCGTATCGTGTCAGGCGCAAGCACGGCATCGTCGTTCACCCGCACCTCATCGCCTTCCTTGAAGTACACGAAGCCAGATTCTCTTCCCACGATCTCAGCCGGCAACTTCCTAGGCCTCACCGGTAGAGTCCGTCAGCTTGTTTAAGAAACTGTTGCGCAGTCATGAGAATTGAGGCGCGGTTCTCACTGAGCCTATTGCTTGACGTCAGGAATCTGCTTCAGGCAGCCTTTTGTCCGCAGTTTGTGCAGAATGCCGCCTCCGAGGGCAACGCGGTTCCGCATTGGCCGCAGAATCGTTGGTCCAGTCCGCCAGCGGGTCGGTAGTCGAAGATTATCTGTTCGAATTTCCAGCCATTTGATTCAACCAGCTCCTTCACTGGGCCGCGGATCTTGATGACATCGAAGTCATAGTCATACACCTTGCCGAAGCTGCCAGGGTCAGCCGGCTTCTTGAATCCGAAAGCCACGCTTTTCTCCTTCTGAAAGAGAACCTTGCCCTTGAGGAAGCTCTTCTGAAAGCCCAATTTCGGTGCAGGCAAGACCCCAATGCTCTTGTCCTGTTCCTGGGTGGCCTCCCTGTACTTCAGAGCACGTTCAGACTCAACTAGCCATATCTTGGCAGCGTATTGCTTCTTGACACGCTCTTTGGAGCCGATGCCGTAGTACTTTGCGTCAACGATCGTGTGTGCCAGATACAGGTCACAGTCGTCGCCTGGGCGAATTGTGAAAAGAGGATTTGACGTGCCGAGGTCGATCAGTTTCTCTCGAAGATCCGCAGACAAAGACAGACACTTGGGTTGACACGGAGATGAAGACTCACTTAAGCTCTTACGAACCCGGAAAAGAGCAAACCTCTGCGAATGCAAGTTAGCGCTGACTGTGCTCGCCCTAGGTCGGGTGCAGTACTAAGAAGAGGCCTGTCATCTCCCAGGCTGCTCCCAGTGCCAAGAGTATGACTACGATCAGGTAGATCTTTGCAGCATCCTTCCATGCCATCTTGAAGGCAATCCATATGCTTTCTGTTCCGTATCTTCGGGGCACTATGGGGGCTAGGGCGATGTTGATCCCGGCGGCTCCGGAGAAGACGTAGGCGCCGAGTTCGAGGATCATGGTTCCGAGTCCGAGGGCGAAGCGTGCGGGCGAGGAGCTGAGTACTTCTGGGTAGGTAATCCCGACTACGAAACCTCTGAGCACTGTTACTACGATCGTGCCTAGTGATCCGACCAACGGCACGATGCCCGGTAGCGTTGTCGTCAGAAACGCCCCCGTTGTCAAGTTGACCAAGAACGTGACCAGAATCGCTTTGAGCAGTTCTCCTCCCCGAAGAGACTGGAGTACCAAAGTGAATGGCTGCTGTGTCAGGACAGTCTCTTGGAGCCCCCGGCTGATCTCTACGGCAATTGGGGACTTGATACTGATTAGGTACCAGCCAGCAAAGTAAGAGCCAATGTACAGCAAAGCAACCAGCACTAGTAGCACTTTCATTCTTCGCATCGCTTGAACAGATTCGGATAAGACGCTCAATGGTTGCGCACATTCTGCGTCTGGATTTGGGCTTGCTTATACGCGTTTCATATAGTAGCCACAGCTACTACGACTGATAACTGCTGGTTCAATTCGATGACGACCATTCGTGTCGGAATGGCGCAGGTCAACCCAACCGTTGGCGACTTGGACGCCAACGCGCAACTTGTCAAATCATTCATTAGGAAAGCGGAGGAGCTCAGCGTTGACCTACTCGCGTTCCCAGAAATGGTCATAACCGGCTATCCACCACTCGACCTTCTTCCCCCAAAGGAAATTCGAACCCAGAACGGCGACTTGCCCGCTGGACCATTGGAGTTCATCTCAAAGAATAGATCACTCACGGAACGACTCGCCGAACAAGCGCCGGGGCTGATCTCCATTCTTGGTTTCGTGGATCATGATCAATCCGACATCTACAATGCAGCAGCGGTATGTCACAACGGAAAGATCACTCAGGTGGTTCGCAAGACGCTTCTGCCGACCTACGACGTTTTCGACGAGCTGAGATACTTCAAGCCGGCTGCTCGAAACGATCCCACCACTGTAACCATTGCTGGAAATCAGGTCAGATTGGGAGTTTCGATCTGCGAGGATCTCTGGGACGAAGAACTCCGATATGAGCGTCACGTGATCGGGGATCTCGTGCAAAAAGGCGCTGATATCATCGTCAACATCAACGCATCCCCATTCTATGTGGGCAAACAACTCGTCAGAGAGAAGCTCCTGAAGTCGAAGGCCACAGCACTGAAGCGCCCATTCTTCTACGTGAACATGGTCGGCGGACAGGACGAACTGGTCTTCGACGGCGAAAGCCTCGCTGTTGACAGTCGAGGAGAACTTGCCGGGATTGGCAAAGCGTTCGAGGAAGACCTTGTCATCGTTGATCTTGAACTCAGGCCGGGCACCGCAGCGACAATCCAGCCACCGCCCTACGACAAGGAACAATCCGTGTTCATGGCTCTCGTCCTGGGCGTCCGCGACTACTTCAGAAAAACAGGCTTCAAAAAAGCAGTCATAGGGCTGAGCGGAGGGATCGACTCCGCACTCACAGCTGCGATAGCTGTTGAGGCACTCGGGCGAGAGAACATAGTGGGGGTCTCCATGCCATCTCGATACTCAAGCGACCACAGCAAACGCGACGCCGAATCACTCTCCAAGAATCTTGGAATCACATACTTGACAATCCCGATCGACAAGATCCTCAAAGAGTACGAGAGGACGCTCGAAGAACCATTCGAAAAACGTTCCGCTGGTGTGACCGAGGAGAACATACAGGCACGAATCAGAGGAAACATCCTGATGGCCCTCTCAAACAAGTTCGGATACCTCGTCCTAACTACCGGAAACAAGACCGAGCTAGCCCTAGGTTACTGTACCCTCTATGGAGACATGAGTGGAGGACTCGCAGTAATAGGTGATGTCAGCAAATCTGAAGTTTACGCACTGGCGGAATACTACAACCGGCGCCGAGGATTTGAAGCGATACCCAAGAGCAGCATCACCAAGATTCCGTCCGCAGAACTGAAACCGGACCAGTACGACCCGTTTGACTACGCGGTCGTTTCGCCTTTGGTCGATGAGATAATCGAGAACCGACGATCCGTAAAGGAGCTGGCCAGCTTAGGCTACGACCCCAAGCTCGCCCAGGAAATGCTCAGCCGAATAAGATCCGCTGAGTACAAGCGCCGGCAGGCAGCGCCCTCGATAAAGATCACTCGCAAGGCATTTGGAATAGGATGGCGAATGCCAATCGTCAACCGCTCCCGAGGGGAACAACTCTAAGGAAGAGGTTCAAAGCCTATCCACACTAGCTAGATCACTCGCATTATCCTCACAGGTGAACAACAGAGAGTTACACACTGTGAAGGTTCGGATGGGGTGCAATGAGTCTTGGCAACCAACAATGGCAGGCGGTACTTGTGATTTGTCTTGGCGAACTTTTATTCCTCACCGACGTTGACCTCTCTCCGAGAACATATGCTGCGGCTATCTGTTAGGACAAAGTTGGATCCGTTGAAGGCATTGGATCGGGCTACGAAACACTTCGAAGAGAATGGCCTGACCCTTGTTGAAACCATTGCCCACCTTCACGGAAAAGGGGGATTCACTGAGATACGCGTATCTGGCGGTAAGTTAGTCGGCAAGGCCGAATACGACTCCAAGCTTGTCTTGGATGAACTAACGAAGGACGCTAGAAGTAAGTTCGGCTTCGAACCGGTCTCTTTTGGGTTGCATTTTCATGCTCCTCTTGGCCACGTTGACGTGATGGTGTCGAACGAGAAACCCGTTGAAGTGGCTCTGGATAGCGTGGAATATGACGCTCAAGTGAAAGAGTTCGCTGACAAGCTACCTAAGGCATAGCATTCAACATGCATTGGATCCGTGCAGAGTCGTCAATGGACGCAACTGCGTCCGCAGGCTAGACGGTTCCAGCGTATTGGGTGGCAGTGGAATCTTCGTACTCGCAAACGCCATCATCAGGGTAAAGCTTGCAGTAAAAGGGCTTGGTGTCCTGGATAGTGCACGAATAGAGTTCGCCTTGTTCATCCTTCTTCAGGAAGGGGCAACTCTTTGTGGTGAAAAAGCCGCGCTGGCTCCGGGGATCACTGGAGTCTATGGATAGATACCCGAGGATGTCTTCTCGTCCTTGACTTCTCCAGCGAACTATGTCTTCATGGACAGCCTCAAAGGATCCCCAATGAATGATACAGCAGTTTCCGGATCGCCTACACGTGTGTCTCTGAGGCAAGTTATCAACCGGATTCGAACGAGATGTCGGATAACTAGGGAGACTGCGAAGGCTGAGGTACCTGTTCCTCAGCGGTGGGTGCCTGCGGAGTCGCGGCAGGGGCCGGTTCTGGCCCAGTACACTTTGTGATGTGGTCTCGGTACTGGTCTAGCCTCACATGAGAATGACAACGCGGGCATTCCAGAGCTTTCATCTCCGTTCTGCCCTGACTTCTCTTACTGAACCTCCGCGGCGTATTCTTCACACTCAGAGAGCTCCTCGTGTGCCTCGTCAGTATTGAAGCTACCTGAACCTATGATGCAAGTGGGCCGTGTATGGCCTAGCTAGGACTCCGCAAGAGGCAATTGAGCGCGTAGGTTAGGCGGAGGAGTCATGATGGTGATGAGATTCTTTCACCGCATGAGAAGCAGAAGCCAGCGCCGAGCGGGTTCCTCTTGCCACACTTCGGACAGAATGGACCGCCCCGATTAGAGAGGTCGCTCCTTACTTCCCCAAGGGCTTTCTCGATTTCCTGTCCGGCAGTGTTGAAAGCCTCTTCCATCTCTCTTCCAGTTGTTCTCAGAGCGTCAGTAATGATGCTGCCTAGATCAGATCGCCCTCCATACTTTGCTGCCCCGCATTTCGAGCAGAAGCTTGCCGTCTCTGGGAGTTTCGCTCCACATTTGGCACAGAATGGCATCGAATCACCCACTGGATCTTCAAGGCCGATGTTGAGGAGCGAATACTAGGACCAATGCTCGGGCGACGATTGAGATCCCTACCAGAATGATCAGACCAGCGATGAATGAAAGCCACGTGAGCACTCCTTGAGAAAGCAGGCTAAGGATGTAGCCGGCTCCTAACCAGAACACGATGCTTGAGAATGCCTCTGCTTTTCCATGCGTCGACGATCCCCTTGCAAACTCGAGACCAAGCACCAGTATCTGCACAAGACCGAACGCGTAGCAGAACTGTTCTGCGGCGATGTATAGCACGGGATGATTGTTCGAAGGCACGAACCACCAGAAGTTCTGAAAGAGCTCAACTAGGCGGAAGTCACTTACGAAGGCCTTGGCTTCGGATAGAAGACCGGGTGTTCTCAGATAGATGACTGCGATGATTATCAGGAATGCGCCAAATGAGATCCAGCCAGTGTCGTCCCGCCGGTATTCATTCCACGACTGTCGGCTTGGAGTTCCAGGACTCATCTTACTCTCTCCTCTCAACCGAAATGGTGCATTCGGTCACCAATGCAGCAATTGCGCCCAAAGCAGCAAGCCAAGGCGCCAGTATGACGCCAATCAAGCCCGCACTAGCCGGCACTTCAAGCAGTAGCTTACCCTCGTCGTCTCTCACGATGATTCTGTTCACATTACCCTCGTGAAGTATGTCCTTGACCTTCTTCACCAGATCGTCAGAGCTCACAGAGAACTCCTCGGTAACGACTTTGCCAACACGCGATCCGCACTTGAAGCAATACTGGGCGACAGAGGGAAGATCTGTTCCGCACTTATCACAGCGCACCAACACATGTCTCCAATCAATGAGTCCATCCACAAGCATTTGAACTATTCACCGCGTTCTGCAAATCCAAGAATGAGACAGAGCATGGTTAGGCCATGCATGACGAGGCACATCGCCAGACGAGGAGAAAGGAGTTATATTCCCTGCGAACATGGCTCATGACAAGGAGAATTGGCGTCAGCTTGGTCTACTGTGTAAGGTGTGGGGCTAAGAATCCTGATGACGCAGCGGTATGCGCGCAATGCGGAAAACCCCTGATGGGCGTCGAAAGAGCAAGGACCCGTCATGAGGAGGAGATGTGTTTCGGCCTGCCACACCACTGGGGCAGCGTCCTCGTGGGGCTATTCATCATAATACTGGGCCTGTCAATCCTGTTTCGGAGCTGGATAGGATTGCAGGACTTCTGGCCACTCGTGCTCATCTTCGTCGGAGTAGTGATTCTGCTCGGCGGCCTCTATCGATACTCACGTCGATAGTTCACATCAAACGCATCAGAGAATGTCACGATCGCATCGGCCGTTAGCTCCAATGAGATAGAGAGATCCGTGAGAGAAGCCAGAAGATCGCTAGCAGGATAACGAACAAGTCCGCCATCAAGTTCGCGGTTAGCAGCTCGGTAGCGAGAAGCGTAAGGCTCGTTCCTACAACGAAAACAAATGCCAGAACGAACCTTGCTTTGGCACCAACCTCGAGCACGAGAGACTGGAGTAATCCTGTGATCACCGCCGCGACTCCAACATAGTACACGAGATACGCCGAATAAGTCCCCACCCAACCTTGCCAGCCTGAAACGGCAAAAGCTGTCATGATTGTTAGGGAAACGACTGCGCCTGTCAGCAATCCGTAGCAGGTTGCACAGTAACTTCGTCCCCAAACAAGTAGCTCGTGCTTTGTCAACTCTGATCCTGAAAGATGGTGCCCATGTACAACCAAGAGGCCTAGGAATCTTGTGGCTCGTATTCCGAACAATTGAGGTGATTCAGCCGACGAGAACCGAGCGCCCGACAATCGGGAGCACGCGATGGGAAACAGCACTGCCAATATGCCGGCGATGCACACAAGGTCATAGACGAGCACCATCAGCGTCCTCCTGTAGCCAAGCGCTGCACCGAAGGAAAAGGGATTCCTCAGCAGAGCGGTTGAGATGACCAGGCCGAAGACCGAAACCAATAGAAGAAATGCGGCATAGACAGCGCGCCTCTCTTGGTGTCGTTTCATCTGGTTCGACAGATCCGCTAGGGCTTGAGTTGAGTGAGCACGGACCGACTTGCCATGTACTGATATGTCCTTCTCTTCAGCTTGTTGGATGAGAGTATGCCACGAAATCTTCTCCCCCAGGATCCGTAGAAAGCTCGGTAGCAGTTCACTAGCTCCTGTTGGAGCTCTTCCCTATTCAATGTCTCAGTCGGCATGATTGGGTGAACCATGTCGTAGTTCGCCCAGTTTGAATCCTCTATCCACCCGTTTCTTGTGGCCTCTTCGTGAACATCTGTTCCTGGGAATGGCGTTAGCAGCATGAAGATTGCAAGATCCGGATCGATACTATTCACGAACTCCCTCAGATCGGAGAGCGTCTCGTGTGTGTCGTCACGGTGTCCGATGATGAAAGTCGCCTGCGCAAAGATCCCGTTCTTCTTCATCAGACGAACCGCGTCACCGGTCTGGCCCGGACTGATGCCTTTCTTCACATTCCGAAGCGTTTCCTCGCTGCCACTCTCAGCGCCTGTCAGAATCCACATGTTCCCGGCAGAGCGCATCTTGGGAAGCAAATCGCAGTGACGGACCAGGTCGTCGCATCGTGCCTGAACGAACCACATGATCTCTTCTGCGATCCCGCGGTCCATTATTTCATCGCAGAGCCTGCCTGCGGAGGGGCCAAGGGGAAAGTTGTCATCTGTTAGCCAGAGAAACTCAGCTCCAAAGTTCTTGCAGAGGAACTCAAACTCGTCAGCGATGCGTCTTGGCGATTTTGATCGGTAAGTACCTCGCCAATGTTTCCACTGTGAGCAGAATGTGCAACGGTGTGGGCAGCCTCTCGATCCCTCTACGAGTGCATAGATCGTCTTCGGCCCAGTCATCATGGTGAAGTGGTACTTGCGAGCGTGGTCCTCAACAAAGTGGTACGCGGGTAATGGAAGCTCGTCAAGGTTCGCTATCAGTTGACGTTCGGGATTGTGAAAGACCCTGCCACCACTCTGGAAAGATATCCCCTCGATGTCCGCGAATGACCTAGAATGCTTGACTGCGCCTACGAGGTCAACAAGAGTCAATTCGCCCTCACCTCTGATGATTGCGTCAATCTCAGGATACATGCGCAGTGACTCATCCGTCGTCGCTGTGAAATGTTGGCCGCCAGCTACGGTCAAAATCGAGGGATTCGCCTTCTTTGCCGTGGCCAAGGTCCGAGCAGTCGTGTACGCGTTGCAAGTGGAGAGGCTGCTGGAGGCCACGATGTCAGGATTCGAGGATTCAATGTACTTTTCGAGTCCGTCCCAGTCAAGACGACTTGCTTGACAGTCAAGCACCTCGATCTCAGCGTCAGAGATCTTGCTCTCTACGTATGCGGCAAGCTCCAGGATACCCAAGGGCGGGGGAAGATACTCGCCCATCACAAACCAGAAACGTTTAGGCGGTTCGACGAATAGGATCTTCACATCTGGTCCCTTCGAACTTTATCGTACAGACTTCGCCAGTATTCTTTGGCTCTGTCTTGAGGAATGATGATCCATTAGTTACTATGCGACTCTGACCATTCCCGCCTCTTGCGGACCAGTGAAGAGGATTGTGCTATGTGCCGTAATTAGGTCGAGATATAGCCGCAAGTACCGTTCCTCTTCCATGCCTTTGAGTACGATGCCGTCATCGTATGCACAGATAGCTGCCAAAGGGATATCCAGTTCTCTATGTAGAGCCCGCTCATACAGAACGAGCTCGTTGATCATGTTATGCTTGAAGAAGCAAGCCATCTCACCAGCGCCACGGAGTCCCTTGAAACCTCTCGCGATCGCTTCGTCCAGCACTTTCTTCCACAATGAGATCGTCCTGCCAATGTTGAACTCTCCCCCGACAATGTACCAGTTGCGGTAGTCGACTACCCTCAGGGCACCTGTTTTCTCAAGGCGTTCCACTTCTATTCCGAAGTCGCGCATTGCTTCTCTTATCTGACCTGATGATTCATCTCCCGCAATGTAGACCGCGGCCTCACCGGCATCCAATCCGGCCTTCAGGTACGTGAAAAGGACCAGATGTTTGTCCCTTTGATTAGTGTAGAAAAAGATGACGTGATCCCGTGCTTTCATTCTTCGAACGAATTCTAGGATCTCGCTCTTGCCCAAGACCGGCCATCTCCGCTTCAGCCAATCCCGCTAACGGCAGAACGAGTATGCACACACGTTGTTTATGTCACTTCTCACAGTGACACGTTCGCAGCCCTACGTGTTGGGCACTCTTACTGTGTCTCTGATTCAGTATGCATGACTCGTTGGTTCACAGAGCATACTAGCTTTGATCGACGTAAGGAGATGGTGCGACGACGGAGCGCTCGTGTTATGGGGTTGCCTGTACCCTCTGATCAGACCTTGGTTCCACAGCTGTGGCAGAACTTCGCACCAGTTGGCAGTATCTCGCCACACTTCGTGCACTTCTGCGACGGCACCTGACTTGGTTGTGTCGGCATTGCAGAGATGCTCTTGCCGCAGTTCGGACAGAACTTCGATGTTGAAGGAATCTGCGCACTACAGCTCGGACACACGACTAGGGCCACCGCAGGCGCTCCAGGAGTTGAAGTTTGGAAGAGCGGTGGGATCAGGACCATTCCAGTGCCTAGGGCCGCGCCTGATGACTTCCCGAGCTCCTTTGCGGCTTCCTTAACTGTCTCCATCCTGAGCACTCCTTCAGATGTCATTCCACTCTGCTTAAGCCAGAACAGCCTGTCACGGTACTCGGGAGTTGTGTCAATTCCCTCGAACTTGAGGTCGACGAGCTGCAGGCCAATCCTTCGGAAGTATTCGATGAGTGAAGCTTTCACTTGGCCGGATATCTCGTCCAGTTTCGTGAAGACCGTGACCAGATCGTACTTCGAAAGATCATCGATCATCTTCTCATTGATGAAGCCTCTCAGGAAGTCGTTCACGCTCGGGGTCGTGTAGGCATTCTGTCCGCCCACAACTTCATTCACGAAAAGCTGAGGAGTCTCCACCTTCAGCCAGAAAGATCCAAATGTCATCAATGGGGCGAGCTCGGTCGTCTGTGCCTTGCTACCGAATTTGCCTGCGAACTGTTTGGTCGAGATGAAGATGACAGCCACCTTGAAGGGAGTCTCTGTGAAACCTGCGAGGCGAGAGAACGCAGCCGTGAACTTGGGCAGGTTCAAGGTCGTGAGCATGTGCCTTCCGGGTTCGAAGCTGTCGTAGCTCTTTCCGTCCCGGAAGAACACCGCTGTCTCGTACTCGTGAACGACTAGTTGGGCCCCCCACTGTATGTCTTCGGCCGGATATCGCCAAACAATGTCGTCTGGGCCTGCACCGGTCCACTCAATGACTTGTGGCATGTCTATCCAACCTCCACTCCTTCGATCGCACCTTTCCTTTGATCGAATGTTGTCTCGAATCCTTCAACTGTCTTTCGTAGCTCAGACTCATAGGCTTCTAGGTTGTCGAATTTGCCTGCCTGCACTTCATCCTTGAAGGCTTGGACCCTCTGGGCAAGCCCCTTTGCACCATCCACGAGCTGGGTGTCAAAGCTGATCATCCTGTCTAAATCGTCTTCGTCTATCTTGGTTGCGTCGAAGAATCCAGCGTATCCATAGGAGGCGTGATGCACCTTCTCAGAAACTCTGTCGAATATGACCGTCAACCGGTCGATTGGTTGCGAAGCCTCAGGCGCTCTGTTCTCGGCCACAATCGCATAGATGTCCTGAAGCATGTTCCTTGCATCCTGAAGTCTAGAGTAGAGGTAGTCACGGACAATCTTGTCCGCCTCTCTTCGTTGCTCCTTTGCCTTGTAGCCGCGGAATCCCGGGACCGCGAGCATGATCTTCTCAAGAAGCTGCTCGTCTTCCCCTATTCTTTGGAGGGGTGTTTTCTTGCTCAAATCCATCGGCTCACAGCACTAACGCTATCCATGCTCCTCTTTAAGTCGTTTGAAATCCTCCGGACTAGAGTAGCTTGAATTCGGGCGAAGGCAAGTCTCCCTTTATGACTTCACCGGTTGCTCCGTCCAAGAGAATTCGGTACCGCTGTTTCTTGTATTCGTAGTTGACGAACCAGATTGGGCTGTGAAGATAGAGCGTGCTCTTGATATCGAACTCGGTGTTCATCTCAATGATCCTGTCTACGGTGTCCTTTGCCAAGAACTCGTGCAGATTGCGGATTTCCCCTTGTGCAATTTCCTTCGCCTCCGTCGCGTCCAACTCGGCGTTGAGAACCTTTGCGTTCGCGTCGATCTTCGTGAAGTCATATGGTATCTTTGCATCAAGAGGTATCTCGTATGCCCTTGTCGGGAAGTCAGATCCACGCCTAGCCAAGACGAGCCAACTGTACTCGTTCTCGGTATCCCATTCCTTCATGACTGGCGGACTGATTCTCTCAAAGATTCCTCTGCAATGACTGCGCGCTCCCGTAACAACCACCCAGAATGGGAGGTAATACAGCTCACTCTCGACGACCGTTGCCTTGTGAGCAAGATCTCTCGGAGCGGCGAAGCTACCACTCATCCAGCTCCTTACGGACTCCGCCACCTTCGTATCCGCGTACTCGTTGACGATCAGTGAATGCTCGAATTCGAAGGGCTTGCCCGTCTCTATCGCGCCGGTGAATCCGCAGTACTTGCAGGTGACAAGGATTTCGCCGGGCTTGATGGAAAGAGGACCGCCGCAGTGAGAGCAGCTGATTTCCTTCACTATGTCGCTCAAGCTCAGCCATTCCAGCGATGGTGCGTTTCGTCGTGATTCGGCTTTAAGTCATTCTCGTCGGTTGAAAATCGGGTCGTCTTCCCAAGCACGCGCCCTCGGAAAGCACTGCGTTTGTGCACTGCTTTGTGGTTCGCGTCACGTTGCGCCATGAGTCTAATTCTCATAAGGAGGATGGACACACTAACGGTTCAGGGCCAGCGTGGGTCGCTTTGAAAGCAGTGGTTCTGGCGGGCGGAAAGGGAACACGGCTGAGACCGCTGACGTATACCAAGCCGAAACCTCTGCTTCCACTAGCTGGGGAACCAGCAATAGTCCGCCTAGTTCAGAAACTTGCACATGAAGGAATCGACGATATCATTGTGACTACAAACTACTTCGCTAAGCTACTGCATGCGACTCTAGGGGATGGATCTGACTATGGAGTGCGAATTCGTCATGTGGAAGAGAAGACCCCGCTCGGAACCGCAGGTTCGGTGAAGAACTCAGAGTCGCTGATCGACGAAACTTTCGCAGTGATCCAAGGCGATAATCAATTCGAGTTTCGCATAGACGAGATAGCGGATGTCCACAGAAAGCTCGGCGCAATGGCCACGATGGCGCTCGTCAGAGTCGAGAACCCATCGGAGTATGGCATAGTCGAGCTTTCAGATGGCAGAGTTACTCGCTTCTTGGAAAAGCCCAGCCCCCAGGAGTGCTTCAGTAATCTGATCAATGCGGGCATCTATGTGATCGAACCTGATGTACTAAGACTCGTTCCCGAGGGGAAGCCCTTCGATTTCTCAAAGGACCTGTTTCCGCACATGCTCAAATCGGAAATGGTGCTTGCGGGTTCTCATGTCGGAGGCTTTTGGGTCGATGTGGGTGATCCTAGAAGTTACCTGAAAGCTAGCTTCTGGGCGCTTGATGACATTGAGAAAAAAGGACCGACTGCAAGTGATAACGCTAGGCGGACGTTGGAGAAATCCGTCCCGGAGTCAGCGACTCTCAGAGGACCAATTCATCTCGGAAAGAATGTGCGCATACATAAAGACGCGTTGGTCGGGCCCTACACATGCATTGGAGACGGAAGTGAAATCTCGGCAGGCGCGAAAATTGTCTTCTCGGTGGTGTATGAGAACACGCGCATTGGAGAAAATGCGGTTCTCGACACATGCATTGTGGCGGAGAAGTGTAGGATCGGGGATCGAGTGCAAATCGAACGGAACACGCTTGTCGGAGCGGGAACGGAACTCGGGGAGGACTCTCGCCTAGCAGCTGAGTCAAAGGTCGGACCCTTTGCCGTCGTGGAGCCGCGATCAGTAGTGCGAGGGACCCTAATGCCATTTGCGAACGACATAGAGAGAATATGTCAGCTTCTCGAGAAATCGCACTCAGTCCTAGGATTGACAATTGAGGAAGCCAAGGTGTGTGGCGCACTGTGCGAACTGGGTGAAGCCGATGCGAGTTCTGTCGCACGATTTGCCAAAGTTCCCTACTCAACAGCCAACTCGATACTTGTCAGCCTTCAAGAACGCGGAATTGCCATCTCATTTGGAAACGCGCCCAAATTGTATGCATTGACGCAAGAGGATGTGGGAGACGCCCGAGAGGAAACCTAGCCTCACGGTGGTTGTCGTCACGTTGCCCACCATGGGTCGTCAGCAACACACCGCAAGATCAAATGAGCACGTTGACCCGTCATAAGCAGAACTCGGCGCGATCGGAAAGAACCTTAACCCCGGCTCCATGGCCTATCTGGAATAGGAAGGATTGCTCGCAAGTGTCGGGCGGAATGTCGCATCCCAGGATCGCCTCATTGCTACTCTTGGCCTTCGCAGTCATAATGCTCCTTTCGCCGCCACGCCTAGCCCAGGGCGAAATGATCATTGTGATCCACGGGTCTCAAGCAACCGCTGTTGCAACGACAACCAGCAACGCAACATCAACGAACGGGACGAGCGCTACGCCATCCTCTAGCCCATGGGACCTGTTCATTCCCGTGCTGATCATAGGAGTTGGAGCGAGTCTGACAGTGATAGCTGCCGCCGTGGTAGCGATCAAGAGACGGCGTGCGAGACTCGTACCAGCAATTCAGTTGATCTGCCCGCGATGCCGTACGCCGATCAGCCCATATGATGTGGCCTGTCGGAAGTGCCGCACTCCACTCTATCACCCGTATAGGTACTATCAGCGACGTCGCTAGGTTTCCGCAGGCACACAATTCCGGCCGTATTTCGTCTCAGACAGATTGAATACCTTCACTCGTTCCTATCTGATGGCGACTGGCTTTGCGGATCGGAATCGTCGGCGGAACAGGAAGCATGGGGAGAGGGCTCGCGCTACGCTGGGCACTGATGCACGAAATCTGGCTTGGTTCAAGACGAATTGAAAAAGCAGAGACAGTCTCACGCGAGTACGAGTCAGTGGCCCGCGGATTCTATGGAAACCGAATGAAGGGCAGTATCAAAGGGGTTGTGAACTTAGATATCCCGCCGCTTGTTGAAATGATTGTCCTCACTCTGCCGCCGAAGCATGCGATCGAGACCGTGAGACAGATCAAGGACAAGCTGACGCCTCAGCATGTGATTGTCTCGGCAATCGTCCCAATGGCCAGAGAAGGAAAGCTCTTCACATATTCCCCTGTCATAGTAGGCGGCAAGGCTGCCTTCGAGAAATCAGCCGCTGAACTAGTCGCTGACGAAGTGGGAAATACCCCGGTCGTATCGGCATTCCAAACTGTTCCCGCGTCTTACCTAGGGGACCTCGACTCGATATTGAACATAGATGTCCTCATCAGCGGCCAAGACGAGCATGCGCTTGAGACAGTCACGAAGATAACTCATGACATACCGAACCTGCGGGCATTGCGAGTTGGCCCTCTCTCGAACTCAAGGATGGTGGAATCGATCACCCCGCTACTCGTGAACGCGGCGATCCTGAACAATCTTAAGGACCCGTCGATCAGGATAGTTCCTTGGTTCCCGTCAGACTTCGCAGAGGAGTAGACATGAGCGCAGATCGGTGAACGCGACGATTGCGCTGGGCAGCATGTTAAATAGAAGTTGGCAACCCGAAAAGCACATGAACTTTCGATTGAACCGAGCCGCTATTGGAAAGATGCAAGGTATCCTAGTAATTGCCGTGTTGCTGGTTGCCGTAGCCGGAGCGGCCTATTTCTATTCCACGACCAAGGTCTCAACAGGAACTAGCGCTTCAACTAGTCAATTGCCTACATCACTAGTAGTGGAGGAGGAGAGTCAGCCTGACTCAATGGATCCCGCAGTTGCTTACACAACTCCTGGATGGGAAATCGTTGAGCAAGTCTACCAAGGGCTAGTAGCTCCAAATGGGACGAGCTACACTACGTACATAGGCGTACTCGCACGAGATTGGACGGTTTCATCCGACGGGATGACTTACACCTTTTCGCTAAGGCCAGGCGTGACATTCAGTAACGGCGATACCTTCAACGCGTACGTGATGTGGTTCTCAATATACAGGACTCTCCTGATGAATCAAGGGCCTGCTTGGATTATTGGTCAGAATTTGGCTCCCGGAAATGGCGCGAGTTTCAACGTGACCGATGGAATGTTAAATTCCATAAATTACACTAGTCCGTCACCGGAAGACCTTGCCTACATGACTAATCCCGATCAGTCCGTTCAAGTCGGCGCATCGGATCAGCTGATAATACATCTGGGATACGGTTACAACGGGCAAGCACCTTACTCGGCATTCCTAGCCACCCTCAGCACGCCAATAGCTATGGCCGTTGACCCCAAGGTTGTGAAAGCGAACGGCGGCGTAGTTGCGGGGCAACCGAACGATTACATGGAGACGCATGCCTTAGGAACGAGCTTCTACGAGTTGCAGTCTTGGGTTCAAGGACAGAGCATTACGCTGATCAAGAATCAGAATTATTGGGGAACAAATCTTCCAAGATCGGACAGCAATTACGCAATTCAGCCGGCCACACTTGACACGATCAACTTCTACTACAAAGCAACGTCCGCAATGATTGCGGATCTAGAATCTAACACTGCTCAAATGATCATCGCACCTTCAACGCAGTACAGCGTTCTAGAGCAAACCGCAGGCATAACCGCGACCATTCTGCCCACTGTTTTCGGCTCGTCGGAAAGCATAATCTTCGTTTACATGGACCCATACGCCTTCCCAGCATTTCAAGACCTGCGAGTTAGAGAAGCAATCTCGTACGCGATCGATTACAAATCCATAATTCACACAGTATTCAACGACTTGGCGACCCAATGGATTGGCCCAGTTCCCCCAGGTTTCCCGGACTACAATGAATCCACAACGGGCTTGCAGCCTTACCAGTTCGATCCGACCATGGCAGCGTCGTTGCTTGCACAAGCCGGTTACAAGTCCACGCTACCAAACGGGACATCCCTTAATCCCCACGGGAAATCCTTCCCGTTAGTGAACTTCCTATATGACGCCGATAATTCGCCTGAGGCTCAAACTGCACAAATCATATCGTCTGAGCTGCAAGCCGTAGGCATCACACTCACGCTTGCTCCGCTCACGTTCAAGCAGTATGCTAACGTGGTAACATCGACTGGAAACGTGAACAGCACCGCTTACCCGTTCGGCATAAGCTACTATAGCGAAGACTACACCGCGAGCATAGACTACGTGTCCGCCTTGACCACAACTGGCCAAGTAGGATTCTCGGGATTCGCCAACCAGACCGTTGCGGGCTGGACGACATCCGCGGCAACCGCCTTGGATCAAGCCACCATAATTCGGAACTTTCAACAAATTACGCAAACCATGTATTATGACCACACAGACATTTGGTTGTACGTGCCGTACTTCTTGGCCGCGAATAGAAGCAACGTCGTCGGAATGATCCCAAACCCTGCCGGGTCAGGCATGGGCTACTTCATGTTCTACAATACAGTACATTACGGCTCGTAGATGACCGGTTCTGGTCTACTTCAAAGATTTTCTTCCCGTTCTCGGAAGAAGAATAGTAGGCTCGGTACTCGTGTCCCTCGGAACGGTTACGATCATCTTCTTCATCTCACACATTCTCAACCCTGACCCTGCCCGGCTTTGGGCGGGGCCAAGGGCGCGTGCATCGACAATTCTCGCTGTGACGGCGAGGTACCATTTGAATGAGCCGCTGTACTCTCAGTATTACTACTTCATGCGGGACCTATTCACCGGGAATTTCGGCATCGACCCGCTAACGAGCCAAACGATTTCCTCTGAAATCCGATTCTACCTACCCAACACGCTTGAGCTAGTGCTGTTCTCGTTCGTTATCATCGTCATCGTGGGGGTAGCCTTAGGATACTTCGCGGGAATGCACTTCAGCACTCTCGGAGATTCAGTAGCCAGAGTAGCGTACCTAGTTTCTTGGTCAACGCCAATGTATTTGGCCGCAATCGTTGCCATCCTTGTCTTCGCTACTTACATCCCAGCATTCCCGTCAGGCGGCATGTACTCGTTAACTATCTCGCCCCCGCAGACAGTAACGGGAATTTTCCTGATCGACGCCATGATCGCACTTAACACGCGTGCATTTCTGTCAGGACTTCAACATTTGATTCTACCAGCGGCGGCGCTTGCCTTCGTGAATTTTGGTCTAATCTCGAGAGCGGTCAGATCCTCAATTCTGAATGTTCGATGGTCAACGTACGTGAAGACTGCACGAGCGAAAGGATTGACGGAGGGTGAAGTAAAACGGAAGCACATTCTACGGAACGCTTTGATTGACGCTACAAGCATCAGCGCTGTAATTTTCGGTTGGGTGCTAACGGGCACGTTAGTGGTGGAGCAGTTATTCGCATGGCCCGGTTTAGGCCAGTTCGCTTACCAGGCCATCTTCAGCAACGATTATCCCGTTCTGATTCCCATAGTTGTCGTATTCACTCTCGGCGTAATTGCGGCTAACTTTGTCGCGGACGTCGCTTATTCGCTCCTTGACCCGAGAATTGCGATGGGTGGTCACAGTGGCGCAGTCACTTAAGTTCAGGCAGCTAGTCCTGTCCAACCGACTATCCTCTTTAGGCTTGGTCATCGTGATCATATCGGTCACCTTAGCTACGGCCTTCGCAATTCTTGGAGGACGAGTCACACCTCATGATCCGTTCGCGCTGAACCTTCAGGAATCCAACCTACCCCCAAGCCTAAGTCATTTCTTCGGCACAGACTTCCAGGGAAGAGACATCTTCTCTCGAGTCATCGCCGCCTTGCCCATCGACCTAGGCCTTCCGATCGCGATCGTTCTACTCTCGTCGGCGCTTGGAATTTTCTTAGGCATGGCGGCGGGCTACTTAGGCGGCGTCGTGGACGAGGTCATCATGAGAATAACCGACCTCTTCCTGGCGTTTCCAACAATCATCATGGTGTTGGCAGTCGCCGCAACATTAGGGGCAGGTCTAGTGAACGCCATGCTGGCTTTTGTGTTCGTTTGGTGGCCACCCTACGTGAGGTTGGTCAGAGGGGGCGTACTGGAGGTTGCTGCGGAGGATTTCATCGCAATCTCGAAAGCGTTGAACTCATCCTTCAGCCAGATAATTCTGAAAGGCATCCTCCCGAACATATTGCCCTCAGTCTTAACGTACGCAACCCTTGACATCGGAACCGCACTGCTTGAAGTATCCATACTGGGCTTCCTGGGGATTGGGATTCCGCCTAATACGCCCGAGCTTGGAGTAATGGTCGGCTCAATCAGTTACGGCCTTTACACGTACCCGTTGCAAGCGCTCTTCCCAGCTTTCGTAACCATGCTTCTCGTCCTTGGTTTCAGCTTCCTAGGTGAAGGCGCCAGGGAAGCTTCAGACGTCAAAGTTAGACCATACATTCTCTTCAAAGGAAGGGCGTTCAAGAAAGCACCCGGACTCGAACGCAGAGATCAGCGGAGCAGAAAACGAGATAGCAGTCACACTTCAGATCCTAATCTCAGCCCAGTGCCGGGTTAACTGCTCTTATCGTGTAGAAAACAGGCGGCGAAGTGGTCCGAACCTAAACTAAGCATGGGCGGGGAATTAACGCATTTTTCGAAGACGTGCGGACAAACCTTGCTGTACACGCAACCCGTCGGTGATGATCCCTGTTCACCTAAACTCTCTTCTTGTTGATGTTCAGTCCGCTTTAGCCCCGGGACGTTCGACATCAGCCTCACTGTGAAGGGATGTTTGGGATTAGTTACAACATCATAGGTTCTTCCCACTTCCAGAAGTTTTCCATAATAGAGAATTCCAAGAGAATCGCTCATGTACTTCATGACGTTGATGTCATGAGTTATGAAGAAGTAGGAGAGCTGCAACTTTGACTTCAGTTCTTTTAATGTGTTCAAAACTTGGGCTTGGACGGATACGTCCAATGAACTCGTGGGTTCGTCAAGGACCAGCATCTTTTTCGGCACGATGATCGCTCTGGCAAGGCTTACTCTCTGCTTCTCACCGCCACTCAGCTCCCTCGGGTACGCATCGAGGCTGCTCTTTCTCAAGCCCACCAGATCAACGATTTCTTCTATTCTTCTATCATAATCTCGCCGGTCGAAGGCCTTCGAGGCCACTATGGCCTCCTTTATTGTGTCTTTAACCCGCAAGCGCGGGTTCAACGAGCCAACTGGGTCTTGGAAGACGATTCCAACGTTTCGCCTTAGATAAGTTAAGTCTGCCTTCTTTCGGAAGTCTATCTCCTTACCCAGTAACTTGACGGATCCGGACCTCGGCTCGAACAGACCAACTAGGACCCATGCTATTATGGATTTGCCGGAACCGGTCTCGCCAGCTAAACCGAAAGTCTCACCCTCGCGGACGCGGAAGGAGACATCGTTGACTACATTCATCATTCCGGATCCTCTCTCGAACAATAACAGATTTCCTCCTCTAACGATGAAGGAAACTGTGAGGTTGTTCACTTCGACGATGTTGTTCATTTCTTATCTAGCAACCAGCATAAGGCGTGGCGTTCATCATCGGTTTCGAAAACGGGCGGTTCAGCCTCTTTGCATTTCTGCATCACGAATGGGCACCTTGGATGAAATTTGCAGCCTGTAGGCAACCTTCTGAGGTCAGGCGCTTCACCGGTAGGAGCTGGCAGTGGCGGGGAATCTACGAAACCCTGCGGCATCGCAGCGAAGAGTTTCTGGGTGTAAGGATGCACCGGGGCACTCAGTATACGTTCCGTATTTCCTTCCTCCATCACCCTTCCTGCATACATCACGTACAACCTGTCACAGATCTGTGAAGCGACCATCAAGTCGTGTGTGATGAACATCATAGCAGTTCCTGTTCGTCGATTCAAATCCTTCAGAATGTTCAGTATTCTATTCTGGACGTACACGTCAAGCCCGGTAGTCACTTCATCCAATATCAGAAGCTTCGGCTTCTCCACTATGGCCATTGCTATCGAAACGCGTTGCCTCATTCCGCCGGATAGCTCATGAGGATACTTCTTAAGGACCCATTCAGGCTTGTCAAGGCGCAGATCACTCAGAATCTCAACCATCATTTTTGCTTCATCTTTGCCCGAAAGATCCAACTTCCGAGCCTTTCGAAGAACTTCGATCGCCTCTCTAAGTTGTGCATCAGTTCTGTATACAGGATTTAGCGCTGCGAGGGACTCCTGGAAAACCATGCCTATTCCCGGCCCCATAAATTCTGAGAGCTCGCTACGATTCAATTTGAGCAAATCCTTCTCTTCGAAGATTATGGAGCCGTTGATAATATCCGCGGGCGGGGAGTCCAACAGGCCGATTATCGATAACCCGAGCGTCGTCTTTCCTGATCCACTCTCGCCAACAACGCCCAGAATCTCCCCTTTCCCCATACGCAATGAGACGTTCTCAAGCACCCGTACCCTTCCGTCGACGGTCGCATAGTCTAAAGTGAGACCGTGAACATTCAGAATATCATGATCGGCAGTCTCACCCGATTGCCTCAACCCCATATAGGATTATGTTGCTCGTGATAATATTCCATCCGGTGTGAATGTGCTCAGTAGAATCTCCTTGTCTCCGTGAACTGTTCTTCTACTCTGATCTTTCTTTTGCCGACCTCTTGGAAGAACGGTATAGGGTCGACGACGGCTTCGGGCGGAAAGACGCCGGCACCTCTGATCTTCTCGGTTGCCTGCCATTGCGAAACTATCGATGGAGGAACTGCAGTGTCGCGCGCTGAGGATATTCCTCTCTTGGGGTCGTTCCACGTGATTATGTGGTACGTCACAGTGGTTGGAGATTCCTTATGACGGCCGAAAACATCTATCCTGAACGCATCATACTCGTACTCTGTGCGCGGGGGACGCTCGCCTCTTGATTTCGAAATAGCGTTCTGATACATTGCAGTCAAGTAGTCCAGTGGAGAAACTCGCGCATCGCCAACGGTGATCGGCACGGTGTCAGCGAACCCCAGATTCTTCAGCGTTTTGAAGGTCGAGAAATCTGTGCTTGGAAAACCGATGCGGAACGTGACGTTGCGGCAACCTTTTCCGACATATTTCCCAATGGTTGCAGGCTCGGAATGTTTCACGTAATATGCAGTGATCTTGCCAATTGGATCCTGCATAGTCACAGTGGTTTCCCCTGACAGGACTGGTTGCTTGGCGTGCTTGCCGTTAAGCCACATGACTGGCTCCTGCGTGAATTCGTCCATGACGGTTCGTATCGAGTAGCCAGGCCATCCCGCCTCCTTTGTCGGGAGAGTGTTGCCCCACGAACAGTAGATGTCGATAGTGTCAACCTTGTCAAGCTTAGCCGCGCCCGCAGCCGCAGCAATGTTCGTTAGCCCAGGCGTACTACCGAGGCCGATCGTTGCCTTGATTCCAGCGTTCTTCCACTTCTCATGTAGCTGCAATTGCTTCAGGGTGAAGTCGAAGAGTCCGCCTAGGTCGGTGTAATGAGCGCCAGCGCGCAAGCATGCTTCCATGACGGAGAGGTTTGTCTGATACCAAGCGCAGTTCACGACCGTGTCGACTCTCTCCGCCTGAGCCAGCTTGGCAACGTTTTCCGTGTTCCCTGCGTCAAGCTCCATCATTTTGACACGCTTTGCCAGTCCTAGATCCGTCATGGCCTTCTTGACATTCGCCAGCTTTCGACTTGATGCTATCACGTCCGCCCTGTAGAACTCAACCAAGTCTTGAACCGTATATGCTCCAATTTGCCCTGAAGCCCCAAGGACCAGAGTCTTCATGATCTAACCCCTCATCCCTTCCCTATTCGATTTCTATTTGAGACTACTCACTCGGATCAGTCCAAGCAAAGACAAGAATCTAAAGTCTGGACGTCTCTATCTGAACATGTATGTCGAAGTCTTTCGCTTTCTCAATGAAGCTCTCAGCGTTCAAGCACTCTGGAACAATCACGCCACGGTTCTCAATGCGTCCTTCGGCCACCATGAGTGCACAGACGGCCGCTGGAGTTCCTGTCAAATAGGAAGTTGCGTTTGTATGGTACTTTGTGAACGCCTCGTCATGCGACATGCTAGCATAGAGTTTGTGCATATGCGGTGCTCCGGCTACTTCCCCTCTGACCTCTACCAAGATTCCGGCGTTTCCTCGTATCTTGCCGGCAATCATAGCGGGAGGAGGCAGGAGATGCAAGAGAAGGCTCATTGGCTTGACTTTCGCTTTTCCAACCTGCAATGGCTTTTGCTCCAACAATCCAATCCCGTGAAGTAGCTTGATGGCGGCAGCCCCGTCGTCAGTAAGTGCAAGTTTGAAGTCCACATAGCTGGGCTTCTTAGGCAGATAGAACGGCAGTGTATGCACTTCTTCGTGATCCATGCCGTATACAGGAGTATTTCCTAACGGCTGCGGAAACGGGTAGATCTCCTTCGCGGACATCGGGGGGGCTGTCTTTATCTCTCCTCCCTCAAAGTATTGAGCAGGAGAAACAGCTTCTTCTAGGAAAACGTCAGGCGCGAACAGACAAACGAATGGATAGATATCGCTCGTCGAAGTCTCCCCATCTCGCACTCTAACATCGCTTACTCGATCAAGCATATCTACGCCACGTCTCGCCATGATGTTGGATAGTCCCGGATCTTCCCCCATCGTCACTATCGCGACGAGCCCGCATTTGCTCCATTTCGAGTCTTGGCCCAACTGTTCGGTCAGGGCCGCTGGCGTGAGGCTGGCCAAGTCCAAGTAGTTCACTTTCTTCTTGAATGCTTGCTGCATGATCAGTTTGTTGAACCGCGGATGAGATGCGTTGATGACCACATCTGATCCACTGATAAATCGACCCACCTGGCTGGGCTCACTGGCATCTAACCGGAGTGCCGTGGCTCTGGGACACGATTTTGCGACTTCACGTAGCCTAGAGCGGTCAATGTCGCCGACCTTCACAGCTGCCTCTTTGGTTCTAGCTAGATGACCAGCAATGACCTGCCCGACTCCTCCTGCACCGATAACTGACAACTTCAACGCTGACACTGCCGACTCGGTACTGTTGCGGGGGTACATAACAGGTACGTCGATTCGATGAAGCACGTTGGTGCAACTGACTGTGTTTCCCTAGGCACTCGCAATCTTGGAAACAATCTCCTGTATGATTCTGAATGACATCCCCCAGATCGTGTGATCCAAGTACACATAACAGCCCATTGAGACTTCTCGGTGACCGATTGGAATGGTGATCGAAGAAACGTTCTTCAGATTCAACAGGAATGCCATCGGGATCCAAAGGATTTCTCTGGCTTCTCGGCTCGTAATAGGATGAACATCGCTCACCCGAAGAAAGAGGAATGGAGTAACTACCATTGGAGCGTTCTTCGGCTGGACATTACGTAGACAACCAAGGAATTCTTGTTCCTGTATGCTGATCCCTACTTCTTCCATTGTCTCTCTGACAGCCGTGTCAAAGAGAGCCCGATCCTTGGAATCGGCGTGGCCTCCTGGGAAAGCCATCTGGCCGGACCAAGGATCACGTGGGTTCTCACTCCGTTTTATCATTAGAATCCACAGATCATCTGCCTCTTCCTTGAAGAGTACTGCCACGGCGCCTCTAGGCTTCTTCGAGTCGGAGTGAAAGGGCTCCTGCTGACCTCTCAGCGATAGCCTCAGCGCTTCAAGGATTTTTCGAGATGAGAAAGACGTCATGCCTGTTGACGTACATGTCGCCAGCCCAAGTTGCGAACGTTTACGGAGGGCAACGAATAGAGCCTTCGGTTTCCGCTTCTGTCTTCAGTCCAATTGTCACTAAAGGAACTCGCTGAGGCGGGCGTCGGTTCTCGGTTTGAGTATCTGAAAGCACTTTTCAGGAGAGACTGCCTTGAAGTCGTATCCTAGCTTGGCAAGTATTACCGACGTCCCAGATTTGAGCTCTGGAGCCGCAAGGATACCCCTCACGGGACGGTTCACCCTCTTCCTCAGAGCCACCACGTATCGATTGAGCTGGAGTGCAGCATCACGGCTGGCTGGGGTACGTTTGATTTCGATCACGACGAGTCGCCCTGAGGCGTCTTCTGCATACACGTCAGTGAAGCCGGAGTCGCCCATCTTGGTCTCCTCCGAGATCAGCTTCAGTCCAGGCTCGACTAGGGATGGTTCTAATAGAATGGCTCGTTTCATCTGTTCCTCTGTTACGTGCATTGCGAATTCGCCTTCATCGGTCAGGGCTAGCGCAATGGCAACAGTGATATTGTCGAAGACGAGCCTGAGGGATTCCTTGGGTTTCTGGCGAGTTGCCAACACACTGAGTAATTTCCCGTCCTCGATGCTGACACGAAACTGGCATCGTGGAGGCTGCCAATTCACCGGCTCATACCCGGACCGCCGGTGCAAAAGCACGGAACCATCAGCCTTGATCACTAACACCCGCTCCCCCCAAGTAAGCTTGGAAGCTGCCCTACCTTCATAGTCCACTGTGCAGTTCCCGGCTACGATCAGAACTTTCTGCTTGGCCAGAGCGTCGTTGATCAGATCTCTGCAGTCGGTCAGCTGTGGCGATACGATTGAGACAACCTTTGGACTCACCTGAGACAATGGGGAACCACCGAAGTCCTGTGTCGGACATCTGTCTTAAAGCTGTCAAGCCCCCTTCAATCTCTAGAAGCCAAGCTTGATCGGACCCCATGGCCTGAGCGAGATCAGTGACTCTTTTAGCCGTAACCAGTTGAATCCTCTGCCGGGTTAGAGGAATGGTCGAACTAGAAGAAGTCCAAGACAATTACGGCAGGCTCAAACTGTTCATAGACGGAAAATGGGTTGACTCACATTCCACTAGCGTCCAGCCTGTCATGAACCCAGCGAAGGCCCAAAGCATCGCTGAAGTCCCGTTCGCCACGAGGGAAGAGGTCAACAGGGCGGTTGAATCGGCACGGGCCGCGTTCGAGAAGTGGCGCGAGCTCCCTGTCACTACGAGGGCAGGATACGTCTTTAGGCTCAAGGAGAAACTTGACGAGTACTTCGAAGACGTCTCAAGAATCACTACCCAAAACCACGGCAAGATAATAGACGAGGCCAGAGGCGAGACTAGACGTCTTGCCGAGAATGTTGAAGCCGGATGTGCGGCCGCGTACACTCTAGCAAAGGGGGAGCATCTTGACCAAGTCGCTTCCGGAGTGGATGAGACCCTCATTCGCGAACCGTTGGGCCCTTTTGCCGTGATAGGCCCATTCAATTTTCCTTCTCTCGCGCCTTTCTGGTTCATTCCGATAGCGATCGCTGTCGGCTGCACTTTAGTCGTGAAACCCAGCGAGATAACCCCGCTCCCAATGCAATGGTGCCTCAAAGCGATCGAGGAAGTCGGCATACCTCCAGGAGTAGTGAACATGATACATGGAGGCAAAGAGGCCAATGAAGCACTCGTCACGCATCCCGACATCAAGGGCGTCGCGTTCGTTGGGTCGACCCCCGTAGCCAAGTCACTATACAGGCTAGCAGGCGAACATGGCAAGAGAGCACTGTGCCAAGCTGGCGCGAAGAACTACATGATCATAATGCCAGACACTGACCTGACCACAACAATTCCCGCACTAATGCCCTCCTTCTTTGGGAACACAGGGCAACGCTGTCTGTCAGGAGCCAACCTAGTCGCCGTAGGCGATGTGTACGAACCTCTGAAGAAGAAGTTCGTGGAAGCCGCAGCGAAAATGAAGCTAGGATATGGGCTCGATGAATCTGTCGAGATGGGCCCACTTGTGAGCCAGAGAGCCAAGGACCGCGTTCTGGGGTACGTAGAGAAGGGGATAGACGAAGGGGGCAAGCTGATACTCGATGGAAGAAAAGCCAGCGTGGATAAGTATCCCAAAGGCTACTTTGTGGGCCCTACATTCTTCGACCAAGTTACCCCAGAGATGACGATTGCTAGAGACGAAATATTCGGACCAGTTGTTTCCATAATCAGAGCCGAGACGCTCGATCAAGCCATTGAGATGATCAATACGAAGACAAACTATGGGAACGAGGCTTGCATATTCACAAAAAGCGGGAAGACCGCACGGGAATTCAGGCGAAGAGTGCAGGCTGGGAACATTGGAATAAACATAGGCATAGCTGCGCCCATGGCATTCTTCCCATTTGCAGGCTTCAGGGACTCCTTCTTCGGAGTCCTCCACGGACAGATAGACTGCGTGGACTTCTTCACAGACAAGAAGGTCGTAGCAACTAGGTGGTAGGCGACTTGACTGACGAGGAGAGGTACAATTTCAGTTCTCTCATGAGTCTGCTCAGCGAAGTCGAGGGCAAACTCAAGCAGCTCTACGAGACATTGACGAAGGAAACCAGCGAGCCCAAACTGAAATCTCTCCTCTCCGACTGTGACAGGAACAGCTCGAAAAGGATGGAGATGATGCGGAGAACTCGCGTCGAGAGCGTCGTCGAGTTCATGCTCGAACCTATCACCGGCCTCAAGTTGGCTGAACCAATTTCCGCCATCAAGACCACTATTGAGAAACAGTCTCTAAGCGGACTTGAGAAAGCGGTCACTGTCGAGAGGATCATATCTGAACTCTACGCTGCGGCTTCACCAAAGATCATGTCCACATCATCCGACGCCGGTGAACTGCTAGCAAGGCTGTCTCGTGAGAGCATGGAAAGGGTCCATGAACTGGAAGAGCACATCAAACCAAGCTGAGACATCAGACGGTTCCAAAAAGTCTTAACCCGTGTCCACGTAGGTATCGCTGGCCATGATGATGGAGAAGAGAACATCAAGACAAGTGATGAATGATTACGACAAGTATGTGATGCATTCATTCGTAAAGTCGCTCCAGCCCATAGTCGTAGCCAGCGCAAAAGGTGCGACGGTGACCGACCTAGATGGGAAGACGTACATCGACTGCTTCTCTGGAATATCTGTTGTCAACGCAGGTCACTGCAACCCAAAGGTCGTGGAGGCGGTCAAACAGCAGGTTGAGAAACTGATTCACTGTTGCACGTATGTCTACTACAACACGCCTGCTACAGATCTCGCGAAGAAGCTTGCCGAGATTACTCCTGAGGGTTTGCAGAAGACCTTCTTCTGCAACAGTGGAGCCGAAGCCGTTGAGACCGCGCTGAAGTTAGGCAGAAAATTCTCCGGCAAACACGAGATCATTGCCTTGATGTGTTCGTTCCATGGCCGAACCTTGGGAACCCTAAGCGTGACAGGCCAAGCAGGTCGCAAGAACTATGGAATGGGCCCATACTTGGGCGACGTAGCTTTCGCACCGGCGCCCTACTGCTACAGATGCAGTCTAGGGCTGGAATACCCTGGATGTGGTTTGCAGTGTGCAAAGATGATAGATGATGTAGTGAATTACGCGACGGCGGCGAACGTGGCTGAATTCATCGCGGAACCAGTCATGGGAGAAGCTGGGATAGTTGTCCCGCCACCAGAGTACTTCTCTGAGGTGAAGAAAGTCCTTGACCGACATGGAATCCTCTTCATCGCAGACGAGGTCCAGACCGGATTCGGAAGGACAGGCAAGATGTTCGCAATTGAACACTACGGAGTCGTCCCAGATATGGTCGCGATGGCCAAGGGCATAGCTGACGGGCTCCCACTTGGAGCTTGCACAACACGGGCAGACATAGGCGACGCCTTCGAACCCGGAGACCACCTATCGACATTCGGAGGCAACCCAGTCAGCTGCGCAGCCGCGCTGGCCAACATTGACTATCTGCTTGAGAACAGGTTGGCTGACGAAGCTAATCGAAAAGGCAAGTATCTTCTGCAAAGATTGCGAGAGTTACAGCCGAAACACAAGCTGATCGGAGAAGTTAGGGGATTAGGCCTCATGGTCGGAGTTGAACTCGTCAAGGACCAGAAACTGAAGACCCCCGCCCCAAGCGAAGCGACAAAGATCAGGGAACTTGCACTCAACAAGGGCATTCTCCTCGGCCATGGAGGAGTCAAGGGAAACACCGTCCGAATCCAACCTCCGCTCGTGATCACGGAGGAGCAGCTGGAAAAGACAGTTCAAGTGTTCGATGAGTGCCTCAGAGAGACCCATTAATACGGATTCGCCCTACCCTCTATGAACCCATTTTCAAGAGGCTAACACGGTTTTTCGCTCCCACGACCGCAGTCTGGACGACCTGAAGCGTCTCCAAGGGCACGAACCTGTCCAGAAATGCCCTGTAGGGTGGCGTGCTATTGCCGCAAATGGCCTGCACAAGCTCTACTTTCACTTGTCTCTCGTGATTATATTCGTCGTTCGCGTCGTGTGTGTCACAGTCAAGTTTGAAATAATGCGCGGTCGTCACTCATGGGCGTAAGCGTTGTTTGGGATTGTGGGACCTCACGGCTAGCACGAGTGTATGCCGCTCGCGTGGCTGTAGGTGTGTGGTGGGAACCCTTTGTCCGAGCCGGAAGAGAAGACGACGACTGAGCTGAAGAAAAGATTCGAACTTATCGAGGACATCCCCGGCATTGGCCCCGCCACCGCAGAAAAACTGAGAGAACTCGGGTTTCAAACGGTTGAATCACTTGCCACAGCAACCGTGAGGGAACTCATCCAGGCCGGCGTAGGAGAGAAACAGGCCGCAAAGATCATTACAATAGCACGAGATAGCATCGCCACAAGTTTCGTCCGAGCAGACGAACTGATGAGGATGCGACAGAACCTCCTCCGCCTTACGATGACAAGCAAGCAACTGGACGAGCTTGTGGGAGGAGGCCTCGAGAGCCAGACGATCACAGAATTCTACGGCGAATATGGCGTCGGCAAAAGCATACTCTGCCACCAACTTGCCGTCAATGCTCAACTACCAATCGAACAGGGTGGCCTCAACGGGGGCGCGCTATATGTGGATACTGAGAACACCTTCAGACCAGAATGGGTTGTCAGGATGGCTGGGCCTCTGGGACTCGACCCAGAGACCGTCGGCAAGAACATAATCTATTCCGAGGCTTTCAATTCGGATCATCAGATACTCATCCTGGAAAAGGCGGACAAGATCATTCAAGAGAACAATATCAAACTGATAATCGTCGACTCATTGACCGGTCACTTTCGAAGCGAGTATCTCGGACGCGAAATGCTCGCAGAACGACAACAGAAGCTCAACAACCATATGCACAGGCTTGTTAGGCTCGCGAGGGCCTTCAACGCAGTTGCGGTCGTCACTAACCAGGTCATGTCGAAACCAGACGCCTTCTTCGCGTCAGGAGTCGAGGCAGTCGGCGGGCACATCGTCGCGCACACGAGCCATACACGGATCTTCTTGAGGCGAGCGACCGGTGGACCGGTCAGGATTGCACGACTCGTCTCTAGCCCGTACTTGCCTGAGGGTGAGCGGATCTTCAAGATCACAGAGGAAGGAATAAAGGACGTAGCTGAAGATGACGAGGTCAAGAGGCGAAGATAGGTGGCTGGAACACTACCCGAATCGGACATAGACAAGTACCTTCGGCTTATCGTTGGACGCAGGATAGCCGATGCAGAAAAGGAACTTGAAGATCTGAGACCGAAATTCAGCAACACGGAATGGAACAGAGGCTACGTTAGAGCTCTGGAAGGACTCCTCATGACGAGAAAGGCAAACAGCGACAACTACCTTTTCTTCGCAAGGAAAGAGTTCGACAAGAAATCTCTCAAGGCACTTGAGAAGGAATTCGCTAACACCGCCGAGAGCCCACTCTACGGAGACTATGACAGGGGATTCTTCAGCGGACTGACACAGCTAACAAAGGTCATGGAGAAAGAAGAGGTCTACTCACTCGCTAACAATACACATAACAACGCTGAGGAAGCGAAGACCGTAGCTCAATGAGGACCAAGCAACGTGTAGGCCGCGATCAGCGAAGCTAACCAAGTGACGATGTAAGTGCCGATCCCTAGAGTGATAACACGGTTCTTTGTCTTCAACTGAGCCTCTCCGTAACGTAGCCCGTATCGATAAAACTCCACTGTCAATGCATAGACCAGGATCGCTACAGCCGGATAGATGACCGAAGCTAATGCACCAGTTACAGCTTGCTCTAGCCCAATTACAGACCCGACCCCAGTAGCAATGGCTATGAAGAACCTTGACCAGTAAACGACTGAAGTAGGCTTCAAGGCTAGTTACGCTCCGGATGGCGTTGAATGTGTGTTTCCGTCATGAAAACCGCGATGACGAATTTCGACATAGCTGCAATTCTTCCTGAACTAAGGCAGCACACAATCGGGGGACACATACATAACGTTTATCAAATTACCGAGGACGCGTTCCTCCTAAAGCTCCATCCTGGCAACCTGAACCTCGTAATTGAGCCTGCGAGAAGGATCCACCTCACCAAGTTTGAGATCAAGACCCCAGCGAAACCGTCACAGCTCTGCATGGCTTTTCGCAAATACATCAGGTCAGCAAAGATCACCAATATCGAACAGCCAAATTTCGAGCGAGTGGTCTTCGTCGATATAGAGAGGCAAGGGCAACCTCAGAAGATCGTGGTTGAACTTCTACCTCGAGGAAACATCATACTAATCGACGAGCAAGGCAGAGTCATCGTCTCATCTCACTACATTCGAATGAGAGACCGAAACATCCTGAGAGGCCAGCCTCTCAAACTTCCGCCACAAAGAGGCAAGAACTTGCTCGAAGCAACGCCCGACGAGGTTCAGAATATTCGAAACCTCGGCGACCTCGATGCCGTCAAGGCTTTGGCTCAGATAGTTGGAGTCGGCGGCACATTCGCCGAAGAGATCCTTCAACGGGCACATGTCGACAAATCCTTGTCCGCCAGCAGTCTCTCCGATGAGCAAATGGCAGCTGTCTCGAACGCCATCATGGAACTGAAGGACGCCATATTGGCTGGGCCACGATCACCCATGATCGTGCTAGACGACGCTCACACGATCGACGTAGTTCCATTTGAACTCGAACTCTACAAGACTATGCAGAAGAAAACCTACGCTAACTTCAACGACGCCGTGGACGAGTACTTCACAGTCCTATCCTCATCCAAGTCGAGTGATCGCCGTGAGACCGCTCATGCCGACAAGCAACAACAGCTTCAGAGAAGGCTGGACGCACAGAAGAAACAGCTTGAAGAGATCACTGGCTCAGTGAAGACACTGAGGAGCAGCGGGGACCTCATCTTTCGCCACCTACCAGCTATACAGACCGTCCTTGAGACAGTGATGAACGGCAGGCGTTCGAAGCAGTCGCTCGACAAGATCAGAGACAGTCTCCTCAAAGAGAAAGAAGACGGCTCAAGAGTCTACCCATACATTCGCGAACTGAGCCCTCACGGCGACAAGGCGACCTTCCTTTTCGAAGACAGGGAAATCGAGATCGAAATTAGAGTAAGAGCACAGGATCAAGCCGCTGACTACTACGCGAAAGCGAAACGGCTCGAAGCGAAACTCTCGGGACTCAAAACCTCCACTCAGGAGACTGAACTTCTTCTGGAGAAACTTGCGACAAAGGAGCTTGAACTTAGGCAGCCGGTCAGGCCTGAGCATCGGCTTGAGAAGGAGTGGTTCGAGAAGTTCAGATGGTTCGACTCCTCGGAAGGGCTCCTCGTCATCGGAGGACGAGACGCTACCTCAAACGAGACTCTTCTGAAACGCTACATAAGCCCGGAAGACTTGGTCATGCACGCAGAAGCTCACGGCGCACCATTCATCGTGGTGAAAACTGGTGGCGTCGAACCGACGGCTGGGACTCTTCATGAAGCCGCTCAAGCGTGCGTGTCATACAGCCGCTTATGGAAGGACGCAATCCGCGCAGGGGACGCTTACTGGGTAAAGCCAGAACAGGTGACGAAGAGCGCACCCTCCGGCGAGTACCTTACCAAGGGAGCATTCATGATTCGAGGTACACGCAACTACATTCGAGGAGTAGAACTAGCGCTTGCAGTAGGCGTGACTGTGCACGATGGCAAGACTCTCTTGATGGCGGGGCCACCGAGCGCGGTGAAAAGCAGATGTCACACCTACGTCGGGATGCGGCAGGGAAGGGGGAGCCCCGCAGAAGCGGCGAAGAGGATTCTCGCAAAGTTAGCAGCGAAAAGCAAGGAGAATACGGGAGCGGAGTTGCCGCGTATCGTAATCGATGACGTAATACGCCTGCTGCCGCCTGGCGGCGTCGAGATAGTGAACTCGATAAATCCTTAAGCATGGTCGCCCGATCCGGTATTGGCGGTTCACATGTCAGCCACTCGAACTGGACCAGAAGTCACAGTCAAAGACGTAATGTCATCCCCTGTCGTCACCGTCAGAGAGGATGACAACGTAACGAAGGTCGCCAAGACACTGGCGAGAAGGGGCATAGGCAGCGTCGTAGTGGTGGACAAGAAACGCAAACCGCTCGGCATGATAACCGAGAAGGATGTAGTACGCAAAGTAGCTGCCAAAGGGTTTCACCCGAACAAAATCAAAGCCTCGAAGATCATGTCCAAGCCACTGCGGACCGTGGAGCCCAGCCTCGACGTGAAGGAAACGGCGCGAAGGATGAAACAGGCAAAGGTGAAACGTTTCGCAGTGATGGAGGCAGGAAAACTTGTCGGAGTGGTCACCGGGACAGACATCGTCGAGATCACCCCCGCACTGATCGACGTGATGGAGGAGAAATCGAAGATCAGACCGCTCGCAGAACGAAGCGAGACGAGCGCACTGGCAGGATACTGCGACGAGTGCGGAGCGTGGTCTGACAACCTGAAATCACATGACGGCTCATTCCTTTGCGCTGACTGCAGCTCCGACCTCCAGAAGGAAGAGTAGAGCTCCCGTCCACAGCCCTTTTCTGCCCACTCGCTCTCACTGCGTTCTGGCGTACAATCCACGCCGGGTGCTCAGGAGAAGCGTCGGGGATGTCGCTAAGCATAACTGATGTGAAGCTCGCTCTGGGAGAGGGAATTGTCGGAGGCGGCATCTCAATCCGAGACGGACGAATCGAGAAAATCTCCAAGACAACACATCTTCCTGAGTCTGAGAAGACCATCGACGGTAAAGGCCTGATCGCGATCCCTGGGCTCATTGACGCACACGTGCACCTCAGAGATATGGAGCTCTCCTACAAGGAGGACTTCTCAAGCGGAACCCTCGCAGCCGCCGCAGGCGGATTCACAACAGTCCTCGACATGCCAAACACCAAACCGCCCACCGATTCCGACGCGAGGCTCGCAGAGAAGATCGCAAAGGCGAAGCCTGCAATACACGTGAATGTCGGGTTCCACGCCTCTTTAGCTGAATCAGCCACCGATCTTCGCAAAATGGTCAATGCGGGCACGATCGCGTTCAAGCTCTACATGAACGAACCCGGCCCAGACGCATGGCACAACGACCCCCAAAGACTACTTCACTCATTCGAGGAGTGCGCATCTCTTAACACTCCGGTCGCTGTCCACGCGGAGACCGGCCCTGCAGTTGCGAAAATCCAGACGAAATGCCGCGAAGCTGAGAGAAATTCTGTGCAAGACTTCCTGCGAGCTCATGCACCAAGATTCGAGCTGAATGCTGTGCAAACGATCACGGACCTTGCTCGTCGCGCTCACTCGAAAGTGCATGTCTGTCATCTGAGCACCGGCCGAAGCTTGAGGGAAATCTCTGCAGCACGCAAGAAGGGCGTCGAGATCACTTGCGAAGTGACTCCGCATCACTTGCTGCTTGACACGACGGACCTGAATCGAAAGGGTGGATCTGCACTGATGGTGCCGCCTCTCAGAAGGGAAAGCGACACGAGAGCACTCTGGAGGGCGATGCTTAGGGCGGAGATTGACATTGTGGCGAGCGACCATGCACCTCACAGCCTAGACGAGAAATCGGGGAAGGATGTGTGGGCAGTTAGGCCAGGTTTGCCGGGACTCGAGACGACGCTCCCGTTGTTACTGACGAAGGTTCATCGCAGTGAACTAACGTTGGCGCGCCTCGTGCAACTGCTTGCAGAGAAGCCCGCGCACATATTCGGGCTTCAAGGAAAGGGACGCCTTCAGGCAGGAATGGATGGTGATCTGGTGCTTGTCGACCCTAAGGCGCGATCCAAGGTCGATTCGTCCAAGTTCTATTCGAAGGCTCACTTTTCTCCATTCGACGGTTTCAAGTGTGTCGGACAACCTGTGACGACGATAGTCGCAGGTCACGTCGTGTACGATCGAGGAGAGATCGTTGAGAGGAACCAAGGCATGATAGTAGTCCGCGACGTGAGATCATGAGGTTCGTCCTCGACGGCATGCTAGGGAAGCTTACCAGATGGTTGCGGATGATGGGACACGACACTCTCTATCTGAACGATACGAAAGACCAAGACCTCGTAGCCAACGCCCTCAAAGAGAATAGGATTCTGCTGACTTCGGACGTGGCACTCTACCGGCTTGCGACTGCGCGGGGAGCGGATGCATATCTTGTGAAGGGCCGAACAGAACCGGAGCGACTCGCTAGCTTGGCTGGCAGATTCAAGCTAGATCTTTCGGTTGACGCGGCGGACTCTAGATGCCCTGTCTGCGGATCTCCTCTCAAAGCGGTCTCCAAGGAGGAAGTGAGGGAGAAGATACCCCCGGCAACGTTTAATGCGTTCAACGAGTTTTGGATCTGCTCCAATTCGGAATGCGCAAAAGTGTATTGGCAAGGTAGTCACTGGGAGAACATCCACGCCGCGTTGGAGAAGGCAAAGGAAATCCAGAGAAGAACGCCGCAGACAAGCGGAGATTGAGAAACGATGACCACGACATTCTCGATTGACGACGGCCGATTCCTTGTGAACCTTGCGAGAACCGCAGTCGACGAATACATTTCAAAAGGCCACGAGATAGACCCTCCCGCAGACACGCCCAAGCATCTTCTTGAGAAGTCAGGCGTCTTTGTCACCCTGAATTCGACAAAGCCGACACCGCAACTCAGGGGCTGTATTGGATATCCGTTCCCGACTGACCCACTCGCCGTTGCCACGATCCGATCGGCCATAGAGGCCGCCACTGGCGACCCACGCTTTGAACCCGTTGAACTTCCAGAGTTCAAAGAACGCGTTGTGATGGAAGTGAGCGTCCTGACCGTTCCAGAGGAACTAACTGCAAAGCAGCCTATTGAACGCGCAAAAGAGATCAAGATCGGCCAAGACGGACTGATAGTGGGACGCGGAGCCCACCGCGGACTCTTGCTTCCACAGGTCGCGCCTGAATGGAACTGGGACGCTGAGGAGTTCCTCAGCAACTGTTGCCTCAAGGCGGGTTTGCAGCCTGACGCATGGCTGGACAAGGGCACAAAGGTAGAGAAGTTTCAGGCGATCATCTTCGAAGAGACCGAACCGAACGGGGAAGTTCACCTGAAAGAACTGTAGAGCGATTGCTATTGAGAGTCTACGTCGCACCGTGCGGGATTGGGCTTGGCCACATAACGAGATGCGAACCCATCGCAGACGCACTAGTCTCGCAGGGCGCGAAAGTAGTCTACTCCACATACTCGGACGGGCTGGACTATGCTCGGAGGCGCGGACTACCCACTCTTCCGACAGTCTCGATCGGGTTCAAGGTCAAAGAAGACGGAACAGTCGACTTCAAGATGACCGCGACCACGAGCGGATTCTCGCTCGGAGTGAAAAGATTCCTCGAACAACTCACAGCTGAAATCAGAAACATCAAACGCTTCAAACCTGATGTTGTGCTTTCTGATTCCCGTGTCTCCTCCCTCATCGCCGGGAAACTGATGGGTGTCCCCGTTGCGTTGATTCTGAATCAGTTCCGAGTGGAGATTGTGAAGAGGCCGTCGGCGAAGAAGATCACTCCCGTAGAGCGGTTGTTCTTCCTAATTGCGAACATATTCTGGCTGTTCTTCAGAACCTTGCTCGGGGGAATATGGGCTGGAAGCAACGTGATACTCATTCCCGACTTTCCAGCTCCCTACACGATCTCCGCGAGTAACCTAGCGATCCCGAAACGGTACAAGAAGAAAGTCAAGCTGATCGGTCCGATCGTGTCAGATGAGCCGAAGAGGCGGTCGAGCAGGCGCGCTTTAAATGGCTCACTTTTTTTCGCCAGTCGAAAACCGCTGATCTACGCTGCCGTAAGCGGCCCCAAGACCGAGCGCACTGTTCTCGCAGGCTTGCTCTTGGAGTCTCTGGAGGGGCTTCCCGAGCGAGTATGAAGTCGTGATTTCTCGAGGCGACCCTAATGGATCATCGGCGCCTGTCCGTGATCGCAATCTGACAGTCTACGGTTGGATTGAAGATCAGTATGAGGTGCTGGAAGCGTCGAGCGTGGTGGTTTCGCGAGCGGGCCACGGAACCATAATGAAGTCGATCATGCTCGGGAAACCAATGATCCTCATCCCGATCCCAGACCATACAGAACAGTACGGGAACGCGAAGAGAGCCTCCAAGCTCGGCCTAGCAGAAATTGTCCCCCAACGAGAAGTCACTACTGAGCGCCTCCTAGACGCGACGAAGAAGCTGCTACATTCGCCGCCAGCCGGTATGGAGAGACTGAACAGGAACACCCCATTCACAGAGGCGATACCCATAGCGGCACATGAGATCGATGCACTGGCTTCAACCAGGCAAACATGATCGATTGTACGTCAGCCTGCATGGGTTTGCCTTGCTTGGGCGCCTATGGTGATTCTTAAGGGATACCTGTGGGATCAATCCCATAGGCGTTACCTCGCCTGTTACCTATGCCACTTCATCGGAGACATAGGAGCCGCACCCTACACGATTGCAGAATAGTCCCCGGGATAGAGAGCAAAATCCTCAACCACAAAAAGAAATAGACAGACGATTCCGCAGCGGCTGTCTGCTCCACCTAAGGAAAATCGATTTGGATCTTCTCAGAGCCGGCTGCGATCTTGTGAGCCAACTCCTCTACGTGGAGACGATTCTCCAGCGCTCTGACTTCGTCGATGAGCGCTTCGTATTCGCCAGGCGGAGGTTGTGTTGCGGTCTTCTGTGTCTCGGGTTGGGTTAGTCCGAGTTCCTCGAGCTGTCGCCGCATGTCTGCCTCGTCGAGTGTGAGTAGTGGCCGATAAACGGGGAATCCTGCGACCTCGTCGGCCGCTCTCAGATCTTTCAGGGACTCTATGCCGCCTTGGCCAAATCTATCAGAGGTCACAAGTCCTAACGCGTTACGAGCAAGATGCTTGACCGCTCGGAACGCCAAGCGCGCACAGAAGACCCTCTGCACGCTCGGGCTAACGGCAGCTAGGGTGTTTCTTGTTTCCTCGTCGAGTGTGATCAGTCGCGCCGTGTACGTGTTCTTCGGAACGTATCGCCTTAGCCTCTTCAAGCCCTCGAGGGTCTGATCGGGGGGTACCCCCCCTAGGGGGGGTAGGTTGGCTATGACGGGCCAGACCATGGCTCCGCGCTTCATCAACAGGTAGAATGCTAGCGGTGCGAGGGCGGGGTCAGTTGCGAGTCCCAGAAGGCTTCCCTGCGAGCCTACGGGTAGACCGCCGGGGCCGTTGAACCGTGCAGACGAGACGTAAGCTTCCTTGGCGCCATAGAATACGCGGACCGTGTGGTCCGGATTACTCAGGTTCACTTTCACGCCGCTTGGAAGTCGCGATAGGACCTCCGAGCCTGCACGTATCTCGATCTCCTTGCCTCTGATCTTTGAGGGCTCAAAGTTGCGTGCTCTAATCGCGAATGTTTCGCCGGGCCTCACTTTCTGTTCCGCCTGCTTGGCTGCGTTTTCAGCGATCTCCCCCAAATCCAGCTGGGTTGGTTGGCACGCATCGGCGTGAGCGACGCCGAATATCCGAGCCAGCTCCTTCGCTGTCTTCTCCGCATCGTCGAGACCGGCCACGACGAGTAATCCCCCCGCCTGTATGATCTTGTAATTCTCCAGCCCGAACCGTTTGAGATTGAATCTGATGTGCCTCTTCAGTAATCGGATGAGGAGCTGGCGGACCGGATGGCTCTTCAAGGTAAACTCAGCGGTTGAGATCAACACGACGCCGGACAAGACACGAGCCCTCAGATCATTGCGTCACTTGGTACCATAATCGAGAAGACTCTTGCCGGCTGGAGCCTTGGCCTTCGATTCATCCTCAGCCGCTCCCTTCGAAGACGGCCTCAGCTCTTCAAGAATCACGATCGCCTCCCCAAGCGGCATGCCCGTCACCAGGGCCATCTCTTTCGCGGATATGCGAGGCTTCTCCGGGAGCACATTCTTCTCTACGTAGCGTTTGTGATGTTTGTACATGGGAAGCACATGTACAGTGTCAGTGAGAATCTCCCAAAGCGCCGCCACATCATAACCGGACTGAGCTGACATTCCTGAATCGCATGATATCAAACGGAAACGACTGTTTAAGGTTTCAACCATGACGCATGAGGTAGCGGTTCAAATCCAAACGTCCGCACTAAGATGCCCACACACAAAACTACTCCCCTCTCCCGAGGGTTCAAATTCGAGAAGAGAGATCCGGAATTGACGGAAGGAGCAGGCGTGGAATTCCATTACGAGACGAAGGAGCTGTCGCCTTCAACTTGGGGTGACTTTGAGAGACTATTTGAGAAGCATGGTGGGGTGCAAGGTGGTTGCTGGTGTATGTTCTACCATGTCGCAACAGGTTGGAGAGGGAGAAACCGAGCGCAGAACAAAGCAGAGAAGCACACCCTAGTGGAGCATCGGAAAGCGCATGGTGTGCTCGTATATCATCGCGGAAGGCCTGTGGGCTGGTGCCAGTTCGGTCCGAGCGAGGAATTGCCGCGCATAGACAACATGAGGGATTATGCTCCCTCGCACGAAGGAGACCTCTGGAGAATAACCTGTTTCTTCACTGACCGGGACTACAGAAGGAAAGGCGTCGCGAGAGCGGCTTTGAACGGTGCTATCCGCTACATGAAAGAACGTGGCGTCGAGGTGGTTGAAGCCTACCCGGTAGATCCTACAAGGAGGCATTCCTCGGATATGTTCTGGAACGGTACTCCAGATCTCTTCAATTCCGTGGGCTTCACCAAAGTGTGCAAGCTCGGCAGGGAACGATGGATCTTCAAGAAGACGTTGTAAGGAAACCTCCTAGGAAAGCTTGGCCGAGACATGGCTTTTTGACAGGGACGAGATGATGACACAGACCGCGCACGACCGAGGAAGACGCACCCCCCGTGGCGACATTGGCATTGTAACGGCGCGAGGCGGACACCCGCACAGAAGGGGACAGGACGGCAGGGGATCCTGAGTTCATCTACACACAACAGTCTACGTGCGATTATCTGGTGAAACAGGTCTCCTAGTACATTGATCTTACATGCGATGCCCGTTGTGCGGACGTGAAATGACTGTTCTTCCTGGGGTGAGGAGAGGGAGAGTCAGCGAGATCGTACACTATTGCGAGCAACATGGCCTGTTGCGCAGACCACCCACCTCAATTCTCTTGCATAACATGTTGAGCCCGAGATCAGAGAGCCAAACTTCCGAGCCCAGCTGAGAAGTCTGCCTACCGATCTTGAAGCCGACCTTGCCGAGGGCTCTGACAACTTCACGCCACGAGAGGAGAAGGAGCTTCGACAATCACTACGAGCTTATCTCCTCTGGTTCGCTGCTTGAGTTGTTCCGCCTTACTTCTAGAGAAGCTTCAATCGCTTCCTTCGCGTTACCCAGAGCCTCGTCCCTTGTCTCGCCTTCGCTAGCGACGGCAACCCGCACATCTGGGTCTCGGAGCCTCCAGGAGAGTTTTGACGCGGTTGAGGGGTGTATTCCACCCTTTCTTGGGTGTATTACACCCATGCGCGGACTCCATGAAGTCATCCTCACTCCGAAAGCGAATTTCCCATGCGGAATCACAGCCCCCAAAAGCAGGACCGTTGCGGCAGCCACGCTTTGCAGCGAACTGTTGGCAGACATAATCAAGGACTGCGGTTTTGCAGTATTGCACCGCTATTTCGAGTCGCTTTCCATTTTTCGAATCCTTGCAACTGTCAGGTTCTTGCAAACAGACTTTAGGTTCAACCAAGTCTATTCCCAATCATGCCCATGCTCCACGTGGAGAGGCACGGACGCATTCTCGACCAAGAAGTGCGCGACATACTGAGCTTCTTGGAAGAATGTTACGGTCGTCTTCGACCCGCAGGTCTGGACCTTGTCGAGATTGTTCTTTTCGAGAATGATGGACTGTGGCGCGGCCACATGGCGGCTGAGCGGAGAAGGGCCGGGGTCACGTCTTCTGACTTCGATGATGCTTACATCGCTACTCATGACGCGTGGACGGGCATTCCCAGGATATCGATCTCTCTGGATCGCCGGAAGGCTCTTGCTCGGCCTGTCTGGGAGGGAGCCCTTCACCACGAAGCTGGCCACTCAATCTTGCACGGAAGCCTTGAGTACTACGTGTTTCCTATGCCGAAACCTCTCCTAGACGCCGCGCATAAATTTCATACCCTGACAAGCCACCTTACGGACATTCTGTATCTTCTCTCGGTGGCTGTGAAGGACATGGAAGTCACGAAGCTACTTGTTTCGAATGGGTATGTTGAGGACCAAGCCGCCTACGCGCGGTTTGTCATGAAGCCCACGGAACAGGATCAGTATGCATGGAGTCTCTCCTCAATTGCCGCTGAGGCAAGAGTGCTCTGCCTCGTCGGGAAACTCAAGGACCTCGCCGCCGCCACCGTCCTCGCCTCCGGGTCACAGAGCCCACCGATCGGTTTCGAAGAGATTGAAGAGTCAATCAGGTATCTGCCTCGTGAGGCGCGTACAGCATTGCTTGATACGATCACCAAGATCCTGAGCGACTTGGGCAAGGACACGTTCGCTAACATCCAGTCAGGCGCGGCCACGCTCGCTACGAAGCTAATTGAACCTATTATGAGAAGTCCGCCTCCACTATAGGGAGAGAACTGTTCCCTCGTCTAGTCAGTCTGAGTTCGAGGCGGTCACGCGGAGTGTAACGCTAAAGGAGGCTCAGAATAGAGCCTAAATCTGAACTGCTTGAGGAACTAGGCGTTGAAGCCTAGGCATAGAATCGAACATACTCCGAGGTTCGAACGTAAATTCGTGAGGTTGATCTCCGAGTTGGAGAGAAGGATTGCATAGAAGATCTTGTCTCCATGTCTATGAGCCTAGTTAGCGTCGGCCATTGCTTTCTTGATTTCCTCCATCTCTTTTTCCAGTTCCTCGATCAGGTCCTCGACATAGGCGGCGTCTTGCTCGTGCAGCACTGCAAGCTCAGCTCTGACGGCATGACTCAGTAGCGCCATCACCCGTCGTCGTCTTTCTGCGTTCTTGGCGGCCTCCTCGCTTTTCGAATACTCGACGATCTCCTGGAGGGCTTGCCACATGATCTTCTCAAGCTGTGCTCGCCTCTCGGTTCCAGGCAGTCCCGCAATTCCCACCGAACGGTACAAGCGAATCCACTCGTCCACGATGCGAAGGGACACCCGCAAATGCTCGTTCGTCATGCAATTCACCTCCTGCCATGATTCGCGTCCGCGCCTGCTCTCGGGCTAGCTGTTTGGAGGCTCTCGGCCAGACGCTGCTCCGACTTGAGATACATCAAGAGGCCTGCCTGCAGGAGACGAGCGTATACATGCGAACGCAGCGTCGAGACCAGTCTGGAGTAGAGGACCAGCGACCGGGCGACACCAGTGGGCAAGCGGACTGTGATGAGTTTCGAGCGTCTTCCGGTTCTGGGAGCGTAGGCTCGTGCTCCCAAGTACTCTTTCAGCACGCTCGAGAAGCGGCCATCCGACATCGGTTGCTGGGGCTCGGAGGAGCGCAAGGTCAGATATGATCCGCAGGCGCCGAGCACGATCAGGCTACGGCAGAGGTCTCCAAGCGCCCACCCTTCACCGTTGGCGAGGCGTCTGCAAGCTTGCTCCAGATCAGCTGGAACCCTAGCCACGATTCGGCTGTACTCGTCCCTTTCGGGGAGCTGTATGCGCTGACGCATACGATTCAACGCAACGACACTTACCGTCGCGAAGATAAGCACGGATGAGTGATTGCTTCAGAGTGGAGAGAGCTGACGTGAAGTGTCGGCCCCTCGGGAACATCACACCAGCCATCGCAGTCCAGGGGCTTCTCAAGGTGAGGATGAACCGGTTCACTGGGCCGCGGAACCGCTCTAGTTGTGCGTACGACCCGCTTGAATTGTTATACAGTCCGTTTCTACTGTTATACAATTGGCGCACATGCTCCTCAAGGACCTCGTGAGCCTGTTCGTAGTGATTCATGCCTTGAGTCTGGACCAGCAAAGGTAACGTGTGCAGGGTAGGGTCAGAAGCGTGGAAGGCGACGAGGGAGTGCCCCAGCTTGCCTGACTTGATTCTACCTATTGAGCTGGGGGTACCCCCCTAGGAGGGTAGGTCGTCCTATGACTAAGGATGAGGAACCATCAACCCACAAGCTAGCAGGAGCGAAATAGTAGCCAGTGCTCATACTCATCAGCGTACGATGATATCCGTTGCAACCGCGGATGCTACGAAGGTTGCGTTGTTGTGAACAGACAATTCAGTGGTTCAGATTACGACGCCCGCACCAGCTCCTCAAAGTGTCGAATGCTCGAGGAAAATGAGCTGCTCTAATCGTACATACGATTCTGTTTGAATTGTTATACAATTCGTTTCTACTGTTGTACAATTAGCGCATATGCTAAGGATCCCCAGTGAGCCTATCCGGAGTTGTTTATGCCACGAGTCTGGGCCAGCAAAGGTAACGCGTGCAAGACAAGGGTCAGACCTGTGGAGGGCGACGAGGGAGCGTCCGGACTCCCCTGACTTGATTCTACATATTGAGCTGGGGGTACCCCCCCTGGGGGGTTTGGGTCGACCTTGTGGCCAAGCATGAGGAACCATCAACCCACAAGCCAGCAGGAGCGGGATGACGGCCAGTGTTTCTGGCGATACTGCGCCTCGGCAGATCGTCACTAGCGTCACAGATGTGATTTCATAGCTTTCCATTTCGAGTTGAATTCTCCTGAATTCGTCTGTAAATGATCCGATTCAAGAAACTGACGATGAAGCCAGCCAGGGTGTTATGCTGTGCAGAGCCTGCTCTCTCTCATGAGAATCGGGACAGAGCGAGAACAGCATCATACGGAACCGCCCCTGTGATTGAATTCTATCAAGTGAGAGACCTCATGCAGCACAACATAGTCAGCGAGTTCTTTCATAGAGCAGCAAGCTGCCAATTGAAAACAAGCCTCCGTCACGTGTACAATGTCCCCATCTCTTTGAATCCTCGACTTCAACGCTTTCGACTTTGAATCCCAATTTCCTTCCGTAGGTGTTGACCCTCTTCACTGCGTACCTCTGTGCTTGTGGTGTCATCCAGTCCACGACGCATTGACGAAAATCAGAGTCGCCAGCAAGACCTACGTAGACTGTCCGACCTCTGACTTTGACCGAGTTTCGCTTTCTCTTGACGACCTTCAGTTTGTGTGGAGCGCCCTTGAGGAGGAGTTGTTTTCCATCGAAGACTCTTCTGCGGTTAGCCATTCTTTGGAGTTCCCTCTCTATCCACGAGCGCTTCTTGTTGAGAAGCCCTTTACGCTGACTGTAGAACCTCTCGGTAAAATGACTTCGAGGCGTGTGTGCTCTCGAAATCGCAAGTGTGCATACTTGGATTCGCTTCGCCTTACAGTGTACCGGATGGCTCGCCGTCCGCTCTGAAGGTTCCCATTCTGATCACCTCAGTTGTATCTCTCGATGAACTGCTCCATCTCTTGACTCAGAGCGGTTATCTTCAACCTCAAGAATACCCTTATACTTCTCGAAACACTTGTCGAAGACGACCTGCTGAACTTCCTTCGTCACTGACGTCTTCCTCTGCCAGTCTTTGAAGAGACGTCCGCCAGCTTTCACATCCTTCAGAAGTTCACGCACAAACGGAATAAGCTCAGAGTCCTCAGCCTTTTTCGGCAGATATTTCTTCACAGCATTGATGAGAGCGAACTCCTGATCGGTAATGTTCAGCTTCTTAGCTTGTTCCTCAACCGCCGCGACCTCCTGGACAAGCTGCCGCAGCTCACTCTCAAGCTGAGACTCATTCTTGACCTTCACAATCCTTTCGAGCCGATGGCTCAGGGATTCAAAGATTGGATTCCTCTCCAGGTTGATCTTGATGTGGGATTCAAGTGCTTGCTTCATCTCCATGATTCTTTGTTTTGGCGAGTCTCTCTTGTTCGAGGCTCTTGAGGTAGTCCTTGTTGATTTCGAAGGTTGGGAGTATCTTGTCCAGTTTCTGGATTACGAGCTTGTCCTTGATGAGCTCCCTCGTCTTCTCCTCGTATTCTGTGAGGTCGCTGAACTTCCTGTTGTGGAGTTTGTTGTATGCCTCGTTGACTTCAATTAACCACGTGAGGTCGTCGATGAAGTCAAACAACTCAGGGCGAGCTATCGTCTCTAGAGTCTCCGCACCTTAGATAGGTTCTGCTTGAATGTTTTGTGTGCCCGTTCATCCTCAATCGCCTCCAGTGCTCCGAAGAGAGAGTCCCTTGAATCCGTGTGCGGAATACCAGGAAAGAGCTTGAGGACGACAGCGATGGTCTTCTTGAATTCCTCTTTCAGCTTCTTGAAGTCAACAGCGATTCCCTCGATATCCCGCGTCTCAAAATTGAGTGCCTTCACGAGTCGCTTGAATATTCCCACGTAGCAATTATGATGCCGGTTTTTTTGCCCGGTAGGGTCTGTTGGTTCGAGCTATTGCCTGCAGTAGTCTGTGATCGCGCAGCGGCTTATCGAGATACATCACGCTTTCGATCGGAACATCAAAACCTGTCAAGAGCATGTCGGTGACGATAAGAATCCGAGGATTCTCGCTTGGTTTCTGGAACTTACCCCTGGAAATCTGGAGCTGGTCTTCCTTCGGCATGTTGTACCTGTTCAAGAGAGGGTTCATGATGTCGTTAGGATTCTTAGTGTAGATCACAACCGAATACTCGGGAGGCAGGTACTTGTCCAGCGCTTCCTTGTAGAGAGCGCAAGCCTCTCTGTCAACCGCAACAAGTTGGGCTTTGAGTTTATTCGGTTCCACGTGCGTCTTGAAGTGTTCCGCCACGTCCTGAGCGATTTTGTCGATCCGTTCCTTCGACTTCATGATAGTCCTGAGGGTCGCACTTTTGTCAATCACTTTCTGATGTTCTTCATCACTTAGACCACGTGTCTTCTCCCAGAAAACTATGTCCAAAACCGCTCCTGGTACGTGGAACTTCTCAAGTCTCGGCTCATAGACAATGCGAACAGTTGCACCATCTTCGATTGACTCTCGTATGCCGTATCTGTCTAGGTACTTTTCGCCGGGTGGACAGAAGGTTCTGAAGGTACTTTTGCCGGATGCTCCCTTCTCTACCGGAGTTCCAGTGAAGCCGAAAATGAAGGCTTGCGGAAACGCCTGTCTCATGCGCATTGCGAGCTTTCCATATTGAGTTCTATGAGCTTCGTCAACGAAAATGATCAGGTTCTCTTGGCGGCTGAGGACATCCCTGATGTCCTCGAATTTCTGTATCGTAGTGATTATGACTTCGCGGCTTTCCTGCCTGAGTTTGCTCACCAAATCGCTGCTGGTCTCTGCTTTTGCTGTGTATGGGAAATCTACGTTGGAGAACGTCCCCCACATTTGTCCTTCCAAGTCTATTCGATCCACGATCAGAAGGATTGTAGGGTTCTTCAGTTGGCTCGCTTTTCTTGAGCTTCCAGGCAGCGAACAACATCGTAAGAGTTTTGCCGGAACCCTGGAAGTGCCAGACCAGCCCTTTCTTGATTCTGCCTTCCAGAACCCTCTCTACTATGAGGTTCGCCGCTCTTACTTGTTGATACATGGCGAGTTTCTTTCGAATTTGCTCGCGTTCTTTCTCAAACAGAATGTAGTTGCTGATGAGATCGAGGAGCGTCTTCTTGTCGAACAGTGAGAAGACCGAACTCTTCACGGGATCACGGAACTTGTCGTCCTTCCACTCGAAGAACTTGTCGCGGGTCACCCAGTCGTACCGGAAGCTAATTCCGTCGGTTACACAGGTCAGGGCGAGATACTTGAAGATCTGGGGTGCCTGCTTCTCATAGCGAAGAATCTGCTTCACCGCTTCTCGATAGTCTATCGCTTCCCTCGTCGGTGCCTTAGCCTCAATCGCGACGAGAGGGATCCCGTTGACCATCAGAACGATGTCAAATCGCACGTTCTCATAGCCAGCGAATTTGAACTGGTTCGTGACGACGCATGCGTTCCTCTCCGGGCTCTCGAAGTCGATGAGTTTGATAGTTCTTGCTTTCTCGCCTGGCTTGAGGACTAGGCTTCTTTCTCCCTTCAACCATTCGAAAAACTCGCGGTTTCCTGTAATATCATTGAGGGGTCTCCGGAGTTGGTTGATGACTTTCTCCACGTCTTCGTCGGCGTTGACGATTGCTGGATTGAGTCTCTTGAGCGCCTCACTGAGGCGTGCCAGATCGAAGGGCTCTTCGGCATCTCTCTTAAGGTGTTCTGGTCTGGCATATTCCCATCTATCTTCTGCAGCCACTCGACTATCGGGACCCTCCAAACCGTGCTAAGCTCGGTATAGACCAACTAGTCCACTCTAACCCTCAATTTTCCTGTGAGGTGATTTGCATGAGACCTTTCTTCAGGCGTTCCAACTCTGCTTTTCTCCGATTCTCTTTGTTGTGTTTCTCCTCGACACCTGAGAGTATGGATGCAATTCTTTTCTGCTCGGCATAACTCGGAAGGGCGATGGGTGTATCGGAAACCTGTTCAGCGTTCAGGTGCGATTGGGCTGCACGGAACTTGAGCTGGAAGAAGTAGGCTTGGACTCTGGAGCTCAGAAGGTAGTGGGCAAGGAAGACTGAATCTGCCTTCTCGGAAGGGGAAACAATGAGGTCATATCCCGCGACAGCACCTTCGAACTTCGGCGTAACGAGTCCTACGTCACCTGTATAGACTCCACTTCGTACAATGATAATATCTCCTGATTTGAGAAAAGGATTGCGTGATAGCGGTATGGCTGAATGCCTTATGCGCAGCATGTCATTATCTAGGATCTGCCCGCCGTCGATGTTCGTAGCTCGAATCATTAGTATGCCGTTCCGATCTTGATCTGGTGGCTGACCGAGACCATACCGAATAGTGGCTATTTGAGAAAGTCTGACGACATCCCATTCTTCAGGAATCACACCGATCTCAGTCTGCTTGAACTTGGTGTGCCCCACACCTTTGGTCAACATCTGCTGCATCAAGCTCTTTTTCAGCTGCCGAGTCTTCGCAATTATCTCATCCGTCTTCTGAATGGCGTCATCAACGATTGATAGAATCGAGGTAATTCTTTCCTGCTCCACGAGAGCTGGAAGTGGTACCTGAATCCTGTCCAAGTCATCCTGGTTAATCGTTGCCTGCGCAATGGCTGGTTTGATTGTTGAACGAATTTGTCTAAGGTAAAGACCAGTATTCATGAAGTAGGCGAGGAATCTCGCAGAACACTTGTCTCGAATGATCCTAATCCGGATGTTCTTGCTCTCGAACGTTGCCTGTCCTAGGTCATCCTGGCACTAGTCCAGCTTTTCCTACTAGGTCTATACTATTGACGCGGTTGACCAGTACGTCTCCGGGCTGAAGTCCGTAGTCATTCAGCTCCTGCTCGGAAACCTGCAGTAGCGGTGCGTCTCTTGTATTCACTTTGCCATCTTCGATATTATACATTCTTACACTAGGCGTACCCTTGCCGTAGAACTTGGGTCGTTTGTAGATCCCTGATTTTTGTACGATTCTACGAGTTCTTTCAACCTGACTAGCTCCCATTCTTCGGGAATCTGTCCTACTTCTGTAAGCCTGTAGCCAGCCGCTTGTGTCATGCTCTCACCTCGCAGTGAACGGATTCTCTGGAAACCAGTCAGTGAACTCTCCGCTCTTCTCATCAAAATGGAACAAGGGTCAAGTACCCGTAGCCGGCTCGGAGTAGTAGCGTTGCCACAACTCTGGACAGTCTCTTAATCTCTTCAGGTATCTCCTCTGTTGACACCAGTAGCGAATACTTGGCTTCGAAGAGGTCAGCGTACTTTCTGGTCTGATAAATATCGTCCAGCCTCGTCTTCTCGGCTTTGACCTCGACCACCATGAAATCCGAGGAGTAATCTCCTTTGACGTAGCCTGTCATATCAGGGGCGGCATCCTTGAGAAACGCGAAGATGATGTCTCTGTGCATACCGACCTGAGCCTTCAGTTCGTTGCTGAATCTCTTGTCGGCAGTTATTTCGACGCGGAAATTGCTGAACTTTGCTCCTAGGATCTCCTCCAGTTTTGCCTTCACCGGAAGCGTAGTATTTCCTCTCGTTGTCAACCCTTTTGCCTATCATAGCCGAGCTCCCTAAGGTACGCGCTCAACTTGTCCTCAATGTCCTGCCTCTCAGACTTTAGCGCCTTCATTCCGCTCCAAACCTGAGAGACATCTAACGGCTCATCTTCCTCGAAGACATCCACGTACCGAGTCACGTTTAGATTGTAATCGTTCTCTTCTTATCTTGTCAAGCGAAACGACTTGAGCGTACTTCGGACTGTCTGCAAATCTTCTAGAGGCATCCGACAATCCTCTCGATGTCTTCATCTCTCAACCTGTTCATGTTCTTGAGTTTCTCGAAATCTTTAGCCCCGTAAATGAAGATGACTTTACCCTTTCTATCAGCAGGCTTCCTTTTGTTCAGGAAAATCAAGCAGCCTGGAGCGCCCGTGTTGTAGAATATCTTTTCGGGAAGCGCCACGACACATTCAATCAAATCATCTCCAAGGGCTTTCTTTCGAATTTCACCTTCTGCTCCTCCTCTGAAAAGCGCGCCTTGATCAGAACTATTCCCATTCTGCCTTTGGGCTTGAGGCTGGCGAGCATGTGTTGTATCCAGCCCCAGTCTGCTGCGCCGTTAGGAGGAATGCCGAAACTAAAACGTCCGTATCTATCATTCTGCATTAGCTCTTTGTAGCCGTCTTGGTTCCACATCGGATTAGCCAAGGCAACGTCAAACTTCTTCAGTCCAGCGCCCTCCAAGAACCTCGGGTCTGCCATGGTGTCGCCTTGGCTGATTTCAGCATACAAATCGTGCAGGGCCACATTCATTTTCGCTATTGCCCATGTGTCCGGGTTAATCTCCTGTCCGCACAGAAACAGCTTCTTCGGGTCCTTTCCCTTGCTTGCTAGGTGACGGTGCGAAACTATGAGCATGCCTCCGCTACCGCAGCACGGGTCATAAACCTCCTCACCCTCTTGGGGGTCAAGGATTTCCACCATGACGCTCACCACCTCTCTTGGCGTATAGAACTCGCCAGCCCTTTGCGGCGCCAGTTCGTTGAACTGTTTAAGCAAATACTCGTACGCATTGCCCAGTACATCTGGCGGTACGTTATTGTTACCTAGCCTGTACTGGCTGAAGTGTTCAATGAGTTTGACCAGCCGGTCTTGTGGGATTTCTTCTGTCTGTTGAAGTCTGTTCGGTTCAGTACGCCTTCTAATTCAGGATTTGATCTGACGATCTCTTCAAGAACGTTGTTGGAGTCTCTGCCAAGGTTCTTCGTTTGCTTCCTCACGTCATCCCAGAGACATCCTTCTGGAATGTCGGCGAGTTTGTGGACGAAACTCTCCTTTGCGACTTTCTCGCTCTTGTATTTCTGAAGCGCTTCTTTGTACTCATCCTGGTAGACGTCAGACAACCTTTTGAAGAAGAGCAAAGGCAGAATGCAGTTCCCTCCGTACCTCTCGGGTTTGACGGCGCCTCTGAGTATGTCTGCTGCCTTCCAAAGCCAGCTCTCAAGTTCTTGTTGCGTTAGCGGTTCTTCGACGAGCTTGCGCTGGATCGCCATGAGAATCGCCTTGAAGTCCTACGGCTTCCTCTTTGAACGCCTTCTACGGGGATAAGCAGTCAGAGGCTTGTACTTCAGACTCGCGTTTGCTGCTTCTTCCGAGACTGGAAATGTCTTTAGGTCGAAGGTGCTGTTCCGTGATTTCGACGAAGGTGTGTTCTTTCTTGTCTCGTTCCATCACCCAAGAGCCAGTATTCGCAGTTCGATCATCTTTGAAGGGGCGGTGAGTGTGACCGAAAATTAGCACATCGTCCGGATGCAGTCCGAGCGGAATTGCTCGGACGACTGACTTTGCAGAGGTGTCAACTTTCTGTAGCGTCTGCCTTATCTCAGCTGGTTCGTTCGCGGCTTGTCTTAGCAGGGCTCGTTCGGCATCAGCTAGCTTTCCCTTGACCAACTCGACAAATGCCCAGATCCAGCTTGCAAGGGCACCTCCTGTTCGTCCTGCATGACACATGGCTTCTGAGAAGGCTTCGTAGGCATCTAGTCCCACGGTCTCCATCGACGTGAAGACTTCGAGGTCGTATCCGTGGACTAGGACGAACCTTTGATTCTGCAACCTCAGCGAGGTTACAACTTTGAATCCGGTTGTTCTGGAAATCTATTGGACAATTTCAACATTGAGTAGTCATGATTTCCATTTACGTAGACAATTGGAAGTTGTAGGAGTTTCTCGACGATGCGTTGGTTCTCAGTCAATAGGTCGGCATCCGAACGTCTCCAGAAGTCAAAGATGTCGCCCAACAGCACGAGTTTGTCAGGTCTTTCGAGCCAGGAGACTATCAAGGAATTTCTCGAACGCCACAGCGTCCGAACGCTCGTAACCCAAGTGAACATCCGATACGACGACAGTTCTCGAACAGGGCACGTTACTGGAACTTAGCTGTTTTCGGATATAAGGCAACGCGCACAAAGCCACATGGATGGACAAACGTTTCGTGCTCAGTTTTCAGCTTCCTTGGAGTTCCTAGTCCGTACACACGCGAGACGCCTTAGCAACGAACGGCACGCTCGGGTGAACCTCCAGCGAGTTCGGGGCGCTGCGTTGCCACTCATAACTTAAAGCTCTGAAGCTAGAACTTTCTATGAGGTGGGAAATTGTCGGAGAATAATAAGAAAGTGAAGGCGACGTTTCAAGGAGGCTACACCGGGGCCCCGCCCCCTAAACAACCAGAACCTCCTACCCCACAACCAAGCATCGAGACGATTACGAAAGGCTACAGTACAGCACCTCTTCCTAGACAGCCTGAACCGTCTACACCTCAGCCTGGTCGAGTTTCCTTAGCCAACGAGGGCTACACCAAAGTGCAGCCCCCAGACAGCCCGAACCTACCACTTCTTACCAAAGAAGTTCCAGAAGAAGGCATAAGACCGACGATTCTATCTTCATTTGTTGATGTCATCGCTGCATTTGTCCTGTTAGTTCCAGGATTCGTGGCTTTCGTCATTTTCAGAAGAATTGCAGCTGTGGAACAGAGATTCTACATTTTCTAAACCACCGTGTGGAGCCTATTCATAACCCTAGCCATATACTCACTTTATGGTGCAATCATCGGCGTCTCAACCATTGACGATTTGGGCACATATGTCTCGCAACCGATTCATCTTGGTGAGCTACTGGCAATCGCCGTAGGAGGCACAGCGGTCATCGCAGCAGTAGTCAAGGTCACTTTCAGAAAGAATGTCCAGATGGGTGATTGCTGGGACATCTTCAGGCTCAAGCCGTTGTGGGAAGGTGCCTGGTTAATTGTCTATACGGTCGACGGATTGGAATACAAGGGAGCGCTTCATTCAGTCGGATGGGGAAGATCTAGGCGAGAACTAGTGCTTAGAGAGCCAAAACTGATTGTCCGTGACAAGAAGAATTGGAAGATATTGGATGAAATGGCCGAAGAGAGCGGAGCCAGATATCCGAAGGGTTGCGTTCCTGACCGACTTGGAATCGGAAGAGGATGCGTGACTGAGCAGTTTCGTTCTTGCCCCAGGGTCTTCTGGTGCGAGCGGTCGGTTTGAACCGTGGTCAACAGACTACATCAACTTGTGAGATACCATCCGTCGCGCTGGTATCTGTGAACACGAGCCTTCGCGTCCACGCCCTACACGTCGCCTTGGGTACCTCAGGAATGTGACCCCGTGACTGCACAGTAGTTTCACTTGTGAGCCCGTGTTAAATACTCGCTGACGCAACTCTCTCCCAGCAAGCGTACGATCTTCCATCCCAGATAAGCAACGGGAGCGTGCATCGGTTGACGCCTAGGCTTTCAGAAATGGAAACATCATTCCTCAGCAACCAGCTGAAACGAGCAGGCCAGTTTCTGAAAGCCGGCGCCTTAGACCGCATATCCGACTACAGTCAACGATTCTCCTCAGCAAGCGATGTGTATGATGCGCTCCTCGCGAACCTTATCGTTCAAGACTTCAGCGTCGGAGCGGGCTCATGAGACGGCTTTGAAGCTGTTCGGTTCCGAACGAGTGAAGTTCGCCGCCGTGGACGGAACCGAGTACGCACGCAACATGTTCGATCTGATCATCTTCTTCGGAGGCGCCTACGTCTCCTTCGGCTCGATAACGTTCCACAAGGATGCGAAACCATCAGTCGAGCATGCCGGGAAGTTGCTTGAGCATGGTCGGGGTATTTCCAGTTGTGTTCCGCTCTATGTGAATGAGGTATCTGATGTCGATTCGATGGTCGACACGCTCGGCGGCAAGAAGCCCCTCGATGATAAGGCGGTCTTCGATAATTCAAGAATCGCCGACTGGATAATGGCGTTCTCAGAGTTCTACCTCGCTTACAGGCTCATCATCGACGAGGACGTGCGGATCCTCCTCATGGATCGGACCCTCTCAGGCGAGCATTCCGCCCTCATCAGCGACACCGCCATTGGAAGGAAGCTGAAGGAGAAGTCAGGACTCTGCGGCTACAAATTCGAAGACAAACTAGTACAAATGGAGGAGATGATCTACTGCCGACACAGATTCCTCAACGAGAAACTGGACCTTCCCCCGCCTAGAGGCGACTATCTCAGACCGCGACTTCTGTACGAGCTTGAAACCACGAAGTCGCTGACAGTTGACCAGCTCTGCGACAGGCTACACCTTGAGCACGCTCAATGCGGACATAGAGTCAAGAGGATCCTCGACGGCCTCGAAGAGGCCAAGTATGTTGAGTTGTCAGGCTCCAGCTATGCGCTGAGGAAGGAGTTCCAGAATGCATGGGAGCGAATGAAGAGACTCACATGCACCATCGGTGATCGCCTATTCCTCGATCAGCCCTTGACGGAGCGCCCCAACCCGATGATGATCATGAAATACGATAAACCCACCTGGCTCACCACCGTCGATATGGCGTATCTGACCCTCTTCGCCTTGAATATGATAATCGAGGAATGCTGGAAGAGGCCCGTTCTGCTGATCGGCCTCACTAAGGACACGGCCGCCCGAGATTTTCGGAGACAACTGATGCGCATCTGCAGCCGCGAGCGGATGTGGAACCTTGATCTCTCAAGCGAGGAACTGGAGAAGATACCGAACACTGACAGGATGTTCCTTCAATCCGCCTCCGTCCACAACTGGGAAAAGCTATCCGTCCCATGGACGCTCATCGAGTATGATACCGCCTTCAAGACGATGGTTCCCGAGATCCGGAAGGATGAGAAGCCTAGCAGAGAAGGATTCGTCAGCGGCGCCGTGAAGAACAGAGTCGGCCCGGAGCGGCTGTTCGTGAAGTCGTATGTGCAGCTCGCGCAGGCTGAGCAAGATCCGAAGTTGCGCAGCAACGTGCTGCTCACGGACCGCTTGGTGTACCCAGAGTTCGACTCGAATCCGGACCATGTATTCGCACTTTCACACGAATACGGCGGCGTTGAGGAGAAGGTGAAGCCTATACTCTATCCGAACAAGGAGGCGCGGAATGACATCCAGAACCTTGTCATGGTCATGCTGGGCGCGATGACGAGCACGAGTATTCCTGAGGCGTTTGGTCATAATGTGCCTCTCTTCATCGCGGATAACGTGGCGAAGTGGCATGCGCGTGAGTTTATGAGAATCGTTGAGACGACGAGGGATTGGATTATGACGAATCATGATCTGCGCGAGTTCGTATTTTACATGAGCACGTTTAGGGAAAGGAGAGCTGAATTTGAATCAACGAGAAGAGGACACTAAGCGATACTTCACAGACTTCGACGGAAGGTTCAAAGCGCGTGTGGCAATGGTTCGCCCACGCTACGGCCCAACACCCGAGACCACACAGATCAGCACCACTGCTCGGTATGAGTGCAGCGTGAAGGCCGAGTACCAGAGAGACATCATGCGGCTAGTCGAGGAGGGCATGATACTCGCCGTTCGGAACTTCCGCGCTACAAAGATCGACGGCGAGAGATACACTCTCGCAGAGATCGCCAGCATCCGGCCGGAGCATTTTGGCTTGCGTGGCTTGTCAGACCAGAGCTACTATCCGATGCAGTTCGAGATCATCCAGCAGTCGGTTCGGGACTGGGACTCCAACGACAGATCCACCATGATGATTCAGGTGCAGGCGATCCCGATCAACTACGACCTAGTCATCACGGACAAGGGCGAGCCGGAGTACGTGAAAGGGTTCTCCTATCCGATCGTCGGGGAAGAGACGCACATCCTCAACCAAAACATGATTCACCAGATGTACAATCGCAGAATCCTCGAAGAGATGGGTGTCGACTGGAAGAAACTGAAGACGACCGACGTGGCACGTGAGGATCCACGTCTCGGCGTCATCAAGATGTTCGAATCTGAGAAGACCAAGGTTCCGATATACGTGAACTTCGAGAACCTACTGCGGTACCATTTCGGGGTTTTCTCGTTTACGGGCGGTGGAAAGTCGAACCTGCTCTCGAATGTTCTACGTCGCCTCATCTACCATACCAAGGATACGAAGGTAGTGATCTTCGACATCTCTATGGAATACCCGTTCCTGCTCATGGACGTGTTCGCTGACAAGTCAATTCCATCCAAGATAGTCCTAGAAGACCCAGTCAAAGATGCAACTCAGCTGTACGACTCGCTCGTGAAGCCGAGAGAGTTTGAGAAGGACGAGCGACCAGTCAAAGCCTTCCGAAACATAATGGAGCTGGGCAGGATTGAACGATACGTTAAGCCCAGGTTCGTGGTCCCACGCTACACGGACATTTTAGCCGCGATCGGGTCGATGATGGGCGAAAGCTCAGGCAAGCAGAACTACCTTGATGCGCTCGACGACATATCGTCAGCAGTCGCCGAATACATGACCAAAGAGAACAAGAACGAACTGGACGAGATCGATGAGGGGTTCGTCGCATTCCTAGACTCGACAGCTCAGGGGGCTGTGGAACGGTACAAGGTCAGCGAGAAGAGCAACGTCTACGGTTGGGCAACATCACGAAAGGGACTCTTAGACGCCATTAGGAGGGGAGCCGCCGAGAAAGGCAAGCCGGGACTGACAACTGAGAAGATTCATCACCTCCTCGAGGGACCGACTCGACTCGTCTGCCTCTCGATCTCCGATCCTGTGACAATCAAGCAGCTCGCGGTTGACCTGACTAGGGTGACGCTTTGGAACCGCAAGCGGAAATTCAAGGTCAAACCATGGGTCCTCTTCGTATTCGATGAGGCTCAAGAGTTTGCGCCTGCGCCTTCTGAGGCTCGAGGAATCGAGCGTGAATGCACAGACGCTGTTGAGACGCTGCTCAGGCAAGGCCGTAAGTACGGACTTGGCGGATGCATCTCCACGCAACGAATCGCCTACCTCAACACGAACGCGCTTCAGCAGCTTCACACGTACTTCGTTGGCACACTGCCCCGCCAGTATGACCGCGGCCTAGTCAGTACAACATTCACAATCGATCCGAGCATACTCGAGAAGACTCTAGAGTTCTCACCAGGTCGGTGGTTACTCTCAAGCTACATAGCCACAGGAATGGAGAACGTGCCGATCTTCATTACAGCAGACAACGCAGAGACGGAAATCAACAGATACTTAGAGAAATTGTAGAGAGCTACTCGATTAGCCTCCATTTCTTCCCTATCACGGCTTCTGCTGGAAGACCGTAGAAGACGTATCTCTGGGCTCTATGGGCACCCTTGTGTATGAGCACGGGCCCCTTCAGCTTTCGGCATTCGCAGATGATCTGTTCGGCAATGAGCTTGTCTCCGACCTCTTTCCCAATCAAGCCACTTTCCCCTCCCCCCAGAGCTCTTTCAAAGCCTTGACAGTCAAGTCCAGATTAATTCTAAGGTCGTTCGCAATGTCGAATGTCTCAGCCTCTTTGTGTTTCCTAAGATAGGCGACGATCTCGGCCTTTGCGTCTTTTGTGGCCACGTCACTACGTATCTCAATGACCTTGAGGCTGCCTGCTTCTCGAACATACTTCTCTATCGCGTCTCTAATCAGAGCGCTCCTGGACCGGGTTCCAAGCCTATGCACAGTTTTGTCAATCGCGTCGATCTCGTGCTGTGAGAACCGAACCGGCACTATGAGCTCTCTTTCGGTAAGCTTCTGCACATTTAGCCCGTCCGTATACGTGTATTACATCGAATACCAGATAAACCTTCCACACGCAACGCGAAATGGGGATTATCAGACAAACCTGAGATTGAGATTCACAGGTACCTTGAAACCATTCGAGACGTTCTGCTCACAAGGACCATTCAATTGTGTCCCCGAATCGAGAGACGAGCGATCAACGGGATTCGTCTAGGCCGCAGAATCGCCCCATCTCCTTTTTGGCAAGGTGAACGTGAATCTAGCCCCCAAAGTGCCTCTCAGCGAGTGTAACATCCGATCGAGCAATAAGTTATACCCAATCCGCCCTAATTCCTCGAATACACTGCCCGCATACAACGGGCCTATATTCGAAATGAACATGGGCTGGGTTGAAAAACGAAGAGCTTGAGGACGAAACTCGTCATATTCTGTCTGGGGGCATCTCTGATTCCGCTTGCGGCACTAGCCGCGTACTTCACAATTGTGACAGGTCAAATGGAGGAGCAAACCGTCACCATGCTCGCCACATTCGCTGTCACGGCAATTGCAGTCGGCGTGGCTACGATGTTGTTTTCACGAAGCATCGTGGGACCGGGAAGAGAACTGCTGGATGTGGTTGGTGCGGTCGCGAAAGGCGACTACACGAGAAAGACTGACATCAAGAGTCGTGACGAGTTCGGAATGCTGGCGGCTGGACTTGGAGAAATCATGTCTCAGAACTCGAGGTTGATTGGCGCAATCCAGAAAGCTGTACGAGAAATCGACAATATGGCCGCACAGTATGTGGAAGGCTCTCGACAGGTAGCTGTGACGGCACAACAGCTGACCACTGGTGCCGAGCAGATCGCGAAGGGTGCGACGGACCAAGCGAATGCAGCTCAGAGCACCACGAACCTCATGGATCAGATGACCACCAGAGTGAAGGATGCCGCCCAGGCGGCTGAGCAAGGAGCAATTAGAGCCCAAGAAGATTTGAAGAGTGCTGACGAAGGTTTGGGCGCGACAAAAGAAGCGCAAGCACGAATGAACGAGATCAACGCAAGCTCGGCTCGCTCAGCCCAAGTTGTCCAAGGCCTAGCGGATAGATCGAGAGAAATCGGCCAGACAACAATAGTAATAGCTGGAATAGCTGATCAAACCAACCTTCTCGCATTGAACGCCGCGATAGAAGCAGCTCGAGCTGGCGAATATGGTCGAGGTTTTGCAGTGGTCGCCGAAGAAGTCCGCAAACTGGCCGAGGAGTCAAAGAAGGCTGCCGACCAGATCGCGAAGCTGAATGAAGAAATCCAGAACGAATCCAGCGCCGCGGTCAGAGCGATTGATGAAAACGCCGCGAAATCGCAAGCAGGCGTTGACGTCATAAACACGAAAGTCCTGACTACACTGGAAAGAGCCTACCAGACTGCTAAACAAGCAGAGATCGCGGCCCAACGCACGACCGGTCGCACGAAGGAACAACTTGAGCTTGCCAACCAAGTTGGTAACGCAATGAGCTCAATCGCGGCAGCAAGTGAGGAGGCCAGCGCCACAACGGAGGAATTCTCTTCCTCAATAGAGGAGATCAATACCACCGTCCAAGATAGCACAGCACGAGCACTGGAGCTCACGCGTGTCGTCCATAGACTAAGCGAACTGATAGGGCAATCTAGAGTGGAAGCTCAAGAAGAGGTGGCAGTTGCAGCCGATGTGACTCCAGTCAAGCCCGAGAAGCAGACGGTTGCTGAACTGTCTCAGGAGCTCAGCGTAAAAGCGAGATCCAAATGAACCGTTGCCTGTTCCCAAAGCAAGCGACTCGCTTGACCATCGGCTGAGATGCGAGCCAACTCACTTTCCCGGCTAGGGCGGGGCGGGGAGAATGGTAGTCCAAGTTCGGGCGGGCGCACCCAAATCAATCCAAAACCGAGGGTTCAGATACCTGCACCAAGTGAATCGGCAATGACGAACCTTCCATCTGACAGCTAGAAACTAAGAAGTCATAATCCCTTCTTCCATAGCTGACCTTCTGAGCCTTCATCAAGCAATCAAAGACCGCGCGGCTCCCGCATTGATCACCGATCGCTATGACCGCAAACTCATTTCCAACATGCTGCACGGGTTCGTGGCTGATGTCCTGACTTCTAGCCTCGTCCTGTTTCCTCATGTACTCTTTGATGGTCTTGAGGAGGTCATCTATCCTTACCGGTTTAACGATGTAACCGTCCGCATGCCTCTCAGCCGCCTCCGCCCTGCTCTCACCTGACGGGTACCCGGTTAGGATTACCTTAGTCATCCTAGGGGTCGTCTCCCGCATAGCTGTCAGCAGCTTCGTCCCCTCCATGTCTGGGAGACGAAAATCGATTAGCGCCAGGTTGTAGGAGTTGAGATTGGATTTCTCGATCGCCTCCTTCCCAGTCTTAGCGGTATCAACATCGTAACCTTCGAGTTCTAGTATTCTAGCAGTCGATTCTAGGACTGATTCGTCGTCATCTATGACTAGGATCCGCTTCTTCTCCATGCTAAACTGCTCCTGACATCCTGCTCGTGGGTATCTTGAGTGTGAAGGTTGAACCCTTCCCAACTTCGCTGGTGACGGCGATTGTGCCGTTTTGGGCTTCGACCAGTCGCCTGCACACGGCTAGGCCTAATCCTTGCCCTTTTGCCTTGGTGGTGAAGAATGGATTGAAGATCTTGTCCATGTTCTCTCTCGCTATGCCTTCCCCAGCATCTTGCACGGTCACGGTCAGTGACTCTTGCTCTTTGTGGGCGGTCACCGTCAAGTTTCCTCCTTTCGGCATTGCTTGAACCGCATTCATGATCAGGTTTGAGAGAACCCGCTGTAGCAATGTACTATCGACAACCACGCTTGTTAGATCCTCCTGAACCTCCACGTGGGTCTCTACGTTTCCGGGAACTTGAGCATTCGAGATGGCCTCTCTGACTAGGTTGGGGAGGTTGGTTTCGACTGGTTCAGCTCCTACCGGTCCAGCGTAGCTTTGCAAGTCAGAGACAATCTTGTCCATGTACAGGATCTGATCGTCAACCGTGTCCAGAAGCTTCACAGCTTCCTTCCTCTCCTCGACTCTCTCGGATCTTGACAGCTTCTTCGCCAAATAGAGGGAGCCCGTCATAGCCTGCAGCGGATTCCGCAGATCATGACCCACCATCGCTGCGGTTTCTCCGATCGCCGCTAACCGCTCGGATCTGAGGAGGCGTTCTTCCATCAGCTTGAACTCGGTGAGATCGAGTATGGAAACTAACACCTTCGCGAGCGTATCCTCATAACCCGGAATCACGTTCACTATCAAGCTAATTTGCTTCCTCTCGCCGGCCAGTGTCTGATTGATGAATTCGCTCTCGAACCTGGTCTTGCCCTCAGCTAGGGCGACAATTTCCTCTCTAAACGTGTCGAGTGCTTCTTTGGTGATAAGTTTGCTTAGACCACCTACAAAATCTCTTACATTCTCCGCGTTGTAAAGCTCCAGGGTGGCCCGGTTGACATCAAGGATCTTCACCAATCCCGAGCATCTAGCAACGTCCTCAGGGTGCTCCATGAAGTAGTTTCTGAAGTCCTTGACCCCTCGATTTCGCAGATCGTCTAGGTACTTCTTAGCGTCCGAGAAATCTTCCTCCCAAAGAGAGATTGGGCTGCTCTCAAAGAGGCGACGATACCTATCCTCACTCTCGCGTAGCGCCTGTTCAGCCTGCTTTCGAGCCGTGATGTCCGTCCAGTAACCGTTCACCTCGATCGGTTTGCCGCTAGCGTCACGGACTGCATTTGCTTCTTCACGTATCCACCGGTAGTCCCCGTTCTTGTCGCGCATACGGTACTCGATGGTGCTCCGTCCCGTCTCCCAGAGGCGAGGCATCTCCGCCAGCACAGACGGTCTATCCTCGGGATGAACAATACGGCGCCAGAACTCTGGGTGGCCAACGAACTCCCGCGCCTCATACCCGAGTATGCCTGAAACATTCTCGCTGAGGTAGGTCAGCTCCCAATCGGGCAGATCTGGAAGAGGCTTACCACTGTAGATTGCAGCAGGATTTGACGTGACCACATACTCCAACCGCTCCTTGGTTGAACGAAGCTCCTCCTCCATCCTCTTGCGTTCCGTGATGTCTATCGCGATCCCTCTCAGACCGACAGCCTTGCCTTCACGCATGATAGGAGCGGTATACACAAGCACAGGGAAAGAAGTGCCGTCTCTTCGCAGTACAGTGAATTCGTGCCCACCTATCATTTCGCCGGCGATTATTCTCCGGATATCTCCCATCGCTCTGTCGTGATCCTCCGAAGCAAACAATTGAAACGCATTCAAACCCCTGCGGAAGTCCTCCTCAGTACAACCGGTCGCTGCAAATGCAGCACGGTTCATGAATTGGAGGTTGCCGTTTTCGCCGATCTCAAAGACAATCTGCGGCAACAGGTCCGATAGTTCTCTGAATCTACTCTCACTCTCTGAGAGTTTCTTGGTTCTCTCGGAAACCATTTCCTCTAGTTGTTTGGAGTATCGCTCAAGCTCCTGCTGCATTCGCTTGCGTTCGGTGATGTCGCGGGCGATGCTGAGGACGGCTGGTTTTCCTTTGTACTCGATTATTCGGCTGCTCAACTCGATAGGGATGACTGTGCCGTCCCTTCGCATGTGAGCTATCTCGAAGAATGCATGCCCGCGTTTGCGCAGGTCCTCAACACGTTCGGTCACGTGGGCAGCATACTCGGGAGAGTTTATGTCCTCCGGAGTCATCTGCAAGAATTCTTCGTGGATATAGCCGAGGCGTTCGCAGGCTACGTGATTGGCCTCTAGGAACTTGCCTCCGATATCGTGGATGAGGATAGCGTCGCTGGCGTTGTCGAACAATGCCCTGTAACGGCTCTCGGATTCCCGCAACGCCTCTTCCGCTGCTTTGCGTTCGGTAATGTCTTCAAGGGTTTCGACGGCGCCTATGACATTGCCCTCGGGGTCTTTGATTGTGGCTGCGGTGAAGTGCAGCCATTTTCCTTCCTTGCCCAGCGTTGGGAAATAGTCCGTGGCCTCGTATGCATCATCCACAAGTGTGGACCTGCTATGCTTTCCACGATACCACTCAGGAATCTGTCCTGTGCGCCCTTCTATCAGTAGATCGGCCAGGCAGGACCTTTCTTCGCTGTAGAACGCTCTCCATTGTTCCTTTGTGCCTACCACCTGTTCTGCCTTGATTCCAGTGATTTCCTGCAGCGCGTTGTTCCAGTAGATGACTGTGTGGTTTCGGTCAATAACGAATTGGGGGATCGGAGAACCGTAGACTACAGCTTTCAGTTTCTGCTCGCTCTCCCGCAGTGCCTCCTCCACCTGTTTTCGTTCGGTGATGTCACGAGTGTTCATCACAATGGCCGCAACAGCCGGATCATGAAGAAGGTTCCTCACTGTCCCTTCGTGGATGTGCCAGGTTCCGTCGGCATGCCGGATGCGCGCCTCGATAGCTTCTCGAGAACGTTCAGGCTCCTTCAGGAGCTGCCGCCATCCGACCATCAGTCTGTTCGAATCATCTGAGTGAACCAACTCGAAGACAGTACTTCCAACCAGTTTCCCCGGCTCGTATCCCATGATTCTTCTGACAGATGGACTGAGATAGAGAATCGTGCCTTCAGGACTTATCAACAGAGTCATGTCACTTGATTTTTCCGTGAGTACACGAAACCGCGCCTCACTTGCCCGGAGGTCTTGCTCCATCTTTCGACGTTCAGTGAGGTCTACGAATGTTGCGTGCACTTTTCTCCCGGTGACGCCTCGACTGGTCCTCTTCAGGCTTCTTGGCTTTTGCCTATTCCTCAAGAGTTCATCAGCCCTTATGCGTCGTTCGCGGATTTCTGTTTTGCGTCATCTCTGCTGGAACGGGATAACATTGGACTCAACTTTGACCAAGGATATCTCGAGAGGGTATGGGCCCTCGTGTTTCTCTCGTAGGCGGCTGCTCGTGTGATGTCAGTCTTGGTGACTATTCCTACGAGGTTTCTTGAGTCATCCGTTACTGGTAACCCGCTGATATCATGTTTAGTCATCAATCTGGCGGCACTAGTCAGATCCGAATCATGACTCACGGTGATAGGATGCTGTGTCATGAAATGCTTAGCCATAAGACCGATAGCTGCAGCATGCTCCAGGAAGGCAGCCGGCGTTTGGTCTTTTGTAGCAATCAACCTCTTCGAGAGGTTGAATAGAGAATAAGCTCGCCTCTGGCTGAAGTCAGCTAGAGTGATGATTCCCTGAGGTCTGTCATTATCATCGACCACTATCACTCTCGAGATTTCGCGGTGTGACATCAAACCCACTATAGAGAAGATCGACTGTGTGGGACTCACTGTAACGGGATGAACCGTCATGAAGTGACCCACAGAATGGGTCCCACCTCCTTCTGCGTCTAGGTATTTGACTACGTCCGTTTTTGTCACGATCCCTTCCGGTTCACCATTACGCACCAAGAGTGAGCTTCTCTTCTGCCTAATCATGGCTTCAGCAGCCTGCGCCATCCGGGCATCTGGTTTGATTGTGCTCAAGCCACAAGACATAACTTCCTGGGCATGAACCTCTTCGAATCCTCGCATGGTCCTGTCGGTAAGCACGAATCTCATGACGTCCTTTTCCGAGACAATCCCCTCAGGGTTGCCGCTGGAATCAACAATTACAATTCGGGTAAGGCTCTCCTCCGCCAGCAGTCTCTGAACATCAATTAGCGAAGCTTGAGGCGAAGACGTAACAACTCTCTTCGTCATGTAGTCGCGAACCTTGCCCGTAATACGTCACTCAATACTCCTCGCGGTCATTCTCCCTATGAACAGCTGTGCATTCGACGCGAGCGAACAGCCTTGTTCAACGCGTCCCGTGCGAGGAGAAAGTCTGTTCAGGATGCGATTCTTAGTGTATGTGGACCTCACGGTACGCAAACGCTAATGAAGTCGAGGAAACGTCCCCCGTTGTTTGAGTTCTTCTCAAGAGAGACCTCTGCTGAATCATGAAGCCCAACATTGGGCCAAGCTCGGACCAAGTGGTGGTCTTTCATCATCGTTTAGCCATTTGATGTTCAATCATCTTTCCGGCAGCATGGGGTTCTGATAGTGCATTCACGATTCTGTCCGCCATGACCGAAATATGAGCGACAACATCTACAACGCCTGCCTCTATTGCGGCCTTGTTCATCCCGAAGACGAGAGACGACGACTCATCTTGAGCTATCGTGATGCCTCCGCGGTCCTTTATGGCCTTCATTCCAAGGACACCGTCAGTTAACATGCCCGTCATAAGAACCCCCACACATCTTGTGCCGTAGGCATCAGCAGCAGACTTCATCATTACGTCGATTGATGGAGAAGGCGTTTGTTCAGCCTTCTGAAGGCGTATTCTCCCGTCAGCTATCTCCATGTTGTGGCCGCCTGGCGTGATGAAGGCGCTTCCCGCTTGCAGAACATCGCCATGCTGGGCTTCTCTAACTTGCAGACCTGATACTGCGGCGAGTCGCTCAGCAAAGGGTTTCGTAAAACCGTTAGGCATGTGCTGAGATACGACCAATGCTGCAGACAGTCGCCCAGGCAGTCTCGAAAGAACCCGCTCAAGCGCCGATGGTCCTCCGGCAGAGGCGCCGATCGCCACAACCGCGAACCCGTCTTCATGCTGTCTTGGTGTCTCTTGACTGATTTTCTCAACGCATTCGTCCTGTTCCCTCAAACGGTCCTTAACCGTTTTGACGAGGTCATCTATCTTCACGGGCTTTGTGATGTAACCGTCCGCATACTTCTCAAAAGCCTTCGTCCTGTTTTCAGGCGAGGGATAGCCCGTTAGGATTATCTTGACCATTCTCGGCGTGCTCGGCCTGAGTTCAGTCAGTAGTCTTGTTCCTTCCATGTCTGGAAGGCGAAGGTCGATCAATGCGAGATTGTAGATGTGAAGATTAGATTTCGCAATTGCCTCCTTGCCAGTCTTGGCCGTGTCCACACTGTAACCTTCGAGTCTAAGTATGCTTGCGATCGAGGTAAGGACAATCTCGTCATCGTCAATGACGAGGATCCGCTTCTTCTCCTGCTTCATGTGGAATCACACTGCCTGTCTCGATATGGGAAGTTTCACGGCGAAGGTTGTGGGTGTCTTCAGGTCTTGACAAAGCACACGATTCTTGTGAGGTGCGGAGCGCGAATCTCAGATCCTGCCTAGGTCATCTCAACCCTTGCCGCCCTATGCGGGGCCCTCCAATAGAAAGCCTTTTGATCGTTCACGGATGTCGAGCACTCTTCGCTCGTTCTTTCTTCTCAGAACACATAATGATGAATTCTGCTGTCGCAACCCTTTCGCCTCAATGGTGGAGTTGTCGTAGCACGTGTTTTCTGTACGCGTACCTTTTGATGCCTTGTTTGGGTTCAGTGTCTCCGCTGGGGGGGGTATTTTGTGATGCGATGAGAAAGGGGTAAGATGGCGGGCGAGCTCAAAGCATTGTATGAGCTCGCTCGTCTGCGGATTGGATGCCCACAAGTACAGTGTCTACGCTACGTGTTCTGTCAGAGTCTTTGTGAGCATATAGCGTATTATTCGGCTGAACTCTCCGATTCTCTTAGCACTTACATATTCATCGGGCTTGTGTTCAACAGCAACGCTCTCGCCTGGCCCCATTATGACCGTCTTGATGCCGGCCAACTGATCAAGGTAGGTAGAATCCGTTCTTCCCGACTCGACTCTGAACTTCGGCGTGTACCCAAGCGTTTGCTCAACGCTAGTTACAGCAAGCGCAACTGCGGGATCTTTGCGGTCGAGCAGATATGGCCTCTGAGGTTCGTAGTAGTTTACCTTGAATTCTATGTCTCGCAACGTACGCAAGGCGCTCTCAACTTCCTTCTTGACTTCATCCCAATCCTCGTTCGGGAGAACGCGGCGCTCGCAAGTGATCTTGCATTCGCCTGGGACTACGTTGACCGCGGTTCCTCCCTCAATCAAGCCGACGTTGAGTTGGGTGTACGTCTCGTGGTCGTCAATGGTCATTCTAGCCGGGGGCATCCTCCGTAGCGCCTCGATAACCTTCATCATATCGTAGATCGCGTTGTGGCCTAAGGTTCGCCAAGACGGTTCCGCGGAATGTGCTTCCTTTCCAATCGTTGTTACACCGAGTCTTACCCGTCCTCCACACCCGAGCGACACCATGAACCGGCCCCCTTGCACAGTTCCCTCCACGTTGATTCCGGTTTTTGCCTCTAGTCGGTTATGCGCCAGAAAGTATGGTGTGCCCAGCCACTGCTCTCCGTCCAAGATCGCTCTGCTATCCTCATAGTTCGATAAGAGTACCTCGAGTTTTCTGAACCTGCACTGGTCCAAGTCTTCTAGGACGTGAAGGATCGCGGCAACTCCTCCCTTCGCATCTGCCGTGCCAAGTCCATAGAGGCGGTCTTCTTCCATTGTGACACGTAGTGCATCTCTAGTCCATTTCGCCGAAGGGGCGACCGTGTCGAAATGTGAGTTGATCAGAAACGTACCGTTACCGAGAGCGAATTCTCTCGTACCGTAGACATTATTTAACTTGTCAACAGCAACAGTGAAGCCTGCCCTGCTCAATTCGTTCGAGATGAATTCCGCACACTCGCGCATCCCATCTGGAACATATGTGGGAAATTCAACCAGTTTCTGAAGAATATCTACAAGCGACACGGCTCCCTCGCCTAGAACGTCATCCTATGTTTTGATCAATGCTCCGGCTATAGGCTTGATAGGTAGTCTAATCGTGAACGTCGTTCCCTTTCCTAGGCGTGCTTTCAACTTCTATAGATCCCCCGTGAGTTTCCACTATGCGTTTGCATATCGCTAGCCCCAGTCCTATTCCCTTTGATTTGGTTGTCTTCAGGGGCTTCCAGAGATTCCGCATCACCTCGTCAGGTATGCCTTCGCCAGTATCCGCGAACTTGACCTCCAGAATTCCTCTGGCTTCTGTGCTTGTCATGCTTACTTCTCCGCCATCGGGCATAGCGTCGACGGCATTGCCTATCAGGTTGACGAAAACCCGCTGGGTTTTCGCTACATCGAGCAGTATGCTTGGTGTATCCGCTGCTAGGTTTCTGATCTTGACGTTACCTGGTATTTTGACTCGCTGTATTGCGGCGTCAATCAATGCTTTTGCATTGGTTTCCGTCAGTTCAAGGCGGATTTCTCTCGAGTAATCCAAGAGTTCCTTCACGATCTTGTCTGCATAGTCGATACAATTTGAAATCATTCCTAGCATCTCCATGGTTTCTGCGTCTGCTGTTGAACCGAACTTCTTCTTGAGGACGTAGACTGCTCCTGAGATTCCCTGCAATGGGTTTCGAAGGTCATGCCCCATCATGGCTGTAGTCTCACCTATCACTGCCAGTCGCTCTGCCTTTCGGAGGCGCTCTTGAACCTCGTTTTCCTCAGTGAGGTCTTTGACTATCGCGACATAAACTACTGGGGAACCGGCGGGGTCTCTTACGAGACTCACCGACACTTCCGCAGGGTATTCTTGGCCATCGCTTCTCACCAGTGTGCATCTCAAGTTTCTGATAGTTCCCAACCGATCTATTTCTGTGAAGGCACTTGTTACAATTTCGCGATCCTTCTTGACGACTAGTCCAAATAAGTTCCTGCCGATCAATTGATCTTTGGTGGTAGATCCATGCAGTTGGAGTGCTGCGTGGTTGCACTCAGCTATGTTGCCATTTGGATCGATGACTACAATACCTTCAGGGGAGCCCTGGATTATTGCATATAACCGCTCTTCGCTCTCACGCAGACTTCGCGTCCTTTCGTCCACAAGCTCCTCCAAATGCTTCGAGTAGCGCTCAAGCTCCTCCTGCATTCGCACTTGCTCTGTAATGTCTCGAGCGAGTGCAACTGAGCCTGTCGTGTGGTTGTTCTCATCACGGAGGCCGTTGGAGTTCCAAGAAATGATCCTTGTCTGGCCGTCCTTGCGCCTGATTCGTGTTGTAACGTTTTCCTCGCTCAGTCCCTTTTCGATAATTCGGTCTGCTGTCTCAATGACTTCTCTTCGATACTCTTCATCGGGGTAGAGCCACTCCCATATCCTGTCGTTGCCGACAACCTCCTCACGAGAGTAGCCGCTGATGTCTTCAGCTGCCTTGTTCCAAATCAGGACGTTTGCATTCTGATCGAGGACATTGATCCAGACATTTGCGTCGTCTATGATGCCTTCTAGGAATTGGCTGAGTCTGGGAATCTCCGACTCAGCACGCTTACGATCGGTGACCATGGTCTCCGTACCCAAACTAACGCTGCCTGAACCGCAAGCTTCCAGCGGTCAGCTAACAGACGGCCTTTCTGTTCCCATTTCTACAAGCGACATAAAATGAAGTGCGCGCAACATATCAACAGGCAGCGAATCAAATGACTGGTCGAAGCGCAGAACGGGACCATCAGCATCAAGAATGAAGTTGGGAAGGGCTCGACGTTCACGGTTACGATATCGACGAACGGATCGTGAGAAGCGGTTTAGCTTGGCGGCTGTCAGGGTTTGAAATCATGATTTTGTGTGTGCGCACCACCAGACCACATATGCTAGTTCAAATTGATGATGACGCAGGATGAATGACGATACCGGATCAATACCGGTATTCTTGTTCTTTTTTCAGGACGGCTAGGAGCTTTTTTTGGAGCGAGCGAAGGCATCTTCACCATACTGAGGAACATTCGTGACGAAAACGTAGAAATCCATCCCATCACGTGTGTGAGAACTGAATCCGCTCTCTTGAGGAGACAGGGAACCTGAGCTTCAGAAGGAAACTGTGGAATATCGTCCTTAGTGGATATCCAGGCTCTGGCAAGACTGTGCTCTCGAAGCGGCTTGTATCTGAGAATCCAACCTTCGTAAGACTAAGTGTAGATGATGTTCGCTCAATGTTCTACGGTGTCTCTCAGCCGTCAGCTGATGAGGAGTTTGTGTACACGTGTTTGGCTTCACTGCGCGACCTTGCCCTGGGAAGAGGGCTTAACGTGATTCTGGATTGCACGGCGCCTCGAAATTCCACACGCGAATTCCTGCTCAGAACGAAAGTTGAGGATGTTGTACCATTGCTTGTGGTCATGATCGTGAGCAAAGCTGAATTGGAAAGGCGTAACCGAGACCGAAACCTAGTAGGAGCCATCGAAGCTTGGGATAAGACGTGGGAGCCCTCACCTTCAACGATGCCGGTCATGAAGTTCCATAACGATAGTAGAGCCGATTTTGAAACGAGCTACTACGTGCTAACTGAGCTGCTCAGAAGTAACATCAGCCCCTACCGGAAAAGATTCATGGAAAACATGTTCCCGGGATTGTGAGCGATCTACCTGGCTGTTGAGTGCTGTGTACCAAGTTGCTCGCACACAAAAGGAGGGAAGCGACTGACGATGGTTCGAGTAATGATGTACTACTATGTCCGTTACTCAGTAGCCGCCGAGTGTAACTTGCACTTCTAGGTAGCTGCCTGATCTGATCACGCCAACCCGAATTATCTGTCCAGGAATTGTATGTCTCTCCAGATAGGTCGAGAGCGCGTCGTAGTTGACGATTCTGCTTCCGTCTATTGAGACTATGACATCTCCACCGATGAGGTACTGTTGTCCGTCGATCGTAGCAGTCTGCTGTCCGCCTCTTAGCTGCGCTTTCTCTGCTGGGCTGCCTGTGACCGTTTTTTCTATCAACACGCCGTAGGTCGCATTAGTTCCGATGACTTGTGACAGCTGATAGTTCATGTCGACACCTTGGAATCCAATGTAGGGATGCTTGTCGTATTTTCCGCTGCTCACTAGGGAGGGTAGTTCTCGCAGTATGGTGTCGGACGGTATCGCGAAGCCCACGCCCTGAGAACCGCTCACCACGGCTGTCGTCATTCCGACGACCATTCCATTGGCGTCCAAGAGTGGTCCACCCGAATTTCCCGGATTTATTGGAGCACTGAACTGGATGACATCCGCGATGGAGAATCCGCCTCCTGCTGACTGATACTGTATGGTCCTTCCTAGCTGGCTTACGATCCCGAGGGTCACAGAGCCAGAAAGGCCAAACGGATTCCCGATAGCGACCACCGGCTGTCCGACCACAAGAGAGTACGACGGAGCGAATCCGACGGGATAGAACTCGCTACGCGACGCTTGGGTGGCGATAACAGCGATGTCGCTGTATGCGTCGGAACCGACGATTTTCGCTGGGTAAGCCTCGCCGTTCCAGAAGGTTACCGTGGCATTCACGATGCCATCAACTACGTGAAAGTTCGTGACCAGATAGTACGAGTTCGAGTAGTCGATCACGAAACCGGACCCGAGTACACTCGTTATGACGCTCTGGGGCCCAAAGATGGTGTCAACGATCGTCACCTCCGAGCCCTGAATAGTTACAACGCTCCGATTGGAGTCCCCGTAGATTCGCGCGGGATCAATTCCGTAGATAGTCACGTTGCTTTGAGCCCTACTCAGTGATGATACGCTGCTCTCTAGTTGGCTGTTTTTGGTCTGCAGTTCTGCTGCTGTTTTCTGAAGCGCGCTGACATTGGAGCTTTCCTCGGTCAAGGCTATGGTGAAGTAGATAGCAATCGCGGCAAATCCGATCACCAAAACCAGAAGAACAGCAAGTATCTTCGGGGGACTCTGTTTCGTAGACATCGTAGACCGCCTAGTCGGTCTGTTGATCTCTCCGCCCATAGGCGTGTTGGAAGTCATGTAGTTTGCGGATCAGATGAGAAGGATACCAGACGACGAGGACGCCGCCTTCTCCCTCATAGTCTTGGATATTCTCCCCGTGCCTTTCACGGTAATGACGGTTCAGTCGAAGCTTGGTGCTGAAGCGACGCTCGCAAAGAAGGCATGAGTAGATGCCGATGAGAGGCAGTTGATCCACGTGGCTTCTGCTTTCATGATCCTGAAAGACGGACAACTTTCCCTACCTGGTTGCCAACGAGGCCGCATAGTCCGCTATAAGCGGAATGGACGAATCATCCTCAACCATCCTATTACGCTGTACGCACGTGCACGATCAGGGTCGAGTCAGTCAGGGTGAATGATGCAATGCCACCAGCGCACTTCGTCGTCGGCTTCGGACTATCCCAGCGATACTTGAAACCGCAGTAGCGATCGTCCTCCTTTGGCTAATGATCAGAATCGGCAAGCTAGCGGATGCATATTAGGCGAAGGTGAAAGCGAAACTGTGGTCTCCGCCACGACGCTTGACAAGGTCAAGTCTTCCCACTTTATTGTTCGTCTGTGTCCGACGCCCACTCGGAATGATCCCGGACCAAGGTACTCGACGACGAACCACGTGACCTGAACGGCGACGGACATGTGTAACACACGAGGAAACACACACGCCCCAATAAGTCACATGCAATATGCAAGTTAAACGGCGTGAGAACATGAACCGCGACTTGTGTTACGACGCGCATGGTGGAACATATCACCGCATACCACACATCCACCACTGTCCCGTTCCTAGCTGGTGAAACATTGGCAACGGCACATGTTGCCAGGAGACTAGATGAACGTCGGTGGCACACGTAAGCGCAGATGAACCGTCGTTTTGTGTGTGTGCGTGATTACGCTGGTGCGCACACACACAAATCAAGAAAAAGAGAACGTTGGAAAAGGTTAGCCAGATTACTACATGGATTTCTGTAGTCTTTCACTTCATCTAATGCCATCGCGGGATGAAACTCGATTATACTTGCCGTTTCAGAACTCTTCCTCATCCTCGCGACGATGGCGCGACTGACGTTTCACTTGTAGCCCGTCCACTGTTCAAGGTCACTTCACGCTGAGTCCTATTAGTCATGCTCAAGCCCCTGGGTAGGCCGCAAGGGTTTTCTTCATCAGCTCCTCGAACCTCGGATCAGAAGTGATTTCGTCAAAGAACGGAGAAAGTTTGACTTCGAAAGGAGTAATCGTGTGTGCTTTGAACGCCTTTTCAAGCCATTCGAAGGCGCGATCTTTGTTACCCAATCTCGAGTAAGTACCCATTAACCACCGGGGGTCCACATATTCTTGGGCAGACATCTCCTCACATTCTCGGAGAATTCGCTTCGCCTCCTCAATCCGACCTGCCATTGCATAAACGGCTCCAGTAAATGCTTTGACATTGGCCGTGGAGGTATGGTAAAACCGCAGAACCAACTGCATCTCCGCCAAGGCTTCTTCGAACATTGATTTGAACAGGTAAACATAGCAACGGTATTCATGTGCTGCCACAGAATTCGGATCAAGTTCCAGTGACTTGGCAAATTCTTCCAAGGCACTGTCATAATGGCGAGCATTAAAGTGGAGGATGCCCGCATATGCATGTATCTGTGGCGATAGGGGATCAAGTTCCTGCGCGGCCTTCGCTTCCCTCATTGCATCGTCTAGGCGTCCAAGGCCTAGAAGATGGATGGAATACCAATGGTGGGCCGTCGGATAGTTCGCGTTGAGTCTTAGTGCTTCGTTGAACTCCCGCTCTGCCTCCGCCCATTCCCAGTCTTTGCTCAGAATAGTGGCGAGCGAGGTGTGGGCTTCAGCAAGCGTGTTGTCAAGCCCAAGTGCCCTTCTCGCTGCCTGTCTGGCCTTTGGGTTACCTTCGTTTGGCGGAAGGTATGAGTGATCCACCAGAACGACGTAGCAATCAGCGAGGCCTGAGTATGCGAGGGCAAATTCCGGGTCTCTCTTTATGGCTTCCTCAAAGTACTTGATTGCGCTCTCCAGTGATTCCTTGTTTCTCTCGTTCCAATAGTATCTGCCCTTCAGGTAGAACGTGTAGGCGCCGATGTCCCCGGTAGGTTTCTTCTCAATGTGTTCTCTTTCCTCCCTTAGTAGTTGCGTTTCCAGGGCGTCGCTCACATTTTGGGCGACTTCTGTCTGGATCGCGAAGACGTCCTCAAGTTGCCGGTCATAATTCTGCACCCAAAGGTGCTCTTCAGTCGTAGCATCGATCAGCTGGGCGGTGACTCGCAGTCTGTTTGCTGCCTTGCGGACGCTTCCCTCGAGTACTGTGCCGGACTTCAGTTCTTTCCCTATCTCGCCTACGCTCTTGGATGTGCCTCTGAAGCGCATAGTAGATGTTCGGGCGATTACTTTGAGCCCGCTGATGGTTGAGAGCCGAGCTATCAATTCCTCCGTAAGCCCATCCGCGAAATATGCGTCGCTTGGGTCGGGGCTGATATTCAAGAATGGCAGTACGGCGATTCGCTTCCTGTCCAGACTCACGCTGGCAGTCGAGTCCTTCTCCCACAGGATTCTATGCACATCAATCGAGTAGTCTATGTTCTTCAATTGGCGTGGTCCAAGGTTCTCGATTGGGCAGTCCAGTTTGTTTCTGACTTGGTCGAAGACCTGTTCGGATATGCAGATCCCATCCGCTTCCGCCAACGGCTCAATTCTTGACGCGATGTTGACTGCGTCTCCGAGAACGTCGCTTTGTCGCTGTAGGACGTCTCCTAGGTGAATTCCGATTCGCAGATGCACGCGTCTCTCAACTGTTGACTGTTCATTATGGTCGTGAAGCGCCTTCTGCACGTCGATCGCGCACCGTGTTGCTTCGAGAGCGCTTCCGAATTCTATGAGGAAAGCATCACCCATCGTCTTTATCTCGCGCCCATTGTGGCGGGCGACTATTGGACGGACTATCTTTCTATGCTCCTCAAGTAGCTCAAGGGCGAGTCGCTCGTCCTTCTGGGTTAGGGAGCTGTACCCGACGATGTCTGTGAACATTACGGCTGCTAGTCTTCTCTGCTCGCCGCTCATCATCGTCTCCCTCTACTCTTCTGTGCTCCCTGACAAGCAGTACGAATCAGCGAACGCCAAACAGGCAGGTCGCGAATCTCGGAATGCCAGTACACTACGTTGGTCGTTCAAGATTTGAGACTTTGGATGCTTTTCGGAACTTGGCAGAGGGAAAAGCCGTTGTTACGGGTCCATCCCCTAACCCGTCGCCGTTTGGAGTAATTTGTGCGTGTGGGTCTAGTGGTGCGAGCATCGTAATTTGAACGGTCGTCCGTCGGTTGGGGTTGATTTGTGTGTGTGGGATTACGCTGGTGCGGGCTTCGCAATTTGAACCGCATCTCCTTTAATGGTAGCGGTGAAGCGTTTCAGGAGCATTTACATCGGTGCGAGTGCAATCCTTCCTTGTTCTTGGGTGAAACTGAATTGACAATTGTCCGAAATGGACGCATTCAGCCCCTTGAAGGCAGGGTAACGCGAAAGTGAGCATCAAGGTCAGAGAGTGGCTGCGAAGGCTGGGGATCGACACGACCCACGAAGAACGCGAGGAGATAGATCGTGAGATCGAACGAAAGACAGGACAATACTGCGACAAAGGCGTTGAATTGCTAAGCGAGGCTGAGTTCTTGGCAATCGTGGATTCGGTGAGACGCAGACGCAAGAAGCAGACAGCTGAACCCCTCGTCGCATAGGTCGCCTTCTCATGTGGGTCTCATAGCACGCACACACGCAAGACCGTTCCCACCGATAGCAAACCTCAAAGAACCTGTGGGATCACTTCTTCACTTCGCAAGCATTGAATCTAAGTTTTCCCAACCATACCCGAATTCTTTGAGCGGCTTGCCGCCCATGGTGATATCCCTTGTTTGCACGTGCTCTCCTCCCAGTAATTCGTAGAAGCGTTTCGAAGGATTATCGGCCAGCACCCAAACTAGCATCGAACTGAAACCCCGACTCTTGAGATCTTGAACAGCAGCAAGCATGAGCTGCTTTCCAATACCTTGCCGCTGCATTCTCTGAAGTACGTATATCCCGTAAAGTTCACCCTTGTAGACAGGGTCGTTATCTCTATCAGCCCCATAGATTGCGAACCCGACGATGTTCCTAGACTCGTCTTCCGCGACGGATATTGCGTCCTGGCTATTCGGATTGAGATAGGTCGTTTCCCACTTACGTCGTGCCCGGTCATAAGACAAACTGGAAAGAAACTCGTCCGGAAGGATTCCGTGATAGGTAGTGTGCCATGTGTCAATGTGGACCCTCGCTATTCCCTGAGCATCGTTGACATTCGCTCTCCTAATGCGAATCGCCATCAGACGTGTCCAACCCATCCCTTTGTCAGGACTCCGGTCCTGTGCATCTTCATATCAATCAATGTTGCTGGTCCTCGATTCAAGTCAATCCGGTTTCTTGTTAAATACGAGACTCACTAACAGTCGAGTCAGGATAGTACATGCCCGAAAAAAAGGAAGAACGTTCGAGAAGAGAGGACCGTAGGATAGTGGTGGCTGAGAATGGGCCCTATCATGTTTTCGGCAGTTTGCCCTTGGCTAAGGAAACCATTGTGACAGACAGTGAGGGTTATTCAGTCAAGTGGCGTAGAGGGCATCGCTACCCAGATCATGAGAAGTATGATCTTTGTCGTTGCGGTCATTCAAGAAAGATGCCATACTGTGACGATACTCACGCGAAAATTGGTTTCGACGGCACCGAGACCGCCAGTCGGAAGAAGTACCTTGAGCAGGCCAAGAAGATCTCAGGGCCTGATCTTGTTTTGACCGATGCTCAGGACTTTTGCATCTCTGCTCGTTTCTGTGATGCTGCAGGCGGGGTTTGGAAGCTTACCAGAGAATCTGGCGACGCAAAGTCAAAAGAGGCTGCTATTCAGGAAGCATGCAACTGCCCCTCAGGGAGGCTGGTGGTTTGGAATAAGAAGACCGGGGACCCAATCGAGCCTCAGCTTGAACCGTCTCTCAGTTTGGTAGATGATCCGGAAGAGAAAGTCAGCGGACCAATCTGGGTGAAGGGCGGTGTACCATTGGAGTCATCAGATGGAACCAAATACGAGACTAGAAATCGCGTAACCTTATGCCGTTGCGGCAGCTCAGCCAACAAGCCATTCTGCGACGGCAGTCACATCCAAGTTGAATTCACAAATGCCTGAAAGAGGCGAACATATGATCATACATGTTGAACGGTACGATGCCTTTCTCGATGTGAGTTTCAGGGATCTCAGATTCGACGGAAAGTTGCTCACAACACTCGAGTCCAACGAAGATATTGTTCTGGACTCTGTGGGACTACAAATCTCGAATGTATCGGGCAATGGAAGGACTTTCCGGTTCGAGCAGAAAGGCGAAAACTTGGCCGTGAAGAGCGGCCCCTTCAAAGGCAAGTTGGAAGTCCACTACTCCGGGAAGATCCCAGACACCTTGGCTGGCATCTACAAGGCTCCGTACGACAGCACATACATCATAACCACAGATTTCGAAGCCGCTAACGCAAGAAGACTGCTCCCGTGTGTAGACCACCCCGAGTGCAAGGCCGAATTCAAGCTCACCGTGAGAATCGACAAGGACCTAGACGCGATATCAAACACGCCAGTCGAGTCAGTGAAGATGGAAGATGACAAGAAAGTAGTTTCATTCCAGAAAACGCCGAGGATGTCGACTTACCTTCTCTACTTGGGGATAGGCAAATTCGAGGAGATCAAGGAACGGCTTGGCAAGATAGACGTGATAGTTGCGGGGACTCCCGGCAAAGCACGCAATGGAGAATTTGCCCTGCAGGTTGCCAAGAAATCGCTTGAATATTATCAGTCCTATTTCGGTACGCCATACGTGCTTCCGAAGCTTCACCTGATAGGTGTTCCAGAGTTCGCCGCGGGTGCGATGGAGAACTGGGGCGCGGTAACCTTCAGAGAAGCCGCACTGTACATCGACAAGAATAGCAGTTTTGCCACGAGAAAGAGCGTTGCACAGATCATAGCTCATGAGTTGGCGCATCAATGGTTTGGAAACCTTGTCACCATGAAGTGGTGGAACGATCTCTGGCTGAACGAGAGTTTCGCTACGCTCATGGGCCACAAAGTTGTCGACACCGCATTCCCGGAATGGAATGCTTGGCAGGACTTCCTGATAGATGAGACTTCCCCTGCCATGAGTATGGACTCTCTGAGGAACACGCATCCAATAGAGGCTGACGTGAAATCCCCAGATGACATACAGCAGATATTCGACGCGATAACTTACGGAAAAGGTGCAAGCATTCTCAGAATGATCGAAGCCTACACTGGACTTGACGAGTTCAGGAAGGGGGTTCAGAAATATCTTGAACGCTACAGGTTCTCGAACGCCGCGGGGATTGATCTCTGGAACTCATTGGATGAATACTCTGGTAGACCGGTCGCGAGGATCATGACCGAATGGATAGGCAAGCCTGGACATCCAGTCGTGACCGCGATTGTCGATCGAGGAAAGATAGTGCTGCGGCAAGAGAGATTCTTTCTCTCAGGTGAACAAGAAAAAGCAATCTGGCCGATACCGATCATCATGAAAGTCAACGACCAGTCCAAGAGACTGCTCCTAGACAAGGAAGAAGAAACAATCAACGCTGAGAACGTTAAGTCTCTACAACTGAACAGCGATCGAACAGGCTTCTACAGGGTACACTACAAGGGACTTGACGACCTCGTTTGGGCAGCCAAGCCATCGGCACCTGATAGATGGGGAATCGCCTTTGACGCCATAGCCTTCCTTCTGGCACGCAGGATGCCCTTTGCAGACTACCTGACGCTCGTCAAGAGGTATTCGAACGAGCAGGACCACCTACCTGCACGCGAAGTCTCGGATCAGCTCGCATTTCTTTACTCGATTCTAGGGCCGAGAATTGTTGAGGTTTCAAGAGATTTTCACAGATCGCAACTTGCAGTTCTCGAGAAGAAGGTCGATGAGACCAGTTCCATGATGCGAGGCATCATCGCAGCCAGATTAGCAATGATCGATGATGACTATGCCGCCAAACTCGGATCGAGGTTCGACAAATACGAAACCGTCGAACCAGACATGAAAGAGGCAGTTGCCGTAGGGTACACCAGAGCATACGGGAATTTCGAACCAATCGTGAAGAGATACCGGGAAAGCGCTTCTGATGAGGAGAAAGAGAGACTGCTAGTTTCGATGACGGCATTCAAGGAGCCACGACTGCTTTCCAAGTTGCTCAAGATGGCTCAGGGAGACGAAGTGAAGAAGCAAGATCAGATGACCCTCATCTCAGCGACCACAAGAAACCCCCATGCTAGAGAGATAGCTTGGATGTGGATCAAGTCCAGTATGCCGCATTTGAGAGAAGTCTACGAGGGCACGGGGGACATTTCGCGACTGCTACAGTCTTGTATCCCCATTCTCGGAATCGGCAGAGTTGAAGAAGTTGAAAGATACTTCAACGAGAATAGAGTACCAGAAGCGCAAAACGGGATCAACGCTGGGCTGGAGAAGCTCAAGATCTACCAAAGGTTTGTGAACAGCTTCCCGGACGATGCATAGGGGACCGATTGTACTAGGTTAGGGCAGAGGCCTCACCAACAGAATGCAACTGGAATCTACCCGTATCTAACCGGTTTTCTTCCCTAGCATGTGCTGCTCGGTTGGAAACGGGGCGAAGGAAACGCATTTGACTGTCGGCATCTGACTTACTACTGGTCCTTCTCGTGCCAAGCTCCCTCCATCCCGGAAGACCTGCGTCGAAGGACGAGCGGAGACTGGCAGCCGTAATGTTCACGGATCTTGTAGGATACACGACGCTAGCGCAGGAGAATGAGGCAGTCGCTCTTGAGGTCCTAGAAAAACAGGAAGCCGTGCTACGCCCGATCTTTGAAAGACACGGAGGCCAAGAGATCAAGACAATTGGAGATGCCTTCCTAGTAGAGTTCGCCAACACGCTAGATGCTGTGCGCTGCGCAATTGATATCCAAGAAACGCTGCAAGAGGGGAAACAACTCTCATACGCAGGAAAAGAGACTCAGCTGCGAATTGGTATTCACCTCGGTGATGTCGTGCATCGGGAAGGCGATGTTTTCGGAGATGCGGTGAATATCGCGTCTCGTGTGCAACCGCTAGCTGAGCCAGGAGGAATTTGCATCTCACGCCAGGTCTATGATCAAGTCTGGAACAAGATCGATCATGAAATCATCGACCTTGGAAAACAGGAACTCAAGAACGTACAATTTCCACTAGAAGTCTACTCCATCTCACTAGGGAAGGCAACGAATGGCCTTGAGGCCGTTCAACGTCCGCTCCCGACTATCCCGTTCCAGGAGCCCCGTTGGCTCACATCTCTAGTTGACCGGACAACAGAACTCACGAAACTCAAGGCAGCTTACCAGAACGCGCTCAATAGTAGATCGTCTGTGGTTGCACTGCAGGGAGAAACAGGCGTAGGCAAGACCCGTCTCATGCAGGAGTTTGCTATTCGTGCTCAGTCTGAGGGCGCGGTTGTGCTCTACGGAACCGCCGAGGACGGCTTACCTTACGCAGCTTGGATCGATGCAGCAAGGCAATATGTGGCCCTAGCGCCGGCCGAACTGTTACGTAAAGCTCTTGGCCAACATGCCCCCGAATTTGCCCGTTTGGTACCGGATGTCACTACAAAGCTTGGGACTATTCCGCGATACAAATCAATTGAAGAACGACAGGATAAACTCCGATTCTACGGCACGGTTGCGCAGTTCTTCATCTCGATATGCAGCCAGACTCCTCTGCTACTACTACTTGACGACATGCAGTGGGCTGACCAGTCATCTACAGACCTGCTGGAGTATTTCGTCCGGAGCGCTAGTGGTCTTCGAGTGTTGACGGTGTGTTCCTGCAAAACGGAGGATGTGCAACCTGACAGCCCGATCTATCAGACGCTTATGAAACTGAATAAACAACGTCTACTTGAAACGATTCAGGTAAAGAATCTCAACAAAGAAGAGACAACAGACCTCATCAAGCAGGCCTTTGGAGAACAGACCGTATCCTCAGAATTCGCAGAGTTAATCCACCAACGGACCGGGGGCAACCCATTCTTCGCGGAGGAGGTCTTGCGGTCCCTCGTCGAAGATGGAGCGATCTTTCGAACGGAGAAAGGCTGGGATCGCAAACCGGTTCAGGAAATAGTCCTTCCCGACAGCGTGAAATCTGCTCTCAAGTCCAGGCTCAAGAGGCTCGAGCCGGAAACAATCAACGTGCTAACGATGGCCTCGGTCATAGGCCTCGATTTCGATTTCGAAGTCTTACGAGAGCTCTCTCAGATCGAGGAGGACGCGCTACTCCAGAGGCTTGAAGCTGCGTTCTCCGCCGGACTTGTGCAGCAGATTCCACGTCAGAAGAACATCTTCAAGTTCACTGATGACCGGGTAAGAGAGCTACTCCTAAACGATCTGATCCCTATTCGAAGAGCCAAGTACCATCTCAAGATCGCCGAGGCTATGCAAAGAGCCTACTCGAAGAATCTTGAAGGCCAAGCTGAAGCCATCGCCAACCATTTCTCGGAAGGAGGAGACGCTGAACGAACCATCAAGTATTCGATTATGGCGGGAGACCGAAACAGGGCAATCCACGCATACCAACAAGCGACAACCAACTACAAACGCGCGTTAGACCTCATTGAACTTGAAGAAGGGGAGGAGAGAGAGAAGGCAAGCATCCTCGAAAAACTTGCTGCCTGCTACAATCTTGCAGGCCAACCACAAGACAGCGCTCGCCACTATCAGCAGGCGCTCAATCTCAATGAGAAGCTCCATGACTTCAAGGCATGCGCCAGAATATCAGTAGACCTGTCCTATGCGCTCTTCAGAGCCAAGCCAACTGGGATCCAGGAGGGAATTCCGATCCTAAAACACGCGCTCAAGTACGTCGAGGCTGACCCAGAGAGTTACGAAGCCGCTGCACTTTACTCGAGCCTCGCACATTGGCTTTCGGACAACTACGATGAAGCAAAAACCTGGGTTGACAAGGGTCTGGAGGCGGGGCAGAAGAGCGGGAACCTTGCCGTCGTCGTGGAAACGCTCACTACGAAAGCTTCCTTCCTGGTGGAATCGGGTCGAATCGACGAGTGCCTGCTGCTCCTTGAGGAAGCTCTCGACTTGGCATTGCAGCATGGATTCCATTACTTGGCAACCAATATCCTGACCAATCTGAGTGTGTACACATCTTGCAGGAACATTGCAAAGGGCCGAGAGTATGCTCTTCAGTCCCTCGAAGTGGCTAGGCGTGAGTACGTTATACCATCTGAGGCTGGGTCGTATGCTTGGTTGTCGTATCTGGATTGGTTGAAGGGGGATTGGTCCCTAGCCCTTGACGAAGTTGAGAGGGGCCTCGAAATGGCACAAAGGCTTGGCTTCATGAATGACCCTATTCAGCTTGGGGAAGTGTGTAGAGGACTTGTCCGACTAAGCATGGGAGAGTCAGATCAGGCAGAAAGGTATCTTGAGAATTCCAACGCCAAGCAGAATGCACTGACCGTGCATGTTGTCAACTTCAATTTGGCGTTGGGTAAGGTAAGGTTGGAGCAGGAAAGAGAAGATGAGGCGAGAGCACAGTTCGAAACCTGCGTTGACAGGTTCAAGACGAATAGAATTTGGTCCCATATCCCCGCACCAAGTTGAGACGCTACTCCACCTGACAGCAATCTACGCCAAACACGGACAGCTTGATGAAGCTCGTAGGATGTCTCTGTGGGCCAGGCGGCTTGCTGAGACTCTGAAGAGCGATGCAGGCTTGGCGATGGCTTCTCAGGCCGAAGCAGCATTCTACTTGCTGGCGGTGACAGAAGAGGAGCAGGAGAAGCTTACCTGAAATCTCTGGGTCTGTGGGAGAAGGCTGGTTGGCCATACTATCGCGCCAAAGCGCTTGTTGCCTACTCCGAGGCATTAGCGCAGGAGAATCCTGAGGAATCAAAGAAACGATTGGAGCAGGCCTCCGAAATCTTCAGGAAGCTCGGAGCAAAACGAGACCTAGAAAAGGCGGAAGCTAAGCTTTCAGCTCAAGCTTAGTAGGCTTTCCGTCAGGCATCTCTTTGGATGTCACCTCGCGTATCGTTACATGGATTCACGCCTACCCGGATTCGGAAAGCCTCTCTTTGGAATGTCACCGCGAAGAGTTCGGTGCGTGCTATTATCGGGTGCGCGCGAATTTCTCTGTGCAGATCGCAGTCTCAGTCCTGACGACGCCCTGCTCTCGCCGTATCTTGGCCAGCACGGTGTTTTGGAGCCAAGTAAGATCAGCATCTTCCTTGTCAACCAACACCATGATGTCAAATCTTCCTGTTGTTAGGTCTGTGCTTGTGACGCCATCTATCTTGCTGAGTGTTATCGCTAGGTCCCTAGCCGTTCCCGGATTCGTAATCAGGTGGACGCAAGCTCTTATTGGCATGAAATCACCTCTTCAATTTGGGTACTTCCTGTCATCGCGCCCCTCCTCGGCGCTCCTGCAGGCACGAGAAAGCAGAGAACGCCGTAGATGCGGTCATGCAATCACAGAAGGCCTTCATATTACTGGGCTCGTTCGGAATTTCAGGGTTTGGGTAGCCTCAGTGAAGCCACGCAGCATAAGCATTAAAGCGCGAAACTGGGCATACGCACCTAACGATAGACTCCTGAAAGTGAGATCATGAAACCTAGCGGTTCAGATACGAGCGCAATTGTGGAGATGTTGCAGAAGGCACCCCTCTGGTCAGGTCTCACCGAGAAGGAACTGAAGGTCATTGCACGCTCATTCAAGGAGCTCAAGTATGAGAGCGGCGACATCATCGTGCGCAAGGGAGAGGCAGGCGTTGGCTTCTATCTCATAGCGGAAGGCAGTGTGGAGGTTCGATCAGACGGAAAAGTCCTGTCCAAACTTGGACCCGGCCAGTTCTTTGGTGAGATGGCAATCTTGGACGGTCAGCCAAGGTCGGCAGATGTTGTGGCACTTGAACCGTCAAGGTGTCTTACCTTGACTTCATGGAGCTTCAAAAGTATTGTGTCAAACCAGCCTAAGATGGCATTGAAGCTGCTGCAGGAATCTGTTCGCAGAATAAGTATGAATACTCAGACCCTTGGCGAGTAGCGAGGCGTTGCCGAAGAACGGGGACACCTTGGCGCTCGTTAAGGAAGCTACTTCGAAAGATGAGCGAAGACTAGCAGCCGTAATGTTCACGGACCTCGTAGGCTATACGGCGCTGACGCAGGAAAATGAACCGCTTGCTCTTGAAGTCTTAGAGAAGCAGAAAGTGGTACTACGTCCGATCTTCGAAAGACATCGAGGGCAAGAGGTTAAGACCATTGGGGACGCGTTCCTGGTAGAATTCGCCAGCGCTCTCGAAGCAACACAGTGCGCGATAGACATACAGAAGACACTGCAAGAGGAGAAATCACTCTCATATTCAGGAAAAGAGATCAAACTCCGAATTGGCATTCACCTCGGGGATGTCGTACATCGTGAAGGCGATGTCTTCGGCGACGCCGTCAATATTGCGTCTCGAGTGCAACCGTTAGCCGAGCCTGGCGGCATATGCATCTCACGCCAAGTCTACGATCAAGTCTGGAACAAGCTTGACTGCGAGATCATCGAGCTTGGAAAACAAGAACTAAAGAACGTCCAATCCCCGATAGAAGTCTATTCCATCTTACCACAACGAGAAAACCTGAGTGTTCCTGAGGTCGTTCAGCATGCGCCGCCTGCTGCCCAGCTTCAAGAGCCACGCTGGCTCACATCTCTCGTTGCCCGAAGGGTAGAACTGACGAAGCTGAAGGCGGCTTACGAGAGCGCCCTCACCAGTAGATCGTCTGTAGTTGCAGTGCAAGGAGAAACAGGCGTAGGCAAGACTCGCCTCATGCAGGAACTAGCCGTCTACGCACAGTCCAAGAATGGGGTGGTGCTATCTGGAAGCGCCTCAGAGGATGGATTACCCTACGCTCCTTGGATCGAGATTACTAGGCAATACGTGGCTCAGACGCCCAAAGAACTTCTGCGCAGAATGCTTGGTCCCAATGCCTCCGAGCTTGCGAAACTAGTCCCTGACATTGTGGCGAAGCTCGGAACCGTACCGGCATCCAAATCTCTTGGAGAGCAGCAGGATAAGATGCGGTTCTACGAGGCTATAACGCAGTTCTTCATCACGATCTGCAAGGACGCGCCTCTGCTCCTAATATTCGACGACATGGAATACGCCGACCAATCATCGCTCGATTTGCTAGAATACTTCGTTAGGAGAAGCAGCAACCTTCGCGTCCTAACAGTGTGCTCTCTCCCAGCCGAGCATGAACTTAAACCCAGCAGTCCGCTTGAACAGACATTGATGAAGTTCAACAAGCAACGCCTGCTAGAGTCAGTGACAGTGAAGAACCTGAACAGCGACGAAACAACGAACCTGATCAAGCAGACTTTCGGGGAACAGACAGTCTCGACCGAGTTTGCAGACCTGATTTATCAACGAACCGGTGGCAACCCATTCTTCGTTGAGGAGGTCCTCCGTTCACTTGTGGAAGACGGAACCATCTTTCAAACCGAGAAAGGATGGGACAGAAAGCCAATACAAGAGATCATGATTCCAAGAAGCGTGAAGAACACACTGAAATCAAGGCTCACAAAGCTTGACCCCGAAACATTGAACACAATGACTATTGCCGCAGTCGCAGGATCAGAATTCGACTTCGAAGTATTGCGGGAAACGTCACAACTCAGCGAAGACGCTCTGCTTGACAAGATTGAGAGAGCACTCTCAGCAGGAATCATCCTCGAAATGCCCCACCAACTGAACAGGTTCAAGTTCGCAGACGACCTAATCAGAGGACTGCTACTTGATGAACTCAGCCAGATTAGACGCGCCAAGAGCCATCTAAAGATAGCCGAGGCAATGGAGAAACAGTACGTTAAGAACCTAGAGAGCCAAGCTGAGACCATCGCCAACCACTTCTCTGAAGGCGGAGACGCTGAACGAACCATCAAGTACTCAATCATGGCGGGCGACCGAAACAGAACCATCCACGCCTACGAGCAAGCAATCGCCAACTACAAGCGCGCACTGGATGCAGTTGGGGCTGAGGAAGGCAGAGACCAGGAGAAGGCAGCGATCTACGAGAAGCTAGGAGCATGCTACGACCTTGCCAGCCAATTCCAAAACGGCATCCAACTCTACGAGCAGGCTCTCAACGCCTTCGAGAAGCTACATGACTTCAAGTCATGTGCCAGAATACTGCCTGGTCTAGCTAGTTTGGTCTATAGAGTCAAGGGAACTCGAGAAGCCCTGCTTCTTTCGAGGGGGTCACTCAAGTATGTTGAGGAAACCCCACAGAGCTTCGAAGCTGCCGCCATGTATTCGATGTTATCCAATCTCCTAGCCGTCGCGAATGAATACGATGAGGCCAACGTCTGGACCAAACGTGCTCACGAAGCTGGGGAGAAAAGCGGAAACTTCGCAGCCGTCGCTAATGCCTTGGAAATCATGGGCACCAGCCTCGTCGACACTGGTCGAATCGATGAGGGACTACCACTCCTGGAAAGAAGCTTGGAAGTGGCTTTGCAGCATGACCTTTACAGGAAGCAGCCAACAATCCTCTCAACTTGGCATTCTTCACATGCCCCAGAGACCTGTCGAAGGCTCGAGACTTCGCATCTCGTACTCTGGACTTGGCCACCCGTGAGAATCACCTGTACGGCCAAGCCACTGGCTTGGCTATGTTGTCCGTTCTCGATTGGCTTGGAGGTAATTGGGCGCGGGCATTAGAGGAAACTACCAAAGCATTCGAGATGCAAGAGCGCCTAGGATTCAAAGGCGTAGCCTTCGTGGCCGAAGCCTGGAGGGGGCGATTGCATCTGGGCATGGGAAACATGGAACAAGCCGAGAAGTATCTCCAGCTCGCACTAGCCAGAAAAGACCCCGCGATCGGCTCCATCGTCGAGACCAACCTAGGCTTAGGCGAACTCAGATTGGAGCAGGGCAGGGAGGAAGAAGCTAGGGCTTGCTTCGAGAACTGCGTTGAAACCTTCAAGGATGCTGAGTTCACCACCATGCCCGTGCTCCACATCGAGACGCTAATGCACCTGACTTCGATCTACGCAAACCACAATGATCTGGAAAAGGCTCGTAGGATGCGTGAATGGGCCAAACGTCTTGCCGAAACCCTGAAAGGAGATGCGGGTTTGGCTATGGCCTCTCAGGCTGAAGCAGCCATTCTACTTGCTAGTGGTGACGGCAAGGGAGCAGACGAAGCCTGGGCGAGATCTCTAGGATTGTGGGAGAAGGCCGGTTGGCCATATTATCACGCGAAGGCACTCGTTGCCTACTCTGAGGCACTAGCTCAGAAGAACCCTAAGGAGTCAAGAAAACGATTGGAACAGGCTGCTGAGATCTTCACCAAGCTCGGGCAAAGCGAGACATCGAGAAGACTCAAGGCCAAGCTTAACGCTCGCTGAGCAGTCTTACACTCCTTCGGTACTCAGCTAGGGATATCTATGATCTGGCCGTCAGTAGAGAAGATCGTTCTTGGAAAGATGCGGGTCACCTGGCGTTTCATGTTTGGACGTGAGTCTCGGTCGTTCTAGGGAAGATGCGCGTCACCTCGCGCTTCTGTTTGGACGTGAGTCTCGGGCTGTGGACTATCACGAGATTTCGTGCGCCAGCTCTTTTTGCAGCCCTGGCGGCTTGGGTCGGGGTCGAGTGTCTGAGGCGCCTCGCCACCGCAGCGTTGGTCTCTGCAGCCTCGTGGATGAGATAGTCTGCGTTCTTTGCGATCTTGGACAAGTCGATCTGTGTGGTGTCCCCGGTGTAGACTACTGTTGTCCCGTCAAGCTCGATTCTATAAATCGTGTCCGGAGGCGAATGAGCGCCTCTTGCTTTCGTGCAAGTGAATGGAAAACCGCTCAGGTCCGGCAAGAAATTGAGAACCTTGGAGAGATCTGCCCTAGGAAACAACATGTGGTAGAGGCTGTAGACTAGACTTTTCAGCCCCTTGGGCCCGTAGATCTCTAAAATGCCCTTGTCTTTGTAAAGGAGACATTCTGCGAGAAAAACAAGACCAACCACATGGTCGCCATGTGTGTGGCTGATCAGGACATGATTCACGTCGTTTGGGGAGTAGCCATTTTGGCGGAGGGCATACACGATTTGCGGAGGGCAATCCAGCAGTATCCGTGTGCTACCATCAATCAAGACGCTCGTGGAGCCGCGACCGTCGGAGCAGAAGGAATCGCCAGTTCCAAGCAACACGAGCCTCACTGAATTCCCCCTCAGATCCTTTGTATCTCTCCCGACGATCTGACAATGTGCGGATAAGAGTTACTCAATAACGGCGTTCACATCGTTGTCCGTGAGAATACTTCCGTGGGCCGCCTCTATTCTCACGTTGAGAGTGAACTTATCTTCAGAACTAGCTCGGCAACCTAGTTACTTTGGGCGAACGCTCGGAGAATCTGATGAAGATTGAATTGTTGGTGACCTCGATTTTTGGCTCAATTCCGAGAGTTTCACGTGTTACTACTTCGTAAACCCGTTTCATATGATTGGAGTACTTCATGCCCAACTCATGTTCAAGGGTAATAGCGTAGTTGCCATCCCTGTCGTCGATCTCGCACCGAGTAGTTCCAACATACTTGGACAGCCTCTCACAAAAAGCGCAGACAGTCTGTGGGTCGACGCGTTTGTACCAGAACCTAATCATTTCAAGGAATGTGGAAGGGGCCTCTTCCGTGGCAGACAGGTAAGTTTGTTCGTCCATCGCTTCGATCATGCGCTTGTATGTGGAGCGTGGTACCGTGACGAAGCCGAACTTTTGCGTGTAACGATCCCACTCCGCGTACTTGGTTAGGATTGATACGACCAAGGCGCTTACGGTTCTGTTTTCCGTCTTCGCATCTTTTTGGAGAAGCTCGTTTAGTTGGGTTGGTATCCTTACGCCCCTGAGGACGCTCTGCGTCTTTCGATCGACCAAATTCATCCATTACCCACTGCACTGACCAACATTCTAACATTTTCGGTTCCTTCTTACCAGTCTCGTTCCCCGAAATCGTGATTCCCAATAACGATGCAAGAGAATCGAAACACTGCCGTCTATTCGCTGAATGCACGGTCAGTGTTACGCAATCGACGGACGAACTCCTGCAGCATTTTGACTGCGATTCTAGGCCGCTCCGATACGAGCGATTTGAAGGACCAAGCGGAAAGAAACAAAACTCGTGATGGTTCAACCGCCACAACGTCAGCTGATCTAGGCTGAGCGTCCACGACGGACATTTCCCCAAAGAATTGGCCGGGACCGAGCCTTGAAATGGTGTTTCCATTTGATCTAATCTCTACCGCGCCATCCAAGACTAGATAGAATCCGGTTCCCTCTTCTCCCTTCTTGACGATAGTGTCTCCGCTCTCAAACTTGTGCTGCTTAGCCATTTTTACAATTGCCTTGAAGTCTTGCTTGCCTATCCCAGACCATAGAGGCGACCTCTCGAGCATATCGATAACGGCGTCATTTTCCGAACTCAGAAGTTTCATCTTTCTAACCCCTCGAACTTCAAATCTACTTGTCCTTTAATGTTTGCGTCCGCCAGGCAGAAGAATGAGCGGATCTCGGGACGCATTCTCATCTTTCATACTTCCGATGCTTCTTTTCGTCTCCGCTTCAGAAGTGAAATTGGCATTGTGATGAAACCCACAGCCATCAACGCGAAGTATGCAACCGACGCAAGATCCACGACAATGTAGGGACTTCTTGCCTGCAAGATTCTCCAGAAAGCGCTGAGTGCGTCTGACGCCATATACTGGAATATGATATAGGTGTCGTAGGCAAGGAACAGTACAAATGCGATAGATAGCACTGCAAACCAAGCAAGGAAGGCTCTTTTCCTCGGTTCAAATCTCTCTTCATCAGGTCCCTTGCCTCCAAGGATTTTCGATCTTAGAAGATCGAAAGCCTCCTTTCTCAGGTTCGGTATATCCGCAAAGTCCATTACCGCATAATACCCGTCCGTCTCGATCAGAGGGACAAAGTTCCATAGCGTCCAATAGAAGCAGAAGAAACCCGTCATCTTCAGGATCTGACTCGGCCAGATCAAATTGGAGAGAACTAGGACCGAACCTGCTAGGAGCGTGGATAGTGGCCCGGAAAGTGAAACCATTATCCTCATCTTCTTCGGGAGAACCCACGTGTCGCTCGTATCCACATAGAACATCGGGCCGAAATAGTACAGACCCGTACCAACCTCTCCCGGCATCACATCCCATAATCCTCCATAGTATGCCAATGTTGCCCCGTGCGCGATTTCGTGAACAATTAAGATGGGGAAAAGCAGCAGGTAGTAGTAGAAGAAACCCACATTCGACGAGCCTAGGATCTCGAAATTCGCCCTGTTGAAGAGAATCGACAAGAAATTAGGTGCAAGAAGTACCGCGCCTACGACGATCAGAATCAGAGTAACCCACAGCCCAACACCTTGCACGAATAGTCTTACCAGTCTCCTTAAGCCTAGGAAGAATTGAGAGTTTCCCCAAGTGATCGTGAGATCCAACTCAAACGCTGAAACGAACCTCAGACGTTTCGACGAAGCAACCTCAGGCTCTGTTCCAGCCAAGAGGCCTTCGTCGCCAAGGAAGGAGATTGCATCACGGACGATCTCGTAAGACGTCTCGAACTTGTCCTTAGTCTCGTCTACTATTTGGCTGACCGTATGTTCGCCGTCAAGCAGCCACCAAATAGTAACCGTGTGGAAGTCGACATTGTACTCTTCGCCTGTAATCTTGCTCTTAAGGACGTACGGTACGCCGCTGGCGGGGTCTCCTCCCATCAGCGAGGCGTGGGAAGATCGCATGGGTTTGTAGTTTCCGTCGTCCTGTACTTGATGCAGTGTATCCTCTCTCGAGCCTGGCAGGTCAGAAGACACTCTCCCAAACCCCTTGCTGTTCGGATGCTTCTTGTGATATCAAACTCTCACCGTATTAATGGTGTTGGCGAGTTTCAACCAGGTTTTACGGACCAACGGCCACAAAGAAAAAGAGATCAAAAAACCGAGGGGTGAGAACCAGGTACGAATATTCGACCTGGATTCTCTAATGGGGGTGCAGCAACACGGTCTTACTCTTTCGCTTATGCAATTTCGACATCTTTGGCTTAGCCATACATCTTCACCTCGACAGATATGATATGTCGTGCGAGCAGATATAAGATGCGTTCACGTCGTTGCCGTTCGTGTTACGATGTTAGACAACGTGAAAAACTGAAAAAAGAATAGAAACGAAGTATCAGCGAGCGACACGAGCAGCGTGAAAATGTGTGTGCATCTCTCGGTGTGCGACGACGGCTTCTATTTCTTTAGGCCCAGCTGTCTTCTGATTTTCTCCATCAGTTCTAGGTATCGGGGGTCCGCCCTTGCCTTGGCGAGGAGGGGTGAGTACATCATTCTTGAGGGAGTTAATGTGTGGGCTTCGAGGGCCTTGTTCATGTACTCGAAGTATGAGTCGAGGTCTCCGAGGGCATGATAGACGTAGCCGATGTAGTTGAAGCTGATCGGGCCCATCTTGGCATCCTCGATCTTCTTGACAGCGAGCAGCGCCTTCTCCCTGTCGCCTTCCATGGCCGCGATTACCCCGCCAAGCCAGGTGACCCGAGGATTGGTGGGTTCGAGCTTCTCGGCCTTCGCATGAAACTCCCTAGCTTTCTCGAGGTCTCCCTTGATCAGGTAGTACTCAATCATGCCCCTGTAGGTGGACACCGGGGCCAGCTGCTCGGTCTTCTTCCAGTGCTCCAGCGCCTCCTCCTCCCTCCCCGTCCAGAGGTATGCCGACCCGACATTCAAGATGAAACGGGGCCTGATGGGGTCGAGGCGGTAGGCTGCCTCGTTCTGTCTAACCATCTCCCCCGGGTCTCCCTTGAGTGCCGCCAGTTCGGATAGCATAGAGTAGGGTTCTGGGAGGCTGGGGTTTAGATCTAGGGCCCTTCTCGCCTCGGTCTCCATACCCGGCATGTCGTCCTCGTTGAAGAACATCTCCGAGAGCGACGCGTGTGCCCCCGGTAGGTTCGGGTCGAGGTCGATGGCACGCTCCAGTGATGACTTCACAATTGAGAGGGAGACATCAAAGGGCTCGTATCCGCTAGCAAGCCATTGGTGGCACTCTGCTACCCCAACATACGCTCTCGCGAACCTGGAATCCAGCTCGATGGCCTTCTCGAAGAGGCTTATTGCCTGCCTAAGCGAGGCCTCAGTTTCCTCTCTGAACAGCTCCCTGCCACGCAGGAAGTATGTGTACGCCTCAATGTTCTCGGTAGGCTTCTTCTCCAAGGTTCTCTTCTCGGAGTCCACGAGACGAATCCTAAGCTCACCTGCTACCTTCTCCGCGATCTCCGACTGGATCGCGAAGACGTCGTCCAGCTGCCTGTCGTAGTTCTGAGCCCACAGGTGACCCTCCGTCGCCGCGTCAATGAGCTGCGCTGTTATCCTAACCCTGTTGCCTGCCTTTCTGACGCTGCCTTCAATCAGGGTGCCGACGTTCAGCTCCTTTCCCACGTCAGAGGCACCCTTCTGGGACCCCTTGTACTTCATGACGGACGTTCTTGCGATGACTGTCAGCTGTCTCACCCCCGAAAGCGATGTGATCAACTCCTCAGTCATTCCGTCAGCGAAGTATCCCTCTTCAGGATCAGAACTCAGGTTTGCGAAAGGCAGGACTGCAATCCGCCTCTTGTCAGGTTGAGACGAGGGAGTGGCTTTCTCCGCTTCCCAAGGCATTACCATCCTGAACACTTCCATCGGCAAGCTCACGTTCTTCAGAGACTTGGCCCCAAGGCTCACGAGCGGCAGCTCGAACTTGTTCTGTACATGGTCAAAGACCTGCCGGGTGATACACACGCCTCCGTCCTCCGCCAGCGGCTCTATCCTGGAAGCCACGTTCACAGCATCCCCAGAGATATCGCCCTGGGATTCTACGACGTCGCCAAGATGGACGCCCACCCGGAGGTGGATTCTCTGTTCGATGGGGGCTGAGATGTTGTACTCGCGCGCCGCTCTTTGAATGTCGTAGGCGCATCTCACAGCGTCCAAAGCGCTAGGAAACTCAACCAGGAAAGCGTCCCCAATGGTCTTGACTTCTCTGCCCTTATGCCTGCTGAGGATTGGCCTGATCAGCTTCCTCTGCTCCTCAACTAGAGCCAGAGAGAGTGATTCGTTCCTCTGCCCGAGGGCGGTATAGCCGACCATATCCGTGAACATTATCGCAGCGAGTCTACGCGCGCCGTCTGGCAACCCAGGTCCCTAAGCATTCGACCTCATGCGAAGATAAAACCGTTTAAGGATCCAGGGCTGAAGGACACGCTATTTCTTACACGCCATTTCTTACCGATCTTGCTTCTCTCGCATACTTCGCGTTGATGACCATAGGATATCTCACCTTACCGGCCTCACTTCTAAGGCGGAAACGACAAGAAGCATCAGATGCGTAGCAAGGTATGCGGCCGCTTACTTCTGTGTTCCTGAGCGGTCTCAGCGAAAATCGCGATAGCCGGAAACGTCATCATGTCAACGTCGGGTATGCAAAGGCACAAGAAGGCACGCCTGCTTCCTGATATGTGATGTTCAGCTGGTAATTTGGATGACGAAGCTCTCGTTTTCAGGTCAGCCTTGGCTTCAGCTGCTATCGCGAGAACAGATAGAAACGATTCATCTGAAGTCGCTGAAGATCCTAGAAGAAATCGGTGTAATGATACAAAGCGACACCGCACTGAAGTTGGTTGCTGAGGCCGGAGTAGATGTTGACTGGACCAAGAAGATCGCTCGCATCCCACAGTATCTGGTGAAGGAATCTCTGGTCAAGGCTCCGTCAACGATCAGACTGTACAGCCGCGACGGAAGACATGACTTGCTCCTGGAAGAAAATCGCGTCTACTACGATCCGGGCTCTGCGGCTCTCTATCTGCTTGACTCACAGACCTCTGAAATCAGAAAACCACTATCGAAGGACCTCGCGGATTTTGTGCGATTGACCGACGGACTAGAGCACATACAGGCTCAGAGTACAGCGCTCGTAGTCTCGGATGTTCCCGATGCGATCGTTGACCGATATCGACTATACATAGTGCTGAAGAACTCGCCGAAGACGATAGTCACAGGCACATTCGGCATAGACGCGCTGTATGACATGAAAGACATGCTGGCAGCCGTCCGCGGAGGCGAGAAGGAACTGGCACGGAAGCCCATGGCGATCTTCGACCTCTGTCCCTCAGCTCCGCTAAAATGGGGAGAGTTCATTGCTCAGAATCTGATTGATTGCGCCAAGTACGGGATTCCAGCGGAAATCCTCCCGATGCCACAACTGGGCGCAACTGGGCCCGTAACGCTAGCCGGCTCGTTGGTTCAGTTGAACGCAGAATTCCTAAGCGGCCTCGTCATGTCACAACTCGCAAAGCCTGGCGCGCCAGTGATCTATGGTGGATCACCGACAACCTTCGACATGCGCTACCTTACAGCACGTCTGGGCGCCATGGAAACCATAATGATGGGTTGCGCCTACGCACAGATCGGAAAATACTACGGCCTGCCAACCCACATGTATCTAGGCTTGAGTGATGCCAAGATAGTTGATGCTCAGGCTGGATTCGAATCTGGCCTCGGCATAACATTGGGCGCGCTTGCAGGAGTCAACGTGATATCAGGGCCAGGAATGCTCGATTTCGAGAATTGCCAGAGCTTCGAGAAGCTAGTGATGGATGACACCATCTGCGGAATGGCCTTGAGACTCATCAAAGGCATCGACGTCAACGATCAGACTCTCGCTGTTGATCTCATCAGAAAAGTCGGCGTTGGAGGGCACTATCTCGCCCAAAGACACACGATGGAATGGCTCAGCAAGGAAATCTTCAACCCATCAGACCTGGTTGACAGACAGGAACTAAGCGTATGGAAGAAGTTGGGATCAAAGGATACGGTCCAGAGAGCCCGGGAGATAGCTCAAAGAATACTTAGAGAGCACAAGCCCGAACCACTCCCAGCAGATGCCGAACGAACTCTGGATGATGTGGCGAGAAGGATCATGAAGAAGCACGGCGTAGACAGATTGCCTCTCGGTCCAGCCTAGGAACGCACAAATCGCCGGCATTTTATTTCCGTGGCAACATAAATATGGCGAGATCGTGCCGACCTAGCAAGTCGGTATCTTGAGGTTCGCAAGACATAAGTGCCGCTGAATTTGGCTAAGAAACTGGTGGAGATGCCCTGAATGAGTGATGCGTTCGTCAAGGTCGGTTCCTTGAACGATTTTCCTGATGGGTCAATGAAGAAAGTTCAGGTGCAGACGAAGGACGTGCTTGTGGCCAACCTTTCTGGCAAGATCTACGCAATGGGAGATGAGTGTACACACCGACAGTGTTCCTTGAGTGAGGGGACGATCGACGGCATCACGGTCATATGCCCCTGTCACGAAGGGCGATTCGACCTCACGACAGGCAAGGTTATTGCTTCACCTCCGAAGAGAGATGAACCTTCCTATGATGTCGAACTGCAGGGTTCAGACGTACTACTCAAGAAGAGATAGAATTCGCTCGGATGATCGTCTCGCAGTTCTCATATCACTCGGCTGATCATTCGGGTTTCACCTTAGCGCTACCGTCCAGCCTTCGCAGTTTGACCAGTTGTGTCGTCGGTCTTTTTCATGTACTCTATGGTTCTTTCGTAGAGCCTCTGAAAGTGCCGCCCGAATTCGTTGTTCTCCTTCTCCTGTCTCACGGCCATGATCCATGGTTCGAGTGTCTTCCAGTTCGAGATGATGTGTGGTCCAAGCCGGTCGTCTATGATGTCGAGGTCGACAAACTTCTTCTCCACTAGGAATCCGATCTGCTCGAAGAAGGCGGTGGCCTCATGTGGGTATTCGCTTGCCTCCGGGTCGGTCGCTTCCTGAGCCTTGTACTTGTTATAGTCCTGAAATTGGAATTCGTTTTCGATCCATCTGAATGCTTTGCGGAGTCGGTCGCTTTCCGCCCATTCGAACAGCTTCATGGAGATGTCGAGATTCCTGTGCATCTCCATGTGCCTCAGCTGGATAGCCACGAAGACTACTCCGAGAATCACACCTATTGCCGATATGAGAGCGGCATCGTCGGATATTGAAGGCAACAGTGTCAGCTGACCCTTCGTCTAGCTCTTCTCTCCTTGCCCAGAAGCTCGATCCAGATCCCGTCGGGGTCTTTCACGAAAGCCAGTCTATAACCGCCCTCTGAGAAAGGTTCCACCGCTTTGGTGGCGCCATTGGCCAACATTTCCTCGTACTTTCCGTCGACATCCCGCTCCCAGAACGCCAAGTGGTCGAGTTCAGAGCCGCTTCTGAATCGCTCGTGGTACTTCGCCCTGGGTGGGTAGTAGTTCAGTTCAAGCCTCTGACGGGAACGCGGATCCTTGAGTTGTATGAATGTTCCTCCCGCCTTCATCCTTCCACGATACGCCTTCTTCAGTCGCATCACTTTTGTGTAGAATGTCAACGATCGTCTGAGATCTCGAACCCTTATGCCGGTGTAAGTGAACGGCATCGCGTATCACCTGTCTTTCAATAGAAGCATTTGTGCTATATTGATGAATTCTTTGTTTCGCAGGCAGATACTGGGGTTCCATTGCCTTATTGATGAGCAAAATAGATCGCAACGGAATCTTGAGCTACCGCATCAACTCTGCCGAAACCGAACCTCACTAACTGGATCACCTCATCTACATGGCAGGTTGTCAAGTCAGGTTCGCCTAAGCCGTCGATCCTCTCAGCTGTGGGCATGACTACCGTAGCTTTGCAGTTGTGCTCCTCCGGTAGCCAGTGGACTAGCGGCGCGTTCACTTTCCTAGCTTCGGCGTATGTTTCACTGTGAAGTTCAGCTGTAACCGACTCAGGCGCCGCTTGGACGACTTTCAGGTTGAATAGCTCCATGAGCCTCACCACACTCCCAGGCTTCAGAGTACCTAGATCCGTTTTGGAGAGAAGGAGGCGACATGTGCCGTCTTTCGCATCAATTGCGAGCTCCCTCGTGCCCATCTCTGGATGCTCGGGATGAGCTGGGATCTTGACCGTTCGGCTACTCTTTACGCCTGACACTGTGACGACGACGGGTCTATCGATGAAGAAGAATCTGCGAGCGGTTGGATCGATGATCTTGCGATTAGCGGCGTAGACGTTCTCCCAACTTATGGTGGCGTCCACCGGGCGTGGTCCGACCTCGTATACGACGCCTCTGATGGCTTGAGGAGTGATGCCTCGCCGTCTCAGAGCCATCAAGGTTCCGAGCCTAGGATCGCTCAAGTCGCTGTACACACCCTCTTCGAGCGCCCGCATCATTTTCGACTTGCTGAGATCCATTCCGACGACATGCAAGCGACCATAGTGGATAGCATCCGGATAAGTCCAGCCCAGGTACCTGTACAGGTACTTCTGCCGCTCCATGTTCGTCAGGTGCTCCTTGCCGCGAATCACGTGCGAGATGCTCATCGTGTGATCGTCGACGCCGCACGCCATATTGTACAGCGGCCATACGCGATACCTGCTACCGACACGGGGATGGGGATACTTCACCGAGTCTATGACGCGTAGTGCAGGCCAATCCCGCACTGCCGGGTTCGGATGATCAAGTTCTGTCTTAACGCGCAGAACCGCCTCGCCTTCTTCATACTCGCCCCCGAGCATTCCTTTCCAGCGAATCAGATTCTCCTCTGGAGTAATCGCACGACAGGGACAAGCCCGTCTTGACTCGACGAGCTGCTTGAAATCCTCCGAGGCACATTCGCATACGTACGCGCCTCCCTTGCGGATCAGCTCTTCCGCATATTGGTAGTACAACTCCAAGCGGTCGCTCTGGTAGTACTCTTCATCCCAACTGCACTCGAGCCATTTCAGGTCCGTTCGTATTAGGTCGTAGAACTGCAAAGCGGCCTTCTTCAGTCTCGGATCCGTGTCCTCAAAACGCAGGATGAATTTTCCACCGTACTTCCGGGCATAGTCGTGGCTCAGAATGAATGCTCGTGCGTTTCCGAGATGCAAGACTGAATCTGGATTTGGTGAGAACCGCGTGACGATCTTAGGGTACTTGTCAACGTTTGGCAGCGGTGGAAGGCCTCGCTCGGCTTTCGGCTTCTCCTTTACCAGCTCCTCCGGCCAGCTCTCTTGGATGACCTTTTCCTGGTCCGCAAGACTCATCGCATTGACTTGATCGAGGACTTTAGCGACCAGAACGCGGACTTCTGCTGCTTTCTGCCTCAGCTCTGGGTGAGCGCCGAGAAGTCTGCCGATTACTGCTCCCGCTTCAGATTTACCTTCGTGCTTGATGGCGTTCAGTAATGCAGCTTTCTTCGCCTCGATTTCCAGCGCTTCTGGAGTCGTCACTTTGTCCGCCAAGCCTACTCGACTACGCCAGTCACTTGGGCAACGCGCTCTGCAGCTTCCTTTGTGAGACCTTTGTCGCCCAAGATCGTGTACCGATCCGGCCTTATCTTGTGGGCAATCGTCAGGGCTTTGATGATGTACTTGTCCTCGATTCCGAGCTCACGTGCGGTTGTCGGAGCCCCGATTCTACGTAGGACGTCTCGGATTAGTTGCCAATTGGCCCCATGGAGGTACGCGCACATGATCGTTCCGACGCCGACCTGTTCTCCGTGGAGGGCCGGATGTGGCGCGGTCACATCGAGCGCGTGGCTGAACAGGTGCTCGGCACCGCTGCAAGGTCTGCTGCTGCCCGCGATGCTCATCGCGACGCCGCAGCTGACAAGCGCCTCAACAACCGTCCTGATTCCTGTCTCGCTCATGGCCTTCATGATATGTGCGTTTCTCATTACGAGCCTGGCACTCATCAGCGCCAACTCGGCGGCGTAGTCACCGTAGTACTCGTTCTTTATTCGGTGTGCAAGCCTCCAGTCTCTGACAGACGTATACTTGCCCACGACATCGCCGCAACCACTGGCAAGCATTCGAAATGGTGCCCGGGCTATGATACTCACATCAGCCATTATTGCGATGGGTGCCTGTGCCATGAAAGAGTATGGCTTGCTGTATCCTTTCATCGAGACGACCGGACTAGCGATTCCGTCGTGAGATGCAGCTGTTGGAATACTCAGAAATGGTATGCCCTTGTTGGCCGAGCTGAGTTTGGCGACATCGATGTCTCTTCCTCCGCCGACACCGGCGACAACGCTGGGCTTGAACTTCTCGATCTCTCGCTCAACCTGACGGACTTGGGGAAGCGATGAGGCTTCCACGAGCACTTCCTGAACCTTGAATCCGGAGCTCTGCAAGGACGCGTGTGCGGGTGCCGCACCTATCGATTGAACATTGGAATCTGTCACGATGAGTACGGATCCCGAGAAACCTAGTCGAGTACATGTCTCCCCTACCTTGCCGAGCACGTCGTCGCCTACAATCACTTCGCGTGGCAGTTGCATGTAATGGAATTCTTGAGGCAAGGAGATTCGACCTAGATCAGAAATACCAATGATACGATCGCGATCACAAGTACTACAGGAAAGAGCGTCGCAAATGTGAGCCTTGCGGTTCTGAGGACGAAGCGCATCAACTGGCTAAGAGATGATAGCCCGAGTGTTTTCACTTGGACTTCAGAGCAGTCAAGCGAGGCCTCCACCGGCTCGGCGTTCTTCCTAGCCTCGTCTGCCGCCGTCCGCACGGATCCAACTATGACTTCTGGATCGGTCGCTGCTCCTATTGGGTGGTAACCGAATCTCGCAGAGACTATCCCGTTGACCATGTGAGTGTCCGATGTCATTACCTCCGCATCAGTGACGCCCATCTGTTTCAGGGTGCTGAGTATCCTCTCTCTTAGACCTGAGGCCATGTTATTGCTGTCAAAGATGACATACGCGTAGGATTTCCTGTCCACCTCGATCCAGAAGACATCGATCCCTCCAGGACCCATGCCTTCCTTCAATGAGACCTCTCTCAACGGAGCATGAGCGACGCCCACGGATACAGAACGCAGCCTTACCCCTTTCGTTGACTTCACCGCCAGCTTGGCTGACTGAGCAAGGTCATTGAGCTTTTCTTGGCTCATCACGGTCACTTGCCCCAAGCTATTGTGCGCGTCAACAAGTGCGATGCCTTTGAAAAGGCGCCTTGCACTCTTTCGCAGTACCTCGCCAATCTCGAAGTCTATGTCCTCGGTATCGTTCGGCGCAGTGGTCATCGTCACTAGGGCTGACTTGCCGAAGACCTGACAAGTTGCGGTTGCGCTTCCGGCCATTGACCGGAGAATCGGACTGACGCCCGAGCCTCGTGGTGTGTGAGCCAGCATTGATCGGATTCTCTCGATGACTTTCGTGCTCTCTTGCTGACTGACGAGGTTGCGCTCGTGCCCTGAAACGCCATGTGCAACCGCGGCGACACCTCCGACAGTCGATTCAACAACACGCTTGATCGTGTACGGAAGTGCGCTGCTTCCGATGTTCAGGAAGGGGCCTGGGTGGAAGTCTGGCACGATCAAAGTCCCTTTCACTTTCCGAGAGGTTTTTGATCTGAAGCTCAGAACGCACAGGTTGACTGAACTGTTGACACCAAAGACCTCCAAGTAGTTCTCGAACCTGGAGAAATCGCCATCTAACCAGTCTCTTAGGAAGGCTCTGAACACAAGCAATGGCGAAACTCCAAGCGTACGGATGCCTCGCCTCTCAACGTAGATCAAGAAGACAAACGAGAACGCAAACGATACGACAACTGCCAAAGTGAGACTTGCACCGAGACCAGAAGGAAACGCATTAAGAACGAACACCAGACCAACGGAACACGCCAACGGGTCAGATACTGCAAACACCACACGTCTCGCCAAGCTGACAGTCGACATTGAGAACACAGCTATCGACCGCAACGGCAACATGACAAATAGGCCCAGACAGAAAGCGCTCAAAGGAAACGTGAAGCCTCCAAAGACCCTGCTCACTCCTGCACCGATTACCATCACAAAGATCCACACGATGCTACCAAAGAGCGACAATGCCAGAACACGTCTCGGAAAGAACAGCGGATCTCCTTTGACCACCAACCCAAACGAGAAAAGAGAGGAGACGAGGGCCGGGACAAGAAACACCGAGAACCCCGTTGAGAATCCTCTGAGAAGACCGAAAAGCGTGGGGTCGCTCACCGAGAACGCAAGTGCAGTGCCAAGTAGATCCAGCACAAACAGCGACACCAGTATCCAACTAGTCGAGGGAAAAGCAACACGCCGAATAGCGTTATAGTACGGCGTAGCCTTCTTGATGCGCAGATAGTTGTCGCTGGACACTCCAGACCCCGTGTCCTTCAAGCAGCTTTCCTTATGCTGCGTACAACCCGGCGCAAGACTTCAGGTGATGCTTTCTCGACCAAAGTCCCTGTGACGATGACCCGTGCACCAGCTTTGACGATCTGTCTTGCCGCTTTGGGAGATCTGATGCCCCCGCCCACGACCAGTGGGATATCGATGTTCTTGCTAACTGCGGCCACCATCTCTAGGGAGATGGGTCGTTCGACGCCGGAACCTGCCTCCAAGTAGAAGAAACGTTTGCCCATGAACTGAGCTGCCATGCCGTAGATTACGGCCAGCGGTGGCTTGTCGAATGGGATTGGGTTAACTTGGCCTACGAATGCGGCTGCGGCACCTCTGTCGCCTACGATAACGTATCCCATGGGGATCGGTTCAAGGCCGTAGCGTTTCACGAGAGGTGCGCCGAGAGCTTGCGCGTGAGTTATGTAGTATGGATTCATGGAGTTCATGAGGCTCATGAAGAAGATCGCGTCGGCCTCTCTGCTTATTCCGGCTATGTCATTCGGGAAGATTATGACCGGAAGCTTGGTCTGCTCCTTTATTGTGACGATCACTTCATCGGTGTGATAGACCGATACTGCGGTTGAGCCTCCAATCATGATCGCGGCGGAACCGCTCTTGTCTATCGCCTTAGCCAAGGCCTTGGCGGATGATCTTGTCACTTTCTCGGGATCAAGCAACGTCAGGTGAATTGCGCCTTGCTCATTGATGCTATCGATTAGATATTGCTCGACCCTGCCTAGCATATGAGACAATCCTCACAAAGCTGCCGTACACTCAGAACAGAGAATCGTTATTAAAAGTGCCCCCGCCATCACGTGTGTACGCGAGCATTTGCTCCTAACAATGATGGGACCCTAGGGGAATGTCATGGAGACTAGTTCGTCCTCAAGAGGCGGCAAGATGGCCGGCTTCTTTGAGATTGCTAGAATTCCGAACTGCTTCATGATGGGCTTTGCTGTCCTCGTAGGCGAGTTCATGACATTGGGCCCAGCGATGCCAGCATATTCTGCAATGGTCGGGTTCCTCGTAGGGTTCAGTCTTGTGGCGGGTTCGATGGCCGTAAACGACATCCTCGACGCGGAGATCGATCGGATAAACACCCCAAGCAGACCTATCCCTTCAGGGCGCGTATCCAAGACCGAAGCCGCAGCTTTCGCAACGATCACACTCGCTGTAGGCCTATCTCTTGCGTTTGCGTTGAGCACTGTCAACCTTCTCATCGCAATCTTAGCAGTGACCCTCATGTTCTACTACAACAGGTTCGGTAAGAAAACCGGCCTTCCAGGAAACGCTGCCGTCAGCGCCAATTTAGCAATACCATTCATCTTTGGCGGAGCCGTAGGCGGCATTAGTAGCATCCTGTACGTATTTGCGCTGATCGCGTTTCTGGCAGGAATGGGTCGCGAGGTCATCAAGGGCATGGCTGACATCGTAGGAGACTCCAAGCGTGGTGTCAGGACGCTTGCAGTCTCAAAGGGACTCGGCATTGCGTCGAAGACTGGCGCGCTGTTCTTTGTCGTGGCGGTTCTTCTGAGCGCGATCCCTATCACGTTGAAGATGGTTTCATGGCTCTACGTGCCAATCGTCCTCGCCTGCGACTTAGGTTTCTTGTACTCAGCATACTCAATCGTCAAAGATCCATCCACGAAGAATGCGCTAAGATCGAAAAACCACGCCTTGGTCTGGATGCTACTAGGTCTAATAGCGTTCATCGCCGGCGGATTCGCAGTTGACTAAGATGAACCGGATGCATCACCGCAAGAGGCCTCACTAGGCTTCACCTTGACCAGCTTCAACTTCCTTGTACCACTTGACTCTCTCACCAATCAGACTCCTAGCCCTCCATCTGAATCCTTTCTTCTTACTCATGATTGAGCTGCGAATAGCTTCGATCTTCTGTGTCAATTCCTCGGCTCCTGCGACGCTGGGCGAGTCTTGGTCAATGAAACCCCTGATCTTGTCGAGACTGTCTGTGATTGACCTGTGTAGACCCCAGTTCCGTGAGCATAGACTTGCTAGGTAATCCAGGTTCATGGTCTCTCGGTCGTCGCTGTGTCCGAGTTCATGATCTTCCAGAATCGCCACTATGTCTTTCGCATCCTTTTCTTCGAGTTTCACGTTTTGAAGTTTGGTCAGCAAAAGGTCGGTGATTGGGATCGTCAGGTCATCCAGTCTTAGCCGCCGTCTGAAGTCCAAGGTGTGCTCCATTTCGAACTTGTCCAGGAACACATCCGCGTTCTTTTGATGTTCTCCTTTGACGAACTGTAAACGGGTGCCGCCGTAGAGCAAATTGAACTCTCTATTGGGAGAGTATCCGAGCTTTTCGAAGATTGAGAAGATACCTCTACGCTGTTTCCCCAGTCCAAAGAAATCTATGTCATGATATTCCCGCAGATGTACGCTGTGTGGCCCGTGACAGTGAAACCGAATCGCCAATCCTCCGATTAGCCTCAACGTTACCCCGTTGTCCTCAGCGATTCTTACAATCCTCTCTGCTTCTTCAGCAGAGTCCGCTCGCTCCGCGTTACCCAAAGAACTTCCCCGAGGATTTGATGTTCATAATGTTCGCAAGTACAAACTACTCGCTCGCCCCCGAGGCTTGGCCACCTTCTTGCTCTCTCATGAGCCCAACTTCGGGAGCATAGAACGTAGCCGCAAGGTCACATATGAGGCTTGGCGACTTTCGGAATGAGGAAGGACAAATAGCTCTCGCACCATGCTTGCCAACTGGTCCGTTATAGCGTCGTCATCATGGAAGGAACAACCGAGTTCTTGCCGGTCTCCTCTACTGGTCACCTAACGAAGAATGTTTTTAACGCATGACCTGTGTCTAGCAGGCACCTAACAAGGTGAGAGAGAGTGAAAAGGGCGAGGGAAAGCGTGCGCCTCATCAGAGCCAGAGGGAAGCGAAAGCTGTCCAAGGAGAGCCTGACAGCCTTTCCCAAAGAGATCATCGGAGCCTTTGTCCGCCTTCCCAGAGTTTTCAAGAAAGTGGATCTTGATAGAGTTCTTGGCGACGAGATCTCGAGAAGCATGAAGTGGAGGTACGTCAGAAGGATGGAAAGGCTCGGTTTAGTGAGACATTCGACGAAGAAATACTACCAGAAGATCTATGACAGCGTGTCCGACTGGATGGAGAAAGACGCGGTTCCGAAGATCAAGCACATGGAATCAATTGCACTCATCGAAAGAATCTAGGCCCTTCTTGAATACTCGGCCAACAACTCTTTGACCCTGTCGATTCTTATCTTCTTCTCTTCAATCATTTTCTCAGCTATCTTGTCGACAAGATCCCCGGTCGCTCCGGCTGCTGCCGCCACGTTTCTCGCATGAAGCCGCATATGGCCATATTGGATTCCCTCTGCGGCTAGTGCGCGCAGGGCGGCAAGGTTCTGGCAGAGGCCGACTGCTGCGACTATCTCAGCTAGCTCACGAGCTGATTTCACTCCAAGAATCTTGACCGCGATCCTCGCGATCGGATGAACTGCCGTAGTGCCTCCAACCAATCCCACCGCCATTGGCAGTTCGATTTCGCCGACAAGGTCGCCGTTGGCATCTTTGCTCCAACGGGTCATCGGACTGTATCGTCCTGATCGAGATGCGTAAGCGTGTGCTCCAGCCTCAATTGCTCGGGTATCGTTTCCAGTAGCCAGTACTACCGCCGTGACACCGTTCATCACGCCTTTGTTGTGTGTTGCACAACGGTATGGATCGGAGGCTGCGAAAGCGTAAGCATTGATTATTCCCTCCACCACCTCCGCACCGCCAAGATCTTCCTTCGCAACTGTGACTCGAGCTTGAGCAAGCCTCCTGTCGGCTAGGTTCGATAGGATCCTGAGATAGACGCGGCCTTCGGCTACTCTTTCGACGATTGGCGCAACCGCTTCAGCCATTGTGTTGACGGCGTTGGCGCCCATTGCATCTCCACAATCCACCAAGAGCTCCGCGATGGCCATAGGACCGACGATCGTCTGAATGACCTTCGCCTCCAACGCGGTGGCCCCGCCGCCCATTGAGACGAGGATCGGATCCTGCTCGTTCGCTTTTCTGAGAATCTCTTCTGTAGACGCAAGAATGGATACTCGCGCCTTCTCTGGGTCGGCGCAACCTACAACTTGGATCTGCCCAATCATCACAGGTCGAGTGCTTGATGTCTGGAATCCACCTTTGGACCGAGCCATCTTGGCCGCGTGGCTTGCGCCAGCGACTACAGATGGCTCCTCGATCGCCATAGGTATCAGTCGGTCTTTCCCGTTGATCAGGAAATTCATCGCGATTCCTAAGGGCACCGGCATGACACCGATCGCATTCTCGATCATACGGTTTGCAGTGTCAATCTTCAATGCGCTGGATGCCGCGAGGATATCCAGCTCCGTCTTGTCCAGATGAGCAAACTCACCGACAAAACTAAGCCTCTCCTCCGGCGTCAGTTTGTAGAATCCGGCAAATTCAGAGGAAGTCAAGAAGATCCTCCCACAAAGGCGTGAAGGCGAGCTAATGCTGGCGAGCCTATATCAACCCAGAGGCTTAGGTTTATCCCGAACCATTGGTATACCCGGAAGATCATGGCGGAGAAGACCTACCCGTGCATCCAGCGGACTAAGCTGCGCATCGGCAAGGATGCATGGGAGTGGTGCGCGCTTTTCAACGCTAGAATCGACGAGCTAAATTGCCAGACGTGTGAGTATCGAACCTCGAGTCACAAACCTCTTGAACTTCCGAAGGAAGCGTAATACTCACAAATTGTCTCTGGGAGACCTCTCTGGAGCCCGATTGGACGCCGGTGCGTCCTAAGATAGTAGTCCTCTCGCTACCAGCCATTCGCGTGTCTTTCCCGTGATTGCGACAGGACACTTGTGCAGTTGCTCTAGGTTCTTGGAACCTGTCAGAAACATCGCCGTTCTTAGCTCGTCGATCACCGACAGAAGATTCTCTTTCGCTTCCTTGTCACCCTTGGAAACGGATTTCAGAAGTGGCATTGCTAGTCCCCCGTAGTGTCCGCCTAGCGCGATCGCCTTGGCGATGTGAAGCCCATTGCGCACGCCTCCAGAAGCGATTAGCTTCACCTTCGTTGACCTAGCGACCTCTACGATGCTCGCGGCGGTCGGAATCCCCCAATCCCAGAACGCCAATCCTAGGTGAGCTTGACGTGTGCGGCGTTTCTCTCTTGCACGGTGATACTCCACGGCCGCCCAGCTTGTGCCTCCAAGGCCGGCGACATCGATACCTTTCACTCCAGCTCGCTCAACCGAGACGGCTGTCTCTCGCGAAATCCCGGCACCAGTCTCCTTGGTCAAGACTGGAACGCTCAATGTGGAGGATAGTTCTCGGATTCTTCCAAGCGCACCTCTGAAGCGTGTTTGGCCTTCAAACTGCACTGACTCCTGAAGCGCGTTCAAGTGAATGAGCAGTGCATCAGCCTTAATCATGTCAACCGCAGCTTTCGCGCGATCAATTCCGTCTTCCTTGATGATCTGCGGGCAGCCCAAGTTCGCTAGGAGCAGAGCTGACGGCGCGTTCTCTCTAGCTACTTTGAACGTGTAGGCGAGTTTCGGATCATCGATTGCCGCTCTCTGGCTGCCGACACCCATCGGGATCTGCAGTTCCTCCGCTATCCTGCCTAAGGTTGCGTTGATCTTGGCGGCGATCGGTGTACCGCCAGTCATGGACTCGATAATGACGGGAGCCCCAAGCTTATGGCCGAACAACTCACAGGCAAGATCGATTTCTTCGCGATCAAGCTCGGGAAGGGCATTGTGCACTAGTGATACGTCATCAAATCCCGTGCCCTCATGCGCTTGAACATCACGGTTAAGCGCGGTCGTGATGTGGCTTCTCTTCCGTTCAGTTGTTTCACTTACCAAGATGTTTCAGTCCCTTTAGGTTCCGACCTTTCTGTCTTTATCCATCAGTTTGAATTGACGTTACTGACTCTTCTTGGTGACAGAAACTGTTCCCGCTGATGCGTCGACTATCAGATGGTCACCAGTGGAGATCTTCTCGACGGGAATCTGGTCAACGCATGGTATCCCGGCTAGTATGACGCCTGTTGCGACGATCGTTTCCGTTTCCTTGTTCACGATCGCTAGAGGCGCTTGATTGTTCTTAGCGAGTCCATAGATAACGTAGGATCCCACGGTTGAGCCTTTTCCGCAAGGGAAAACTAGGATCTTTCCTTTGACAGACTTGCCCTCAAGCTCGTGGCCCTTTTCGATGAAGATGCCTGTCTTTGCGTCGATGCCCCCGTAGAATCCGATCGGTTCCTTCGAGACCAACGTCTCTCCTTCCACTTTGCCAGGGCTGATCATTCTTCCTTTCAACACTTCCACACTCTACCACCTCATGCTAGACTACGCGGTCACCTTTTCGAGTATGCTATCGAGCCTGCCGAAGATTACGCTCTGCTTACAGAAGCCGGGCAGGTAGTTTGCCGCCTTTCCCGAATTCACCGCTGTTGTCTTGTATCCCATGTCCTCTATCGGCGAAACGACCATGCAAGTGTCGGCCACAACCTTGCCGCCAGCAGCCTCGATTGCCTGGGTGAAACCCATTCGGTTGGCGGCTTCTTTGACCATTCTCGAGGTGCAGATCCACAGAGGCTTCTTCAACTTCTTTCCCTCTAGCTTCCGTGAAACCATCATTATCTCCTTGAGCGACGAGTGAGGACAGCCAAGAATGACTATGTCTGGTTCCTTTCCCGTGGTAAGTTTGGAGAATGTCTCGTTCACGTCCTTGTCGCTGACCGACAGTTTCTCCAGATCTTTTGTCTCCATCAAGTGAGCTTCGGGGGTCATGTCCTCAACATGGTAGAGCGCAACCGCGCCTGAGGCTGCCATCGCAGCACCAAGCGCTTTCAGTTGGTCTGTATCGGCGTCCTTGATGCCTCTGAAGTATGGTATTCTGTTCTTGACCTGTTTTCCGACAATGTATCCGAGCGCTCCGAAGTCCGCGCTGTCTTCTAGCTTGGCGTTCACTTCGACGAGCATCTGTGGCTTTCTGTTCTCGTCCAAGTGGAGGCCATAATTCGGTGTGACGCCGCATAGTGCGGCTGCGAGGGCGGATGGTCCTCCCTCTCTATTCGTTCTTGCCCCGATGACTGAGTTCGAGAATGAGATAGCTGATGATTCTGACCATGCGATGTGTTCTTTGAACCGCGGAAGATTTCCGGCCAAGTATGGCGTGCAGGTCGCGCTTACGACTATGCCCATCTTCTTGAATGCGTTCATGATGCGCAGTTGCTTTTCCGCGAAGCTTGGCGGTATGTTGAGTTTCTGCCAGTCTTCAATGTCCATCCCTGCCGGATTCAGGAATGTGACGACCTTCACCTTCGCATTCTTTGAGGCGTAGTCTTCGAGGAACTCGATGCCTGGATCGCCAATCGATTTGTACGAAACTCCGGCGACTTGGGATGAGTTGATCGGAATCATTCTGTCCGCGCCGTAGATCTCGCCGAGCCGGACGAGTAAGCGGAACATACGCTGCAGGACTTCACCGTTCTCGCCTGACAGCATTCGTTCTTCAAGATTCGTAAGATGCATCGGTTGCTTCAGCTCCGGTTTACTTTTGCGGGACGTAGTCGTTCAAGTTCAGTTTCATCGGTAAGGTGGGCCGCTTGAATTCCTTCTTTCCACCTTCAGGGATCGTGAGGTCGAACCCAGCCTTGCACGTCATCTGCGTATCCATATCTGAAGAAGGATCTAGGGACGAGCCCTTCTCCCTGAAGGTGATCATGTTCTTGTCGGCTTGAAAACGTGTTGCCATTGCCCATTCGATATCGGTGGGGTCGTGGATGTTTATGTCGTCGTCAACTACGAAAACATGTTTCATTGATTTGTGTCCTTTGAACGCCGCCTCGATGGCCTTCCGGCCGTCATCTGGATGCTTCTTATGTATGCTCACAGCTCCGTGAAGCCAAGAAGACCCACCCGGCGTTACCAGCACGTCTTTGACATCGCAGACCTTCGCGACTTCCCTGTAGATCGTGGGTTCACGTGGCATACCCATCAACACCTTGTGCTCAAGTCCGCCAGGGAGCAGAGCATGGTACATCGCATCCTTTCTCATGTAGATCTTCTTGACTTGGGCAACTCTCTGTTTTCGGATGATGTCAAATGTCTCAGTCAAATCGAGAAATGGCCCCTCCTCATGTAATTCCCCGGTCAGCTCTGCTGTGATCACGATGTCAGACGGCGGCACCAAGTGACCTTCAAGTCTTAGAAGTGGAGTCTCTTCCAACGCGTTGGCTATGTCAGCTTCACTGATCCCTGCCTCTACGGAGATGGCTGCACCCACTAGAACCTGGACCGGCGAAGAGATACATAGGGCGAATTCCTTCAACCCACGTTTTATGTATGTGTCGAAATGCCTCTGGAGGATCCGAAGAACGAGTTTGTCCTTCCCCAGAACTTCGGCTCGATGGTAGGACAGATTGACGCCGTACTCCTTGTCGTTGCTGGCGGCTATTCCGGATGTGATGTAGGGGCCTGCATCCTTTGGGTAGTGCATCAGAATTGGCAGTTTGCTGAGGTCTGCTCCTATTTCCTCGTATCCCTGAGCATCTGTGATGCGCGCTTTCTTAGGGTGATCTATTGCGTCCGTCAATTTTGCAATGAGCTCCTCCCTGCGGATTCCCAGTCCTGTGGCGACCAGGTCCCGTGTGGAACAGATGTTCGCGATCACCGGCATGGTGGAGCCTTTCACGTGATCGAAGAGTACGACACGCCCGTCGAGCATCCTCATCAATGTCGAGACTTCATACTTCGGGTCGACAGGCTTGCTGATTCTGGTCAACATGCCCTTTGCGTCAAGCACCTTGACTAACTTCGCTAACTCCATTCTCATTCACCTAGAATGATGAGTCGTGTGCCTACTAGGCCTCAGACCCCAATGGTCGTACGTAGTGCTTGAAAACCCTTCTTTTCGATCGCTCTTGCCACACGTTCCTGCAGAACTTTGGTCGGAGTCAGGGCGGCCATGTAGCCGCCCTTACCTGTCCCCGTCAATTTGGCTCCCAGGGCTCCGTTGTTGCGCGCCAAGTCTACGAGCAGGTCCAGTTCGGGACACGAGACTCCGATCTGCTGAAGCAGCGTGTGATTCTGATTCATGTATTCGCCTACATTCTTGAGATTGAACGCCTCAAGCTCTTTCCTTGCCTCGTAGACAAGTTGCTCTGCGTCATGGAAGATTTGGCCGTATTTCTCCGGTTCCTTTTCCTTTCGTTCCTTAACGCCGCCGACCACAACTTTCGTGTCCGCGACGAGCCCGGTGTTTCCCATGACGATCTCTACGGGTTTCTTCAGTCTCATGCGTTCCATAAGATGTGATGCACGTTCTCGTTTGTACCAGATTAGGCCGCCATATGTGGCGGCGGTGTTATCGATGCCTGAAGGTGTGCCATGGTATCCTTTCTCCCCTTCGTATGCAACATCGTTCACTTTGTCATCCGAGTAGTTGAGTCGAAGTTCTTCAGAGAATGCTCGAGCGATTGCGGCACATGAGGCAGCGCTTGCTCCAACCCCGCTCGCAGCGAGCAGGTCACCACCCAAGGTCACACGATACGCGTTCCTCATTGTGTCGATTTTCATGAACTTCAGCATGAGATCTAGGGACTCTTTCTGTTGGGCTGCCTTCTCGGACTTGTATCCTTTGGTCTCAGGCCTTTCGTCCTCGATCTCGACTCCATAACCTGCGCGTCGTTGAACTAGCGCTGTCGTCTTTGCTCCGATTGCTGAGGCTATCGCGGGAAGACCGTAGACGACAAAGTGCTCGTTGAAGAGTATGACCTTCCCGAACCCTGTGCCTTTTCCCAAGAACGCCCCACCTTTGGTTAGCTACGATAGAGCTGACAGAAAAATCAACCGCCGTACTACAATCGGCCAGTATTAGGGTCAAGCAGCACACGCTTTCAGACTGAATTTCCTACTGCTGAACTGACGCGGCTAGGTATCCTACGACTTCGGTGCTGTCCCCGGTGATATCGCCACTGTTACTGTATCCTAGGAGCCGAGCAGTCTTCGCGTCGAGGATCTTCGAAGCAGCAATCATGCTTGCGACTGGGCCGTGACCGCACATGCTAATCCTATTTGACTCAACTGTCTCCTGCAATCTTGCGTCATCAAGCGCGAGGATGGCATCGATGGCGAGCTCGATCCTTTCGCTTCGCCGACTCAGCTGACTCGTAATGAGTCATGTCCGAGGAAGCTATCACGAGCGCGCTCTTCCCCTTGAGCGCTTCCCCGACCGCCTTCCCGACCTCCTGGCTCGTCTCAAGATCTTGCATCATCATGCAGATAGGAACGAAGTCGAATCTCGTATTGAGGACGTACTGTAGGAATGGAAGCTGAACTTCAATAGAATGTTCGTACAGGTGGGCCCGGTCATCTAAATCAATAATGTCAGACGCTTTCGAGATCGCGATGGCTGTTTCCTTGTCGACTTCGACTTGTCCGAAAGGCGTCTCCCAGACGCCTTCAGACATCATTGAGACGCCACTTCCCTGGCCTGTGTGATTAGGTCCGATAATCACGATCTTGTCTGGTGTTCCATCGCGGGCGAGTTCGAAGTAAGACTTCGCGGCGACAGGACCTGAGTAGACGTAGCCAGCATGCGGGCACACCAGTCCCACTAGTCTCCTTTCACCTACCTGTGCGAGTGTCGGGAGCCGTCCTGGGCCTAGGCGGTGAGTGAAGCATCCCTCGATCTCGCTAGTGAGAGCCGCCTTCGTGCCTGAGTAGAATGAGCCTGCGACCTGAGCCCTTCTCAGTTTCAAAGCTCGCCGCCAACTCTTGGCGCGATCGCAGCTAATTTCGTCTCGAAATCGTCTACGGTTGCTGTGATCGTCCCGTCGGCTGGGAGTTCTCCTCGTTCGCGGAGTACCTGCCTTGCCAGGAGCCAGTAGACCATCGCCAGAGCTCGTCGCCCCTTGTTGTTCACGGGGATCGCAAGGTCAACGCCAGTAAACCCGTTGTCGGTGTCGCAGAGCGCGATAACCGGAACGCCCGCATTGGTGGATTCCTTGATCGCTTGGAAGTCAGCCCTTGGGTCAGTGACCATTATGAGCTGGGGTTCCGAATGTTTCCGTTGTAACGGATTTGAAATCAAACCCGGCATGAATCGGCCGATCATCGACATAGTCCTCGTCAGCTCGCAGAACTTCTCGATCGGCGTCTTCCCGTAGATCCTCGATGAAACCGTAAGGACACGATCAGCGTCAAACTTCGCTATGAACTTCGCTGCCAGCCTGATCTTTTCGTCGGTCTTTCCGATGTTCAGAATGAAGAGCCCGTCGGGTCGAACACGGTATATGTACTGTTGCATGTCGCCTGTCTTGATGCGGGTTCCAATGTGTAGGCCAGCGGCAAGCATCTCCTCCAGAGGCAAGAGAAGGTTCTCTACCTTCGGCATTGCCTCCTTATCTTCGATCTCAGACACGCGCTATTCCTCTACGATGCTATGGTTCCAGATTCGGATTCACCGTACAAGCAGATAGCTCATTTAAGGATAGCACTCGCCAGCTTGCCAAACGATCCAGAAGAAGCCTCAGAACGAGTCGCCTACTTGACCTCAAAATGCAGCCTGAAGCCCGCCTCGGCAGGCTCAGTTCTCCGAACTTCTATCGCTCCGATCTCTTTGAGGGTCCGCACATGTGTGCCCCCACAAGGAATCGGAAGCTGCCCCTGAATGGTCACAATCCGCAGTTTTTCGCTCTTCGGAAGCCTTGCAAAGTTGGGAGCATCCGCAATCAGGCGCTCAGCGTCAGACCTGTCCATAGTCTTGATTTCGACATTCAGTCCTTGGTGGATGAAGCCGTTGCCAAGCTCTTCAAGCCTCTTGAGGTCGAGGTTAGAGGGAGCAGGTCCTCCGTAGCCGACGTAAGGATCATCCCCGAGCCAGGAATCCGTTGTCTCCACACGCAAGCCAGTGAGAGTGGCAAGGCAATGGTCTAGCAGATGAGCTGCCGTATGCCTTCTCATCAGCAGGAATCGATTCGTCCAATCGATCTTGCACGTGGAAGGGCCGGTTTCCAGCTTTCCTTCCACCTTCCCGAAATGGACGATAATCCCGCTCTGGTTCATCGCCCTCTTCACGTCAACGCGAAAAGAAGAGCCTTCTATTGTTCCACCGTCAGACGGTTGCCCGCCTGATCTCGGATGAAAGATCGTTCGGTCCAACACCAGATATGCGCTCTTCTTCTCCTGAACGATTCTCAGAACATTACAGTCTGTTGATTCCGAGTACGAGTCCTCCAAGTAAACGCATACTGTTGGAGCAATCTCCAGAACGAACTTTGCCAGATCTACCAAGATCATGATCTCCTAGTCTAAGTCTTCCCGGCTCTTGCGTGCAGTTGATCGACCGTCAAAGGTCTGGAACTGACTTATATCTGCGCGATCTTGGACAAGAAGGACGTTCTGAATTTCCTTCTCACTTTCTCGATGGGTTCTCCAAGCACTTCTATTTGCTCCAGGTGGCATGTTCCGAGTCCGCACTCTTCTGCCAAGCTCAGATGTTTCACATATTCGAGGGAGATGCCCATCACGGTAGCGCCGACAGCGTCCACGGCAACAGGATCTGTTCCTGCGATAACCAAGTTCATCTCCACGGGATTACCGCTCGTTTCATGCCCTTCGCCCGCGATTATCCCGTCAATGACTGCTATACTTGGTTTGATGACCGAGGCCAAGTCGACTATGTTCTGACTCAAGTGCCCGTGCATCGATCCTTTCGGCGTCATGGCGCCCATCATGTTCTTCAGACTCAGAGTTGCGCCAGCCCATCTGTGCGGCTTCAGCTTGGGGACGCTGACAATCGTGCTCTCCAAGGCAGTCCTAGCTATCTTCACTTTCTTCAATGTTCGAGCATTCGGGGGATGAACCTCAACGAATTCGTCTTTGTTGAGGTCGACCATAGGTACTTTCCATCTTCTTGCGACTTCATCGACGCCCCCGATCTTGAAGGCGTCTAAGGTATCTGCCTCTCCGGCTCCTTCCCCGATGATGATTTCCTTTACATCGTGTTTCTTCAGGAATGCAACGACTCCTTCGATGACCCTGGCATCAGTCGTGATTCCTGTTGAGGGGTGGCTGGCGTCGATGTAGTTGGGCTTGATCAGGACCGGCTTGTCGGCAGAGACAGCCTTAGCGGCGTCTACCATCTCCATGGCTCGAACGGTCATGTCAGGGGGATCTGTTCCCTTCACGATCGCGACTCTACTCATTAATCGATCCAGCAAGGTCAGGTCATACGGTTATTTGAAGAGAGACTGCCACATCGGAGGCCCGAAATCGCGCTCAGATGACTGCGGCAATCTAGGATGAAAGTGCTCATGCAAGCATAGCCTCATTCAGGTTCAAAGGACGAGACCAATCTGCAGTTGCCGGCGAGTTATGAAAAGGCACATACCAGTCTGACCAGGTTTCAACGGCGTGCGCTTCTCCTTTCATGCATACAAGTCAGAGGAGGACTTATTGCGAGCAAACCGAACCCTTGAGGAGATACTCTCAAAATGAGGACACGAGGACTGAGCGAATGAAAGTCGTCATATTCGGGCCGCCAGGATCCGGAAAAGGAACCTACGCCTCTAGGCTGAAGAACAAGCTTGGTAGTCCACACATCTCTACCGGCGACCTTGTCCGCGAAGAAATACGCAACAAAACACCATTGGGGGCGAAAATCGAAAAGTACAGCAGCTCTGGCACACTGGTGCCAGACGAGATCATCACAGAGATTCTGAAGAAACGTCTGGCGTCCGAGCTGAAAGGGTTCATTCTCGAAGGCTACCCAAGAACGGTCGGGCAAGCCAAGGAGCTTGAGAAGATCACGAAAGTTGACGTTGTGGTGAACCTCAACGTTCCCGACAGCGTGATCGTGGACAGACTATCATCGAGACTACAATGCAAGACCTGCGGAGCGATATACAATGAGAAGACGATGCCGCCCAAAGTCGCTGGCAAATGCGACAAGGACGGCGGCGAATTGTTCAGACGCGTGGACGACCAGCCTGAAGTGATCCGTGAACGCCTGAGAGTCTACCAAGAAGCCTCCGCACCTGTCATCGACTTCTATCGGTCGAAGCATCTCCTCAAAGACATCAGAAACGAAGATCCGAACGTTGATCCCGACAAAGTTGTGGAACAAATAGTGAAAACTATCAAGCAGTGATCAAGCAGAACAGCTTGGGGAACCGAGAGGACCACCAGACACCACACTGAATATCGCATGACGTTCCCTTACTTTGGATGAAAGAGAGAATACCCAAAACCTGAAATGCTGTACAAGCACGAGAGAGTAGTGGCTCTCCGAGACTCACCGTTTGCCTGCCGGACAGGAGGTTGTCAAGCGCGTGAATAGATGGGCTGTACTATCCTTGGCATTCATTGCACTCACAGCCTCACTATATCCGCTCTTCATCAAACCTGGTTTCCCGAGCCCGTCACTGTGCGTGACCGGGGGCTATGATTACTGGGATCAACATTTTTCCGCATTTCTCCGTCAGTGCGCTCCACTATTCACGGCCCCGTATGGTAACCCGTACGGACTTCAGCTAATAGTGGACCGGCTCTACATGTGGGGTATCCCGTGGCTCAACTCGCTACTAGCCGCGGCACTCTACGCTTTCTTCGGAGCCTTGCTACTCACGATTCTTCCTCAGTCCCAGTCTCAGATACTTCTGCGGTTGAGCAAACGGATTCACGTCGACACAGAACAATTCCACAGACGATAATGGAAGAAGAGCATCTCCTTTCGTCACATTGTTGTCACGAGTCGTCCGTAGTTCCAGAGGCCATCTTTTGTGCGGGTCTCTTGGCACGCACACACGAAAATGTGATACGGATGTGCAACAACACTAGCAGGGAATTCACGTTTTCGAGGGGAATTTGATGTATCTGAGTTACTGCGGGATAAGGGTCACCGATCTCGAGAGGTCACTGAGGTTCTATACCGAATTGTTTGGGTTGAAGGAAGTTGCCAGAGGTGACAGGACAAAGCATGGCGCTGGTATCTACGTGCTGCTTCGTGATCCAAAGTCCCACCAGAAACTGGAACTAAACTGGTATCCTGAGAGGTCACGGTATGGCGTGCCCTATGTGCCCGGCGAAGGCCTTGACCACATAGCCTTCAAGGTGGACGATGTCATCAAGACCTTTGGAACGTTGGTAAGCAGAGGCGTGGAGGCCACCGAGATTGACCCCTCCGTAATGGGGGGCTGGAGCGCCTACGTGAAAGACCCAGATGGTAACTGGATTGAAATATACCAGCAAGGACCATCGACCGACAGTCCAATCCCAGAGGGCTACTAGAAAGCCGCTCGAACTGTGGAAGGAAAGTTGACGCACTGAGAACTACTGTATCAGTATCAATCATGCTGCCATAGGTAGATCTCGTTTCCATCTAGGTCTTCAAACCAGGTCAGCTTCCCATTCTCCACTTTCTGGATCGCGCCAGCGTGTGTCCGCTTTGTCTTCAGGTATTCAACGGCTTGACTGATGTCCTCGACCTTGAGGCAAAGACGCGCGTTGGCGCATCCCTTTGTATTCCACTTGTTTAGGCTGGGAACGAGTTCGAACAGAACGCCGTCAATGTCGAATCGGGCGACAACATCCCTAGAAGTCAGTCTCAAGCCGAGTACTTCAGAATAGAACGAGATCGCCCTTTCCATATCTGAGACATAATAGAAGACGCAATCGAAGTGAAATCTCGCCAAGATTTGAGCCTGCTCTGTTCCAAGCTTGAATGATGATCAGGATTTGAAGCATTGGCTTTGTGGAGGAGTAGTTGGTGCACGCAGCAGCCTAGACACACACCAAGACGGCGGCGACCTGACGAGTTAGGGGAGGAACACCCCCCTAACAACCGTCTTTCTCATGCGGCAGAACAGCGAAGAGGTCGCTAGCCGAAACCAATGCGCTTTGACGTGCCCTTGTATTCAACGTGGTCCATAGCAATAGCGTACGCCAAGATTACGTAGGAATCGAGATCCGAACTCAGGATCTCAACTCCGTATGAGTCACGAACGCTGACCCATTTCTTGTTAATCTGAGCGAGCGGCGTGCCCGTGGGTGACTGGATTGTGAAATCATGTTCCGTTATGTTTCCCTTGATTCTCGCAACTTCCTGTCCAGAGGAGTTTTCCAGCCACCATTCCGAGCCTAGGAGCTTCATTATCTTCTTCTTGACCACGGCAAGCAACTGACCTTGAGTGTCGTAGATCTCGAAGGTTGGTCGTACTGCGATTACTTTTCCTTTCACTTCGCCAAGCCGAGCGCCGTTAGGCGATTCGAACCAGAAGTTTGGACCCACGCTGACTATCTTCTTCTTCACATAGGCGAGCAGATTTCCACTTCTATCCTTGATGGCGAACGTATCACGCATCGCCACAATCTTCTGCTCGATAATGAACTCCGTGCCCGCGAAAGGAGAGCTGGAACTAGCCGTTTGAGCAGTCACAGCAGCCGGCGCCTGCGCAACGCCTAATCTAGCTCCACAACTAGCGCAGAATTGGGAATCTTCCGGCACAGTCTGACCGCAGGAAGGACAGAACAACACATGATCATCTCGATGGGACGATACTATATTGTCGTCATATAAGACGTTAAGTTGATTTGATATCTCCTAACTACGATTCTGATACACCATCCAATCTGCACATATTACCCATCCTAATGGTCCAATCACACCGCCAAACCTCCCCAACGAAAATGGAAAATTCTTCAGATTCAAGATTGCCTAGGTCACGTTCTTCCTTGCTGTTTCGGACCCTTCTTGGACCTCAGCAAATACATGCCTGCTCCGAGACCGACAATGACTACGACCGCGAGGATCGAGGCTTTTGCCATGAAACTCGTGTTAACCGTGAACGTTACTGAGAGTATTCTCTGATTCCCAGCATTGTCAATCGCCTTTACATCGACGGTGTGAGTTCCATCGCTCAAACCATTGAAGGTATAGGTTGTGTTAGTTCCAATACTGGTGAATGATCTCCTGGCAAGCCTTTTCTGATTACCGCGAATCTGAAGACGCGGAGCCCGTCCATGTTACCGTAACGCTGGATGATTTGATTTCACTTCCGTTGGACGGGAAGCTCATCAAGATGGTCGGTGGACTCTTCTCCAGCTTTATTCCTGTGAGCAGTCTATGGGGTTTTTCCTCAATGCCCATATTGTCCACGGACCAGTACTCCAGTGTGCTGTTGGCGCCCTCCGTAGTGATGAACGGTTGTCCGTCACCATTGACGCTCTCGGTTTGTCCGTTGTTGATTCTGTAGTAGATGTTCGCAAGGCCTCCCAGATCATTCACTGTGGACAGGTTGATGCTGAAATCGCTCGTGTGCAATTCACCGTCGTAGTCGTTGAGCGTTTGCAGGGCTATTGGTGTGATTCGATAGATTCCCCAACCGTAAGGGAAGGTGTAGTTACTGACCACCTCACCCTTCGAGTTCACCTCGACAATCTCGGCACCGCGACTATTCGGGACGTAGTGGGTTTGGGATCCGAACGCGCCGATTATGTCCCCGTTCGGCAAAATGTCGACAGATCCCCAGTATGGAGTCCAATATGCGCTCGGCGCGGTCCAGCTCCAAATTGTCCGCGCGGTCATGCTCTTCTCGTCCACTGAGATTTCTAGCATTCTACTGTGGGAATCTGTGCCGTTGAAGCCTTCTTGGCAAGGCTTGGTTGTGTTGTGGTAGTCATTATCGAACATCAAGAAAATGCCCGGTTGGACTTCGTGAACATCGTGACCGTGATACCATAAGCTGGGCACTTTGTTCCCATTTGCATCGTACAAAGTGAAATCGCCTTTCTCGCCTAGGCACCAAACCGTCTGACGGTTTGTCTTGTTGATCTTGCAGAATGTGTTGAGCGCCCGCATGTTGAAGTAGACAACGTTCTGATCAAAGAGCCATTGAACAGTATTCGAGTGAGTGAGATCTATCATCACCTGGCCTGGTTTATAGCCGCCCGAGCCGCCTGTTGTGTCGTTGCAGGGGCATTCGTCTTTGAGACTGAAGTGCCCATCATCGTAAGTGTCCCAACTCCAAAGAACGGCGCCCGTGCGGTCAAGCTCAACAATCTTGTCCATTAGTACAGTGTGCCCATCGATCTCCCTAACGTAGTCCCTTAGAGTTAGAAAGGTGCCAGTTTGCGGGTTGAATTCAATGTCATGATGGCCCCAAACGTTTGGGAAATCGACTGTCTTGTTTGTCTTCACGTTCCAGAAATGCGTAGCTAGCGAATCCGGCTCTCCCATATACATGAACGTGTCCGATGACACACTCTTGATGGGCCAGTAACTAGTGGTATCATTAGATCTTCTCAGATAGAGCAGTTGACCGCTGGACGTCATCACGACACGAGCTACCAGCCGGAGAAGTCTGAAGGATTATACTGCCATAGTCCGAATGCTAAGTAGCCATTCCAAGTAGGCCCATACGTGTGTATCTGAACCGGTACAACGAAACCGTTACTGTCCGCTGTGGTTGAATGTGCAATTCCGATAGACGTTTGGAAAACTGTACCAGTAAGAATGCATGAAAGGACAAGAAGAAATACGGTCACCGCTCTCATGAACTAATCATTAACCTACGTATGATGTAACAATATCGGCAGAACGATCATCCTAGTTCGGACCATTGATGTGCATGCGCGAACAGATCCATCAAACGCCGCATGTGACTCATGCCTAATGTCTCATGAGTTGGTCTCGGCGTTCTCGCGTTTCGAAATATTGCTCAGCGCGAATGTGACTTCTTTGTCCGCAGCCACCGGTATGAATGAATCATCCATTTGGTTTATGAGGGAATGTGCGCGTCGCCGCTGGTTGAAGAGGTGAGATGCTTGGGTTTTCTGGATTCGATAGTGTTGCAGACTCGGATGGTCCCGCTCCGCCCATTGTTCGGAGGTTTCATCCTCGAAGCAGCTTTCGCCGTGTCCGTCCTCATCGTCAGTGTTGGTATCCTGTATGTGCTGATTAAGCTCGGAAGCTACTTGGATGCAATGAAGGGGAAGACGTAGACGTGTCTGCCTTGGACGTGGTTGCGATCTGAGCGCAAGTGGAGCCCGAGACGTCAGTAGTCCAGTCCAAGTGCCGAAGCTCCCGCGACCGCGTTTCTCCGTCTGGCATGAGAGTACATTTTTTTGGATGCTGCTATTTCGAGATTGGCCTGCGTCTGCTTTCCAATGACGTTCGAGTTGTACGTGTGCGCGCCAGTATACCCACACCCATACGTCAACAAGGGTAGTCTGTGGTGAGTCTAGAGCTTCTGAGCGTTCCTCACATGCTACTTATTGCATCCAATCTTGTCGGTTAAGACGCGCCTCTCGCATCTGCAACCAACGACGGGGATTTCGAGGACCCATGAAGCCCGCTTCTCGTTTTAGCGCTTCCACCAGCATCCTTACGCCATGCGGATCTTGAATATTCTCGAAAGTCAGTATGATCTTTCCGTCGCTGATGATTGAGGCGTCTCCAAAGATCTTGATGTTTCCTCGGCGTGGGCCTCCGTAAGCTCCGAAACCGCCCAATCCGGGCAGTCCGAACATTCGCGGCGTCAGGAATACCCCTCCTCCGATTGAATTACTGACCCTGTGGAGGTTCATGACGACGACTTCAGGCCGATGGTCTATTCCAATTTGTGCAACTATTTGGTGATTCTTAACATCATACTTTATGCAGCGTTGATTGGTAACAGCCTCTTCCAGGACGACTTCTTTACGAAGCAGACCCTGCGTTACCTCTCGATGCCACAGAATCCCCTCACCTTCATGTAGAGGAATGACTGAGTTCACTTGTCGAGCTGAGTTCGGCTTATTCTCAATGATTACATCGTCTGTTTCAGATCCGGGAGGCGCGCTGGCAAGTTGACTTGGTGATGGCGCTGTTGTAACAGATGCTCCGCAATTCGGGCAGAAACGTGCGTCTTCCGGAACTCGTCCTCCGCATTTTACACACAACATTTCGGGACGTTATGCCTCCTTATGCATCTTGTAGCGGAGCGAAGTGAGTAAGGGTCAGTAAAAGAAGTTCTGGACCTATCATTCATATGTGAAGTGCGAACCGAAGGAAGATTTTCTCTTGTGTGTGCCGAAATGTGTGTGTCCCCCTCTTTGGTGCGCACACGCACAACTACCAAGAACGACCGCCACCGACGGTTCAAATTACGATGCTCGCACCAAGGTACACATACGACGGAGAAAGAGACTTCTAGGCACGCGGCGACTGAATACGTCCAACCGACAGGGGAATGAAGGCAAAATGCTGACGAATGAACGACTTCAGGCTCGGCCTCACCTCTCAGTAGTGGCTTTGATCTGCTTCGCGGTGGCTTTTGTTGTGGCCCGATCGTTCACAACTTTAAGTCCAGACACCCATCTACTTGGCGGTGGATTTCACATTCACCACTTCTGGTACGGCCTGACCATGCTGGCCGTAGGAGGCTGGCTTGGCATCAGTTACGATCACGAGAGAATCAGTCGTGCAGCAGCAATTATCTTTGGCACTGGAGGAGGGCTAATTGGAGACGAAGTTGGGCTTCTCCTTACGTTTGGCGACTACTGGACAGGAATTACCTACACACTAGTGATTCTCTTTTTGGCAGTGGCTACGTTGCTAATCTTCTCGATTAGGTATTCAGGAATCGTCCTTAGAGAGCTCGCCACACTGTCTTCAAGCGGTCACAGGGCCTTTTATTTTGGCGTTTTCCTCTTGGTGGTTACGATCGGATTCATCTCGGAAACCGAGCATAGTGGAATCAAAGCTTTTCTCGCCTCGCTGACAACGGTTGGCTGCGCCGCCATTGCAGTATACGCCATCAGACGAACACGACACGCACACTCACATTCCCCAGGCTACGACAATTCCTAGTTTGCCACGAAGAACAAGTTACAGAAAGAACCGAACCTTCATCTGAATAGCCGAAACTCGTATGAATGAAGACTGTACGCATCTTGGCTGTGAAATGAGCTTGAAATGCCCACAATGCGGCACCAGCACGAAGCCGGCCAACGAATCTTGCAAGAAATGCGGTCGACCGTTCTCCTTCAAGGCAACCATTGAGCCGCCGCGAAAACGTGTGACGGAAACGAGCAATCGGAAACGTGACATCATCATGACTGCTGGGCTAGCCGTAGCTGCAGTGGTCTTCGCTCTTTGGTTCGATCCTTCTGTTGGCGTGTACTCTCTAGGTTTCGCCTGTCTAGCCCTGGTCCTGTGGCATTTTATCTCGCCGATGATGACGTCGCTGATGATTCACGGAATTGGCAAGTCCAGATTTCACCCAGACCTCGGTAAATACACGTTATTGGGCACTGGGTCTGCCCAGCGACCGTTCACCGAACGCCAGATCATCGCGAGGTCGATCTTTCCACTTCTCTTCTTCTTTGGATTCTCAAACATAGCGTTGCAGGTCCTCCGTTACATGGCAAAAGCGAGCCGTCCTCTGGCCGATTCGCTAGTAAAGTTAGGTATCTTAGGAGGGCACCCAGGTGATCCTGCACTCGGACTAGCCTACAACATCATTTGGACCAGCATCTGGCTTCTGCCATTTTCAGCCTTTGTTGTACCTGTGAAATTCGTTGTCGAGGGGCTCGAATTAAGATTCTTCGACAGAAGCAAGTTCATTGTTGAAGACTTCAGGTGGAGTCCGTTTCTCGCGAATCTATGGGGATTGGGCGCATTCTACTCACTTCTGGTGAGTCTATTCACTGCGGGCGGAACATTCACCTCAGCCCTGCTTGGTCTAGCTACTTTGCTTCTGTTCCTGTTCCGGCCTCGCTACTTCTCTCGGTGCTCTATCATAGATTCTCGCTCTCACGTAACATACGGAGGGTGCTGTACTCCTTTCGTGAGAAAGGAGTAGTTCCATTCATTGGGTTACACTTGAGAATATCAGGGGAGACCTAGTCGATTTGAGCAACGACAGCCAAAGCCCTGAGTGAACCAGTATAGCAACCACATGCTATCATTTGACACTATGATGCTAGGACTCTCGTCACACGAACACTGGCTCTTCTCGTAAAACATGGCCTCGTAACCCACCAGCTCTAGCTGATAATTCTGGGCGTAATCGTATTCATCGCTGGGAAGCTAGCGAAATGGATCGGCATCATAATGGTCATCATCGGAGTGATCCTCCTAGCCCTGCCGTTCGTAATGCACCTCATCTAAGACTCTTAGCAGGATTTACGGCATCATTCTTGGGGGGGTCTCTGCTACGAGTCATTCGAATAGTTATTGCGATCAGTGTGGTGCCACCCTGAAGCCCCAGTTCCAGTTCACAACCCCCTTACATGGGTGCGCTCCCCGACAGGCCTCAAGACTTTGTTGACCGTGACCTCTGGATCGCTTTTCCAATATCGGTGCGGGTTATGATTCCCAAGATCGATTCTGCATTTTTGGGGTCTACGACAGGGAGTCTTCCAACACTTCTTGAGATCATTTTCGTCAATGCTGAGAATAGATCCTCGTCCGGATAGGCGACTGCGAGTTTTTCGGACATGGCGATGCTAACAGTCTTCTCGGCACGGTCTGATGGTTCCATTTTGAGTATGTCGGTGCGCGTGATCATCCCGATCAGTTTCCCTCCTGACACGACCGGCAGACCACCTACACGATCCATCTCCATGAGATCTTGTGCGATCTGCAGAGTCGTCTTAGGGCCGACCGCCTGAACATTTTTTGACATAACATCAGAAATCTTGATGTTCTTCAGTACCAGTGTCTCGTATTCCTCGGCGTGTGCTGGGGAGTCCTCCAAGCTATCTACCTGATTGGCGAATACGCTCACACTTCCGGACAGCAAGTACGCGACCACGACAGCCAGCATCGATGGCGCGAGGAGATCGTATCCACCGGTCATCTCTGCAACCATAACGATAACAGCAAGAGGTGACTTAGCGGCGGCCCCGAAGAAAGCCATCATCCCGACAATAGCGAAGTTCGACGGATTAGTCACTGTTGCGGGGAACATCTGCTGAGCATAATACCCGAAGGTTGCGCCAATCAATCCGCCGGTAACAACGCACGGACCGAAGATGCCTCCGCTCCCGCCTGAACCCAGCGTGAATGACATCGCAAAGATCTCAGCGAAAATCCCGAGAATCATGAGTGTCACAGGGAAGAGCTGATAGTTTTGGTTGAGGGCGATCTGCATCCAGCCGTATCCAACGCCAAGGACCGAAGGCACGAAGATGCCGATCACTCCAACCACCAGTCCGCCGATAGCCGGTTTCGTGAACGCAGGAACACGGAGTCCCTCAAACAGACGCCGCAGATTATAGAACACGTGAAAGAGCAGATGCGCAAACGCTGCACAGAGAACGCCCAAAAGCGCATAGAGCAGAAGCGCCTCCGGGTGAATGTATCTGATCGGGTGGATGCTGGCGCTGAAGATTGGCTGCCAGCCACTCACAAATCCAACAATAGAATAGCTTACAGTTGAGGCGATGAATCCGGGGATCAGCGCCTCAGCCTCGAAATCGTGCTTGTAGAAGACCTCACCGCTAAGAATGCCTCCAGCCAACGGGGCTTTAAAGATCGCAGCAATTCCGGCCCCTAGACCAGCAGCCAAAGCAATCCTTCTCTCCTGTTCCGTGAGTCTCAACGCTTTAGCGAGTTGAGAGCCTGCTCCGGCTCCGATCTGGGCAATTGGACCTTCGCGGCCTGAGGTTCCACCAGAACCTATCGTGATGGCTGACGTGAGAAGTTTGACGAGCGGCACACGCCACCGGATAAGAGCGTGTTCCTTGTGGAAAGCTCCGATTGCAGCGTCGGTTCCAATACCCTTAGCCTCCGGTGCTAGCTTCGTAACTAACAGCCCGCTGACGAGTCCCCCGAGTGTAGTGGAGACAGGTACTAGGTAAGGTCGCTCGATCATGACAGCGCTCAGAGTATGTAGAGTCTCGCCGCCGGCTGACGGAGGTGTGTATCCAGCTATCGTCCCGAGGAAGACGCGCGTGAACAGATCGATTCCCAGAACCAGCGCCAGTGCGCCGAGGCCAGCGGCTATTCCAATTGCAACGGAGAGCACCGTCCACCTCCTCAGATACACGAGGCCTCTCCGAATGTCCGAACGAGGCATCAGATCGGTCACTCTGCTACGTCCTCCCAGAACCTCTGAGACTGGTCAGACCCCCGTATCAACGTAATCCTCCTTCAATTCCTTGGCGAAAGTGCTGACAAGACCTGACCAAGCTCACCTGCGTCAAATGACTCGTGTACAATACAAACATCCATGTCTATCTCAAAGATGACAGGACCAACAGGAATCGTCATGCACTCTCTATCAGTGTCCTGATGACCTCGGGGTAGCGATCAAAACGGGCGTGTCTTCAGCTTTCGACGATTTTGTCGTACAACTAAACATCTATCCATCCTAGACTAAGTGCTGTGAACAAAAATATCGAACTGTTTGTTGTTTTGGTTGTCGGCGGGATTATTTGGTCGTCTGAGGGTTTGTTTTTGCCCTCTTGCTCTGATGCTTCCTCTAGATCCCGCCTCGTGCAAGTAGCAATGAAGCGATGACCGCGATCACGACGACTATGACCGTCTGCAGCAATGTCATCTTCCAATCTATCCTGGCTTTTTCTGAACGATAACGTACAAGAAAGATACCCACGACGGCTACAACTATCCCGAGCGATGTGATGATGCCGAGGGGACCAGCCAGTGCGAGATAGACTGTGATGGGTATTATCCCTGCCAGGAATGTCGTGATCCCGCAAGTCACAGCTGCGTATATGTTCGATCGATTGACCTCCCTGTGGAGGATGGCGAACAGCCGCTTGACCAGGATGAGCGAGCGTTCTCGCTCTTTCTTGTCCGGGATATCGCTCAGACTATAGTTCATCAAGGTCTGCAGGGTCATGATGTTCGCCAAGTCCGCGGTTATTCCTCCTAGAAGAAAACTGGAGAAGTTTGTAATTGACACGGTCGCCGTAGTAAGGAGGCCTGCAAACCTCGTTGTAGTGATGGCCAAACCGGCCATGAGGGATGAAAGGATGACAACGAGCGCTGTGACGGAACCATCAGCCAGTCCCGCTACAACCTCTAGGATAGGCTCTCGTTTCAGGAGCAGGCCTCGCCATTGTCTGGCCAGATTGGTGCCCTGCTCACTTAACTGAACCATCTCGCCGTCTGCGATGATGAGCCCCTCGGAGGCTAGCTCTTGCAGAGCCCTGTCCAGGTCCTGCATCTCAATCCTCACAAAACGGGCGTACCTCCTGTCAATTCGATCTTTGAGGAGCGCCTTCTTTACCCGAGTGCCTCTTCTGATTCTCAGCAGAACGATTACTTTGATGACATCGGTAAGCCCCTGAATTTCGAAAGCCAATCAGTGCTGTCCCTATGCCGGTTCTGACACATTTCGATGCGTCTCAGCGACGGCACAGATAACCATATCTCCAAAGGCCGTGGAGCATTTCGAAGCGCAGAAAGATCTGTTGCCTGGATATCAAAGCACCGAATTCTTTCTCGGGAATTGTGTAGGCTTCGCTTACTGGATCGGAAAAGTGATCGCGACTAATCCGGGCGCTCCTTGATGAAACATCTCTAGTGGTTTCGACCGAGAGGTGGTCTAACCATGGAGTCCTCACTGGAGGTACATCTGTCTTAACTTTGCAAGCTTGCGCAACTGTTCATCCTTTTCAGCAATGGCTCTGTCCAGTCTGTCGAACCTTGCCGCAAGTTCGTCTTGGTTCTTCCTTGAAAGGTGCGTGTCGGCTCTTACGTAGAGGTCTTTCTCAGCCGTTTCAAGGTGTTCACTTAACCGCCTAGTGTACAGCCTCACCCTCTCGCTGACAACGGGTCGGGCGTCTTGATCACCCGCATGATACCTGGCAATGGATTCTCTCATCGCTTGGAAGGACCTGCGGATGGCACGGTGGTCCAAGAGCAGTGCTGCCAATGCGCCATGCTCATCCACCGGGCTTCCTTCCATTGTGGCAAAAAGCAGGTCTTCCTCTTTCTTCTGGTGGAGTCTCTGCACCAGAACTCTAATCAGCTCAAAAATGTCATCGAGATCTCTTGCAGGGACGTCATACCTCGAGTCAAGCTTCTCGCAAATCCTATCCAAGATCCTCAGCATTACCCTGATGTCTTCGTTATCTTTCTTCAACTGGTCCGTGAGCATCATTCAGGTGCCGGCCTCCTCTCCCACAGATTCGCCATTGCTTCAGCAACGGTCATCTTCGAGCGCTCGGTCGTTCTCATTCGTGTAGCCTTCTCACGATCTAGCGGTGGAATACCAGGTTCTCGTGATCCAGAAGTCTGTAGGCACCGACTTTCAGACGATCTGTGATGAAGAACATCACAAACGCGTAACCCCACACGAACAGTGCGAAGCCCCAACCCATGGCAGGAAGAAGAATACCGTATACGGTTATCAATGTGGCAATAAGCTGCGTCACAACGACTGCTAGAAAAAGCGGCACGGCAGGTTTCACAGACCAGAAGGGACCCTTGGTTCGTGCCACGAAGACCGTGAGGTGGCCTGCTACTGAGAGTTTCAGATAGATGAAAGACTGCAATACCACGGGACTCAAGTGGAATACGTCCAGTCCTATGTACAGGATTCCAAAGGACGAGCCAACTCCAATGATACCAAGTATGGTCGCGATTCCTAATACTGTCCTCATGTTCCACTTCTCCGGCTGGTCTGAGTACCTGACGTTGTCATAGGCAATGGTCATGATCGGCGCGTCATTCAACAGCGCCAGCAGGACTATCATGAGGGCCGTGACAGGATAGAATTGGAACACGATGATGGAGAAAGTGATGAAGAGTAGCACTCGGATGGTTTCAGCGATGCGGTAGACCGCATAGTTGTTCATGCGCTGGAATATCTTGCGGCTTTCCTTGATCGCATCAATAATGACTGAGAGTCCTGGATGAGTAAGGACGATGTCCGCGGCCGATTTTGCAGCATCTGTTGCGCCGGCGACCGCTATTCCAGCGTCAGCTTTCTTGAGGGCTGGGGCATCATTTACTCCATCGCCCGTCATGCCTACGATATGTCCTTTCGCCTGGAGCAGCTCTACTATGTGGTACTTGTGTTCTGGGAAGACCTGAGCGAAACCGTCAGCATTCTCCACGATGCGCTCTGCTTCCCTATCCGGCTTGTCCAGAAAAGCTGAAGCTGATACGATGTCTGTGCCAAGGTTCACTTGCTGGGATATTTCTCTCGCAATGGCGATATGGTCACCGGTGACCATCTTGACTTCGACGCCCATGGACTGAGCGGTCTTGATGGTCTCCGCTGAATCTTCACGGGGTGGATCGGAGAGTGGAACAAGACCGGCATACTGCCAGTTTCCCTTCGCATCAGTTCTGGCCACGCCGAGGGTGCGGTAGCCCTTCGAAGCAAGCGCCTCCACTCTCTTCTCGACGTTGGCACGAATCGCTTCTTTGTCGCCTACAAGCTCAAGGATAATTTGAGGAGCGCCCTTAGCCACTTTGAATCGGTTGCCGTGGGCATCTTCTACGGTGGCTTCTGTCTGCTTTGACACCGGGTCAAAGGGTTTGAACGCGATTATCTTGTAACCGCTCAGACTGCCAGCAATGTCTTGTATGTTCTTGGCCTTCGCGATGAGAGCGCTGTCTATGGGGTCCTGATCCTCCTCCCTAGATCCCAAGTCGCCAAGCATCAGTACGTCGTTCTCGGTGAAGCCCTCGAAGGGAGTCACTTCAGCTACGGTGAGGTCGTTCTTAGTGATCGTGCCAGTCTTGTCTGAGCATAGGACATCCATGCCCGCCATTTCCTCGATCGCGACCAGTTTACTGACAATGGCTTCCTTTTTTGCAAGAGCGGTTGCGCCAACAGCCATGGTTACAGTCAGAACCGCGGGCAATGCGACCGGTACCGCGGCAACGGTCAGAACCAACGCAAACCGAAGGGTTTCAAGCAAGCTCTCATGACGGAAAAGCGCCACAAGGAATATCACCGTCACGAGTGCGACCGCGAGGACGATCAGGTAGTCCCCTATCTTGATGACGGCTTTTTGGAAGTGGCTTCGGGTTTCCGCTTCCTCGACCAGCTTCGCAGTTTTGCCGAAGTAGCTGTTCAATCCCGTCTCAGTGACGAGCCCATTCATTTCTCCCTGCTTGATTATGGAACCGGCGTAGCCAACGTCTTTGAGGTGCTTTTCCACAGGCAGAGACTCGCCGGTCAACGTCGATTGATCTACGAGGAGATAGTCGCCGTCCGTGAGGCTGATGTCGGCTGGGACGATATCTCCCAAGCGCACGCGCACAACATCTCCTGGGACAAGTTCACGTGCAGGTATCTCACGCCACTTTCCGTCCCGTCGTACTCGCGCATTCAAAGCCAGTTTCTGTTTCAAGAGTTCAATGGCATTGTCCGCCTTCTTCTCCTGCCAGAATCCGACAACAGCATTCATGAGCAGCAGCGCCATGATGATCCAGAAGTCTTCCCAATGCTGCACTAGTGCGGATAGGGCGACCGCGGCTTCAATCATCCAAGGAATAGGCCCCCAGAAGTACCTGAGGAATCTGAGGATCGGGCTTGTCTTCTTCTCAGGGATTTCGTTGTAGCCATGTTGTTGAAGTCGTTGCTCAGCTTCAGGTGACGAAAGCCCAGATTCGCTCGATCCAAGCTTTCGAAATAGTTCAGCTATAGAGGTCTTTCCTGCATCTCCCGTACTCGTGGCACCCATATCATTCATTCCCTTTTTCGGTTCGTGGATCTCCCGACTAGAGTTGGAGCTCCTGTCTTGTCCGGATCGTTTTGATCAGGTCTCCTCGAGTCACTATGCCCAGAAGTCGTCCATCCTCGACGACTAGAACTCTTTCAACCTTCTCTCGGGCCATTCTGTGCAATGTGTCTAGGGCTGTGACGCCGGGTCTGATGGTTACTGTAGGTTCGCAGTGGGCCATTGCTTGTTCGACGGTCTCGGCCTCTCTTCTCTCTTTTGGAATCGCCCGTACGCAATGTAGAGTGACTATGCCCAGTATCTGGCCGTCCTTGATCACCGGGTAGCCCTCGTGACGATGCGTGAGGAAGTAGTCGGAGACGAGCTGTTGAATCGTGATATTGGGTGGAGCCATGAGCACGTCTCGGGTCATGATATCTTCAACCTTCACGCCCGACAGGGATTCGTCAACAAGCGTCTGTCGCAGGCTCGTCTCGGCTCCGGATCTGATGAACCAACCGAGAAAGATTATCCAAATGCCCCCAACAAAGTCGCCGAAGATTATGGCTGCAAATCCTCCCACCATCATGAGCAGTGAAATGGCCTCGCTGACCCGCGTCGCGGTCCTTGTGGCGCCAATGAAACTCCCCGAGCGCTTCCAGATGCTTCCGCGAAAGACCCTTCCTCCATCCAGCGGAAATGCAGGTAACAGATTGAAGACACCCAAGATAGCATTCATCAGAGCGCCGTACCCGAGCGTAGCCGTCACAGCGACGGGCACTTTCGCTAGGCCTGCAGAATACCAGAGACCACCCAACACCCCCGCCATGAGAAAGCTCATGAGAGGCCCCGCGGCGGCCATACGAACCTCCAACCCCGGATCCTGAGGCTCCTCAGTCATCTCCGAAACCCCGCCGAAGAAGAAGAGCGTGATCCTGCCTATCGGAAGCCCATTCTTCTTCGCAATATACGAATGCGAGAGCTCATGAATGAGCACCGAAGCAAAGAGAATTATCGCGGACACGATACCGATCGCCCAGTAAGTCATGACACCAAGCCCAGGATACTGACTGGGCATGTAACCGTAAGCCAGCGACCAAGCGATCAGGATGAACACAAGCCACAACGTGTAGTGGATCCTTATCGGAATCCCCATTATCTTGCCAAGTCTAATTGACATCGCTGACCCTCCTCTGCAATGCGTCCATTCGTGCTGTTATAGATTGTTGCTTCCTTGAAGGATCAACTTGGGTTGAAGACTGAATTTCAATCCGCTCTGATTCATGCATGCACAGTCGATATGCATGAAGTTTTGGAAACCTGCTATCACAAGCGCGATCAAGTCATGTGTCCGCATGAATAGTGGGAGTCCCCAGCAAGCCCAGATTTGTTTGATGAAAGTTTGCGCAAGAGATCCTGACCGCCAATCTTCTAGCCTCTTTTCAAAGCGCAGGTCATACAGTGTGCGCCGCCATATCCGCCGGTTAGATTCTTGATGACCAGTGGATAGGCATCTATGCTATGCTCGTAGATTTCCCTCTTGTGAGGGAAGAATCCTCCTTCACTCTTGAGACTATCATAGTCCTTCGTGGCTTGGTCTAGGAGTCTGCCGTACCGGGTAGGGTCCTTGGTCGCCATTGCGGCAAGATTGTTGAGCACATCTTTGACGATGCGTTCTACTTCTACTGCTAGTATTGTGCCATCCTTTATGCATAGGAAGTTGGAGGCGTAGGACATCTGCTCTAGGGTCGTGATGTTTATGATGTCAAAGCCTTTCCCCTTGATGAAATCATGCAAATTCGATTCTTCTTTCTCTTTCTTGTACATTCCTTCGGATTCACGTTTGTACAGTTCAACCTTAGCTCTCTTTAGGAGCAACTCGGAACCTACGACGACCTTGCTTGATGCGACATTGAAGTATGTGTCGAGGTGCATGTTGATCATCGGATCCCTCTTCTCACCCGGAATGAGTGGATGGCTCGGCTGGTGAACTACTCCGACCTCATCGAAACCTACTCCGGATTTCAACATCTGATCGACTCCCGACCGGTTTGTTCTATCACCAATGCCGACTAGAGCGAAATGTTTCATCGGCAGGAATTCACCTCCTTCAATCGTGCCAGGCTCCTCAGTAGCGTGCACCACCTTGGTGATTACGGGGGTTGACCTCGATGAGCATGGCAACCCGAGGAAGTGGCGAGTTGAAAACAGCTGGGGAGCCTCCATAGGGGATCAAGGATACATGTACATGATTGATGAATGGTTCGACGAATACCTCTACGAGGTTGTTGTGAGGAAGGAGTATCTGTCTCCAGAAGTCCTCAAGATTCTTGATACTGAGCCGGTAGTTCTATCTTTCTGGGACCCGATGGGTACATTAGCAAGAAATTAACACGCTGGAATCTTGTTAGCGGATTCTATCGCACTACCAAGACTGGGCATGAAGCATTTCGTGTTACGGCATCACAGACGCTTCCCAGCAGCACGCTGCTCAACAGGCTATGCCCTCTAGAACTGATCGTAATGAGATCGAACTTTTCATCTTCTGCGGCTTGAATGATCTTCTGAGCCACGTTGCCGAAGCTTGTTTCGAAGATTGTTTCCGCTTCCACGCCCATATCTCTCGCAATCTTCTTTGCATCTTCAAGGATCTTTCGTCCAGCTTCCTCAAAGACTTCCAGATTCATTGCAAAACCAGTTTCAGTCATAGTTGGCATTGTGGTCACGTGAATGAGTGTGAGCTTTGATCCTGTATCTTTCGCCAAATCACAAGCGTACCGTATGTTTCTCTCCATAACCGTCTCCAGCACATTGTCTCTCTTTCCTGTCGCCGGATCGGTGTACCCAGCAACAGCAACCAAAATATTCTTGAAACTATGGCTCAACTTCTACCGAACCACGTATCCGTGTACGTATCTGCGTTATGATTGTTTTCCTTAAGGTTTTCTGGTTGTGTCACCTTCACACGACTCTCTCATAATTAGACACATAGACTGAACGTTGAGGGCACTTGTCGAGGTTGTTGAGGGCCAAGTTGCACCAAGATATTGGCAGGCCTTCTCTTTGGTGATTCCGGAATGTTTCGACTTCTACGGGCGAATGACTTGGAGCCACCAGAACAATTCGCCAGATCTAGTGAATTCAGCACTGAACTACGCCTACGGAGTCCTGGAAGGCGAATGTAGGAGGGCGATCAATGCTGTTGGTCTGGAGCCGTCGATTGGGTTCCTTCACGAGTCCAGCAAATATCAGACGAATGAGTAGCTCGTGTACGATCTTCAAAAGCCCTTCTGTTGGAAAGCTGACGTGACTGTAGTTGAGGCTTTCAAGTCAGGACTGCTAGGTCTGCCGGATTTCTACTTCAGTGCTGACGATTACCAGGTATCGCTTTGAGCCTGGAACGAAACAACGGCTCCTAGACTTGCTTCGGGAACGGTTCAATTCGGCGGTCAGGTACGAGGGGCGTGCATTCAAGTGGGATACGGTTATCGACTGGAAGACGGCTGAGCTTGGCCGCTACGAACGTCGTTTTCGTTGATCATGAAATTCTCGTGCTGGGCGCTTCACCAGTTGCAGGCGGCAAAATAGAGGTCGAAGCAATCATAAAATTCGCAGGTAAATTCAGGTCCGCACAATCTGAGCCATGCATCTAGCTCGAACAAGCCCGAACCTAAGGCGTCACGCCGAGTTGCTTCATGAAGAGCAAACGGTTCCAATAGATTCGGACATGCTTCAGCTTGTTCTCTTCGTTGTAGACTAGATGTACAGCAGCGTGGATTTCAAAGCTTTTCCCAGTAGGTTCAATGACTTGACCAGGTTCAGGGTCTTTGAACGGCTCAGTCATTTTTCCAGTCACAAGCTCCCAAGAAGCCACCTCATTTCCTTGAATGAGTTCTCCCAAGGACTCAAGGTGAATATCAGGGTACGCGCAAAACAATATCGAGAAGAAACCTCTAATGCCATCCTTCGTGAGGGGCCTAACACTTTGGGGATGGTACATGAGCGCGTCACCGGCAAATAGCTCAAGAATACGATTCGTATCGTGACTGTTCCAACCGTTGATCCAATCCTTGACGGCACTCTCGGGTACTTCATGCATTGTCGTGACGGACGACCTCGTGTGAGACACATTGTGCTGAATATGGGGGGGTTCTAGCCTCTTTTGAATTACGACTTTTCTAGGCGTCTCCCATCCAACCGTGACTTGTGATTCCATGTTCATTCCGCTTCGTTCCGCCTGTCTCTCACTTGAGGAGGAAATCCAGTATGCTAGCGGCGCCATAGAGTTTGTTTTGTGCTTGCATCCATGCTAATGATTGTTTTCCCTCTAGGACGACATCGGTGATCTCTAACCCCCTATGAGCGGGGAGACAGTGCATGACGACCGCGTCCTCAGCGGCGGTTCGCAGGAGTCCAGAGTTGATCTGGTAACCACGGAATGCCCTCATCCGTTTTTGCCGTTCCTGTTCTTGACCCATGCTTATCCAAACGTCCGTGTAAAGAACGTCTGCGCCTTTTGCAGCGTCGTTAGGTTTTCTGACTATGCTCTGTTTGGCTCCGGTCGCCTTTGCAATCTCGTTCGCTTTCTGGAGAATAGCCTTGTTCGGTTCATAGCCTCTTGGACATGCAACAGACATGTCAATGCCCGTGGTGGCTGCGCCGAGAAGCAGCGAGTTGCATACGTTGTTTCCGTCGCCTATGTATGCTAGCTTCAATCCTTCGAGTTTGCCTTTCGCCTCCATTATTGTGAGCAGATCAGATACTGTCTGCGTTGGATGCTCTAAGTTGCTAAGGGCATTGATTACTGGGAGTCCAGAGTACCTAGATAGTTGGACGACTGTATCGTGTGCGTAGACTCTGGCGACGATACAGTCCAGATATCCACCAAGGATTCTTGCTGTATCCTTTATTGGTTCTCCGCGGCTTAGTTGGAGTTCGCTCGATGGAAGATAGACCGCTTGTCCTCCCAGCCTAAGTGCTGCCACCTCAAAGCTTGTTCGTGTTCTGGTAGAGGGCTTCTCGAATAGCAGCCCTACTATTCTCTTCTCAAGGGTGTTGTTGGTTGGGGGCTGGTCCTGTTGGGGATGCGAGGCAGGATTGTTCGCCGAAGACCCGGGCAAGTGCACCTTGAGGTCTTTAGCTTTACTGAGAATAGCTTGGAGTTCCTGTCTGGATGCATCTGCAACGGAAAGGAAGGATCTTGCCACGTTCAAGCCCTGCCGATTCTATGGCCCGTTCGAGTGCGCAGCCAATTCCTTGGCGTTTGCGTTCGTGAAGTAGGTCCAAGCGTAGATTACGATCGCAAAGACCGTCAAGAGAATCATATCGTAAGGCATTGGTATCTATTCGCCTTCAGACAGTTGCACCTATCTAGACTAGCAGCCTCAGAGCCGTCGCGAATGACTACAGGAGACTATTTCTTCTTGATGAAGGGAGAGAGCGGCATTTTCCTCTGCCCCAACTCCGGGTACTTCTTCACCACTGGCTCGAATCGCTTGAGAGCGCCCACTGGGACTTCGTCCGGGTCGATTCTGATGTCTATGATCGATGCCTTGCCTGAGTCGAAAGCACTCTTCAAGGCGTCTTTGATTTCGCTGGGTCTCTCCACAAGTTGTCCGTAGGCATGACATGCTTCAGCGAACTTCATGAAGTCCATCACATATGATTGGGTCATAATGTATCTTTCTGGCTCCCAGACGCCGTAGCCGTACTTCTGCCCTTGAATGATCATCCCGAGGTTCATGTCGTTCAAGATGCACCAGACGACCGGAACGCCATACGCTGACGCAGTGTTCACTTCTTTGCTGAGCATGGTGAAGCTTGCGTTTCCGCAGACATCGACAACTTGTCGATCTGGCGCTCCAAGCTTGACACCTATCGAGGCGGGGACGCTGAAGCCCATTGCGGTGTGGCCTCCGTCTGCCATGAAGCCCTTTGGCATCAGAGCTTGGTAATACTTCTCAACCCAAGCGAGATTGTTGCCGCAATCAGCCATGACAATAGCGTTTCTGTTGAGGAACCCTCGGATCTCCCTGACTGCTCTCTGAGGCTTGATTGGAACCGCGCCAGAGAAGCTCTGCGGATCCATGTAGTACTTGAGCTCGCCCTTCAATGCAAGTATTTCTTTCTGCCTCGCCTTCTTTCGCTCCTCAAACTCCTTCATTTCTTCAGGCTGGAATCTCGATAGTAGAGCTTTCACTTCAGCGAGCAAGTCCTGCAGGACCGCTTTCGCATCACCGACTATGCCGACTTCGACGGGGTAGTTCTTCCCAATCTCGGTCGGGTCTGAGTCGATTTGGATTATCTTCTGACCTCCGAAGTTCTTGACCCAGCTAGTGGTCGTGACTTGATGGAAGATCGTCCCAATCGCGAGCAGGATGTCGGTCTTGTCTCCTCGAAGGACAGTGTTTGCGGTTTCGTGGCCAAAGAGGCCTACCACACCAAGGGCAAGCGGGTGATCCTCAGGGAACGAACTCTTTCCCATTGCCGTTGTGGCGACTGGGGTGCCAAGCAGTGTTGCAAGTTCAAGGATTTCTGGCGAGGCGCCGGAAGCGACTACACCTCCGCCCGACATGATTGCCGGCGACGATGCCTTGACAAGGAGATGCGCGGCTTCCTTGGTGAGCTGAGAGTCTCCCCTGATTGCGCCGGTCGGTCTGTATTTCTTAGGCGGTTGAAGTTCAGCCTCTATCTCTGCCCTGATGACGTCTTGGGCCAAGTCAATATGTACGGGCCCTTTTCTTCCGGTTAGCATTACTCTAAAGGCCCGTCTGATTACCTCGGGCACAGTCTCGGGCTTGGTCACTAGGACGCTCCATTTCGTTACCTCCTTGAAGATACCTACGTGGGATATGGATCGGGGGCCCCATCCGCTGGCGTCTTGGATGGCTCCCTTCCCGAACTGCTCGGTCGGAACGTTGTTCGTGAACGCGAGCACTGCTTGGTTGTCTTGGTATGCAGGGTGGAGGCCCGAGGCCAAGTTTACGCCGCCTGGGCCCACTGTGGCCGCGCAGGCGGCAACTTGACCCGACGCTCGGAAGTACCCGTCCGCCATGAAACCTGCTCCCTGCTCGTGTTGAGTTAGAATCGTCTTGATCTGCGGGTAATCATAGAATTCGTTATAGAATGGGGCAATCCCTCCGCCAGGAATGCCGAAGAGATACTTCACTTCCTCATTTAGAAGGGATTCAACGACGAACTTTCCGGCACGAAACTTTGTCATGGTTTTCTGCACCTGTTCAGATGGCGCCTGCGCGATTACTTTCCTATAAGCAGGAAGTCCACCCATTGTTGTACACATCTGTCGACCTGCAATTGTATCTGCGACGCTATTCGCACCTAGAACATGCAGCACGGGTGGAGGCGGCGTGTAGGCTCCGGTGCTCTGCGCCATCACGGGACAACTAAATCCACTTGAGTCGGCTGCCGCCTTGCCCCGCCACGAGGCAAAGTGAAACGACAGATCACTTCGCTTTCACTTTCCTCAAATTGGGCAACAACGCCGAGCATCGTTCGCAGAGCCATGTCTAGGAAGTGCCTGAGCCACTTCGACCATTTAGTTCCGAGATCATGACGTAGCGTAATTGTATAATCTCCTCCGCTGGACTGACACTCGTACTCAGCATGCCCCCCGAACTTGCAGACATTTTCCAAGTAAGAAACGAACGTGTCAACGTTTACCTTCTTGAACCAGAATAGGACCGCCTCTCTAGGAACTTGAGCGCCGATCTTCCCGGCAACGGCGCTCAGTCGTTCTTCGTCGGCCAAATCAAGAAGCGACCTAAGCGATTCACGTGTTATGGAAACATAACCGAACCTAGCAGCAAATCTGTCCCATTGAACAAACTTCGTAAAGATCGTAGAGGCGAGCGCATTGAGGCTTAGGCCTCTGGCCTTCGCTTCGGATTCGAGGACAGACTCAAGATCTATCGGAAGACGAAAGGTCTTCAACACAGTGCGGCCTTTCCGGACACTCTGTGCGATACCTTGGCGGAGCAATCACAGCACCCGATGCCTATCGAGAAAAACTCCACTTAAGTAGTTTTGTACCCGAAATTCACTACAGTCTATTTCGGGTTCAGTTTTCTTAGATGATTGATTCACCGAATCGGAATCCAATGAGGCATGAGGAGCGTGTCGCTCAACTGGGTCGGACATTTTTCCGAGTAGCGAATGAACAAATCAAAGGGATTCAAACCAACTCAAAATACCTTCGTAAGGCCTCAAGACGGCGCTCCAAACAGACAGACGCTTAGCCAAAGCGGAGGAGATCCTCAACCATACTCACCGATCCAGAGGTCAACGGCTTCCTCGCGAGTAAGATTCGCGAACATGGTCTGGCCGAGAACACTGACCTTCGGTCACAATTTCGGGCCGATTAGCGATCATGAAACGATTCTGGACAATGACCTAAAAGCGAAGGACAGTCGAAATGGACAGGATCATTCCGAGCGAAACGGTCCCAATGGCCAATGATGTCAAAGAATACCCTCTAGTTCTGGAGTTGTGTTAGACGCTTCGCCTCCGGGGATTGCTTTCCTGAGTGACCTGAGGCCGCTCTCAAGGAAAACCGGGATTTTGCTCCATGTACATTCGCGTCCGGAAGCAAGTGTAAGCTGTCTATGACGTGATTACACACTTAGAGGATGTGTACCACTTTGTGTGGACTTACTCCTTATCAAACGGTTGAGGGACATCTCGTAATTGTGCGTAGCGGGATGTTCGATGAGAGTCAGATTTTGGAAGGCGAAACGTACCCTCGAAGAGAAAGCGCTAGCCAAGCATTTGGATTCGCTTAGACAAGCTTGCAAGGAATATGGAAGACGGGATCTCTACGAGCCTTTGAGTCGGGTGTTGAACCCCAACAACATCAACTGGTTGGACAGAGATCTGGAGCTCTTCTTGAAAATGAGACGTTATGTCATAGCCGTCAATGTGATGTTGTATGAATCGAAAACAGAGCCTGCGAGAGAATATCTTGAGGATGCGATTCGATCGGTCCAGGCAGGTTCAGTGAAACGTCGTGACTTAGCCAGGGTGATGGCTAATCTCGAGACCGTTGCAAAGATCGCCAGAAGGTCTTGGGAGATAGAAGGCAAATACGCACCGAGGCAAGAAAGCGCTATGTAGGATGGTCGGCGAAACCACCGACAAGACAGACAAGGAGAGGTATGCGGAGATTGGAACGCAGGGAAGTTGCAGTCAGAGTCAGAGATTTGATGACTAGAAACCTGGTTTCTATGGACCCAGAGGACACAGTGACAGAGGCCGCTAGGCTGATGGATCGGAAGAGGATCCACTCGATTCTCATTGGGCACGGAAATGAGCTCTCAGGCATCATCGCGGACCTGGACATAGTTAGCAGGGTCGTTTCCAAAGGATTGGATCCAAGCAAGGTCAAGGTTAGGGAGGTTATGACCTCTCCTCTGGTAAGCATTGGCGAAGATGCTACCATTGAAGAGTGTGCAAAGAAGATGCGAGAGAACGGTGTGCGACGGTTGATCGTGGAGAGCCATGATGGCAAAGTGGGTATGATCGCTGAGTCGGACATAGTTCGTGTCACCCCGGAATTACATTTCTTGATTAGGGAGCGCTCCCAGCTGGAAGTAGGACTGACCTCGACCGCACCCGAAAAGGTGGTCCTCTCGGGATACTGCGAGATGTGCGGGAACTATTCAAGTCAGCTTAGGAACGTCGATAGTAAGTGGCTCTGCGAAGATTGCAGAGGGCGGTAGCGGGATCTCATGCCGCTTAATGAAGCTGTTCACTCCATTTCTGACAAGCAAGAAGGTCTTCGTTTTCCTCAACTTTCGCCCTGGATGAATTGCAGGCCTAGATCCAGTAGAACATGATCATGAGTAGGTGTCGAGATTGCCAATCCCGTTGGTGGAACGTTCGGAGAAAGAGATCGCGCGCGCTATTGTGAGAAACGTAAAAGCGATAGAAGGAGTCAGGGACTGCCGTCAACCGCTTGTCCGCATAACCGGGAAACGGATTCGTGTCGTGCTCCCGATCTCAGTTGATAGTGATCTCCGATTGGAGAACATCCACAGAATCGCTCTCAAGATAGAGGGGAAAGTAAAGAAGGTTGTACCCGATGCGAGAGTCATAATTCGCACTGAACCGGCAGAAAGCAATCTGGAGAACATGTGGAACCTTGTCAAGAAGATCGCTGAAGGCGTACCAGGGACGAGAGGCGTTAGCAACATCCACCTCCAGGAAGTCAACGGAAATCTGGTTGTCGACCTTCAGCTGGAGATAGGTGCAAACACGAATGTAAAACAAGCGCACAACATCTCAGAAGAGATCAAAAAGAGGATGAAAGCTTCCAACCCAGCCATATCGGAGATAACCGTTCACGCAGAATCTGCCTTAGACCGCGTCTCCCGCGAGGCCACCGGAGCGGATACTGAACTAAAATGGTATATCGTTCATGTCGCGAGACGCTTCCCGAAGATCATAGGCGTTGACGGAGTCAAGGTTCGCAAGATTGGCAACAATCTGGACATTGTCCTTCGATGCCGATTCGATCCAAAGCTTAGCGTAAGAGAGGCCCAAGACTTCTCCGACAAACTCGAGAAAGCAATTAGAAACGCCTACCCCGACGTTGCTCGAATAATCATCCACAAGGAGCCGGACGCTATGACCTGAAATTGTTTCAGCACCTAGGTCGCAAGATCGACCACTTCTATTGCGTGGACACGACCCCAAGAATGCTCGGGCAAGTAAGCAAGCCGATCGATGTCGTGTTTCAGCAGCATGTTTGTTATTATCGTCACTCAAGGGTCGACTCTGATTCCTCCACTGTCATCCCCTTGGCGACTAGGATAAATAGCAAGATCCTTCACAATCTACATGAGGAATATGGCTGAAGCAGGATCATACTCGGAAGAGATTCTCAGCCTACCTGTAGAAACAAACATGAGGCCTGCGCCGCCCGCCGTTTCTTCTCAAGAGCCCGCCTCGAGAGTAATGGACCTGATGACAAGCCGAAATGTTGGGCTTGTCGTGGTTGTGGAGAACAACCGACCTGTGGGAGTAGTCACTGAGAAGGACATGCTCCAGAGAGCCCTCAAGCCCGGGAAGAACCTCGAGCTGATGCTTGTCAAGGATATGATGTCAAAACCTCCTGTGACGATTGAAGCTGAGCGAACAATAAAAGATGCCTTGGAAATGCTGCATAGGCACAACATCAGAAGACTGATCATAACACGAGGTGGTGCCGTGGTTGGCCTCACCACAGCAAAGAGACTGTTGGAGATCGTCTACGGTCAGTACATGATGAAAGGCCGTGGTCTGCCTGAAACCATAGGTGATTTTCGATTCCACAGGATAAGAATCGCGTATGTGAGCACATATCCACCCCGCGAGTGCGGCATAGCGACGTACACCAGACATCTTATCGACGCCGTCTCATGGTTTTGTGCACGAGCTGTGACTTCCCCCATCGTTGTTGCGGTGAACGATAGAGGCGGACACTATGACTATGGATTTCGGGTGAAATCTCAGATTGATGTTCAAGACATTGAATCCTACAAGAAGGCCGCTCAGTACATCAATGCTTCTGATGTGGATGTTGTGAATCTGCAGCATGAGTATGGCATATTCGGTGGAGAATGTGGCGAGTACGTCATTCAGCTTCTGCAGAGAATTGAGAAACACGTTGTGACGACTTTGCACACGGTTCTTGAGGAGCCGGCTCCCGACGCGAGAAGGGTACTCGGACGAGTTCTTGAACACAGCGACCTTGTAATTGTGATGGCAAAGGTTGGCTCGAGAATACTCGACCAAATCTATGGAAGATATGCGGACAAGATCCGGTGCATACCTCACGGATGCCCGAATGTCCCATTCATAGGGACTGCGGTGATGAAACAAAGGTTAGGGTTGAAGGATCGAGTCGTGGTATCGACTTTCGGGCTGCTGAGTCGCGGAAAGGGAATAGAATATGCAATAGAGGCACTCCCGCAGGTACTGAAAGACCGTCCGGAAATCCTGTATCTGATTATTGGTGAGACGCATCCAGAGGTCAGGAAACGCGAAGGTGAAGAGTACCGACAATCCCTGCTTGATCAAGTTGAGTCTCTCGGGGTCGAGAAGAACGTCAGGTTCGTGAATCGATTTTTGACGGAAAACGAGTTGATCAGCTACCTTCAAGCGACCGACATCTACGTTATTCCCTACCCGAATCGAGAACAGGTCAGCAGTGGAACACTTTCGTATGCTCTGAGCACAGGTAAACCCATCGTTACAACCCCTTTTCTTCACGCACAAGAGCCGATTTCTAATGGTGCAGCCCTGCAATGTGAATTCAAGGATCCCGCGTCTATCGCTCAATGCGTGAATAGACTGCTCGATGACGATCAACTTCGCCAGAGATACGCTAGAACGGCCTATGAGTATAGCAGACCCATGATATGGCCAAACGTAGCAATGAGGTATGTCAACACATTCTACCGCGCCCTCGGTCTCTAAATCATAGGCAGGAAGCGGGAAGGACAAAGCTAGCTGAACAGCATGCGGACATAATCTAATCGACAATGTAGACTGGAAGAGGCAAAGGGCGTTAGACCTTGAACGGCACTGATTCCATAGCGCGGAAGAAGATAGTCATTTTCGATCTTGATGGCACTCTAACTAAGAGCAAGTCCAACATCGATAAGGAAATGGCTGCGCTGATTTCCCAACTGCTCCGAATAAGATACGTTGCGGTGACCTCAGGCTGTTCTTTTCAACAGTTAGAGAATCAGTTTCTGAGTGGACTGCCAACGAGCGCTAATCTGTGGAACTTGTATTTGTTTCCGACCTGCTCGGCCAGCGGTTACTATTATGACAGAAGACGCGGCCGTTTCTCTTTGGCATACAGCAATCTTCTGTCAGAACACGCCGTCAGGAGAATAGTCAGGTCATTCGAGATGGTTTTCACGGAAATCGGCTATGTTCATCCAAGAAAGATATACGGACCGGTTTTTGAGAACAGGGGGAGCCAACTCACCTTCTCCGCCTTGGGTCAGAAGGCTCCGTTGCGTCTCAAGCGGAAATGGGATCCTAATCGGAAAAAGCGTCTGAAGATTAGAAGGCGCCTGAAGACGAAATTGCCTGACTTCGAGATAACTATTGGCGGAACCACCTCGATCGACGTTACCAATAAGGGCGTGAACAAAACACTGTGCGTCAAGAAGTTGGAAGAACACCTCAGTACAGAACACGAGAATATGCTGTTTGTCGGGGATGCCTTGTTTAGAGGCGGGAACGACTACATAATGAGGAGCACCGGTGTCAGGTGCCTATCGGTCCCGGGCCCAATGGAAACCAAGAGATTGATGCGAAGAATGATCCGAACCGCCCAAGTGAATTAGCCGTCTGCATTATTGGCTAGAGCGCTGGGTATTGTACGCGTCCCTGACTTTCCTACTATAGCTGATGAGCTGGTTCCATCCTAGGCCGTTTTCCAAGCATGATCTAGACGGCATCATTCAGAACAAACGCAGCCGAAACTAGTGGCGAGAGCCAACGCAGCCTAGCTCGGTGTTTCCCAGAATGTTCATGTTGCAAGCACGGCGGCCAGTTCAAGTAGGGTTGGATCCAAAGTCTTCTCGGTCTCACATGATTTCTGGAGCTCGACGCTTCCAATCCTGCCATTCTGCAGTCCGACTACTCTGTTGCCCTCCCCGTCTGACAACATCTCGACCGCTTTTTCTGCGAACAAGCTCGCTAAGAGCCGACTCCTTGCTGTGGGGCTGCCACCTCGTTGGGCATAGCCTATGATGCTCAGTCTAACCTCTGCCTTTGTGTTTCGCTGGATCTGTTTTGCAAGCAGACGGGTGTCTCCTATTCCTTCTGCCGCCACGATTAGGCCTGACTTCTTTCCTTTCGCCATGCTTTCTCTTATGGTCTTGAATACGTTCTCCTTTCGATATTTCACTTCTGGAGCTAGAATTATTTCCGCACCAACGGTGAGTCCCACGGCTAATGCGAGAAAACCGCTTTCTCGTCCCATCACTTCAATCATGAATACTCTCTCTTGGGAAACTGCCGTGTCTCGGATCTTGTCGATCTCGGCGACTGCTGTGTTTGCGGCTGTGTCGAAGCCTATGGTTTCCTCTGTCCCAAAGACATCGTTGTCGATTGATGCAGGAGCTCCGACGATCATGGTATCCGTGTATGTGCTTAGCCGCAGAGCACCCTTGAAGGAGCCGTTACCGCCGATGACTACGAGTCCGTCAATATGATTCGATGCAAGAGTTTCCGCGGCTTTCCTGATTCCTTCTCTCTTTCTGAACTCTGGGCATCTTGATGTATGGAGGGTTGTACCGCCTAGCTGTATTATGCCGCCCACCGATCGAGGCGTCAAGGCGGTAAATGTGTTTGTAATCAAGCCTTCCCAGCCTCTCCTGAAACCAAGAACTTGAAGCTTCTTTGAATAGGCGATGCGGACAACGGCTCGGATAGCAGCATTCATGCCAGGCGCATCTCCGCCACTTGTGACCACGCCTATTTTCCTCAACCATCACTTCTCCAATTGGAAAGTCGTCCGAGAATAGAACCAAGTTACCAGAGATAAGGCTGACCTCGTGCGGTAGTACAGAAGTTCGGCGCAACCGTTATGATCAGGCCAAAACGGACAACCATTCGGCGCTATCTCTTTCGCAGTCTCTTCATGAATCTCTTAGGGACGTTCCCTTTCGCTTCCTCTTCGATGAAATCGTGCATCCCCGGATGAACCGCAATGGCGTCTGTTATTGTCAAGATCCCAACAAGCTGTTCGCCGTGAGTGATAGGAAGCTTCTTGATCGCCCGATTGACCATCAGCTTAGTAGCCTCGATGAAATCCATGTCGGGGTTTCCGCATATCAGAGGCTCCGACATAACGGTCTTGACCTTCGTCGATTCAGCATTTCTAGCCAGCGCTAGAACCCTTGACAGCATGTCTGTCTCTGTAAGAATGCCTACTGGCTTGCCCTTCTCGGTTACGATCAAACATCCTACCCGATGTTGAGCCATTTTGCTTGCTGCAGCCTTCACGCTAACATCGGAATCTATCGAAACAACCTCTCTATTCATCACGTGGCCGACATTCAATCGAAGGTCGCATAAACAAAGTGCAACATTACCTTTTTAGTTTGCTTCTCCTTGCCTGCAACGATCCGCTGGACTTCAGCTCGAAGCTCAGAAGCTGCCGGTCTAGGGCATCATCGAGGTTTCTGATAGGTGGGATTCAGAGGCGAAATGTTGATTCCGGTCGAGTCATGGATTGGCCAGTTCGATCAGCTACCGACAGAGGCGGCATCGGCATTCGTGCGGCTTCCGTCGATGGGCTTCGACAAGAATAGGCTGCGAGTTTCTAGCGCTGCTGGACAAGCCATCCAAGAAACTCATCGAGGCGTGCCGTTGCAACGCAGGAAACTGTGTCAGCCGCGCCGTAGAAGACATAGAGATCGCTGTCAAGGACCATCGCGGCCTCCGGAAACACAACGTCAGGCACAAACCCGTACTTTTCGTATGGTTCCCTTGGCTCCAGTATCGGCATTTTCGATCTTGCCAAGATCTTCTGAGGGTCATCTAGGTCCGCTAGGGCCGCGCCAGCTCTGTAGACGTAATTGTCGTCAACGCCATGATAGATCATTAGCCATCCTTCGGGCGTCTTTATTGGGGGCGGGCCAATTCCTATTTTCCTCTTCTCCCACCACTCCTGCGGCCTCATTATCGTATGTGCATCAAGATTGCGAAGGTATTCCGTCCAGTACTGAGATCTGAGTGAGGCGTCAGAGAGGTTCTCAAATTGTGCATTGTCAAAATACGCAATTTGCATTGAAGGGTCAATTCGGTGGATCATGGCGAGGTTCCCCTTGATGGTCTCAGGAAACAGCGCCGCGTCCTTGTCGACTAGATCAGGTCCGACCGGTCCTATTTTTGTGAACTTGTTGAGATTGGAACTTGTTGCCAATGCGATTCTTGGCCCTCTCCTCGAATAGGCGGTGTACAGTGCATAGTACGTATTGCGGATCCGCGTGATTCTCGCGTCTTCGCACCCAAGCTCCTCCCACCCCTCACTTGGAGCTAGGATCGGGTGGTCAGGCCTCTCAACTGTCTTCATATCCGTGCTTAGTGCAGCGTATCCTATCGAGGAAATACCATTCGTATCTACTGCCCGATAGAACAAGTGAAATGTACTGTCCTCGAATACTCCGCCGGGGTTGAATGTAGACTTCTCTTCCCACCTGATCCGTGGACGCGGTGCTATCAGCGGGTTTGAATCACAACGATTGAGAGTAGACAGGCTCTGTTCCCCGACTGCTATTTTTCGATTGCGGGATCACCTATTCTTATGCTTTGTTCCTCGCGTAAACGAGCTTGGCACTTCTAGCGGGCAAATATCACAGAGTGACTCTCTTCAGATAACCTTGCAGGGTTTCTCCTTGGACGATCAGTGAAAGAAGTGCGACACCGAAGGTCATTGCGACTATTGCGTCCTTGAAGGGGGTTTCGGGCAATGAAAGTGCCAGGGCAATCGAGACTGCGCCTCTCAATCCTGCGAAAGCAATGACCCTCGTCCACGAACGCGGTATCTTCTCCCGCATAATCCTCGCGAGCCCGATAATCGGATAGACGCTGATGACTCTCGCAACGAGTATCGCCAAGAAGGCAGCTATGATGACTGGCGCATAAGTGATGAGCAGCGTGAAATCTGTTCTTAGACCGATGAGCAGGAAGGCGAAAGAAGTTGCCATGAAAGTTATCACTTCCCAGAACTTTGTCATGGTGGTTCGAGTCTCTTCGGACATCGCCGTTCGCATGGTTCGATTTCCCATGTACAGACCGGCTATGGGTACTGCGATCAATCCGGACATGCCGAGGCTCTGGGCGAGGGCGTAGGAACCAAACATGATGGCTATTGTGAATGAGGTTTCGGCAAGAGGTTCCGTAATCAGTTTGTGCAGTAATTCAGCGACGGCCGATACTAGCAGGCCAACTCCGACTCCTCCCAACAGGTTGTACGCGAACGTGCCTAGACTGAACGGGTTGAACGACAGGGAAGCGGCAACAGAATAGAGGATGACGGGTGTTGCGTTGTTCAGGTATGCTTCCGATTCGAGAAGAGTAGTCAGCCTTTCTGGCGCTCGCACTCTCTTTAGGAGACTGACAACGGAAACCGGATCGGTGGGAGAGATTATCACGCCAAACATGAGTGCGACTGCGAGAGGCAGGCCTGTGGCGATATTCAGAACAAGACCGGTTACGATCGCAGAGATCACAACTCCGAATATTGCTAGGCTTATCACCGTTTTCTCAACGGTTCTGAAAGTCTCAAGGCGAGTTCGCATAGCTGCTTCGAAGATCATGGGAGGAACAACGAAACCAAGTATGACGGTGCTGTCGAATGGGACACTCTGTAGTGCACCGCCAACTCTCAGAATTGAAAGTCCAAGACCAATGGCGATAATGACCGTTGGATATGATGCTTTGAGTCTACTGCTTAGGATGGCGCCCAGGAAGGAGAGAAAGATTACCAGTGACACCAGTGCCACTGGAGACCAAGCGACAGGATCAACCACTCGCTCAGCACCTACGTGTGTTCTGAGCGAGCATCATTCTCCTCATCATGGTCAACTGGTCGCCAAATCTCAGCCCTGAAAGGTTTTTCTTTGGAAGGAATCGGAATCGTATGCCAATTGCGCCTAGTTGATTGAGACCGCATCACTCGCCTTTCCAAGAAGAATCCAAGCGGGAGGAAGATCAGCAGGCAACAAGCCAGAGTCAACATATACAGCGTAGGGCTTTCGGACCTTGGGATATCGATGTAGAATGGGAACAACCCGAGATCATTCAGAATCGACGCAGCTAGATAGAGGGCGAGCGCCACTCCAGCGGAACCAACAAGAACGAAATCTAGCCTGTCTCGATCCATCTTCACTCAATGAGCTTAGCAGATGTGCTGCACGATAACGATTCAGGTACGGGGGATACGTACGAAGCATACGTACGCTGAGTACCTGTGTTCGATATCTATGCGTTGAAATGCTTTCACTTCAGACTAAACGTTAAGAGGCCTCATTCGCATCTTGTCGTAATCAAAGAAGATTGAGGACTGGCACTTGGACCTTCAGATCACACCGGTCTTCTACAGCAACATATTCTCGGCAGGTTTGGCGTTCAGTATCGCATACTTGATGCTTAGATCGTTCAGAGTGGTGCGAAGGGATTACTTGCTGGGATTCCCGATTGGTTTCAGTTTCCTGGCACTTTCCTACATGTTCCTTGCCGTCTCCACAGCGCTTCCTTCGGTGAGTGAGGTTGCTCGTTGGTCTGGTCTATTCTCTACGACCTATGGATTCGCATTCATAGCGGGAACCTATTTCTTGAGGCGAAGGGGGGCAATCGGACCATTCTCCCGCTGGCTCTTCTCTCTCGCGATCCTAGCCACTCTCGTTATTGTTCTGGTTGAGGTTGTGCCACCTCTTGGCGCCCTTCCCTCGTACGCGGTGGCTGCTCAGGTTTTCCTGGTCGTGAACCTAGGTTCGCTGGGCTACATCATTTTCAGTCTGAGCCAGGCCCTGAAACAATCTCCACATGAAGTCAACTTCTTGGTCCAGACAGGCTTCATTCTTCTTGCCTTCGGGCAATACAGCCTCTTGATCTGGACGTTGGACCAAGGTCTCTGGTCTTTTGCTCTAGCAAACTTGTTCCTAGTCGCTGGTCTTGTAGCACTCTTGATTGAGGCTGCCACTGCGGTTACCGGACTCCATGGCGGACGATCTTGATTGTGCCCTGCAGAAGAGCAAAAGAGGTCTCATCCTCGCTATCGTCCGAAGATCTTCTACGATATTCTCTGCTCGATAATCAAGCAAGAAGCATCTGGTGACATTGCAAGAATCACAAGGGTTCAGAACGAGGTAAATCTTCCTTCAGACCGTTTCCGGGCACACCTTGAAGATATGGAGACGCTAGGACTCGTTGGGCACGGTGAGGGTCTGACCAGCACGGAGAAAGGCAGGGACTTCGTATCTGAGTACGAGAAAGTCGCTGAGGTCCTGAGACGCTTCGGCCTAGACTAGAGGTGTGAAAATAACGTTCGTCGAGTTTGCGAAGATGGGAATGGTTATCTTAGTTCTCACGACTCTAGTGGCGAGCTCGATTCTACTTCTCGAGCGCTTGGTCTGACACGGTGGCCAGTATTCTTGGACAAAAAGCGTTTATCTAACCGCCCTAAGTTTTTGCTTTGGATTTTTTCACAATTGGAGTTGCGATTTGAATACGGCTTTGCCATGAAGACTATCTACGATTGGTGGACAGACCTTTCAGGGGAAGTGTATGTAGGCAGGTGCCTGAAGTCAACTCAACTCATCGCCAGGCATGCCGAGAAGAATGTGGTCAGGACACGATGGGAGATTATGGGGAAGAGAATGACCCTGATGGAGAGGTTGACCTTGGATCCGCCAGACCACTGGGTTTGGGAGCCCCACATGCTCGGCATCGATATGGTTCATGATTTCAGGCTGAAAGAAACTGAAGGCGGTAAGATTGTCTTGACAATCCGCTCTGATATGATCCCAAGAGGTTCCAAGGGCAGAATCATGAACCTCATTCTAGGGCGATTTCTCAGGAGAATGATGGTGGACGAATGGGAATCCGCAGACAAAGCGTTCAAGCTGGAGATCGATGACTCACGGAAAACAGTTGCAGGTGGGTTCCAACTCGTTCCATTCAGTGATTGAATCAGCAACTTTCTCTTTCGCAAGATGGAGTCCATCGCCTAGCCGATGTAGCGCTGCATATCTTCACCCAACCGTGAGATCGCCTGATCGGCCGTCAAGCTAATGCCTTTGCATGTTAAGACAAAGGACAATTACCATCTGTGGACCGTACTATTCCCAAAGACACAATCAGAGACAGCCGGTCTTTCCATTTCAGATGAATGGAAGAACAAAATTGGCTGTGATAATGCTGATTCCGAAGCTTTCCGGTTTTGTGAGGATCTAGCTCACGACTTGGCGAAATATGTCACCATGATAGACTATTGGATCGATCAGTTAGCATCAAGTAGGAAAACGGAGCTGAATATCTCCGTGGTCGGAGAAGGGCTCTTCAAGAAGTTGTTTCCAGATAGTTACATGAAGGCCCTTGAAGGAAGATTGGCCATCGATGGGATTCCGATAATCATGTCCTGGCGCGATGGCGAAGGAAAGCCCCACATGAAACTGGGAGTCAACGAACTGATCTCCCAACAGCCTCGGATGAGACGCCTATTTTACGTCATGTACGGAATCCTTGACACTATTGGCGGTCTCCCTAAGCCAGATGCGGCCAAGAAGGCAGCTGAATTGGTCAAGACACTCGAATGAACTCTGTATGATTTCTCCGGTCCGGTCGCCCTAGACTGGACGATCATGTGTGTGGGTCTCATGGTGCGCACACACAAAATTCAACCGTGCTCGCTACGCTCGCTATCCCAAGCGGCAACTCGCTATCTTCACAGAATACGCACTGAGAAACGTTGAATTAACTTGATTCCTTGATAAGCGCACCCGTTGTGTGCGATCTAAATGAGTGTCGAAGATGTTGAGACAACAGCTAAGAGGCATCTGGAGAGAGCAGAGCACTGGCACAAGCGACTTGGCATCAAGGAGATAGTGTTTGGATTTCAGGACAATTCCATCGCAATTTTGGTTTTGCTGGCCGGAGTTACTGGTGGCGCGCTCCAACGTGGTCCGCTGCTGTTGGCTGGAATGGCAGCAGTTTTCGGTGGAGCAATCGCCGTAGCCATCGGAAGCTACGTCTCATCCAAATCAGAATTGGAGTACTTCGAGTGTGAGGTTAGCCGTGAGAGTTCTGAGGTCAATAACAATTTACCGGTAGAGCGCGAAGAGGTCCGGCAGATATACAAGAAAAAAGCGCCCTTCACGGACAGCGAATTGTCACTCATCGTAAATCGTATAACAGCTGATAAGAAGACTTGGCTGGACACGATGCTCAAGGAGGAAATTGGACTCACCAGAGAACGCTTCGTATCGCCCCTGAAAGCGGCCATAGTTATGATGATAGCTGAAACGATCGGCGGACTTGTACCACTCGCACCTTACTTTGTCATGCAAAGCGTTCAAACAGGCTTTATTGTAGCCGTTGCCGCCACCTATGCGGCTCTATTTGGGGTCGGAGTGTGGAAGACGGGCTATACAGAGAAGAACTGGCTGAGGTCTGGATTAGAAATGGTGGCCGCGGGAATCTTGGCAACAGTCATCCCATACTTCATAGGTGTCCTCCTAACGTCGCTCAACATTTAGTTGGAATATGGCGATGCATGATGCCTCAGGTTCCGTAATTTGAACCACGGATTTTGTGTGCGCGCGCACGATTGATACTACCACTAGAGTTAAGTCTGAAGTTTCTTCATGAGGCGTTCCCCGGCGGTATAATTGATGAGTGGACCGTTGGCGATTTGACTATTGCTTATTATCACAATGTTGCCTTCGCTGGTCTTGACCCAACTGCTCCTGAGTCCTATTTTCACCACTTGACCTTTGATTCCACTGTATTCAATCAAATCGTCGATGCGCAGTGTATTGTCAAGGAGCAGCAAAACGCCCGAGATCACATTTGACAACGATGTTTGAAGCGCTAGAGATAGCACGATGGCTGCAATGCCAGAGATGGTGAGAGTCGTGAACTCCGACGCTAGTCCAGTAACGCGGACGACGGCAACTATTGCGAGCACTAGCAAGACGAACCTCAATCCTTCTGTGAAAATGCGAAGCTGACCTTGAGAAACTCCAGCTCGCTTGGCTGAAGGTGTGATGACAACCCTAACGAGAAGCTCGCCAACTAGCCAAAATGCGGCGATGATCACAACGACTTTGACAACTAATTCGAGAAGTGAAGCTTCGATCATTACACATCTTGCTGCGCTCCCCTGTCACAACTCAAAAGCCTTTGCTTGTATGTGTTCACCATTAGACGCCCACACACAAAATCGCTCTTCCTACGGAGGTTCAAATTACGACGCTCGGACCAGTCTACCCACACGCCACACACACTGAAACGACGGTTCAAATCTTGACGCTCACACCAAGAGGTGCACACACGCGACGCCTCCTAGACTAAACCGTTCAGGTGAGTCAAGCTATTATTCGAACTAGGTGGACAAGAATGCAGGATAGATCGAACAGTCTTGCCCCAAGGTGAGGCATTTGTCGAAGGTAATTGTGAAAGCAATCGAAGACAGACCCAAATTGCGTTATGGAATTTACCTTCCAAACTTCGGCGAAGTTGCGTACGCTCGGATGTTAACCGATCTTGCGGTTGAATCCGAGAGTGCCGGGTGGGATGGGTTCTTTCTTTGGGATCACGTGCTTCACAGTAAGACTCAACGTTCGCCTATGGTCGATTCTCTTACCACACTTGCTGCGATGGCAGTTAGCACTAAACGTATTCGCATCGGAACAACCATCACTCCTCTAGCCCGAAGACGCCCTTGGATCGTGGCCCGTCAAACCGTAACAATCGACCACCTCTCGAATGGTCGCCTAATCCTTGGAGTCGGATTGGGAGACCCTCGGTATGCTGATTTTGAAATGTTCGGCGAATCAGGGGACTTCAAGGTTCGTGCAGAGAAACTTGATGAAGGTCTAGAAATCCTAACCGGGCTTTGGTCCGGGAAACCGTTCAGCTACAAAGGTAGACATTACCAAATCGAGAAAACCCTCTTTCAACCGGCTGCGAAGCAAAAGCCTCGGATCCCTATCTGGGTTGGGGGATTTTGGCCGAACAAGGCGCCGTTCCGTAGAGCGGCCAAGTATGATGGAGTGATTCCTCTTCGACTAGCCAGGCCAATCAGGCCTGAACCAAAGGACCTTCGCAACATTCTCGAGTACATTAGGCAGTATAGAACTAGTACTGCCGGGTTCGATGTGGCCGTAATTGGAGGCACAGGTAAGAGTCACACGGAAGATGTGAAGAAGCTCCAACTCTTTGCGGAGGCGGGTATGACATGGTGGTTGGAAAGTTTCTTCCTGCAACGGAACTCGCACAAGGAAATGAAAAAGAGGATCCGGCAAGGTCCACCGAGAATCAGTTGAACTAGCTTCATTGCGGGCTGTCTTTATGTGAGCGGTGAAGGCTGAACCGTCGTCGGGTCGTGTGGCGCACACACATATACTCGAAGCGTGCGGCGAGAAGGCGCGAGCATCAAGTCTGTTCTGAGAGATAAAGCCGCTCGAGAGCACATAAGCTCACAAGGGTACCTGGCAGCTTTCCCAGTATGCTTATTTGAATATCTTGTCTTGTCATCGCTCAAAGACACGGAGTGATTGCTGATGTCCAACGAAGTTCACTGCGCCCATGTTCTCGTGAAGACCGAGAAAGAAGCACAAGCGGCCATGGAGAGGCTGCAAAGAGGGGAGAAATTCGCGAATGTGGCCAAGGAGATTTCGCTTTGCCCTTCAGGAAAACGCGGCGGAGACCTCGGCACTTTCGGCAGAGGAAAAATGGTGAAGGAATTTGAAGACGCCGCGTTCACCCTTCAGAAAGGACAAATCTCACCCATCGTGAAAACGAAATTCGGATACCATATAGTACGGAGACTAGAGTAAACCGAGACCGCGGGGCAAACGTAGGACTAGACCCGAACCAGGTTTTTGGGCTTGGCCTTCTCGTGATCATCCTAGAGGGATTCCCCTAGCGATCGCAAACACCTGCTCACACGATAGCGCCCAGACGACTGCGCACGCTAGTTAGATGCTATCGACTACGTTGAGGAAGTTGCGCAAGTAGTCCTTCATCTGTTCGCGGAGTTCCGCCTCGGATACGTCTTCCTCAAGCCCAACCATGAACCTGTTGAAGTAGCTGAACCGCAAGGCAGCGCTCGATTTGATTCGGTTCAAGAACCGGTCGTTGCTCAATTTCGCCTCTCCGATCTGCCTTTCCGTTATCTTATGCCTCTCCATATTGCTGACTGCAAATGAGTTGTTGAGCAGTATGGATGCATTGACCCACTGATCCCTTCGACGCACACCAGTTGTTGTGGGCTCTTCTTTGATCCAGCCCAAGAAGAAATCACCAAGCTGCTGCAAACGGGTAGTGCCATCGTGTCCCGCGAGCACTCTGATTGCTATGTCATCTGCGTACAGATCCTGTACGTGGTTTATTGCTTGATGTAGTATTTCCTGCTCGTAACCCCGGTCAAGCTTGTGACCATCGATGAAGACACGCATGAGACCTGCGATTAGCGGGTCGCTATGTGAAGGATGATGTGTTATGTTCCTGTACACGTGTGAGAGTTCGTGAGTAAGCAAGCCCTCAAGCATCGGGGAATCCAGAGCAAAGCCTGAGACCACAATTACGTGCCTTTGCCACTGACGAGAGGTGTACCCCATGAACGGGAGATTCTTGTCTACAATTACCTTGACATCTTGATTGATCCTGAACCCAGCCTGCTCCATCATGCTCAATACGTTTTTCAACGCTTCTTCGACATTCTCTGTCATCACATGTCATCTTGCCTACAGTGCCCTAGCTGCAACGAGGAATTACCGCCGTTCGGTGAGTCGCTCGGAAAAAAGTTACAGGATGAGAAAAAGGAGAAGGCGGGAAGAATTAGATCTCCCACGCCTTCTACGGGAAATTGGTAAGATCGACCTGTGAGGACTTTCAGTTCTGATTAGACTGATTTGCCCTCAGGGTTTCACTCTACTTTCTTTATCTTCTTCAACGCGTCGGCTCTGGATAGCCCGTTCGGATAGTCTTTCTTGTGGACGCGATCTATGTGGAGCTGCACCACTGCGACCGCATCATCTTGACCGTGCGGAGTCGCGAAGGTGAAGCCACATGGACAGCTCACACCGAGTTTGTCTGCCAAATTCATATCACCGATATCACATGTGCCATGCGTCGCGTATACTGGTGCCTCTTGCAGTATCATCTAGAAACTGGACGAATATCACTGGGAACACACTATCGGTTGGCTATCTAATTGCCTAGTGTAAATTGCCAACAGGAGTGGAGAGAGACAAACGGAACCTTCGCTATCGAACATTTTACATTGGAAATGTGTGTCTCTTGGTGCCTAGACGCCAACCAGATCAAGAATACCCTTTCGGCAGGATCTTCGGTTCCTTCCATTCTTCTCTGAGGACACTGAAAAGCGCCGCGTCCTCCAGACTCCGCGACTGAAGAATGACTTTCGTATTACACCTTCCCTGCTGAATCCTGCCTTTTCCAGGACCTCGAGGAGGCCTTGTTTTGTGGATGGGTCTCGGCTTGGATTCGCACGATGTCTTTGGTGAGGAAAAGGTCACAAAGCCACTTTGCCTTGCTTCACAGTCAAATAGACGCCTGAGAGAATCAGGAATGTTCCCAAGGCGACTACGGGCGCCACTACTTCCTGCAAGACCAACCAGCCCAAGACCAACGCTACAACTGGTGTGACGAAGAGGACCAGTGAACTGTTCGTCGCAGTTGTTTTCGTCAACAACCAATACCATCCAACAAAGGCCAACGCAGAACCAACGACTCCAAGATAGAGAACTGCCGCGAATACAGTCGGAACCAATCTGAGAATTGATCCCCGCTCAGTCACAATGCTAACAAACAGCAGACTGACAGCGCCTACGACTGATTGAATGAGGACGTTAGCTGAAGGATCAATCCCGCTGGCATATTTCTTCGCAACGACGTTTCCCACAGCTCCTGAGGCAGCGCTACCTACAATGGCTAAGCTGCCTAACAGTGAGAATTGCATCATGGTGAATTGTGCTGACGCTAAGTCGCGCCAGAATATTGCGGCCACGCCCGCGAAAGCGACAATTACTCCAAGAAGCTTTCGTCGCGTTATCGGTTCGGCCTTGATCGATATGTGAGCAAAAATCACGACGAATAAGGGAAGAGTACCTGAGAGAACGGCAGTTAGCCCCGAAGAAATGTACTGTTCTCCCCAGAACACTAGGCCATAGACCAAAGTGATCTGGAAAATACCGAGTGAGAGCATCACCGTCCACGAAGATTTGTCTCTTGGAATGCGAGCGTGAAGGAGCGGCACCAAGAACACCAAGAAGAGTGATGACACTGCAAAACGTACCCCGGCGAAAAGGAACGGGGGAAGAAAGTCGAGTCCCACCTTGATCGCTAGCCAAGTGGATCCCCATATGAAACAAAGAGTTGCAAACACTACACTGGGGAGTTTCTGTGGCATGGCTCTCACCGCTATCTTCGAGTGCGTTTGGTGCAGCCTACAAGACCGTTCTATTTCTCACTAACTACTTCGACCACCTTTCATTCCCTATCCTTGACAGAAACTGCGCTCCACGTGCGACGACATCAGAGACTAGCTGGAAGTCAGGAGTCGCATGAGACTTTTGAGATCGTCGAAAACGTATGTTGGATTGACCGCTGGTGGGGTAGCTTCATTGTACCTGTTGATCCATGCCGTGGGGATAGCGAGCTTGTTGCAGGGAATGATGTCGTGAAATATGCTCTGCGCTACGTGAAGGGTTGCTTCTTTCCTAGTTTGGTACGCGTCAAAGAATCTATTCCAGTGCCCGGGCGAAGGTTTGTAGGACCCGACATCCTCGGCTGTGATGTAGCCGTCGACATCGAGACTGTTACGGAGAATTGTCTCCTTCAATATGTCCTTGTCAATGTTTGACAGTATGACCCGTTTGTATCCTCTCCTTCCTAACTCCTTCAAACTTACCACCGTGTCTCCAAATGGAGGCCAGGAGGGAACACTCGCCGCGAACATCTTTGCCTCATTTTCTGCGATCGAGACGTTCAGATGCTTCGCGACCTTGACTGCTGTGTTCCTCAGGATTTCTCTGTAGGATTTGTATTGCCCTTCTTCTTCAGCTTCGAGCTTCACATAGAGCGGAAAGACACTAATTCCTGAAGGTAGCCCGTTATTTCTGAGCAGTTCACCAAGATGGATCTCTATTCCCTTCCTCCAGTCTACTAGCGTCCCGTAGCAATCGAAAGTCAGATGGGTGAATTTCACTTTCGAACAGCCCCGCCAACACACTGCTTGATTGGCTACGTCCAATCATTCCGGTGCGGGGTGAATTTGAAGGTTAATGTTAGCGTGCACTATGGGACCCATAGACACTCGCCGATAGTACAATCGCAATCAGCGTGAAGCTTTGTATTCGAGGTGAGCAAACTTCTATCATGCGGAGAACTATTCGCGAGCGACGAGATCCTGAGCTATTGTGTGGATAGACGCCCTTTGCATTTGTCACAATACCAGCCTAAGCATTGCCAAGTCTATCTTTGAGTTCTCGACTGTCTCTACAGCGTTTCCTATTCGAACGAATCCTCTCTTCGCGTAGAAACTGATCGCACGTTCATTTGACGACTCGGTCTTGACCACCATGCTTGCGAATCCGGCGTCTCTGGCGGAGTCTATGCATTTTGAAATCAGAAGGCTTCCAATACCTTTCCCCAGTAGGTCATCTCTAACGATGATGCCCGCAAGCTCCATCGTAGAGCCGTCCTGAACCTTGGTTGAAGCAAAACCTGTTATCTCACCATTCTCCTCGGAAACAAAGAACTTCAATTTCGGATCGGACACCAACCCCTTGAGATACTCGTCAGAGGAGATCTCGTGGATTGTATCCTCGGTAGCTCCTGCCCACCCGAAAGCTTGAGGGCCCGCTCTCTTCCAAGCATCTAACACGAACTTCCCCAGCGCACGTATCTGGTCAGGATCTGGTTCAACGGTTCGAACTCTCGTCAGACGCCGTTCCTCCTAGAGAAGAACCGTACCAGCTGCACTTGCACCGGAACTGGGCCAGTTCTCCGTGTGTGCTATGCGGTGATACGCGGCACCGAGATATCCGTCAATGGTCAGGGAAAGGCTCCGTCTGGACTGCTGGGCTAACGGCCACGAGGCTTGCATTCTTGCACCTCAGAGAATCGAGAGGGCCTGATTCATGTCAGCAATCAGATCTTCAGTATCTTCAATTCCCACAGCGTAGCGGATCAAGCCTTCAGGGATCCCGGCCGCACGGCGCTCTTCCTCTGTGCACTCCACATGGCTGGTCAGCGAAGGCGGCCCTACGACGGTGTCGACCTGACCCAAGTTAGCGGCCATATACGCATATTTGAGACGGGGCAAAACACGGGCAACCGCATCCAGCCCACCGACAATCTCGAAACTGAGGACTCCGCCATAACCGCCAGGCATCTGCTTCTTGGCAATCTTGTGCATTGGATGGCTCTCCAAGCCTGGGTAGTTGACTTTGAGCACCTTCCCGCGTTTCTCCAAGAACCGGGCCATAGCCAGAGCATTTTGGTTCTGGCGCTCGACGCGCAAAGCCAGCGTCTTCAGGCTCCGAAGGAGCAGACTTGCCCTGTGTGGATCGAGGGACGGGCCGACAAGCTCCCGGTAGCGATAGATCCTCTTCACTAGCTCACTCTTACCGCAAACCACTCCGGCTAGGAGGTCGTTATGACCACCGATGAATTTCGTGGCACTGTGCACGACAAGGTCTGCCCCGAGATCGATCGGGTGCTGGTTGATGGGCGTGCCGAAGGTGTTGTCGGCGATCGTTATGGCGCCAACCTTGTGGGCAGCGGCGAATAACTTCTCGAAATCAACCACACGCAACAACGGGTTAGTCGGAGACTCCAGATAGAGCACGTCGCAACCCTTGGCAATCGCTGCGAGGATCGCTTCCTCATCGTTGGTCTCACATAGTTCACAGCGGATTCCGAAACGAGGCAGGATCTCCTTGAAATGAAGGTACGTTGCTCCGTATGCATCTTTGATGGTTACAGCGCGCTGGCCCGGGCTTAGTAGGGCGAAGAGCGTCGTATTGATGGCTGCCATTCCGGTGGAGAAATCCGTTGCTGCCTCTGCGCCTTCCAGTGCAGCCATTTTCTCATTAAAAGCTCGTATAGTTGGATTAGAATTCCTGCTGTAGATATCTCCAGGTTTTTCTCCTAGCGCAACCTCCCGCCATGATTCAAAAGTTCCATACGCAAAGGCCGCGTTCTCCATGATCGGCGTGTTCATCGTGTGCGTTGACGGGTCAATCGATCTCCCGTAATGAACACAACGTGTCGAAGGACCTTCTTTGAACGGCATGATAACAATATCACCCAAGACTGAGCAGATTGTTCTCGGCAGACTTACTTATCGATAATGGAAACAACCGCGAACGCGAGAGTTGCATTAACTATCAAAGGACAAGATCAAATGCCTTGAAGGGCTGCCTCCGAAAACTTCAGCAGGAACTCCCTGATACTCCCCAACTCTTGTTCGGATGGATAGTTCAGGAATTCAGAGACCGGCTCGTAGACTTTGCATGCCGCCTCCTTCAGCCTTGAGGCCATGAGAGTTGGTGCATTCCCGCCCCAGAGTTTTGTTACGATGGCAGCGGCGAGCTTCCCTTCGCCAAGCTTCTTGATCCTTAGGAGTTCCAGCAGATTCGCAACCGGTGGGAAAATGTTCGCCTCGTATGTTGGAGTCACAAAGAGAATTCCCGCTGAGTCCAAGATGTCACTCAGTATCGGATTCACCAGGTCGGCTGTTGCATCGTGCAAGGCTACTTTCTCCACCTTCTCCTTGAGAACCTCAGCCGCGAAATGTGCGAGCTTGTCAGTAAGTCCATACATCGAACCGTATACGATGGTGATCTTCCTCTTCTTTTGCAGCCTGCACCATGATGCCATCGTCTCAGTGAATTCCTGTATCTTGCTTCTGTATACGACGCCATGTGCCGGCGCGAGCATCTTGATCTTGAGTCCTAGCGTCTTGATCTTGTCGACGTCCCGCAAGACCATTGTTCTGTGTCCGACCACGACGGTAGAGAAGTACTCCTTCTTCTCTTTCAGGTAGGACGCAAAGTCAACCTCATCATCGAATACGGGTTTCTCAAGAGCGCCGAATGCTCCGAAAGCATCTGATGTGAACAGGATTCCCTCGTCTTCCAGGTGCAGGAACATGCTGTCGGGCCAATGTATCCATGGCAAGTCGATTACTCGGAGGGATCGGTTGCCAACTTTCAGGAGATCGCCATCTTTCACCGGTTTCGGTTCGACGTTAAACATGCGCTTCATGCAAGTGCAAGCTCTTGCTGTGGCGTACAATGTCGCGTTGGGAAGCAAGCTTGAGAGTTCGCTGATTAGACCACTGTGGTCCGGTTCCGTGTGAAGCATCGCAATATGCTTGATCTTGCTCGGGTCTACGACCGTCTTGACGAGATCAATGAAGTCCTTAGCGGGGATTGTCCTCTTTGCCGAGTCTATCAGCAGGTATTCTTCTCCGCTTCCGACTAGGTAGGCGTTGTAGTTCACGCCTTCAGGTATGGGCCAGAGATTCTCGAAACGCCTTGTCTCGGTGTCAGGCACACTCAGCCAGTACACGTCTGAGCCTATTTTCCTGTAGGAAGGCTTGGGCAATCTTGCAAACCTCCATACCTACTTCCAGTTTACAGGTGATCTACTAGGACTTGAATGTAGGTTCTAGCCGGGGATCTGTGCCATTCCAGCTAGGATCTTGCGTTTCTCTGCGTCTTCCTCTATCCTGACGAGTTCGTTGAGTTTCGAGATGCGTTCGCCGCCGATGACTCCGCACTTAATCATCGGACAGGATAGGCCGACTGCGATCTGTGCGAGCTCTCCGGAGCATACTTCTCCTGAGCGATGCGACATGACCGTCACATAGCCCGCGGCCTGCGCCTTCTCGACCGCTTTTCTAGAATCCGACAAGGTACCGACTTGGTTAGTCTTGATGATTATCGCATTAGCTGATCCAAGTTTCACTGCCTGGTCGATTCTAGAAGCGTTGGTCACCAAAAGGTCGTCACCACAAATCAGCGCTCCTCCGGCTTTCTTGCGAAGTTCCGCAAAGGCTTCGAAAGCATCTTCGTGCAGTGGATCTTCAACGTAGACGAGTCGGTAGCGCTCGATCAGGTCGAGCATGAATTCTATCTGTTCGCCTTCGTTGCGCTTCTTTCCATCCCGCTTGTAGATGTAGGCTTCTTGTTTCTCGTCCCAGAGGCTTGAGGCCGCAACATCAAGGCCGATCCTGACATCTGCTCCTGTCTCGAGTGAGACGGTTTGGCAGGCCTTGCTGATCAGGTCGAGTGCCTGTTCAGTTTTCATGTCGAGCACGTAGCCGCCCTCGTCTCCTTTCCCGATCATTGACGTTCCCTGCTGCACTGCCAGCTGTGCGACTTCCGAGTGTACCTTGACATTAGCTTCTGCGGCCTGAATTGCCGAGGACGCCTTCGTTGGGACGACTAGGAATTCCTGTATGTCGGTTCGTTTGCCTTTCGCGTGCGCGCCTCCACCGACAACGTTTCCAAGCGGCAGCGATATCCTGACCTTTGAGGAACCTGCAAGCTTCTGGTACAGAGGCTTCTTGTGGACAGTCGCCGACAACAACGCGGTTGCTATGGAGACGGCGTATGCCGTGTTTCCACCGATCCTGCTGAATCGTTCAGTTCCGTCAACCTCGTGCAGTTTCTCGTCAATCTGCTGCTGGCGGTCGACATTCATTCCGATGAGTTCAGGGGCCAGCAGTTTCCTTACGCGTTCGACCGCTTCGTCGACTCCGCCGTCTGGGAACGGTTGAACTTCCCATTTGCCTCGACTCTTACCTGATGGCGCGGCCACGCGGACCATGATTCCTCTGCTGGACAGGTCTACTTCGACGGTGGATTCGCCGCGACTATCGAGAACTCTACGACCCGTAAGGCTCGTGATCTTGACTGGAGCTGCCAAAAGGAGCACCTACGAATTTTGGCCACGTTTGCGTGCTGCGACTTCACCGTACTTGAGGAGCTCGTCGATTACTTCGACATGAGATATGAACATCCGTCGGCAACAGTAGCGCTTCATACCCAAGTCGTCTAAGACTTTGGCGGCGTTTTCTCCCTGCTTGGTGCGGCGCGCATACTCCTCCCAGCGATCACCGATCACCTTTCCGCAGGTGAAGCATCGCACCGGAATAATCATTGAGCATTCAACTCGTATTGTCTAACGGTAGGACTTCTGTTTCCTACGTCTTGCGCCTGGGCCTCCGAACTTCTTAGGCTCCTTCCTTCGAGGGTCTCCTGCGAGCATTGTCCTATCGAAGCCTGTGAAGAGTCTTCGCAGTTCGGCGCTTCTTGTGAACTCCACGAGTCCGCGAGCGATAGCCATCCTAGCGGCCTCAGCTTGTCCCATGACGCCTCCCCCGCGAACTTTGACGCGTATGTCGATCGTGTTTAGACGCTCGCCTGCGAGTGTTAGTGGTTCGTAGATTCTTGCGCGGGCAAGCTCAGGCGAGAGGTTGCCTATGGGGAACTCGTTCATCGTTACGTTGCCGCGACCCGTCTTGAAGACAGCTCGGGCTATTGCGGTCTTTCTCTTTCCCGTGACTAGAAGTATCTTCTTTCTCTCGCTCATGTCTTCCAAGGCGCTCCTATCTCGTTTGAGAGTTCACCAACTGTAATGTACGCGCACCGTAGCTTCGATGCCTCAGCACCAGGCACCTTCACCGTGGACTTGTCCCGGTACTCCTCAGGGACACCTATGTAAACACGGACACGCCTCAACGCGTTACGGCCCTTCGGCTTCTTCCGCGGCATCATTCCACGAATGACGCGGCGGACGTACGTGTCAGGCCTTCGAGGATGCGTCGGCGCTTTGAACTGAGCCGCAAGAGTCCTCGTCTTGAGTCTCCGCATTGCCTCCTCCACGATGTTGGCCTTGGTTCCGGAGATGACCGCGTTCTCCGCGTTGAAGACGATGACCTCATCTCCTTGCAGTGCATGCTTCGCTGCGAAGCTTGCGAGTCGTCCGAGTATCAGGTTGGAGGCGTCAATCATGACAGGTTGCTTCGACATTGGTTCTCTCACCTTAGAATCTTGATCTTACTTCCCTTCGGGTGATCGTCAGCAAGCTTGCTTAGGCTCATGCATGAGCCGCCTGCCTTCTGGATCTTAGCCCTTGCCGTCTGGGAGAAGTTGAAAGCCCCGATATGGATCGCATGGCCGATGGAACCGGTTGCGAGGACTTTGCCTGGAACCGCAACGATGTCTCCTTTCTTTGTGTTCCTTGCGATTCTGCTAACGTTGATTGCGACCCTTGCCCGTTTCGGCTTCCCAAGGAATTCTGCCACACGCAACCAGATCTGTGCCTTGTTCTTTCTACCTATCTTCTTCAGACCAGCAATTGTCTCGTTCAGTTCAGGATTCGTAATCACCCTACGCATGATCATCTCACCTACTTCTTCTGCTCCGCTTCAACTAGAACCGTCATTGCTTCAGCTTTCTTGATGAGTACGCTTCCGGCCTCTCTGACGATTCTCTTCGGTGGGAGAGCTCCGGTTGATTCGATATTGAATAGGAAAACCGTATCGTCACCCTTGATCTCTACTGGCGGACCCTTCTTCTGGTCCGAGGGGACGGCTTGCTCAACGCAAGCATTACACAAAATGCAGTCAAGCTCGTTCTTGATGAAGATCTTACGAGTCGAGTCGGAAGCGAACACCCTCGTGGGACAGAATTTGATCACATCTTCTGGGTTTGAGAGGTTCTCAGCATGCAACGTGACCGTGGGCATGTACCTGTACGCAGCGACTGCGGCTGCCTGCCACTTCGCATGCTCGGATCCTCTGCCCAAACGAGCGTAAGCCTCCAGCTTCACCTTCTGCCCAGGCGCCAGTTTCACGATCGGTATCCTATCCGCTGTTGGAACGGTCTCGGTGGCCGCCTTCAGATCGCCTGAGTAGACTGTCATGGTTTGGTCGGTTGCTTCAGCTTCCAGTACGAAGGAGGCTGTGCATTTAGCGCATCCTAGGTCGCTTTTGCAGTCGCATTCTTCACGCGGAACATAAGCATCCAAATCGGTCTTCAACGGGACGAGACCGAGGCGATGCGCGAGAATCTCATCGTACATGACGGAGGTGTTCTCAAGGAAGATAACGTCCTCGATCGCCATCACGGGGACATCCGCGAGCATTCCCCGTCGGAGGGCGTTGGCGAATGCGGGAGTAGTGTCGCGCAGGATGAACCTGATCGATTCCGCCCTTTCTTCGAGGATCTCAACCTCCATGACGCGCATGACCTTCTGTTCGATTATTCTTGGTTATTTCTGGTGGGTTTGCAGTCTAGGCTTTCTGGGCGCTTATAAACAATTACGCATCCGGAATCACGATTAGAGGAAAAATCGCAAGAGCTCACGTGTTTCGCAAGAAAGACTCGATGAAGATCTTCGTTGAGGGCTGATTCTGCGTTGCCTGTGCGAGCATGCTTTCTCTTCCAAAGAGTTCCGTCAGAATCTGTTCTGACGATTTTCCCTCGGAGTGAAGGCGACGGATTTCGTCTCGCGTCTCTTCTAGATACGCGCGGGTTCTCTTGATAACCTGTTGTGGCTCGGGTACGACTTTTCCTAAGGAGGCGAACATGATCTTCGGCCTGAGTTCTTCGAACTTCCTGAGGTCAGAGATCAGCTGATGCACGTCCTCCTCAACTCTAGCCGTCTTCGGCCGCTCTCCAACCCATATGTCGCCAGAGAAGAGAATTCGACGCTCCTCCTCGAAGAGAGAGATGTGGTCCCTGCAATGTCCTCGAGTTTCGATGATGCGTAGACTGACATCGCCCTCTTTGACAGCAGTTCCTATCGGAGCAGCGGTGGAAGGTTCAGGGTATCCCCAGATCTCAACTTGGAACGGATACAAGTCATACTTTCGGCTCATGAGAGGAATCGCTTCAGGGTGGGCCAGCACTTTCAGCCCAAACTGTTTCGCGAGGAGCGCGTTTCCGCCCACATGGTCCTCATGATGATGCGTGTTGACAATGAGGGAGACTCGCTTATCTTTCAGGAATTCAGCGAGCTCCGTCTTCGAGTAGTCGCAGCCGGTATCGATCAGAATGCCATCAATCAGGTATGCTGCGACCCAGTAGAGAACAGTCTCGCCGTCGAGAGACCGCCCCATCTTGATTTCCGTGACGTCTCCGACTTGTGTTGCCTTGAGCATCCCGCGCCGCCCAGCTTCAACCTCAGAAGGGCACGGGTTCTCTTCGAAGAATCTTTCTCTCTAGATTCAGGCTCGACGAAGAAATTGGCTGAGCCTCCGCTAAGTAATGAACAACACACTGAAATTTGGCGGGGCTCGAACGACGGGTTCCGACCGTGCAGGGCTGGAGTCTGAGCCTAGGTTGCAGGTACTTCAGCGGCTACTGGCTGTAACGCTGACGCGGAGCCAGTCAGCGGTGCATTGCAGTGCGGACAGAATCTTTGTCGTAGACCATTCATCTTGATGTAGTCGTGCAAGCTCTTGGTCATCTCCGTGAAACTGACGAGTGTACCTCTAGGGTGCCCTGTTAGCATTGAGAGGACATCATCGACGATGATGCTCTGCTCGGTCAACGCGTTTCTCTTGCTCATCCTAAGTTTTCCTCTGAATACGATACGGGCGGCCCTGTTCATTTGAGAATTCAATACCTGAATACCGTCAACTACGAGCCTCCGGAACCGCTCGATTAGACAGTTTTGACCCTATCCTAAGGGCGCATAGTAGGTGTGGGCACGCGGAAACTCACTGGCGCCGAAGCAGCTGAAGCGGGCTATGTAACCTACTTGACATGCCAGGCGCGCTGGCGCGGTTCAAACTTGTCAATGCGACTCGCGCGACCCCAAACTGAAATACGTAAGCTAATGCCTCACTCGGAAGATGATGATGCCGATGGCTGAGGTGATCAAGCGTTACCTTGACGGGCACGGCGTAGGCTACAAGCTCCATGCTGCTAATGGGCCGACGATGACGGCGCAAGACGCCGCAACTCAACTGCACGTTCAGCTTGAAACGATCATCAAGAGCATCCTCTTCACAGACGAGAAACAAACACCTGTCCTCGCGATACTGACTGGGGACAAGAAAGCGGACAGAAAGAAGCTCGCCTCCGTTGTGGGCGCGTCGAAAGTCCGCATAGGTACCCCTGAGGTTACGAAAGAGTTGGCTGGTTTCGAAGTTGGCGTGATGCCTCCCGTAGCCCACAAGAATAGGATCGTGACTGTGATCGATCAGAAGGTCATGAGTTTCGGCAAGGTCTATGGCGGCTCGGGAACCGCTGAAGCTCTCATGGAGATTGACCCCCGTGACGTCGCAAGACTCACCGACGCCAAGATCGCCGACATATCCGAATGAATAGCATGGGATGGAGGAATCTGCAATGGGATTGAAGATTTTCCAAGCCGATGCGTTCACGGACAAAGCGTTTGCAGGCAACCCAGCAGCCGTATGCATCCTGACGGAACCGCGTGACGACGCATGGATGCAGGATCTGGCACGAGAAATGAACCTGTCCGAGACGGCCTTCCTCCGAAAGCAACAGGACGGATACGGTCTACGGTGGTTCACGCCTGCGGTTGAGGTTGCGTTGTGTGGTCATGCAACACTCGCAAGCGCACACATCCTCTGGGAAACCGCAATGCTTGCTCCAAGCGAACAGGCGAGATTCCACACGCTGAGCGGATTGTTAACTGCTGAGCGCAAGGGCGAGTGGATTGAGCTGAATTTCCCGGCCACACCCGAGCAACAAGCAACGCCTCCTCCTCGGCTAATGGAGGCGCTTGGTGTGTCGCCGAAATATGTTGGAAAGAGCAAGTTCGACTATCTTGTGGAAGTGGACAAGGAGGAGACCGTGCGGAACATGAAGCCAGATTTCGGCCTGCTCAGAGCGGTACAGGTTCGCGGAGTCATGGTCACAAGCCAAGCAACCACGGCTGGTTATGATTTTGTGTCACGGTTCTTCGCGCCAGGTTCAGGCATTGATGAGGACCCGGTCACGGGCTCTGCTCACTGCTGCCTCGGACCTTTCTGGAGCAAACGACTCGGCAAGAATGAGCTCACGGCCTTCCAGGCTTCCAGACGCGGCGGCACTGTGCGTGTTCGTGTGGGAGGCGACCGCGTGTATCTGAGCGGACAAGCGGTGACGGTCTTCCGCGGCGAGTTAGCTGACCACTTATGACGACAAGGAGGAAGCGTTCGTAATCTGAGGTAATGGCATGTGATACTGGTTACTGGTGCGGCAGGGAAGACTGGACAAGCACTCATCAAGGCCCTCGTCGCTGGAAGGCAGCCTGTGCGTGCTCTGGTTCGCCGTGATGAGCAGACACAGACTGTAAAATCGTTAGGAGCCAAAGAAGCGATCGTCGGCGACATGCGGGACGCAACGACACTCAAGCGAGCCACTCAAGGCGTCCATGCAATCTATCACATCTGTCCAAACGTAAGCCCCGACGAAATCCAGATCGGCAAAACAGCGATCGCTGCCGCCCGTGAGGCAGGAGTTGAGCGGTTCGTCTTTCACTCCGTGATGCATCCGCAGACGGAGGCGATGACGCATCACTGGAACAAGTTGCGCGTCGAGGAAGCGCTGTTCGAGTCCGGCCTAGCGTACACGATCCTGCAACCGTCTTCGTACATGCAGAACGTGCTGGGTGGGTGGAAGGGGATTGTTGAACGTGGAGTGTACACTGTGCCGTATACAGTGGAGGCTCGCATGAGCATGGTTGACCTTGACGATGTTGCCCAAGCCGCGGCCGTTGTCCTAACCGAGCCGGGTCATCTGGGCGCCACATATGAGCTGGCGGGCCCAGAAGTGCTAACACAGACACAGATTGCCGAGATTCTAAGCAAACATCTGAAGCGCCCCGTGCGCGCTGAGCAGATAACGATCGAAGCATGGACTCTCCAAGCTCGAGCCTCAGGCATGGGGGAGTATCAGATCGAAACGCTCCTCAAGATGTTCCACTACTACGATGGGAACGGCTTCTGGGGCAACCCGCACACGCTATCTCAACTGCTCGGCCGCACACCCACCAAATTCGACGCATTCGTCGAACGAACCATCAGAGAAAGGTCGGGCTGACAAGAGAAGATGACTATGATCATCTACGCTGAGTTAAAGTCCAAAGACAAAGTCCAGGTGATCAAGCCCCGAAATAACGAGCATACGCCCGGAAGACTACACTAGCTGGAAGAGCCTTCGGGCAATCAGGATGTCCCATATCTCCAAAGGCGCGAGAGAACCAAGCGAGAAGAGGAGACCGAGCGGTTTTCCTGCTGAAGACGGTGCTCCGTAGCATGACCACTGCGATGGTCAGCAGGGCAACGCCCTCGAGGATGTATCCCACATCGAAAGCAGTGCCCTGGTAGATAGAGAAGCCGAAGTGAGATGAAGAGTAGTGGGAAACCGGTTGCAGAACGTTGAACCCGTGAAATGGCAGGCCCGCCGGGAAGTGATCCCGTGATATCGCCCGGGTTCATTTCTGATTACACCCCCGCGTCCCCAGCTCCCCTATGACTCACCTTATCCTACTAGAATAGCGAACAGCATTCCGAATTAGTTCGATTGTCCGAAAAACTGGACGTACGTCCGGTAAATCGGACAAACATTTTAAGCTCGAAGAACAATCCTATTTCACATGTCCGAGTTTCTGACGCCGAGAGTACTGGCCGCGCTGAAGACTATGCACGGTGACTTGCAGAGATGGTACTATACTAGAGAGCTATCGAAACTATCAGTGGCGGGCCGGTCAACGATCTCGGGCGAGTTTCCCACGCTTGTGAAGCAGGGCATTTTGAGGCACAGGGCTGAAGGTCGTGAGGTATTCTACAACCTTAACCTTGGCAACCCAAAGACGCGCAAGCTATGCGAACTCTTCGAAACAGAGAAACGCGAGAAGTACTATCAGCAGAACAAGCGATTATCGTGGGCTCTTCAAGAATTCAGCAAAAGGGTGTTCGATTTCCTTCCAGAGATACAGTCCGTAGTCATGTTTGGAAGCGCTGCGCGCGCTCAACTAACTAAGACGAGCGACGTTGACTTGTTGGCGCTCGTGCCCAACCTCCAACAGGAACCATTCAACGAGCTGATGAAATCCATTGACAAGCTCGCTGCGGACATCAGAGGCTTGTATGGCTACCCATTGTCGGCAGTCACAATGACGATCAAGGATTTCGAAGCAGCGTTCCGCGAGAAGAAAAGGATAGCCCAGGATGTCGTTCGGGAGGGCATAGTTTTGTTTGGCGAAGAGAGATACTACATATTGCTCGGCAGGCTGATAGCATGAAAACGACAAGAGCACGTCGAGCTCCGAATTGGGAGTCCTGGCTCAAGAGTCCTGGCGCGTGCCAACAATCGCTCAGGTACTTCGAAACGCATGTCCAGATAAGACGGCTGAATGCACATCAAGCTGAGGCTGATGTCCTGGGTCACATGAAGAAGGCACTCCATAACCTGAGCCTTGCGAACCAGATTTTCGACAGCAACCAGAAGAACCAACTCCAGGTCAGCTACTCAGGAGAGAACTACTACGACTGGGTCATCACGGTTAGCTACTACTCGATGTACCAAGCATGTCTGTCCGCGCTGGCGGCTGTCCGCAAGTCAGGCGAGAACCACTCGGCAACAGTCTGCGCTCTAGTCTTCCACTACGTGCACAAGAGGAAGCAGCTTAACGAACAGTACCTTCTTTCTCTCGACAAGATACAGGCGCTTGCAGACCAGGACGTGCAAAAGCTCGTTGAAAGAAGATTCCAGCGGGAGAAAGCGTCCTACGACACGGGCTACACAACACAAGTCGGGCTTGCCCAGACAACTCTGACCGAGGCAAGAGAGTTCGTGCTAAAGGTGCGCGAGATTCTTGAAGACGCGCTAGGAAAAGACTTCATGAAAGGAGTCTAGGCTTCTCCGGGAAGGGTGATCCCGCGTTATCGCCTAGGTTCATTTCCCCACTAGGCTCGCTCGATTGAGGAGGCGGGTGAGGACTATTCCATAGACGATTGAGTCGGCAAAGATTTCGATCATGTGGAAGGGAACGATTTGAGGGGGCAACGTGTGTTCGATCATCAATGGGACAAGTCCACCCGGCACGTACAGAATCAAGCCGACAATGGCTGCCATCGTCCACCGCTTCGCTCTGACCGCGCTGAAAACGCCCAGCATAATGATGACGTACAGGAAGCCTCGAAAGAGTTCAACAGGAACCATTACAGCAAATGATGGAATCTTAAGCCCCAGCGACGGATCCGAATAGTAGGGCATGACGAACGGACTGATCAACATGCCAAAGAAGAAGTATATTGGAAAGTAGGCGGCTGAAGCTAACAGTATGCGCCAAAGCCACGAACTCCACCTTCGCCCACTGAAATAGGTTGACAACTCAGTGAACAACGATCCCTCATGATTTTCGGGTAGAAAGAGCACCGCCGCCAACCCGCCCTCCACAAACGAGAACAATAGAGCGAACACGACGGCGGCCGTAAGGACGGAAAGGTTCGCGAACATGGTAGTGAAGAAGACACCCTCAACATAGTTACTGAATCGCCCGACAACAAAAAGGATCAAACTGATGAGAATGAAATAATCAAACCGTTTAAGCCGCATCTTGCCAGACATCCACACAAGCAAACCGCCAATCAACACTCCACCAGTCAGACTCGACACAAGATCAAGCACAACATGACTGCTAAGCAAGCCTACGTGCCAAAACTCAAGCAAGGCAAAGGCTAGGGCAAAGAACAACACTCGAACACACAACGAAGATAAACGTCTCAAGTCAATTCATCCCATCATTCCGGCAGACAATCACATTTCGAAAGCCTGCCACTTCATATGAGCTGTTAGATATGGCGGGCCCGCCGGGAATCGGCCCGTTGACGGAGAATGATTAGGCACATCCATGCCATATGAACTAGCGCTAGGAGTCGCGGACACCCCCCCCCTCCCGCTGCTCTGTTAACTTAGCGAGTGGCCTTAGCTATGTCTCAGAGGAAGAAGCGTCTTGAGGTCTCTGCCGTAGGGCTGACGCCCTACAGATTTTCTGTAGCCATTCATCAGACCTCTCACGCCCTTAGGCCAGAGTCGAGTCGGAACAAGGCAGACATGCGGAGAGGTGCCACGACCAGTTCGACGTGAGACGACTTGAACAGGTGATGGGTTTTCAGACTTCAGAAGCTCAAACGCTTGTTTAACCAGATGTCGATATTTGGGAGGATATCCTTTGGGCAATAACTGGACGGGAAGGTGACTATGCCCTATGCGACCATCATCAAAGAGCTTGTTGATGATGAATCCCTTCGCATGCAGCAGAGTACCTAGCCTAAATACCATTGGAAAACATTCCATTGTCTATGGAATTATGCATAATGCTTAATATTACGGCCATCATCATGGTGATGACATGTCGTCATGATGATGACATGTATGGGAGTTTGAGAATTGAAAGATATGAACGGTGGACCATTCACACAAGTATTTGGAGGCCCCGTCGCACGTGTTCTGGACCAAGCGCGAATAGTTGGCAACATGGAGCAAACCGTACCAATGCTAGCTGAATCCACCGGCTTGACATTTAAGACTGTGCAAAAAGCAATCGCGAAACTAATCAAGTATGGTTTCGTTAAGCGTTCAAGGAGAATTAGCAACGCACAGACCTACCGATTTGATGTCGAACACGACCTTCACGAACTGCTAGCATGGGCAGACCACGTGAACCTAAAGCAAATGCGCCAGTAGAGTCCATTAGTTTTCTGACCTCTTCCTCATCTCTTAGTTCTTGTTTCCTGCGGCTTGTCTGATTAGGTCGAGCCATCGGTTCGTGTTGACGCGATCCAGAGTGTGGATAAGCGTCTCACGGAGTTGGAGAAATCGCCGAATGTCGAAAACGTTGAATTAGAGAAGCTTCGCAAGAAATTGAGAGCGTAAGAGAATCTGTTGAAGAAGCATTCGCCCATGCTTGAGTTTCTAGAAGAATGGATCGAGGCTCAAAGGAACCGCTATTTGGGTGGGAACCGATGAGCGAGAGCGATTGGTTCCTCAGGAAGCAAGCTCAACTATTGCAGGACTTGGTGGATGCAAAGGCTGTCACTCTGGAGCTTTTGGAGAACTTAGCCGTATTGTCAAAGACTTTCCTTCAACAAGCAACGGAGAATGACATTAGCATATCCAATCGTGAGGCGATAACTCACCTTGTCAGACGTGCCGAAGCGCTCTTACAGGCAAGCGGAGAAAACACTGAACGTGTAGTAGATGGCAGACCACACGATAAGTTAACACCGTACCCTCCCGGGAGCGGGTATGCCTGTGGCCATCAATACCATCCTTATTCTCAACTGCGACGGTAACCCGCACATTTGGGTCTACGGAGTTTCCAACAGAGTCTTGACACGGCTTGCGGGTGTTTGACACCCTTCCTTGATTGTTTGACATCTTTCCTTGAGTGTTTGACATCCATGCGTGAACTCCATGAGAATCACGGCCAAAACGCCGGAGACTCTCTCCGTACCGACGAGAGCGGGAGTGCAGGGCTCTTCCGAAGAAATCGTTTGAGAATGCAGTCTAGCGCAACAACGATGCTGACTCTTGATCGAGATACATTGTGACGTGTGGCTGAGTGCGCAGGATTGACGCTGGGCAATCCGGCGTGACAGGACCTTCCAGCGCAGCCTTAACAGCCGCCGCTTTGCGTGCCTCGGGAACGATTGCAAGGACGTGTTTCGCAGCCAGCAGAGCAGGAACTGTCAGGGTGATTGCTTGCTTAGGCACATCTTCCAATGCTGCGAAGTGCCCCTCGTTAACTTGCTGCATGCGGCATCGGACATCAAGGCTGACGATGTGAATGGCCTCCTTTGTTTCGAAATCGGCCGGTGGATCATTAAATGCCAAATGGCCATTCTCGCCGATCCCTAAAACACACACGTCAGGAGGATATCTGCGTAACAGATCGGCGTAACGATCCAACTCTGAATTCGAGTCTGGAGAGTTGCCCTTTATGGAGTAGAAGGCGCTAGGATGAACGAGATTCACGAGTTCTTGGCGAATGAAGCGGGCAAAGCTCGCCGGATGCTGATCGGACATCCCCAAGTACTCGTCCATATGAAACACAATCACATTACCCCATTCTATGTCCTTATTCACTCGTAGAGCACGAAGGAACGTCAATTGTGAATTCGCAGATGCGAAAATGACAACCACACGTCCCCGTTCACGAATAACACGCGAAAACATCACGGCCAAGTCGTCTGCCGCCCTTCCACCAAGCGCCTCGTTGGAATCAAAAGCGTGAACAGGAATGCGATCGATAATTCTGGACTGGATCGGTTTGAAATTCAAAGCTGAGGAACCTACTCCGACACTGACCCTTAGACACTCGCAGATAGGTATGAGTCTGCACCCATGATCAAATGCAATCGATTGAGATAACAGAAATAACGGTTTCTCATCGTCAGAATGGCTTCTTGATACCTTGCATGCAAACATGAGAGAATTCGCAAGTCAAAGTTACGACATCTGCACCAGCTGACTCACACACAAGACGAGAGTTCAAATTACGATGCCCGCACCAAGGGACCCACACACACAAAACCACTCATCTCCCATGAGGGTTCAAATTACGACGCCCGCACCAGAAGACCCACACACACAATATACCCATCCTAACGGTTCCAATATCACAACGAAACCTCGCCAACGAAAATGGAAAGAGACTAGATTTCTGATAACTCGGATGGCGTGAGATATTGGGTAGACTGGTGCGCACACACAAATGTAGTGAGAGGGGAAATCAGCATGGGCATTCTTACGATGTAGCCCCGCGGTGCAGGCCTGTATTTCGAACCGAGGATCATGTTCGGTTCACATGCCACTCGGACAGCTCTCCGTGAATTTTCTATCCTCATAATGGCCTACTTTCCAACGCGATGAGTTCACGCGAGTATGGTTGTGGGTCACATCTTCTCAGGGCGACCTTACTGCATTGATTGGTTCTCTACGACTTGCAGTCTGCCCTTTCTGCCAAGGCGAATGGTCAGCAAGAGATTAATAGCGAGCGGTTGGTACCGACAACGAACCAGCACGCCTGAGCTGAGCACTTTGAGCAAGGTGACTCTAACCAGACAACTGAATGTTTTCGATGTCACAAATCTCGTTGTTGGATCAATTATTGGCGCGGATATATATGTGGCCGCTGCTCTTGGCGCAAAACTTCTGGGTCCAGCCTCTATTCTTGTCTGGCTTCTCGCAGGGCTGATAGCTATTGTGATTGCTCTCTCGTTTTCGCATTGTGCGGCTATTCTGCCGAGGGTCGGTGGGCCGTACGCGTATACAAGAGACGTCGCTGGACCCTTCAAAGGGTTCTTGGTTGGATGGTCACTCCTGCTGGCTGAATGGTTCTCTCTCGCGGTCTTTCCTGTCGCCTTTACTCAATACTTCCTCTCGTTCTTTCCAGGCCTGAGTGCGATAGATCAGGTACTGTTGAAGGGACTATTCATTGTAATCATATTCTTGACGAACGTGGTTGGGGTGGAGATGGCAGGGAAGTTCAACGATCTGCTTACAGTTGGGAAACTCGGCCCTCTCCTGCTGCTCACGGGAGCAGGTCTCGCTTTCATTGTGTTTCACCCTCAAGTTACTCTTGCGAGGTTCCAACCATTCTTCGTCGGTAACCCAGCAAACATCGGCCAGGCATTGGTATTGATTTTCTGGGCGTACGCGGGTTTCGAGCTTTCCACGCTCCCAGCAGATGAGATTCAAGATGCACGCAAAACCATTCCTAGGGCGATCGCGGCCGGGATGTTTATTGTCATAGCTTTCTACTTGACCACGAACTTTGTGATAATTGCCAATGTGGATCGGCAAGCGTTGGCCAGTTCGCCGGCACCGCTGACTATTGCCGCAGCGAACATATTCGGCGTGCTGCCGGGTTTGGCGAGTTTGGGGGCTCTCATAATTGCAGTAGGCGCGTTGGTTTCGATCATGGGTGCCGATGAATCCGGGACGATAGGGACTTCACAGCTGGCGTTTGCGATGTCAATTGATGGGCTTCTTCCGCGTGCATTCAGTCGACTGCATCCTACCTTTCACACGCCGTACATAGGGCTCGCGCTAATCTGCTCAACCGCTTTTCTTGCAAGCGTCATCGGGACCTTGTCAGACCTCATAAACAGTTCAGTCTTCCTCCTGTCGTTCGCTTACCTTGCAACGGGCATTTCGGCGATTCTGTTGGAGCGGAAATACCGAGTCGGATTGGGTCGCCGGGGAATTGTCGTTCCGGCGTTGACGATCGCGTTCTCAGCGTTGCTGATGACGCAGGTAGGCTTGCAGCAGGTAGCAATCTCGTTGGTGCTGCTAGGTCTTGGCGTTCCACTGTACGTTTTCTTCTCTCCCAAGACCGAACTGGCTGAACTGAAGGCAGAGTTCCTATCCACGGACGCGATTCTCGAAAGAGCGTACCATCAAGGAGACACTTTTCTTGCGCACGCCATTCGGCATTTCGATGTGTGGTTGGTCTATCGAATCAAACACATTCAACCTGCCTGGAATATTCATGAAGAAAGATAGAGCGATGAAAGCTCATCGAAAGAAGTGACTGGAATTGTTCCCGTGTGCATGGGTCTCATGGTGCGCACACACACAAAAATCCCAAAGACCACGAACGACGACGGTTCAAATCACGATGCCCAGATCATTAGCAATACACAAAGTAACGCTTGGGCGATATCAATAAGTTGCCTTAACGGGCAGCCTCGCGTTTTGTGCGATTGGGAGCTTTATGGTGAATGTTGTACCATTGTCAGCTGTGCTCTCAACCTGAATAGAGCCGTCGTGGGCTTCCACGATGCCCTTACAGATCACCAGTCCGAGTCCTATTCCTCTTGGCTTAGTTGTTTTCAGGGGCTTCCACATGTTTTGCATGGCCGTCTCGGACACTCCTTCGCCAGTATCAGTAAACTTGATCTCCAGAAATCCATTTGACTCCGCGCTTGCGATCGTCAGTTCGCCACCCTTCGGCATTGCGTCAATGGCATTTGAAATTAGATTGAGGAAGACTCTTTGCATTTTAGCTTCGTCAATCTGCAATGTTGGGGTATCTAGCGTGAGGTTCTTAATTACTACGTTCTCTGGTACATGGATTTGGAGCATTGCAGCGCCCGTTACTGCTCTCGGAGTGGTTTCTGTAAGTTCAAGGTGAATTTCTCTTGAGTAGTCTAAGAGTTCCTTTACGATCTTGTCTGCGTGGTCCAGAGCGCCTTTAATCAACTCTAGCATCTCTAAGGTTTCAGCGTCTGCAGTCGTACCCCACTTTAGTTTGAGAACGTCGAGTGCTCCAGTAATTCCCTGCAAGGGGTTGCGAAGATCATGTCCCACTATGGCGGCTGTTTCGCCTATCGCAGCCATCCGTTCGGATTTTCGAAGTCGGTCTTCATATTGATATTGTTCCGTGAGGTCTCTGGATATAGCCACAAATCCAATTGGATTACCCGCGGTGTCTCTCACAAACTCCATGTAGACTTCAGCTGGGAATTCGCATCCGTCTTTAGTAATTAGAGTATAGTGATGGCGGCGAGGTCCCCTCCCTCCCTCCCGTGCCGATCTGATGCTGCTTGCAGCCCTCTCGCGGTCTTTCGGGGCAATGAGAATTAAGGAAGACTTGCCGATTAGTTCATTCTTTGACGTATAGTGGTGTACCCTCAACGTTCCTCCGTAGCATTCGACGATATTTCCCGCCATGTCAACGAGGACCGCACCGTTTGGAGTGGCATCACTTAACGCTCTCAGCATCTCTTCGGTCTCTCGCAGACGCTGGGTCCTCTCCACTAACTCCTCGGTCAAGATACTTCATCGTCACAGCTCTAACTACATAGACTTCTCTGGGTCATGAGGTCCACGGCTGAATGCATAATTGAGCCGGTGCTTGACTTCATGTTACATTCACTCCTCGCTTTGTTTGTTCTAATGGCTTACTTGTTCAGACAACTAGGTCGATACGAAAAAGGGACTGTATTCTATGCTTTGACAGCGAACAACGTGGAACAAAACTACCCCTCATGACGGCTCAAATCTAGATGGCCGCACCAAGGGACCCACACACACAAAACAACAACGACGGACGAGGGTTCAAATGCTGACGCTTGCACCAAAAGACTTACACACGAAACCAGGGATCTCGAAATCAGCTCACTGACTGGTTTGTGAGTTCTCTGCGTTTCCTATCCGTCACGATGACGACTGCAAAAGCCGGGATACAGAAATCGACGGTTCAAATACCGGGCTCGCACCATTAGATTCACAATACGAAGGCTAGAACTTCACCAGATTAATCCCAGATCAACTTTGCTTTCACCTGGGGTTGGACAAAGATATAGATTAAGAGGAAGCAACGATCACGTTTGTCTTTCTTGTCTCAGGTTTGTGGGGCGATATAGTGCAAATAACTAACGAAGGCCTCATTGAAAAGGCGAAATCAGTACTAAATCCTAGAAAGATCAAACACGGATTCACAGTCGCTGATGTTGGATGCGCATTGGTCACTGATACGGGCAATGTCTACCTTGGCGTTTGCATTGACGCCTGTGGTGGTATGGGATTCTGTGCCGAGCACAGTGCCATCGCGGCCATGGTCACACACGGCGAACAGAGAATAAGCAAAATCGTAGCGGTCTCAGAGTCTGGGATAGCTGCTCCGTGTGGAAGATGCCGGGAATTCATGCACCAGATACACGAGAAGAATCTTGATGCGGATGTAATTATCGGCGAAAACAAAGTGGTAAAGCTCAGAGACTTGCTTCCTTATCCTTGGGACAGCGAATTATCAAATTAGAGCCGCAAGAACGCAAAGGGAAATTTCGAACCACAGCCGAGTTTTCGTGCGTGTGGGTAGGCTGTGCGCACACACAAATCAAACGAAAACGACCACGGAGCAGGGTTCAAACTACGGCGCCTAGACTGAGGCGCACACAGAGACAATACGACGCGCGGCGACAGGCTAGGGAGGTATTTCCCAACGCCTCTCATACTGTGAGCCGTTCATTCCTCTGCAGGTCGTCGGGCAGATGCTGCTTGCTGTATTTGCTCAGCTCTCTCGCTCGGTCAATTTCCTTCAAGTCGCTGAGTTCCTTCGCCCTCTTGAGGGCCTTCACGATTCTTTGGACTTCATCCGCGTTCCTTCCAACTTCAAGGGGATACGTAACAGCGAATCTTACGATACCCTCAGGGTCTATCACAAACAATCCTCTGTACGCGATTCTCAAATAGTCTGGATGCAGCTCATCGAGACTTACCAACGCGCGTGACAGAAAGCCATATGGATTCAGGACCTAATATGGACGTGCAAAATCAACTAAGAGGTGAGAATGTTTGGAACGTTACAAGAAGGGCGACGTATACAGCTGCGCCGAGCCTGAATGCGGTCTCGAGGTGGCGGTGACAAAGGCATGCGTGTGTGAGGGTTGCAGTCCCCTGACCTGCTGTGGCAAGCCCATGGTCAAGAAGAAGTAGGCGAACCCTCAGACTCCTTCTCTCCTTCCCCATCTCATCGATTCTCATCACTCGCACATCGAACGCTGTTCTCCCAACCGAAACAAGCATGAGTAAGAGCTACATCTGGGCCCAGCTTGTTTGTGTCGGATCATGTGGCGTATGGGGTCTCACGTTCGTGTGGTCATATCTCGCGTACTGGCTCGGCTTAACGTTCACATTCCTCTAATTCCCAGTCATGGTGAATCGTTGATTGGTGTATCGTATTGACGATCGTTAGGTTTGAGCAGTCCGTCGTCGACAGCATACTGAGCCACGCCCTCGACATGTATCCCCGAGAGGCTATTCTGCTTCTGCGCGGCAAGAAGGACAAAGACGAGATACTAATCGATCAGATCGTTCTGCCTCCTCTCGCCACGCATGGGCTTCGGTTCTCCGCGTTTTCGGGTTTCATGCTTCCGATGGACTTGCGCGTCATGGGCGTCTCGCATTCCCATCCTTCAGGAAATTCCCAGCCTTCAGTGCAAGATCTGAATCATATCTACGGAAGAATCATGGTGATCGCCGCGCACCCGTTCCAATCATACACTGACATCGCTGTCTTCGACAAAGACGGAAGAAGACTACATTGGCAGCTCACATCTGATCGCCAGTCAGACCTACACTGATTTCGCGAGCCGTCGCATGATCTGAGCGGCAATTTCCCAGATAAGCCTTGAAGAACCATCCGATGGCTTGAATTGTGAATTGTAGATTCAAGGCAACTGGAACGTGTCAGGCGCTGCGTATTTATCCAGGTCTGGGTGGATGGGGGCGCCAAGGCGTAATCATGACTCCGATCATTGAGGTCAAGAACCTAACTAAGAGGTTCGGAAGCCTCGAAGCAGTGCACGGCATCAGCTTCGAAGTTGAGCAGGGCGAGGTCTTCGGGTTGCTTGGTCCAAACGGCGCTGGGAAGACCACAACGCTCTCAATGTTATCCACGATTCTGGTGATCACCTCTGGCACGGCAATCGTTAACGGGTTTGATGTGGAAAAGCAGCCATCCCAGGTCCGGCGGTCCATAGGCATCGTCTTCCAGGAGCCAAGTATCGACGATAGGCTTACGGGCAGAGAGAACCTCGAGATGCACGCTGACTTGTATGCGGTTCCAAGGAGTGAAAAAGGGAAGCGCATCGACGAGCTCCTGAAACTTGTCGAACTCGAGGACAGAGCCGATTCTCTGATGAGAACTTACTCTGGAGGGATGAGGCGTAGGCTCGAAATAGCGAGGGGACTGATCCACCATCCCAAAGTGTTGTTCCTTGACGAACCCACCTTGGGTCTCGATCCCCAGACCAGAGAGCACATTTGGGACTACATAATGAAACTGAGCAAGCGCGAAAACATCACGATGATGCTGACCACGCACTACATGGAGGAAGCTGACAAACTATGTCATCGAATCGCCATCATAGACTACGGCAAGATAATCGCGCTCGACGAACCTAAGCAACTGAAAGAAGACCTCGAAGGAGACATCATCACAGTCAAGACCGAGATGGTCGAAGAACTATCCCGCAAACTCAAGGAAACCAACTTCGTGAAAAGACATGAAAAAGCAGAAGGGCGAGCTGAAGCTCATAGTGAAGGACGGCGACAAAATCGTTCCCAGAGTCATGGAGATCGCGGCGAGTTCAGGAATCCACGTCGAGTCGATGTCCATTCACGAGCCTACACTCGAAGACGTGTTCATGCACTACACTGGACATGAGATACGCACAGAAGGCGGCGAGGAATACCACGGAATGGCACAGATCAAAAGGAGGAACATCAAATGAGTGAAGCCCGAGGGATCTACACCCTCTGGTTGCGGGAAGTCAAACGCTACACGAGGGAGAGGACGAGACTCGTCAGCTCCTTCATCCAACCGCTCCTCTGGCTGGTCATCTTTGGATCCGGGATGCAATTCTCCTCGTCAGGGTTTGGCCAACTCAGCTATCAAGAGTTCATCTTCCCTGGAATTGTGGCCCAGACGATGCTATTCACATCCATGTTCATGGGAATATCAGTAATCTGGGATAGGGAATTCGGCTTTCTCAAGGAGATCCTGGTATCGCCAATCTCAAGAGCCTCAATCTTCATCGGGAAAATGGTCGGCGCAACCACCGACGCTGTAATACAGGGAAGCTTCGTTTTTGTCCTCAGCTTCGTCGTCGGCATCTTCGTCGACATCCAAACGTACCTGATTTGTCTGCCGATAATGATTCTGATCACCTTTGGATTGGTGAGCGTTGGGCTAACCATAGCCTCGCGCATGGAGAGCCTCGAAAGCTTCGGCGTGATCCAGACTTTCGTGAACCTGCCACTCTTCTTTCTGAGCGGTGCGCTGTTTCCGCTGACTCACGTCCCTCAGTGGCTTAGATGGGTAAGCGTCGTGAATCCCGTCACCTACGGAGTTGACGCTTTGAGGATCGTGATCCTCAAGAGCGCTTGGACTCCACTCTTCCCATTGCAGTATGATCTTCTCGCAATTTGCGTATTCG